>JBDRQE010000001.1:0-54339 GCA_043826415.1 Pseudomonadota bacterium
CGACCGGCCCCCTCGAAGGTACCAACAACAAAATCAAAACCATGCAGAGGAAAGCCTATGGTTACAGAGATATGGAATTCTTTAAGTTGAAGATAATGGCTCTTCATGAAACCAAGTACGCTTTAGTCGGATGAACCATAATATGTTCCATTAGTTGTTTTTTTCATGGTTCCTGAGATGTATTTTGTTGAGCGCGAACGCCAAGGGTAACCTGACCGCAGTCAATGACTGCCGGTAGTAATGATAACAGTCTTCCATTTTATGCGACCAAACACTGATGGAATGGTGTGAGATTCGTGCATTTGACTACATATGTTCTTGAAATTGTCAGCCGTTATCAACGGTTAGAACCGTATCACAGTGCCCATGGCAAAGTCAAAAGAATACCCTTTCCATAGCCGGAACTGGAAAACAAGTTTCGGCCATGGCGGTTTCATCCTCCTGAAAAGAACGTCGGGTGACGTCTCGAATTTTATATCACGGCAATTTTTTTTTGGGCCCATTTTGAAATCTCTTCTCGACCTGCAATCGCCAGCCACAGGCCATGTGACAAAAACGGATGGCAATACTCCTCCCCTCTAAAAAAGAATTCTGTCCCTTGTTGTCAGCACACCGTTCGTTGTCAGTTGAGGTCACAATGATTATATAAAAAAATTGCGCTACGTGCTTGACAACAAGCGGCATCCTGATAGCTTAAGGATTGGCTGTTGTGCTTCCCTTTTTCCAAGACAGGAGTCTTCATGACCACTCAGACGAACTCTGCCATTATTCCTCCTCCGCCGGTATCTTCCCCGGGTCAGCAACAGGGCGGGGACACCTTCATTTCCATCCAGGCCATCAATGAGCAGGTCAGGCACAGTTCCGCCTGGCTGGGGCTCCTGCGCCAGGAGATGGCCAAGGTTATCATCGGCCAGGAACATCTGGTTGAACGTCTGCTGGTGGGGCTGCTCACCGGCGGCCATATCCTGCTCGAAGGCCTGCCGGGCCTGGCCAAGACCCTGGCGGTCAAGACCCTGGCCATGGGTGTGCACAGTGACTTCCAGCGGATTCAGTTTACCCCGGACATGCTGCCGGCCGACATCCTCGGCACCCAGATCTACAACCCGAAAGACACTGCCTTTGAGATCAAGAAGGGGCCGATCTTCTCTTCCCTGATCCTGGCCGATGAGATCAACCGGGCCCCGGCCAAGGTGCAGTCCGCCCTCCTTGAGGCCATGCAGGAGAAACAGGTGACCATTGGCGACTCCACCTTCAAGCTGCCGGAACTCTTTCTGGTCCTGGCCACCCAGAATCCCATTGAACAGGAAGGAACCTATCCTCTGCCCGAGGCCCAGATCGACCGTTTCATGCTCAAGGTGGTGGTGGATTACCCCAGCAGAGGTGAGGAGCGGAGAATCCTGGATGCGGTCAATCATACGGATGCCGGGACGCAGGTGAGTCCGATTGTCGGCCCCGAGGATATTCTGGCCTCGCGCCTGGTGGTGGATTCCATCTACATGGATGACAAGATCAAGGACTATATCATCTCCCTGGTCTTTGCCACCCGCGACCCGAAAAGTTTTCATCTGGACCTGCATGACTATATCGAGACCGGCGTCTCGCCCCGGGCCACCATCAACCTGAAGGCCGTCTCCCGGGCCCTGGCCTTTCTCGCCGGCCGCGGCTACGTGACCCCCGATGACGTGAAATCGGCGGCCATGGATGTGATGCGGCATCGCCTGCGGATCAGCTACGAGGCGGAGGCCGAGGGTATTAGCAGCGAAGAGATTATTAGAAAGATACTCGACACCGTTCCCGTACCTTAGGAATTACGAATTAAAAATTACGAATGAGGACAAGCTGGAGATAATGGCAAGAGCTGATGAAAAGTGAAAATGTTATTCAGGTCAAGAGCTATTTGCTGTGCGGATTGTTTTGTTATATCAGCATTTATTGAAGACAAAGAAAGAGTTTGTTCTTGCAAAGCAGCTGTTGCGTTGTGGATAAAATGGAGACAGCCCCCGATACTGCTGGGGACAGGCCCTATTTTATCCAAAAAAGTACCAAACAGACACTTGCCGGCAAATCATAATTCATAATTGATGGTCTCGCAAAAAGTCGAAAAAGTATGTCATTTCGAGCGTCAGCGAGAAATCTTTCTTCTTAACCAGTTGGTACCATTAAGATTTCTCCCGTTTGTCGAAATGACAACAGGGCAGTTTGGACTTTGTGCGAGACCATCATAATTCATAATTCGTAATTCGTAATTGTCTCCCCCCCATGGAAACTCAGATCACCAAAGAAATTCTCAAGAAAGTTCGACAGGTGGAGGTACGCACCAGCCGGCTGGTCAACGATACCATGGCCGGGAATTATCACTCGGTCTTCAAGGGACGGGGGATGAATTTTGACGAGGTGCGCGAGTATGTGCCGGGTGATGATATCAGGGCCATTGACTGGAATGTGACGGCCCGCACCGGTATCCCCCATATCAAGAAATTTACGGAAGAGCGCGAGCTGACCATCATGCTGATGATTGATATCAGCGCCTCCGGTGAGTTTGGGTCCGCTGCCGGTTCCAAACGGGAGATGATGGCGGAACTGGGATCTGTCCTGGCTTTTTCGGCCCGTCGTAACAATGACCGGGTCGGCTTGATCCTCTTCAGTGACTTTGTTGAGCTCTATATCCCGCCGAAAAAAGGCCGCTCCCATATCCTGCGGGTTATCCGTGAGATCCTTTTCTTTCAGCCGCAGGGCACCAGGACCGATCTGCTGGTTCCCCTTGATTTCATTAACCGGGTGGCAAAGCGCCGCTGTGTCACCTTTCTCCTTTCTGATTATTGTCTGTCCGGCTCCTTTGAAGAGACCTTGAGCCGCCTGCAGCCAAAGCTGCAGATTACCAACCGGCGGCATGATCTGATCTCCATGATTATCTCCGATCCCCGCGAGCATGAGCTCCCCGATGTGGGTTGGCTGACCCTGGAGGATGCGGAGAGCGGTGAGCAGGTGGAACTGAACACCTCTGATCCGGCCATCCGCCGAGGCTATGCGGAACTGGCCGCCAGCCGCCGGAAAGGTCTGCACCGTGCCATCCGCTCTGCTGGTCTTGATCTGCTGGATTTGTCCACGGACCAACCCTATCTCCCGGCCTTGTTCAATTTTTTCAAGACCAGGCAAAGGAGGCAGCGATGAGAGCAGGAATCTTCTGCCTGCTGTTGGTATTTCTCCTTGGTTTCGGGGAGATGGCCGGCAATGCTCTCTGTGCTGAGACCAATCAGCCTCTGCAGCTGGTCGCTCCCGCCAGCCCGTCTGATCCGCAGCAGGTCCAATCTGCTCCCATGCCCCCGGGGCAGCCGCAAGAGGCCATCACCCTTCATGATATCCGGGGCCCGGTTGCACTCCCTGATTCGTCGAGAATGCTGCTCTGGTTGCTGATAGGTCTGGCGTTTCTGGTGATTGTCGGCCTGTTTATTTATTTCTGGAAACGGCGGAGAAAAGGCGAAAAGCCGCCCTCTGCCCACGATGTCGCTTTAGCTGAGCTTGGCCGTTTGCGATCGATGATGAATCCGGAACAGGCCCTGCTCTATGCCGCCCAGCTTGCTGAGGTGCTGCGTCGCTATGTTGAGGTCAGGTTTCATATGCATTCCACCCGCCAGACCACCCGGGAATTTTTTCTCGGACTTGCCGGTAATCTTCAGGCGGGAAACAGCCTGGACGAACACTACGACCGGTTGAAGGAGTGTCTGGAACAGTGCGATATGGCCAAGTTTGCCCATTGCATTCCCGACCAGCCGGAAATGGAGGCCATGGAAGGGGCAGTGGAGAGTTTTATCAAGGCTAGCGTCCCGGTCGTAGATGAAAAAGGAAAAGGATAATGCGTTTTCTCTATCCGCAACTCTTGTGGCTGCTGGCCCTGCTGCCGCTGCTGGCGCTTCTCAGAGGTAAAAGAGGCGCGGCTCCGGCTCTGCTCTTTTCGACAACAACCCTGGTGGCTTTTCTGGCCGAAGGGCGCAAGGCGCGGCCCGGTCGTCTGCTGGTCGCCCTCAGGCTCCTGTCCCTTGCCCTGCTTATTCTGGCCTTTGCCCGGCCGCAACTGGGAAATACCACCACCGAGATCAAGGCCAGCGGTATTGATATCCTGCTGGCAGTTGATGTCTCCGGCTCCATGGAGGCCCTTGATTTTACCCTGCAGGGACAAGCTGCCAACCGGCTGGATGTGGTCAAGTCGGTGATCGGGCAGTTTGTCGAACAGCGCCCCAATGACCGTATCGGGCTGCTGGCCTTCAGCGGACGGCCCTATATGGTCAGCCCCTTGACCCTTGATCATGACTGGCTGCTGCAGCGTCTGGCGGCGCTCTCTATCGGCATGGTGGAGGAAGATGGAACGGCCATCGGTTCGGCCATTGGTGTCGGGGTGAACCGCTTGCAGGATCGGGAGGCAAAATCGCGTATCCTTATCCTCCTCACAGATGGAATAAATAATACCGGTACAGTGCCGCCGCTGGTGGCGGCTGAGGCCGCGCAGGCATTGAAAATCAAGGTCTATACCATCGGCGCCGGCACCAAGGGCGAGGCCCCGATGCCGGTGGTGGATAGCTTTGGCCGCAAACGATTGATGCGGGTAAAGGTGGATATTGATGACGAGACACTGGGCAAGGTGGCGAAAATGACCGGGGCCAGGTATTTCCGGGCAACCGATACCGAGTCTCTTGAAAAAGTCTATGCTGAGATTAATAGTATGGAGACCACTACCCGGAGCATTAAAAAATTTGAGCACTACCGGGAGCTGTTTCCCTGGTTGGTGGGGGTGGCCCTGATCTTTATCGGACTGGAGCTGCTGGGCAGTCACAAGCGGCTGCCGTAAACAGTAAGGCTTTAATATAGCTGATATTTTTCAACATATAATGGACTAAGTGATACATTTTTCCCAACCATTGTGGATTCCGGCAGGCCTGCTGCTCTGTCTGGGAATCATTGTGTTCCTGCGCAGGATTGAGCGGAGACGGCAGGTGCAGATGGAGAATTTTGCCACTGCCCATCTGCTGAGCCGTCTGACCCGGAATGTCTCGTCCCGCCGCCGGCTGCTGAAAAAAGGGCTGTGGCTGCTGGCCCTCTTTTTCTGCTTTTTGGCCCTGGCCCGTCCGCAATATGGATTCAAGTGGGTTGAGGTTAAACGTAAGGGTATTGACATCCTCTTTGCTCTTGATACCTCCAAAAGCATGCTGACTGAGGATATCCGTCCCAACCGGCTGGAGCGGGCCAAACTGGCGATCATGGATTTTGTAGGCCGGCTGGAAGGAGACCGGGTGGGCTTGCTGCCTTTTGCCGGATCAGCCTTTCTCATGTGTCCCCTGACCATTGATTACAATGCCTTTGAGGCCTCACTGACAAGCGTTAACACCAGCACCATCCCCAGGGGGGGAACGGATCTGGCCAGGGCTATTGATCTGGCGGAGTCGTCTCTTGTTAACAATGCTAATTATAAGATTCTTGTTCTGCTCACAGATGGCGAAAATCTGGAGGGGGACGCCCTCGCTGCAGCCAGCAAGGCGGCAAAGAATGGCATGAAGATTTTCACAGTGGGTGTCGGCACCACTCAGGGGGAGTTGATTCCGCTGTCGTCCAGTGGCCAGGGAAATTTTGTCAAGGATGAGTCCGGGAAATTCATCACGTCAAAGCTGGACGAGGGGACGCTTACCGCCATCGCCGAGGCCGCAGGCGGGCTTTATGTACCCCTGGGTAAAAATGGCGAAGGGCTGCAACGTATCTACCAGCAGAAACTCTCCCTCATCCCCAAAAAGGAACTGGCGGAAAAACAGCACAAGGAACCCAGGGAGCGCTTCAGCTGGCCGCTTGGCGCAGCTATTTTCCTGCTCATGGTGGAATTCATGATCAGTGGCCGGAAGTCGGAACGCTCCTTTCGGTTGCCCTTTATCAAGACGGCGGGGCGCAGGATTCGTAAACAGCTGAACCGGAAAACCGTGGCCCTGTTTTTATTGATCCCTCTGGCAGGGCTTGATCAGGCCCATGCCTCTCCAGGGGAAAAGGCATGGGCCGATGGTGACTATATTACAGCTTCGGAATTTTATAACCAGGCCCTGAAAAAAAACCCTGATGATCCCCGGCTGCACTATAATGCCGGGACGGCGGCTTATAAAAATAATCTCTATGATGATGCCATCAGCTCGTTTCAGGAGGCCCTCAAGAGTGACGATCTTGGCCTGCAGGAACAGACCTATTACAATCTGGGTAATAGTCTGTTTAAAAAGGGGGAAGAGCTGGTGCAGAGTGATCCCGGACAGGTGGAGGAATTGTGGCAAAAGTCTCTCGCTGCGTTTGAAGGCAGCCTCAAGTTGAACCCGCAGGACAAAGAGAGCAGAGCAAATCGGGATCTGGTGACCAAAAAATTGGAAGAGCTGAAAAAACAGCAGCAAGAACAGAAAAAAGAGCAACAGGACAAGCAGGATCAGCAGGATCAGCAGCAACAGGATCAGGATCAAAAACAGCAGGATCAGAAACAGCAGGGCGATCAGCAAAGCCGGAAGGGTGAACAGGGCCAGCCGGAAAAGCAGGATGAGCCGGGCCGGCAGCAAAAGAATGATGCGTCTGCTGACCAGAATGCATCACCCGAGCCGGAAAAGGATTCCGCTGATAAGGCTGGTGACTCCAAAGAGCAAGGCAAAAGCGAGGCCGGGAAGGAACAGAAAGCAGAGCAGGACGAGGCTGCTCAAGCCGCTGAGGCCGGCAGTGAGGATAAGCAGCAGAAAGATACTGTTGCCTCTCAGGCTGCGCAACAAGCTCAGGATGAAAAGCGAGGCCAGGCAATGACCAGTGAGGAGGCAAGGCAGCTTCTGAGTCGCCTCAAGGACGAGGAGGGTAAACTGAATTTTGTTCCTCGATCGGGGAATGGAGAGGCAGAAAAAGAAGGAACATGGAAAGACTGGTAAAAATTATACACTCTATCAGGCCGGAAGTGCGATGCAGGGGGATGGCTCTTTGTCTGCTTCTGGTCGTTCTGGGGGCAGCCACGATCTCCCATGCTGCCCCCATGGTCTCGGCGTCACTTGACCCCAGGAGCTTTCCCGTTGATCAGGCCGCAACCCTTACTATTACCATCAATGATGGAGACGGCGCCATTGAGGAGCTGCCGCAGGTGGATGGCCTTGACATCCAGCGGCGGGGACAGAGCAGCCGGCATCAGTGGATTAACGGCTCTCTCTCCTCTTCCGTTTCCACTATTTATCAGGTCCAGGCCACAAGGCCAGGGAGCTACACCATCCCGACCATTAGTGTCACCGTTGACGGCAAGCAGCTGCAGACGGAGGCGATCACTTTTGCGGTGACCTCGGCAGCTGTTGCTGTGCCGCCACAGGGCGGAGGGGTGGCGTCGCCTCTGACCGGAGATGAAGCGGGCCAGTTGGCCTTTCTGCGGGTCAGTCCGGTCAAGGGACAGAGCTATGCCGGTGAGGTCCTGCCCTTTGAGATCAAGGCCTATTTTCGCCGGGGGCTCAGGGCCAGTCTCAACAGCCGGCCCCGGCTGAACGGAGACGGTTTTGTCCTCACTCAGCCCAATAAAGAACCGGCGCAGACGGAAGAGGTGGTCGACAATGTCCCCTATGCCGTTCTCACCTGGCCCGGAAGCCTGTCCGGGATCAAGGAGGGCAGGCAGAGTATCAGTATTGCCATTGAGGCGACACTGCTTCTCCCGGACAAACGCCGTCGGAGTGCGCCTGTGGGAGGAGATCCGTTTTTTGGTAATGATCTCTTTGCCGATTTTTTCAATCAGCAGCTGCAGGAAAAAAAGATTCAGATTGTCAGCAAGGATATGGAACTGCAGGTCCTGCCTCTGCCGACTGAAGGAAAACCGGCTGGATTCAGCGGGGCCATTGGTAAATTTGATTTGCAGGTCAAGGCGCAGCCGACGGAGGTAGGTCCTGGAGATCCTATAACCCTGACCATGACTGTTCAGGGAAGCGGGAACTTTGACCGGGTCGAGGCCCCTGTCCTCAGCCGGTCTGAGGGCTGGAAGAGCTATTCGCCTTCCTCAAAAATGACACCGGGCGCGCGTGTGGGGCAGGGAAGCAAGGTCTTTGAACAGGCCATTGTCGCCAAAGATATGGACCAGACCATAATTCCTCCCCTTTCTTTCAGCTTCTTTGACCCGGAGGCCGGAACGTATCAAACCCTGCAAAGTGACCCCATCCCTCTGCGTGTAATCAAGGAAGAGAATGCAGGGAAGAATGAACAACTGAGTGGGGGGAATAACGGACCTCAGCCTTCTGATGGTGCCGGAAGCAAAGATGGCGGCAGTGTTGACGGACCACAGGGCGGTACGGATGCTGCGGGAATCAATCTGGCCCCACTGCATTCACAGTTGGGTTCTCCCCAGCAGGGCGTGATGCCGCTTGTACGCCGGACCAGCTTTCAGATAGTTGTTTTGATTTCCCTCCTGCTTCTTGTTGCGGTTATTTTTTTGAAGATCCGGGCCGGACGACTGGCCGGCAATCCTGCCCTCTGCCGCCACCGGGAGATGGCGCAGCTTCTGGATCACAGCTTGCGTGAGATCGAAAAGAGTCGCCGGCAGGGCAATACGCAGGAATTTCTGGCCGCCTGCCGCAAGGCCATGCAGGCGCAGCTGGGGTTTGTCTGGCAGACAGAGCCGGGGGCCATTACCCTTGCCGATCTGCGTCAGCGTCTGGCCGCTGATGCCGAATTGATTGCTCTCTTTGCCACGGCGGAAAGCGGTGCCTATGTGGTCGAGTCTCCACTCAGCCGGCAGGAAATGGTCGAATATGCCGGCAGGCTGGAGCAGGAACTGAGGCAGCTTCGATGAAACGGAAAAAATCAGCCCTGCTTTTTCTCTGTTTTATCATGACCTTCTGTACCCTCTTCGGGACATGCCTGGCGGGAGATGCGGAGAACCGCCAGACTTTTATGGAGGCCAACAGGGCTTACGAGGCCGGTGATTTGTCCAAGGCCATCCGGATCTATGAAGATCTGGAGGCCCATGCGGGTGTGTCGGCGTCATTGTGCTATAATCTGGCCAACAGTTATGCCCGAAATGGCCAGACCGGCAAGGCCGTTCTCGAATATGAACGGGCCCTGTTGCTGGCCCCTGGAGGTAGAGATATTCACACCAATCTGGAACGGCTGCGCCGGGAAAAGGGGCTTTTTCAGAAGGAAATCCCCTGGTGGCAAAAGATGGGCGGTCTTCTGGGGCTCAATCAGTGGACAGTGCTGGCCGCAATCATGCTGCTGTCCTTGGCCCTGCTGCATCTTGCGACCCTGCGTTTTGTAGTTTTACGCAGATTTTCTTCTTCCCTGACCGCCGCCTGCCTGGTGCTGCTTGGAATCTCTTCAGCCGGAGGAGTAATCCAGTACCGGAACTGGCAGCAGGCGGTCATTATCGCCCCGGATGCGCGTCTGTTGATCTCTCCTTTTGACGGCGCGGGAAGCACGGGTGCCATTGAAGAAGGCCGCCTGATTCGCATTATCAAACGCCATGACAGTTACGCTCTGATCAATGATGAAAACGGTCGGAGCGGCTGGCTTCCAGATTCATCGTTTGCATTCATTGCCATGACCATGGCAGACAACAAGAATCTTTAATAGAAGGAGGTTTCAATATCATGAAAAGTAAAACACGACTACTGATTGCACCCTTGCCTGATCTGCTTCTTTTAATCGTTATGCTTGGTCTCTCCTGGCTCCCGGCAAACGGCAGGGCGGCCGAGGATGAAAATATCAGGCTTCTGGACAAATCGGCCAAGGCTTTTTCCTCGGTGGTCAAAAAGGCCGAGCCGGCGGTTGTGCATGTGCGGGTTGAAAAGAAAGGAGAGGTGGCTCCGGGGAATCAGTTTAATCCCTTTGATGATCCTTTTTTTCAGCATTTTTTTGGACCATCCTTCAGGCCGCCAGTCACTCCTCAACAACCTGAGCAGTTTAAGACCCAGGCTTCCGGGTCAGGCTTTCTCATCTCTGAGGACGGATATATCCTGACCAATAATCATGTTGTTGAGAATGCCGGCAAGATCACTGTACGCCTGCAAGGCGATCAGGAGCTGGAGGGAAAGGTTATCGGTACCGATCCTCAGTCCGATGTGGCCCTGATCAAGATCAGTGACGGGCGTAAATTCCCCTCTCTTCCCCTGGGAGATTCCGATCAACTGGAGGTTGGGGAGTGGGTCATCGCCATCGGCAGTCCTTTTGGTCTGGACAGCACGGTGACGGTCGGCGTGGTGAGTGCCAAGGGCAGGAACCGGATGGGCATCAATGAGTATGAAAATTTTATCCAGACCGATGCGGCCATCAATCCCGGTAATTCCGGCGGACCGCTGCTCAATATTCATGGCGAGGTCGTCGGCATCAATACCGCCATCTTTTCCCGCAGCGGTGGTTATATGGGTATCGGCTTTGCCATTCCGGTCAATATGGCCAAAACGGTGAAGGGGCAGCTGCTGGCCAAGGGCAAGGTCACCCGGAGCTGGCTGGGGGTGGCGATTCAGGATATGACGGCAGACCTTGCCCGTTCCTTCAAACTGCAGGAGAAGTCCGGGGCCTTGGTGAGCGAGGTGAGTAAGGACTCTCCGGCGGAAAAGGCCGGAATCAAACAGGGTGATCTGATTATCAGCTTTGACGGCAGGCCGGTGGCTGATGTGAGCGATCTGCGCAATCGGGTGGCCATGACCTCTCCGGGGACCAAGGTTGATCTTGTCCTTGTTCGCCAGGGAAAACAGCAGGAGCTGACCGTCCAGGTTGCTGAACAGCCCACTGATATGAAAGCCCTGTCGGGGGCTCCCGAGCAGCATGAGCTTTTTCAGAAGCTGGGCATGTCGCTTCAGGACCTGACCCCTGAGCTGGCCCGCCAGTTTGGCTATACCAAGGGACAGGGCGTCCTAATTGCCGGGGTGACACCCGGCAGTCCCGCGGCACTGGCCCGCATTCAGGCGGGTAGTCTGATCGAAGAGGTCAATCGACAACCGGTGCGGAGCCTCAAGGAGCTGCAGCAGGTTCTGCAGAAAAGCGGTGATTCCCAGGATGTTCTGCTTCTGATCCGCAGCGGTAAGCGCAGTTACTATGTGGTGCTGGGCGTGAAATAGACGAAAGAGATGGCAGAGTTAAAGGCGCATGGTCTCAGGCAGTTGAGGCCATGCGCCTTTTTTTATGGGAACACGTCCCTTTAAAACTCCCCGCCTTTATCTTTGGACTTTTTTCCCGATACCTGTTCAATGTTGATGCGCCAGACCCGGACGTTTTTCAGATGCTGCTCCTGAAATTCCCAATCCCCGCGCCCTGAATAATGCTCCATGACCAGTTGCAGCCCCCGCTCCCTCTCAGCATCTTCAATCAGTTCTTCCACTGCGCCGTAGCCGATGATGCTGTAAAAGGAAAAACTCCAGCCGCATCCCCGCTCTTCGTTCGGGATAACAGCCACCTCGTGTTCGATCTCAAAACAGACCTGATTATTGGCGGTGAAAAATTCAATTTTCCGGCCATCAACAGCGGTGTGAAAGTAAAGAGCGGTTCCATCATAGCCATATGATACTGGGACAATGTAGGGAATATTATCCTTACACAGGCCAAGACGGCACACCTGGGCCTCTCTCATGATCTGTTGAATCAAATCAAGTTGTAAAATTTCTTTGTCTTTACGGCGCATAGTGATTTCCTCTTTGGTGTTAGGAACATATCTGCCATTAATTATGGGGTGGACAAAATATGCAGATAGAGAAATATTGGGAGTATTGCGGATCAAATTTTGAATTGTCGTTCTTCAATTCAGGTTAATATTGATGGTCTCTTTAGCAGAGCTTCCTTGCCTGTATGATATGGTACAAATCGCATTGTTAGTCAATGACCATGTTTTCCCAAACCATCAAAACTTATATTAGCGCTTTTGCTTATCGAAATTTTCTATTTGACTAATAGGGGATTGTTGGATTATTTGCTCTTTGTACAATAAAGAAAAGTTGCTCAATTATCTGTTGGTGTATGGCGGCAGGCTTTGTTGATTTGATGAGAAACAAACTAACGTTGCATGAAGAGTTGTGGCGCGTAAAATGTATTTATATTCAATATGATGGTTGGCTGTTTTTCCGGTTTTCTTACAATATTTATAAAAAAGGGGAGTGAGTATGAAATCAAAAATAAGGATATTGTTGAGTACGGCATTGTTTTTTCTGTTTTTTTGCACCAACGCGATGGCCAGTGATTTTGATAGTTTTAAGGGAGAGAAAGGGGAAATCAAGATTGCCGGGGGGACTGCCCATATCCCGGTGATGAAAGAAGTGGCACGCCGTATTATGACGGTCAATGCGGAAATCCAGGTTAGCATTGCCGGCGGCGGCTCCGGCGTAGGTATCAAACAGGTGGGTGAAGGATTGGTAGATATTGGGAATACCGGAAAAAAACCGAGTGATGAAGAGATTTCTAAATATAATCTGCATCTTTTTAAATGGGCAATTGACGGAGTGAGCGTCATTGTCAATCCCGGCAACAAGGTCCGCGCCCTGACCCAGGAACAGGTCCAAGATATCTATGCCGGCAAGATAGCCAACTGGAAAGAAGTCGGTGGTATCGATAAACAGATTAACCTTTATACCCGCGATGAATCCAGCGGCACCAGAGAGGTCTTCTGGAAAGCTGCTCTGAAGAAGGGGCAAATTGCCGGTAATGCCAATTTTGTAGTCTCCAACGGTGCTATGAAGGCGGCTGTTTCGCAAGATCCTTTTGGAGTTGGTTATGTCTCGGTGGGACATATTGACGAGAGTGTGGCACCTGTTGCCTTTAACGGTATAATGCCATCTTTACAGACGGTGAAAGAGGGGAAATATGCCATAGCCAGAGGGCTTTATAGTAATACCAAAGGCGAGCCTGCCGGTCTGACCAAGAAATTCCTGGATTATCTCTTTACGACTGAAGGCCAGAAGATTGTGGCAGAGCAGGGTTTTGTTCCAGTTCAATGATAGGATATGCAAAGGCGCTGGAAAGGCTTTTTTTTTCAGCGGCATTTTTCAGCGCTCTTGTTACCGTTTTTATTTTCGGCTTCATGCTTTTTTACGGCCTTCCACTCTTCTCGGGAGGCCTTTTTATTGACATTATAACCAGCCCCTGGAAGCCGCATCTTGGTTTGTTCGGCATATATCCTATGCTTGTCGGGACATTAACCATTTCCCTGCTCGGGATGGTGTTTGCCTTTCCTCTCAGTATGGGCTGTGCCATTCTGATAAAGGTGGTTGGTCAAGGCATGTTCAGCCGAGTGCTGCGCAGAGTCGTGGAGATAATCACCGGAATGCCGACAGTTGTGTATGGTTTTGTCGGCATTTTTCTTTTGGTTCCCTCTATGCGCGAAATTTTTGATAGCGGTTCCGGTATGTGTGTCCTTTCGGCCTCGCTGATGCTGGCAGTGCTTGTTTCTCCCACAATGATCCTGCTTTTTTGCGACAGTTTTGAACGTGTACCACAATCTTACGGTAATGCAGTGCTTGCAGTGGGCGGCACAAGAATCCAGCGATTTCTTCATGTTACTCTACCTTGTGCCTGGCAGGGTATTGTCATAGGTGTTACTCTTTCCCTGGGCCGGGCAATTGGTGATACCCTGATAGCCTTGATGCTTGCCGGGAATGCCGTGCAGGTACCGGGTTCTGTCCTCGATTCCGTCAGGACGCTCACCTCCCACATTGCCCTAGTTTTTGCGGCTGATAATGACAGTATGGAGTTCAAGGCCATATATGCCTGCGGGATGTCGCTGTATCTTTTTATAACTCTTCTGATGCTGGTTATACGATCAGCTACCTGGGGCAGAGGTCAACTTGATCAGGGTCGTTGAGAAAATAATTCCTGTATTTGCATGGTGTTGCGGTACCATCTTGCTGATGGTGATCAGTAGCGTGACAGGGTACTTGCTGTTCAAGGGGCTGCGGGTCGTCAATCTTGCGTTGATATTCGGAACAACTAATCCTTTGGATGCGCTTGTCTTGCGGCGACAGGTTTTTGATGGTCTCTTTCCGGCAATGGTTGGTACATCTCTGCTTGTTATCACGTCAGTCGGCTGGGCTATTCCGGTTGGTATGGCTGCAGGCATCTATCTGGCGGAATATGCGCGGGGTGGGACCAAAAAAATATTTAATTTCCTGTTCGATGTTCTGGCAGGTCTGCCTTCCATTGTCATTGGTCTGTTCGGCTTCAGTCTTGTTCTTTTTCTCAATAAAAATTTTTCCGGAGGCCTGCGGCCCTGCCTGTTTATATCAAGTATCGCCTTGGCCTTTCTCGTCTTGCCTTACATTATTCGTACCACTCAAATTGCCTTGGAAAATCTGTCTGTACAGAGCAGGACAACCGGTTTGGCGTTGGGTGCTACCAAGTTGCAGAATATTGTGCATGTCCTGCTGCCCCAATCCTTTCCAGGGATTTTAAGCGGAGTCATTCTGGCAATCGGACGTTGCGCTGAAGACACGGCGGTGATTATGCTCACCGGTGTTGTCGCTTCGGCCGGGATTCCCGGGTCGATTTTGTCCCCGTATGAGGCGTTGCCATTTTATATTTTTTACATTTCTTCTCAATATGCAAATCAGCATGAACTTGCCACGGGATATGGGGCTGCGATTCTGCTGTTAATTATCTGTCTGCTTTTGTTTTGTCTGGCTTTTTTCATCAAAAAAAGTGTGACGTCTCAAGTATTTTACCATCCATAAGGAGAGCATGGGCTCACCAGTAAAAATTCGAATCAGCGATCTTTCTTTTTCCTATAATGGCAGGAAGGTCCTGGAAGATACCTCGGTCAGTTTTCCGAAACAGGCAATTACGGCCATTGTTGGGCCGTCAGGCTCTGGTAAATCAACATTCCTGATGACTCTGAACCGGTTGTGGGAGGAGTTGCCTAACTGTTCAATAACGGGGATGATCGAGATTCATTTTGAAGGCATGTTTCGCAATATATATGAAAAGGAGCATGCGGTTGACAGGCTGCGCCGACGGGTAGGCATGGTTTTTCAGGTACCCAATCCTTTGCCGATGAGTATTTTTAAAAATGTCGCCTTTCCTTTGCAATTGGCAGGGGAGCGTGACAGGACAGTAATCCGCGCCAAGGTGGAAGATGTGCTGCGGAAGGTATGGTTATGGGATGAAGTTAAGGAGAGGCTGGCAGAATCCGCCTTGTCTCTGTCAGGGGGACAGCAACAGAGGATGTGTATTGCCAGAGCAATGATTATGCAGCCTGAGATTCTATTGCTGGATGAACCGACATCATCACTTGACTCTCAAACATCCGAAGCTATTGAACAGCTTCTTGTTCAACTCAAACAGAACTGTACCATCCTGGTCGTGTCCCATTATAATGATCAGGTAAAAAGGATTGCCGACCAAGTGGTTGAGCTTCGGGGCGGGCAGCTTCATGGTCTTTGAAGATATGATCTGCTTAAAGCGGTATGTAGGAAAAAATATTTGGTGTTCGATCTCAAAACCGACCTGATTGTTGGCGGCGATACATTTGACTTATCCGGTCAGGAAGCAATCCATCCATGACCGGATAACAGGTCTGAATCTTAGGTTATTGCTTGAACGCCTCAAACAGGTAGGAACCACCGATCATGTTTGTTGCATGCGCGCACGCGTCGAATATGTCACTGTCTTTCCAGCCGAGTCCGCGGAGCTGCTGGATTTCACTTGCCGTAATTTTCTCTTTGCGGGTCACCTTGGCCACCACTTGTAGCAGTGTGTTCTCAGCCTCAGTGAAAGCCTCAATCGTGCGTCCTTCGGCAAGATTGGCTATATCCTCCTCGCTTAAGCCGAGTTTGGTCAACCAGGTCTTGTTCAACGCTGTGCAATGGTCAAAACAGATTGCCTGTGCTGTCTGAAAGCGGATGGCGGTCAGTAGTGGGAAACTGAGCACGGGATGGCTCGCAAAATATTTGATCTGGTTGAAGAAAAGGTTCTGTATGCCGGGACTTACGCTCATCAGTTGCAGCGGCTCCGGCACGGGGCTTCCTTTTTGGACAAAAAAATCATAGATGGCCGCCACTTCGCCTGTCGCTTTTTCCGGGGTTTGATACTCGATAATGAACATACTTTTCACCTTGTTATGAATAGTAGACTGGTCGTCTATTTAATATCGGCGAATACACGCCAACTGTTTTGTGAATGAACCGAGGTCTCTCGCCCGATGAACGGGGTAAATTACTCAGCCAACAGTACCTCAAAAATGATCGTGATAAAATTATCCAGCGGCTCGGGGCCGGCCACCGCCTTCATGCGGAGCAGGGCGCCTTGCCAGGCCGAGACGATAAAGCGCGCCGTGGCATCCGGCGACAGGCGGGCGGGAAGCACGCCCTGCTCTTTAGCCGCTTGTAGCAGCGTTGCGACGACGTGAATGAGTTTTTCCAAAGAGGCATTCAGCTTTTCCCGGAAAACAGGGTTTACGTCCCCCAGTTCCTGCACCAGGTTGCCGATGGGGCAACCCTTGATGAAACCCTCCTTGGCAAAATATTCGTGAAACCAAAGAAAAAAGTGCTTCAATCGCTCCAGGGGTGGCAGAGTTTCCTCTTCTATCAGTGCTCCAATTCGCTCCGCGAACACGCCCCGGTAATAATCAATAAGCGCCAGCCCGAAGTCTTCCTTACTCTTGAAGTAGAAATAAAAAGACCCCTTCGGCACACCGGCGGCCTGGAGGATTTCATGCAATCCGGTGGCGTTGAAACCTTTGTGGTGAATGATTTGCCCACCACAGGCAAGAATATGTTCACGGGTATCTGGTCGCATGGACGTAATAATAGACCGGTCGTCTACAGAAATCAAGGAAAAATCGTACGACTCCGGCAATCCAGCCCGGCCAAAGGTTTGAAGCGTGACGCCGGTTTCCTCCCTTGCCATAACAAGGAGAGCACATAGGAGGTTTCTTAGTTGCTCACTGCCATCGCTTATGCATTCAATCAGGCCCCGCTTACTGCTTACCTTCAGCGGCCATGCTCTCCAGTTCCTGATCCAGCAATTCTCCCAGGGCCTTGGCGGTTTCTCCGACAATGGCAATACACTGATGACGTCGGCTCTCAGGATTTTTGTAAAAATTCTTGACCTGATCACGATCCATCCAGTTTACCCGGGCAATCTGGCAACAGTTGATGCCGCCGTGCGGTGCCGCCAGTTCCTCGAAAATTTTCATGATTTTTTTGGTGGCGGCCCACATCCTGGGGTTTTCCTTCTCCTCAAGGCTTCCCCGGCTGTACAGGCTGCCGATGACACTGACAGCGCCCACTAAAGTGCCGCAGATGTTGCCGGTGCCGCCGATCCCGCCGCCAAAAGCTCCCAGCGCTTTGATCACCGCCGGGTCGCTGACGCCAAGTTTTTCCATGCCGACCATGGCCAGCACCTGGCTGCAATGCAACCGTTGATTGAAAAGCTCAATCGCCTTTTCCCGCATTTCTTCTGCCGGCATTGATTCCTCCATAAATTGAGTGAGAGGGGACGGCCCCTGATTTTCACCAGCTGTGATTGTTGAGATGAACCGCATTCGTGCCATAAAAAGCTTAACGGCGGATCTTGGCTCTCTCCGGCAATGGCTCTTGGCGTAACATGCCGCTTATGAGCACCTCAGCGGTCGCCAGTTACTGTATTTGCTATTCGGAGAGTGGTACCAAGACCTGTTGTCACCACTGATGCTGATAGATTAGTGAATGAAACAGGTTGAAGCAAGAAGAAAAGCAAAATCCAGGTTACCAACGGGTCGGCTGTTGTAAAATTGAGGAGACTGGCCCGAATTATGCTGAATTATTCCCGCCAGTCAGTCGGAATGAAGATCTCTTTTTCGTTATGACATGAAGGTGGTGTTGACCAGATACAGGGTGTAGCCGATATAGCAGGCCAGCATAATCGCGCCTTCAAAGCGGTTGATGCGGCCTGGCCCACGAAAACCGTAGCCGAACACAAAGAGGGAAACGGTCAGGACACACATTATCAGGATATCGCGGGACAGAATCTCCGGCGGTACCGTCATGGGATGAATGTACCCGGCAATGCCGACTACGGCCAGCGTATTGAAAAGATTGGAACCCAGGATATTACCCAGGGCGATATCATGCTCTCCCTTGCGGGTGGCGATAAGCGATGCGGCCAGTTCCGGCATGGACGTGCCCACCGCCAGGACGGTCAGGCCGATCACCAGATCGTTCACCCCAAAACCCCGCGCCACCTCCACCGCGCCCCAGACCAGGAGCCGGGAGCTTGCAATGAGCAGGGCCAGACCGACCACCAGCCAGAAAACAGCCCTGGACAGAGGCATGGCGTGCTCATCCAGCTCCTCATCCATCTCGGTGCCCAGGGCATCGCCCTTTTGCCGCAGACCCTGAAAGATGGACCAGCCCATCAGACCGGCGAACACCGTAAACAGGAGCAGGGCATCAAGCCGGGTGATCTCTTTATCCAGCAGCAACCAGACCGCAAAGGCCGTAACCACGGTGAGAATGGGCAATTCCTTGCGCAGCACCTGAGAATGCACGGCGATGGGGCTGATCAGGGCCGTCAGCCCCAAGATCAACGCGATATTAGTGATATTGGAACCATAGGCGTTCCCCAAGGCGATGCCGGGGGCTCCCTGCCAGGCGGAAATCGCGGACACCACCATCTCCGGGGCCGAGGTGCCGAAACCAACGATGACCATGCCGATCAACAGCGACGGCATCCCCAGATGACGGGCGGTGGAGGCCGCCCCTTCCACAAAGCGGTCGGCGCTCCAGATCAGGGCCGCCAATCCCGCCGCAATCGCCAAAAAAGCCAGTGTCATACTTTTCTCCTTAGGAGCTGTAATAAAATAACATTGTCAATTATATCCATTTAGTTACGGGCAGGCCCCCGTTTGTAATTCATCGGGAAAAGAGCAGCGGGACGACAGCCGCCGAGACATTCAGCATCCCCTGCCAGGTTGCCGTCAGAGGACGCCAAGTCCCTTCCGCCAACCGCACCATTATCGGTAACAGTTGCCTGCAACAGACGCATGTTCCCACGATTCCGCACTCCACCGCCACCGCGTCCGGAACTGTTGGTGTCAGAGGTTTGCCCGTGACTGATGGTGAGATTGCTGATCAGCACCCCAGAGGCTCCAGCATGGATGTCAAACACGCGATCGTTTTGATTGCCGTTGATGATTGTCTGTCCAACCCCAGCGCCAGCAAGGGAAAGCGTTCCGGTAATGTCCAGATCCCCGGTAGCACCCAGATCCTCCCCTGTACCGCCACGTTGCAAAATATGTTCTCGTTCCAGCGGTTTTATTTAATGCTGCCAATCTGGATCTTTTTCAACATATACCGGATATTTATCGCAAAACACTGACCTTGGATAATGGAGGTGAAAGCGCTAAATTCAGTGAATTGGAAGACGAGTTGTCACTCCAGGTATATTTTGCCAAGCCTTACGCAAGCTGGGAAAGAGGCACCAATGAAAATACAAATGGCCCGCTGAGACGGTTTTTCCCACAAGGAACGGATTTTTTGAAAGTAACAGAATCTGAGCTTGCAAATGTAGTCAATATGCTCAATCATAGACCAAGAAAATGCCTCAACTACCGTACTGCTTTTGAGGTGTTCAACTCTATAACAGGTGGTGCACTTGGAACTTGAATGCACCAGGGTTAATTCACTGCTATCTAACCTGATAACTTTACAAATTGTGAGATGTCAAGAAAACTTGTGAATATCGGGCGGCCGTGGTCAATACCCCGTCCAATCTCCTTTCCGGGTTTGATCCCCGCCTACAAAAACAAAGGCACTTCCATTTAAAAGCCCTTTGTTATCGACCATTCCCGCACTTGGTATTGGGTTCAGCGTTAACAAGTTATGTGCAAGCCGCTTCTTTTTTGTGAGCATACCTGAAGGCCTCTTAAAAGACAATGCCTGAAAGAACAACGGGTTAATTCAGTCGGAAGGTGATGGGCATGGTCAGGGCGGCGGCGAATTGCGGGGGTGGGGAGAAGGGGGCGGTCTGGCGGATGGCGGAGAGGGCCTCGTCGTCGAGGAGGGAGAAGCCGCTGCTGGTGAGGATGCGCAGGTCGCGGATCGAGCCGTCCGGGGTGATGGTGAAGGCGAGCTCCACCAGGCCGCTCCAGCCCCGGCGGCGGGCGAGCAGGGGATAGTGGAGTCTGCCGAGGATGGATTCGCGGATGGCGATGAAGTTGGCCTGGCGGTAAGCCTCATCGGTGGGTATGGCCGGGATTTCGCCTGTTGAGGTTCCGGTTGCCGGGGCCGGGTTTGGAGCGGCGTTACCTGTTGCGGTTGCAGCCGGGGTAGGGGCGGAGGCCGGTGTCTCCGGGGCGCTTTCCTTCTGATGCCCAGGGCTTGGTGCGACCGGTTGGCGTCTGATCTTGGTCTTGGTCGGTTCCAGCTTCCGGGGGGTGATGCTCTGGGCTGGTTCCGTTTCCGGCACGGGCGGCGCGGGCGTTGAGACGGCGGGAGTTCCCGCGGTTATCGGCGCGATGGTCTGCGCTTTGCTGGAGTTGTCGTCCGATGGAGAAGGTGACGACAACTCCAGCAGGGTGCAGTCAAGATGGAGGATCGGCGGTGTCGGGGCGACGGATCTGGCCATGGCGATGATCACCCCTGCCAGCAGGGTATGCAGCGCCAGGGAGACGGTGAGCCCCAGGCGTTCATTGCCCATTTCTTGCCGGTGGCCTCATCGATTTTTCCTCAGGGCTCCTCATGCAAGGCCCCAGCCTGTCATGGCTGTGCGGTTCTTGGCCCTGGATCGTGTGATGATGGGGAAAGGGCACGACAATGGGCACGCCGCCAATCTCATGGATGGCCGCCTCGATGTGGAAGACGGCGTGGATGTTCTCCGGGGTGATCACCTCGCGGCCCCCGGCGGCGTGGATGGTGCCGTGGCGGAGCAGGGCGAAGCGGTCGGAAAAGCGGATGGCCATGCTCAGGTCATGGATAACCACCACCACAACCAGGTTGAGTTCCCGGGCGAGCCGGTGCAGGAGGGCCATGGTCTCCATCTGGTTGCGCACATCCAGGTGGCTGATGGGCTCATCGAGCAGGAGGATGCGCGGCTCCTGGGCCAGGGCCCGGGCGATGACCACCTTCTGCAGCTCGCCGCCGGAGAGTTCGGTGGTCGAGCGCAGGGCGTAGTCTTCCAGCTCAAGCTGGATGAGGATGTCGCGCACGATCCGCAGGTCGTGTTCCGAGGCCCGCCAGACGATATGGGGCTTGCGACCCAGGAGCACGGTGTCGAAGACAGTGGCGGCGACCCCGTTGGACTTCTGCGGCATGTAGCCGATGGTGCGGGCGACGGCATCGCGGCCCATGGCGGCAAGGTCGCGCCCGTCCACCTCGATGGCCCCGGCGCTGGGGCGGAGGATGCCGGCCATGGTCTTGAGCAGGGTGGACTTGCCGGAGCCGTTGACCCCGAGGATGGAGGTCAGCTCGCCTGCGGCAAGGTTCAGGGTCACACCTTGTAGGACTTCGCGGCTGCCGTAGGCAAAGGAAAGGTTGTTGATCGCAAGCATCATTATCGCCCCTGGCCCTTGATGAGCAGATAGAGGAAGAGCGGGGCCCCGAGAAAGGAGGTGATGATCCCCACCGGCAGGATGATGGGCGGCATCAGCATCCGGGCGACGATGTCGGAGAGCAGCAGGAGCAGCGAACCCAGCAGCGCCGAGCAGGGGATGAGAAAGCGGTAGTCGTTGCCGACGATGAAGCGGGCGATATGCGGAGCGAGCAGGCCGATAAAGCCGATGATCCCCAGGAAGGCGGTGGTCACGGCCACGGTCAGCGAGGCCAGAATCATGCCGGTGATCCGCAGCCGCTGCACCCGGACGCCCAGGCTCCGGGCCACCTCGTCGCCCCATTGCAGGGCGTTGAAGCGCCAGCGCACCGCGAAAAAATAGATGAAGGCGATAAGAAATGCAGCGAGCATGATCCCATTCTCCCGCCACCCGGCCTTGCCCAGATCGCCGAAGGTCCAGAAGACCGTGGCCGCCATCTGCATGTCGCTGGCAAAATACTGGAGGAACATGGTGGCGGCGCCGAAAAAGGCCGACAGCGCCACCCCGGCGAGGATGACCGCCTCGGGGGTGATGCGGCGCAACAGGGCCAGGCCGAGGATAAAGGCCACCGCGAGCATGGAACCGGCAAAGGCTGAGAGCACCACCAGATCCGGGGCATTGAGGGTCACGGCCTCGTTGCCGGCCAGGTGGGTGGTCCCGGCCCCGAGGACGATGATGGCAAAGGCGGCGCCGAATCCCGCCCCCTGAGAGATGCCGATGGTAAAGGGCGAGGCCAGGGGGTTTTTCAGGATGTTCTGCATGATGGCCCCGGCCACGGCTAAGCCCGCCCCGGCGATGACCGAGGTGACCATCCGCGGCAGGCGGATATTCCAGATCACGTGGCTGTACGGGGCGTCGGCCTGGCGGCTCAGGCAGTGGATGATGTCGGCCACGGACAGGGGCAGCGAGCCCACGGTCATGGAAAAAAGGGCGGCCAGGACAAGCAGGAGCAACAGGACTGCGCCCGCCGTCCATTTCAGGCCGATGGTCTGGTGATAGCGGCTGAGGATGTCCATATCAGCGGCGGGTGATGGTCCCGTTGTCAAAGACAACCCGGCCATAGCCGTAACCGGCCTTTTGCAGATGCTCATAGGCCTTGACGCCGAGGAACAGCTCAAAGATCGCCTCGGCCTTCTTTGCTGGTTCGATATCAACAAAGGACACGGGGTGCAGGGCCTTGCCGATAAAATAGGCGTTGGCCAGGGCGGTCTCGATATTGGTGTGGTAGGAGTTGTAGGGCGGCATCACCAAGACCTGCCCCGCCCCCACGGCCTTGAGGGCGGTGTAGAAGGCCGGGTTTTTCGCGTAGTCATCCTTCACCATGCCCAGGCCGCCGGCATCGAGGAAGATGAAGTCGGGGTTCCACAGCAGGAGCTTTTCCTGATCGATAAAGACGTGGCCGGGCTGGTTGAGGGCGTCGGTGACATTGTTGCCGTTTACCCATGTGAGCGGCGCGTAGTGGGATTCGGTGCTGGTGATGCCGTGCTTGCCGCGAAAGCCGATGGCCCCCACATAGGCGGTGGGCCGGGTGGACAGGGCGCTGGAGCGGCGGGCAAGATCACCTTCCATCTCGCCGATGGCGGCGGTCAGCGTCGTTGCCCGTTCACTGCGGCCAATGACGCTGCCGAGCAGGGTCAGGGATTCCTTGATTGCCGTGAGGTCGAGGGCGGCCATGGCCCCGGTGCCCAGCAGGAGCGCCGGAATACCGGTCTTGTCCTGGATGGTCTCGATCTGGGCCTTGTCAAGGCCGACGGCGACAATGAGGTCGGGGTGGACGGCGATGAGCTGCTCAGAATCCGGCAGTTTGCCGCCGGGGCCGCCCTCGCCGATCACCGGCAGGGTTTTGACCTTGTCGGCCACGGCCAGGCCGTAGAGGCGGCCGCCATCGAGCGGCTTTTTCTCCAGGGCCTCTACCCCCACCACCAGATCAAGCCCCTGAAGATAGGTGACAAAGCGCAGGGCCCCGCCAAGGGCGACAATGCGTTTGACTTCGGTGGGAATGGCGACGCTGCGACCGACGCTGTCGGTGATTGTCCGCTGGCCCACAGCCCTGGCCGGAGACAGGGTGAGGCCGAGTGCGATGACGCCTGTCAGGAGCAGGCTGAGAAGGTGGTTGATGCTCTTCATCATGATTACCACCCCCGGGAATAGCTGGAATGGCAGTCCAGGCAGACGGTTTGGCCCTCTTCGATGCGGCCGGTGTTCTCGGCCATGCCTTCGCCGCATTTGGCGCAGACCAGCCGGTTGAAGAGACGGGCCCGTTCGGGCGGTTCGTAGGCCGGTTCCTTGAAATCAAAGAGCTCGTCCAGCGGCGCATTGAGGATATGTGCCTGACAGGCGTTCCGGTCCATGTCGTTTACGGCTAAGGCCGGGGTGAAGACGACTCGCAGCTTCTCTCCGCTCCGACGGCAGAAAAAGCTGAAGGCCATTTTGCCGGTGGGGCGGAAGATCAGGTTGCCCTTGCCTATGGTGCAGCCGGTGAGGAGCTGCACTGCGTCCACGCCGCAGGCATCGTTCTCGGTGACGCAGACCAGCTCTTCGTCCTTGGCGAAACGGAGCCCCATTTTTTCGCGGGCGGCCTCGCAGGCCCGGAAGCCGATAGCCAGTCCGGGGCAGGAGTGGCCATGGAAGTCAACGCAGCGTTCCCAATTGTTTTTGATCATGCACATGATGAAAAGTCCTCTCGAAGGTTTGCAAGCCGCCGAAAAAAGGGTTCGGCGGAAGGTTTACGGGTTGATGAATTAACCCCCCTTAATCCCCCCTGAATCAGGGGGGAGACTTTGTTCCCCTCCTTGATAAGGAGGGGTGAGGGGTGGTCGGGTAGTTACCTTAATAGCTAAACTTCACAATCGAGCCAACGACGATGCCGGGCATGGCGTAGCCGAACCGCTCTTCGTACTCTTCGTCCAGGAGATTGTCGGCGTAGAGGTTCAGCTCCCACTGTTTGCTCAGTGGAATCTTCAGATCAAGGCCAACGGTGACAGAGGAGTCAACCTCCATCTTCCGGGTTTTCTGGGTCATGGCCTGGCCGGAGCCGGTGGTGTAGAGGTAGATCATCTCGCTGTCCCCGGTGTAGCGGACGGCGACGCTCAGTACCGACTGGTACGGAAGCTGGCATTCTGCGCCCAGGGTTGCCTTCCATTCCGGCACATAGTCGAGGGTGTCGCTGAGGCTGTCAAAGGCAAAGGGGCTGGCCCCTTTTTCCGAGTGCTGATAGGTCAGGCTTGCCCTGCCTGCCAGCCATTTGGTGAAGGTGTGGCGGTGATCGAGGGAGACGCCCTGGAGGGTGGCATCCTCCAGGTTATAGGTGCCGCGAACCGTGGGGTTGTAGCCGCCCCGGAACAGGATGTAGTCGTCAATCTTGTAGTAGTATCCAGCGACCTTGACGCTGTCCTTTTTCGATAAATCGTGCTGATACGTCAATTCGGCGGCGTTATTGGTCTCGGGTTGCAGCTCCGCCGTGTTTTTGGTTAAGCCGCCGTTGGCCCACCAATAGGTCTCGGGCAGACCGGGGGTACGCAGGGCCTGATAGACGGAGGCGGTCAGGGTGTCGGCACTGGTGAGCGCGTAGGTTCCGGTGAGTCGGGGGGTGACGGCGTCATCTTCCAGCTCGCGGCCCGCGCCGTTATTGATGTTCTCGTTGGCGTAGGTGTCGTAGCGGATGCCGGGGGTCAGGGTGAAACTGTCGCTGATGGCCCAGTCATCTTGCAGAAAATAGCCACAGCTTCGCCCTTCCTGCGACGGTTCCGAGCCGGTGTAGGATTTGCCGTTATAGACGGTGTCGATGGAGTGGAGTTCGATGCCGCCGTAGGCCAGCACCTTGTAATCGACGCCCGTTTCAATCTGGTGGTCCTCCAGGGAGTGGCTGACCACCAGATTGCCGCCCCGGGAGCGGTCGGATTCCACCGTCCGGTCCAGCACCAGTTCGCCGTCGCTGGAGCCCGGTACGATGGTGGACGAGGAGTAGTTGCGCTCATCCCGGTCCTCATGGTTCTGATAGACCTTGAACTCCACCAGGGTGTCGCCGATGGGCTGGCTGTAGCCCAGATCCAGGTAATATTTTTTCTTGTCCCATTGCGCGCCGGGGCCGGGATCAAAGGCCTTGCCGGAATAGGGGTTGAAGGTCTCGCCAAAGGAGAGGGGATAGTCGTCGTTGATGCTGCGGTAGAAGTTGGGGCTGTCCGGGTCGGTGGACATCCGGTTGTTGCGCATGAAACCGCGAACCGCATTGGCGTATTGCATCCCCAGGCTCAATTCACCGCCGGCGGGCATGTCGATAGAGAAATTTGTGGCAACATTTTTGCCCTCAAAGTCGTTGTTCCACAGGAATTCGTCCGCTTTCTGGAAGCTGCCGGAGAGCGAATAGCTGAGAATGCCGATTTTTTGCGAATGGGTCAGCCGGTAATTCTGGAGCAGATCGATATCACCGGTGGCCAGGTTGGCGCTGACGGTGGCGGTGGGCTCTTCGGTCGGGCGCCTGGTCACCACATTGATCACCCCGCCCAGGGCGTTGTTGCCGTACCGGGCCGAACTGCCGCCCTTGTGGACCTCGATCTTTTCGATGTTATCAAGGGGGATGGTGCCCCAGTCGATGTAGTGTCCGCCCACGACGCCAGCGGCATTGACCGGGCGGTCATTGATGTTGAGCATGATCCGGTTGGCCGACAGCCCCCGGATGGCCAGGATATCGGCGGTATCGCCAAAGGCGGCGCGGCGCTTGATATCAATGTCCGGCTCCTGCTTGAGCACATCCGGCAGGATGATGTTGCGGCCCCGGCTGATAACCGGCGACTCGACCACCGAGCTGGTCTGGTCTTCGAGCAGGGTGTCGGTGACCAGGATCTCGTCCAGGGTCAGGTGCTCCTGGGCTGGGTGGGCGGTGGTCGCTGCGGCCAGTGACAGGCAGCAGGCCAGGGTGAGTTTGGATTTTGCCATGGGTTTCTCTCCTTGGTACGGGTTGAATGGAAAAATGACCGGTAACAGGGTGGGGTTGTGTCATGGCAAAAAAAAGCCACGAGACCTTTGGTTCCTGTGCGGAATGCAAAAGCCTTCGTGGCTTGGGGTAAAAATATGAAATCAGGATGACCTGTTTCGTTTTGTGCGGCTCGTGTTCTTGGCGATTACTTCTGTAATCAGGTAAGTGGAAAAGGAAAATACCGGCTTCCGTTGAGGAAGTCAAGCGGTTTTACGATTTGAATCAGGGGGTTGGTGGTTCGGATTTTTTCTCACTTTGGGTAACACCCATCTGACACCCTGGATCAGGCGTTGGATTCGTGCGGAACTTTGCATTTTGTGCTGATTTTCTGGGCTATTATGCCGTTACCGTTTGCCGCTTGGCCTCAATCACGGAGATCATCTTCTGCGCCATTCCTTCGGGGCTTGGGTCGATCTGCCGGCAGGCCTCGTATTCTTCCCGGCAGTCCCGTTGCAAATAGTCAGCCACTTTGCGGGAGCCGGTGACCGGCAGGGCGCCAAAACAAGTCAAGTTGTTTTTATGCCATGCATCATGACATAAATGATGTAGGGAATATGTCTTGCAATTGCAGAGAGGTGTCAGAAGAAAATGTAGGGGAATGGAGGTTCATCAATATAGAGTATCGAGTCAGTTTGAATGGAAGGAACGGTTATTTTAGCATTTTCAATAAGAGAGAAAGGGCCTTTAGCGCGTATCCAGGAATCGTTTTTGATTGATTTGGCCTCGGAATGTTTGATGAAAAGAAAGACCGGCATGGCGTCTGCCGCACAGCAGGTCATCAGGTATCGGTAGCACATGAAAAGATCATCCGGTAGACGTGAATCGGTAAAGGTCTTGCAGACGACTTCTACTTCTTTGCCTATGTATTCGTCTGAATTCATGGCAAGTTTGGTCAGGGGAATATCCGAGGGCGCTTTTTTTTTCTCCGGAAGTGGCGGATAGCTGTCGTTGGCTGCAGTGTCTGAAGCAATATTGCCTTGAATAAAACCGGTATTTGTCTGAATGCCTCGTTTTTCCAGGGAGGTTGCATTGAAACGTCCTTGTTGGGCAGAAATAAAATAGAGAAGAGGGATCAGCAGGATAAGGAGCGAGGGGCATTGTAACCAGAATTCGCCTTGTCGTGATGGTGTTATCTGTCGTTGCAGGTTGACTGCCAGAAAGAACATCAGGATAATGGCCGCGCAGATCAGCAGCCACCAGAGATTGGGGTGGAGAAGGCGGTTTAAAGAGCTCTGTCCGTAAGTTACCAGCCAGCCAAAAAAACAGGCCCATCCTGCAAGAATCATGAGCCTGATAATCTGGAGAGTGGTACGGCGCATTTTTTAACCTTAAGAAAGATTGGGGAACAAAAATTGTAGGCCAAGCATGGCCAGAAACACAGTGGTGAACACTGTGAGGATTAAAAAGAGAATGGTCCGTTTACGAAAGACGCTGAAGTACATCAGGATCAGTTTGATATCGAGCATGGGCCCAAGAACCATGAAGGCCATTTGGGCCGAGTCGGGCAGGAGCCCTCTGAAACTGGCAGCGATAAAGGCATCGGTCTCACTGCACAGGTTCAGGATGATCGCCATGGCCATCATCAAAAGAATTGCCAGCCAGGGTGAGTCCATCAGGTGGAGAAAGGTGTTCATGTCCAAGGTGCTGCGCATCAGCGCGGTTATAAAGGCGCCGATGACCAAATAGCGGCCCACGTCAAAAAAGTCATCGCTGGCATGTTCGAGGGCGTGACGCAGGCGGATAAAAAGTGGTTGTTTGACATTGCCATGATCATGACCACACCCACAGGATGTCCTGGTCTTCCAGGTTGGCAACAGGCCATTTCCCCGATTAAAGAAACGGCCCACCAGCAAACCGATGAAGACGGCGAGTGCGTAGCCTATTCCCAGGCGCACGGCAACAAATGTCCAGTCGTACCGATAGGCAATGGCGGTAGAAGCGGCCACAATGACGTTGACGATAGGGCCTGCCAGCAGAAAGGTGATGGCGGCGCTCAAGGGAATGCCCTTGCTGAGTAATCTTCTGACCACTGGGACGATGGCGCATTCACAGACAGGAAAAAAGAGACCCATGCTGCCTGCCAGGAAAACGGCCATGGTCTTTCGTTGATGAAATATCCGGTCTATCCAGGCAATGGGCACGAACACTTCGATCAGACCGCTTACGAGAGAGCCGATCAGCATAAATGGAAGGGCTTCGAGCATGATTGCCAGGAAATTGATCGATAGATCATTGATCAGTTTGTCCCATCTGGGAGTCATACCCTGGAAAAAGAGGAGGATGGCGCAGGTCAGAAAACAGTATTCCAGCCCCAAGGATACAATCTCCGAGGGGCTATGCGGGATGCGCGTGGATGCTGGCTTGTAAATGGGCAGGTTCGAAACTGGCTGTTGGTTCATAAAAAAAAAGATGATCCTCTGCTTGCAGATATTACGGGGGGTGGCAGTGAGAATTGCGGCATGAATAAAAGAACTGAGGGCGTATCTCTAACCCTGTTGATTTAAGGTCTTTTCGCCCTCGCTCTTCGTTATAGGAAAAATTTTATCCTCGGAATATCAATTTTATGCCTGCGGTAAAATTTTTCCTTTGCCACGATCTCGAACGAAAATCCTCTTAAATCAACAGGCTCATCTCTTACAAAGTTTATTTGGCGGTGAGGGCCATTTTAATTTTTCTGGTCATTGTCTTCAGGTTGGTTATCACATCTTCATCCAGCGGGTCAAGAGGAACGACTTCACCATTAATCGCCTTGGCCACGGTTGAGGCAGTCTTGGGGTCAAACTGGGGTTGGACAAAGATTACTCTGGCTTTGTTATTTTTGGCTTCGGTGATCAAAGAGGAGAGTTGTTTAGGGCTTGGTGATTTTCCACCGGTCTCTATGGCTTTTTGCTGCAGGTGATAGGTATGGGCAAAGTAGCCAAATGCTGGGTGAAACACATAAAAAGACGCACCTTGAAAGGGGGCCAGTTCTTGCATGATCTGCTGATGCAGCTGGTCAAGGGTTCTACTTACTTCCAGCAGATTCATTTCATAAGTTGATTTATTTGCAGGGTCGGCGGTAATCACCGCCTTGGCCATATCCGCAGCCATGATCTTCAGATTCAGGGGTGAGAGCCAGACATGGGGGTCAAAATCTTCATGATGGTGGAGTTCTTCCTTGGCCTTGTCATGATCGTTATGTCCATGTTCGTCGTGTTCATGTTCGGTCATGGCAATTTTAGGAATAGAATCTGCTGTGTCAATTATGTGCAAACTGGGGATTGTTTGTTCCAGCTTGGGAATGATTTGCCCTTCGAATTCCAGATCCAGAGTGAAATAGAGTTTGGCCCGGGAAAGGGCTGTTATTTGTTTCGGAGTGGGTTCATAGGTGTGCGGATCCTGTCCTTTGTCGACCAGGACATGAGTGGTTACAAGTGCCCCGCCTATTTGGTCACTGAGCCATTTTTGTGGGGGAATAGAGACAAAGACCTCCATGGGGGAAGAAAATGCCATTGAAGTGATGGAAAGCAATGAGAAGAGCAGTATTGATCCTGTAAAAAGTCTTTTATTCATCTGGTTCGTGTCCCTTTTCTTTTGTTATAAATTTGTATCAAGCATGGCTAAGACAGGCCAAAACTTATCTTTTTAAATTTCAAATATGCAGAACTACTAATGAGCAGATACCATTAAACTGTAATACAGCATGTTTTGGTTCCGGCAAGATCACTCAAATATATTGAGCCAATATTTCACTAATTCCTGAAGCCTCATACCGTCTGGTCAGGATATTGTAATAAGCTTGCACATGCTCTTTCATCCTTCGTTGTCCCTGTCTGCAGGGATGGGGAATTAGAGGAATGATGAATGAGGGGGCAATCTCCATTATTCTTCAAAGATGATCCGGTGATCAACCAGATTCATCAGCTTGATCCGGGCATGGATGATCTTCTGATCACCAAAAATTCCGACCAGGCGGAATATGTTATCGCCTTGCGGCTCAATTATATCCACCGACTCCATGAGCAGTTGCTCTTCTCCGTCTTTGCTGAGATAGGCGCTGGCTTCACACATGATGTAACACCTCTTTGAGTTTTCCGGCAATCACTGCCTGCACCAGATGGGGCAGGGGTTCCTTGCCGATACCGACCACCTCTATTCTTTCCTGGGAGAGAGGTAGCAGAATTTTCAGGGCCGGACAGGACGTTATTGCCTCGGCAATCTTCGGCGTCACCTCGCCCAGCATGGAGTTGGCCCAGGATATGGTGATGGGGCCAATAATACAATCAACCTCGTACACGGTGCGGCAGATGGCGTTTTCGCCGGATGCCCCCTTATTGGCACCTGATTTGAGCATCTGGGCGGTGGCGATGGCGTTGGTGCCAAGGCCGATCAGTTCTACCGATTCGCCGTAGGCCTCTTTGATGTATTTAATTAGGGTGGCGCCGATCCCGCCGCCCTGACCGTCAATAATACATATTTTTTTTGGCAAACTTGTGCCCTCTTTATTTTTAGCGGATGTTGATGGAAATTATTTATATACCGGCTTCTATAAGGATGTGCCGGCAATGGATGGCCCCGTGTCGCTTGCTCCAAGAGATGGATGGAAAACGATTTTAATATTAGATTGTTAAGGGAGTATCTTGCAAAAAGGACATCCCGGCGACATAACAAGAGCTCTCTGCCATGCTCATGAGCTGTCCAAGGACGAACCATGATGACCTATGCTCATTTTGCTGTTTTTTTTCAATAGTTATGGTCGACTGGACGTGCTACTCCTACGCTACAGTAAAAACTGTTGATCTTTGACAACCTAACCGAGCAGGTGCAGAAGCTGATCGGCAAACAGTGTGACGACACCAAACATCAAATGCAGAGCGATCTTGCTGTGCCCTTTGACCATGACATTGTTAGCCCCGAAGTTTTCCTTGAGACGACTGTTGGTGCGTTCTGCACCTGACCGAATTTTATAGCGTGTTGCTTCGTGAGGCGCCATGGGAAAGACCTCCTTGCCTCGGCCATTTCGATCCGTGAAATGCCTTGGCCACGAAGGCCCGTGCCATACTTTGCCGGTCAAAAGGGGGGCGACCCGGCCATCGATAGTTCGTGATATTCCGCGGCACATGGCGCTTTACCTGGACAATCTCCAAGATTAACACCAGACGTTCCTCTTGCTCGGCAAGTGGTGTTTTTTAATATTGGTTGAGATGGGGAAACAGACTTTGTTGGACACGTCCCATCAACCATGATATCTTCTCTACGAGTTTCATGGCATCCTTCTTGTTTGTGTTGTGCTGGACACAAAACCATACCAGAAAATGCCATGAGGCTCAATTGTTTCAATATGTTATTAGAAAAAATCTGAATATCAAGGCCTCTCGTCATTTTACAGGAGGCTCATTCTTTTTGGAATATCTTTGGGCTTGTTTAGTATAGTCCGTTGCAGTCTTTTTTTTAATCTGATTCGATTGAGATAGGTCTTAGGTGCTCTGGCAACTGATGCCTTCCCGGAAAGGGCTTTTGCAGGGTTGACCAGCAGGTCGCCCAGGTGGACGACCCTCATTCCCGCCCTGGCTAGAAAGGCCGCGCATCCGGCGCAGTAGGTAATAATCAGATCGTCACCCGCCTCCATCCTGCGTATCTCTCCCCATTGAGCGGCCATGTCACGGTTGACAAAACCGACAGATCCCCCTTCTCCACAGCAGATGGTGCGCTTGCCTGAGTGGCGCATCTCCCGAATTTTCAGGTCAAGGCGGGGCAGGATCGTCCGTACTGCCTGTTGCACATCTTCGTGGTCACGCAAGGGGCAAGGGTCGTGCACGGTAATTCGCCGATCTGGAATAATGGCAGGATGTGGAGGATTGATTTGTGTTTCTGCCAGGATCTCCCAGACCGTTCGCACCGTCAGGCTCTGGCCGTATGCATGAAAAACTTTGTAACAGTTTGGGCAGGCTACAATAATATGGCGGACCCCATGCCTGATTAAGCAGTCTCGCATATCTTCGAACCAGGTCAAAAAATATTGCTGTCGTCCCAGATCATGTGAGGGTTTATGGCAGCAATCCAGGACCACGCCGAGATGCGGAATCTGTTCATTGAGTTGTTGATAGAGCTGCCATGTGGTCTCTGGTCTGGTTCCGGGCAGAGTGCAGCCGGGAAAGAAGACAGTGTCGCAGCCCGAAGGCAGGCCGTACCAGGAAAAGAGTCGGGAGCTGCCGCGGCGTTCGTATGTGAGGATCGTTGAATAAGACTTGGAGGGGATTTTGTTGCGGGCCACGATCTGACGGCGCATCTCCAGGAAAAAAATCCCAGGAGTAATCGGGGCCGGGCAGACCGCAGTACATAGATTGCACAGACTGCATTCAAAGGCATTGACAGTGGAACCACCAGCCAGTAACGATGCGGCAATGTCACCCGGTGTGCCGTTTTCCTGGAGAAAAGCGCATTGACTGACACAGGCCTGACAGCGGGTACATTCCTGATGCAGGACCTGTGCCTGTTGATAAAGAATATCTTTCATTGTTGATTTTGTACAAAGAAGGTTGGTTCACCTTTTTTTGTACGTAAAGATTCATAGAAGAGACAATGGGTTCTTAACGGCTCACCAGCATCTCTTTGTGAGGCCATTTTGCGACGCCGCCTTCGAGAATAAAGAGTTTTTCCTCAGGAATACCCTGAGCCTTGAGATAACTGTAACATCTTTTTGCTCCTCCACCACCCCTTGGACAGATCACCACCACATCGGTATCTGCTTTTTTGGCCGCGGCGACCGCAGGGTCGATCATCTTCCTTTGCTCTTCTGTCTCTACTGGAAAGGCGTTGGTTTCAATGGAGTCTTTAAAATGATGAAGAGAAAATTCATCCTTGACCTGGATATCGACCAGGATCATGGCCTTTCCGGAATCAAGCCACTGCTTGAAATCATCAGCCTTGACGTAGTTGAAGGTTTCAAAAAGGGCAGCCATATTGAGCAGACCGAGAATGAGGACAGCCAGCACTGCAATTTGTTTTTTCATACTCTTTTCTCCTTGTTCATTTTTATTGGTAACCATAACAGCTTGAATTTGAGAAGATCATTAATAGGAAAATTTTGATCTGTAAAATAGGAAATTCCTATAGAGTTGGGTTGTGGTATTGGTTGAGAGAAGTTTGTTATTGTCTGAAATTGAACTAGAGTGGATGAAATGGTGTTGTAAAAACAATATGGCAACTGGAAGGTCCAAGGCGGCATAGCCTTCAGGCGAGCATTGTGAATATTTTGAACACAGCAGTATATCGATATATTGATTTGGTTATTCATGCCTTTGATGAGAAGGAGTGGGAAGATTCAGGGGGAAAGGGACTTGCGGCCTGGGTGGGTTTGAGCAAGGACGATTTGGATATCCTCTTTGAACGGTGGGCAGGGTTTGATTTGAGTTGGTTTATGAAGGTGCTGAGCTTCCTGCGCCCTGGCAGCTGCTGGTCAAGGGGACAACCTTTCAACTCAAGGTCTGGCAGGCGTTGCTGACTATTCCCTGTGGCGGCATGATCAGTTATCAGGATCTTGCCGTTCAGATGGGACATCCCACTGCCTGCCGGGCCGTTGCCGGCGCTGTCGCTGCAAATCCTATAGGCTATCTTGTCCCGTGTCGTCGGGTGATCAGAAAATCAGGGGAGTTCCATAAGTATCGCTTGGGCAGCAGTCGTAAGAAAGCGATGCGGGATGGGAGTCCTGTCGGGTATGAGATTCATTTCTGATGATGATTCATACAGCGAGTTTGAGGAGAGGATTCTTGTCAGCGGGGAAAGGCGCTGGCCACGCCGCCGTCAATGGGCAGGGTGGCGCCGGTGGTGGGGGTGAGCCCTGAGGCAAAAAAGACCACCCCGTTGCCCACATGGTCGGACAGGACCTCGGTTTTGAGGAGATTGCGGTTGCGGTAGTACTCTTTCAGTCCCTCCGGGTCGAGATTGCGGGAACGCATCCGATCAGGTCCTACCACATCCCAGAGTCCGGAGGAGATGCCGTGATCGTCGAAGATCCCGTCGGCGTTGATCATGTTGACCCGGGCGCCGATCTCGGCCAGTTCCAGGGCCGCGATCTTGCCCAGCTGGTGAGCCCCGGCCTTGGAGGCCGAATAGGCACCAAAGGCGGCGCCGGGAGAAAAGACATTCTTGGAGCTGTTGATGATGATATGGGCGGGGATGTGTCCGCTCCTGGCCTGTCGTTTGAAGATGGGGATGGCAGCCTTGATCACCTGGAAAACCCCCAGCAGATTGACATCAAGTACCTTTCTGAAGGTTGATTCTTCAAGGTCGGCCAGGGTAGCGACATGAGCCATGCCGGCATTGGGCACCAGTATATCCAGTCCGCCGCAGCTAAGGATAATTTTCTGCAGGCCATTGTTCACGGAGGCACTGTCGGTTACATCCATGGTGATCGCACTTATCCGAGCCGGATCAAACTCCCGGGCCAGCAGTTCGCAGACCTTATCCAGTCGCGTCCTGTCAATGTCTGAGAGAAAAACTTTGGCCCCGGCAGCCAGGAGTTTACGGCCAATGCCGCAGGCAATAGCCCCGCCACCTCCCGTTACCAGGGCGCTGCGCCCGGCCAGGGGCAAGGAGCGTCCTTTCTCCAGCTTGGCCTGTTCCAGGCTCCAGTACTCCATGTCAAAGATATGTTCTTCGGCCAGTTCCTGATAGGGGGCAATAGCGGTGCCGAGCGTCTTGGCCAGCAGGGTGTGCTCCGCAATATCGGCAGCGATGGCGGCTGCTTTTTCCGTGACTCCGGCAGTGATAATGCCCAGCCCGGGGATCAGGATGACCCGGGGTTTTGGATCAAGAAGAGTACGTTTTACCTGTCTGGCTGTGACCTGGTTATGAAAATTACAAATATAGTTCTGTTCATAGGCAGCCATGGCCTTAGAAATAGTCTGGGCCGTCTGATCTTCATCCTGGCCTTGCAGGTCAAGCCAGAGCGGATAATTTTTGGTACGAATCACATGGTCCGGGGTGAGAACGCCGGTGGTATAAATTGTTTGTCCATCGTTTCTGTCCAGACAGCGCTGGATGGCTTCACCGTCGCGCACATGCAGGAGAAAGGGAGGAGTGTTGCCGGGGTTGTCAGGGGCAATGGTCAGGGCGCCACGCAGCAGGGGCAGGATTATTGCCGGGTCCAGCCGTGAATGGCTGCTGGTATCAGTGGTGCCGGCCGGCTGCGCATTTTTTACAGTTTGACTGGCTTGAAGATACTCTTCCGCCAGGGTGACGTAGTGGATCATGCGGCTGTAGGCAAGCTCGGCGTCATCAGCAAAGGTAAAGATCCCATGGTTGCGCAGGATAATGGCCTCAATATCAGGGCGATTCTCGTAGCATTCGGCAATCGCCAGTGCCAGCGGAAAGCCCGGCATGGTCCAGGGGAGAATGGCAATCTTTTCTCCCAATATGGTGTGCAATAGTGGCTCAGGATCCGCCATATTGGTCAGGGTGACGATGGCGTCGGCATGGGTATGATCGATAAAACGGTGGGGAAGAAAGGCATGCACCAGGGTTTCAATAGATGGGTTGGGGGCACTGCTGTCAAGCATGTGGGTCTTGAACTGGTTGACCATCTCTTCGTCAGTAAGTGACTCGAGTGTCCGCAGGCGACGCAGATAATTCAGGTCAAGGGCCGGAAACCCCTGGGGCTCAATGGTGGCCAGATCCCAGCCACTGCCTTTGATAAAGAGCATGTCAACCTGATCACCAAGCAAGGTTGTTACCCAGGCCTTGACCGAGGTGTTGCCGCCACCATGCAGGACCAGGGATGTCTCCCGGCCGATCAGGCGGGAGGTGTAAACGCGTAATGCCAGGTCTGGATGACAATGGGGATGGGTGGAGATAAAGTTCTGGGCGTCACTGTTGTTGAATTGGTTGTTCATTTGTCTGCTGATCCTTTTTGCCCTGGGAAACTATCGGCCAAGAGTGTTCATCTCCTGCATGATTGCTCCGAACATTGTTTCGTATTGAGGGATGGCCTTGCGGAGGATGAGGGCGAGTTGCGCCAGATCCTGGTCATTGACCACAAGATTAGCAGAGGAGGCAAGGGCCTGCAGGTCATACAGGGTATGAAATTCAGGACCGATGAGCATGTAAAAAATATAGCGGCGCTTGTTCATATGCATAGCGCGCATGAACTGATGAAAGGGGCCGTTTTCCAGGGAGGAACCTTCATAGTGAGAGTGGAGGATAACAGCGGCATAGGTGGCAAACTGCATTTTCTCCATGGCGTCTTCTGCGGAATGAACAAAAGAGGGTTGATAGCCTAAGGCATCCATGGCCTCAGTGACCAGGCGGCAGTTGGGAGAATCGGGCATCAGAATGAGCGCCTTGGGGATATCCTCGACGATCCCTTTGCCCTCAAATGAACTGGTGTCCAAGCCGGAAAGATCCGGCGGCGGGGGAGGGGTAACCTTCTGACTTGTGCTCTGTGGCCGTGGAGCAGCAGCTGTTTCCTGCTGTCCTTCAGGAGTGAGCATTCCGGCATCAAGGAGGATGGCGTTCTCACATTGAGGGCAGTTGATGCGGATGGATTTTCCCGGGCTGAGCAGTCTGAGACTGTCTTCAATCTTAGGGCTGAGTTTAAGTTTTTTCCGGCAATGGGGGCAGTCTGTTATCATGGTGCTTTTCTCTTTTCCGATTATTGGTGGCTATAACCGCTCAGGTTGATCAATCTGCAGGAGCTTAAGCCCGTCAGGCGGTCTTTTTTCCCCTCAGCTTCTGCTCTCTCAACGCTCTCATGCGGTTCAGGTTTTACCAGCGCCGAGCTTGCTCTTCCTCTTCCATGGCGAGTCCGGAGAGGGTGGATGTCGCCTCGCCGCGTGCGGCCTTGATAGTATCCAGTTTCCTGGCGACAGCGGTGCGCTCGCTGCAGTAGGACATGGCAGTTTTTTCGGTGATGATGCCCTGATCATACAGTTCCACGATATGCTGATCGAAGGTGCGCATACCCACGGTAGAGCCGGCTTCAATGACCTTGTAAAATGTTTTTTCATCCCCTCGTTCGCCATTGAGAATCAGATCCTTGATCCTCAAACTGGTGCAGAGGACCTCGATGACGGCTATTCGTCCTTCTGTAACTTTTGGCGCTAAACGTTGCCCTACTACCCAGCGAAGGGTGTCAATCAATCGATTGCGGATCTGGGGCTGTTCTTCCAGCTCATAAAAACCGAGGATACGGTTAATGGCCTGGCCGGCGTCAATGGTGTGCAGGGTGGAGAAAACAAGATGCCCGGTTTCTGCGGCGGCAATGGCTGTTTCCAGGGTTTCCCGGTCACGCATCTCGCCTACCAGGATAACCTTTGGGGCCTGACGCAGGGCAGCGCGCACACCTGAGGCAAAGGAGTCGAAGTCTTTGCCCAGCTCACGTTGATTGACGGTGGCCTTCTCCTGCGGATGGACATATTCAATGGGGTCTTCCAGGGTAACCACATGCACCTGACGTTCATGATTGATCTTGTGCAGCAGGGCGGCAAGGGAGGTGGTTTTACCGCTGCCGGTGGCTCCGGTAAAGATGACCAGCCCGTTTTGTTCGTTGGCGATTTTGTGGAAGACTGGCGGAAACGCCATACTTTCAATGGTGGGGATAGTAGTCTCAAGTTTTCGCAGAACAATGGAGTAGCAGCCTTTCTGGGAGAAGATATTGACCCGGAAACGGGCCTCATCTCCAAGGGAGTAGGAAAGGTCACAGGAGCCGGTGTGCAGCAGGTCTCCCAGGAGTCGTTTATCATTGCCAATCAGATTCAGGGCGAACACCTCGGTCTGAAAAGGGGTAAGCTGGAGTACTGGCGGTTGTACCTGCACCGGCATGAGTATACCGGCGGACTCTACCTGCAATGGCTTGCCAACCGTCAGGTTCAGGTCTGAAATATTGGGGTAGGATCTGAGCATGGAGGTGATCCAGTAATCGATCTCTGATTGTTTCATCGGTGTTCTCCTGAAAAAAGGTGCAATCGAACTTATTTTCATAGTATATTGGCATAAAAGTAACAACATATTCAAATGTTTTTATGGGTATCGGGGTAAAATAACTTTTCCCCTTCCGGTTTTTCCACGACACACCGTTGATGCCCGTTTTTAGTTTTTATCATACAGGCGATAATGTCCTGTCCATATGATGGTTTATTGATTCTTTTCTACCAGGTGAAATACGATGGCAATTCCATTACGCAGTGCGACAACAACGGCTGGCCGCCGGATGGCCGGGGCTCGCAGTCTCTGGCGGGCCAACGGCATGACCGAAGAACAGTTTGGCCGACCGATCATCGGTATCGTCAATTCTTTTACCCAGTTTGTGCCCGGGCATGTTCATCTGCATGAAATCGGTCAGCAGATAAAAAAACAGATCGCCGAACTGGGGTGTTTCGCGGCCGAGTTCAATACCATCGCCATTGATGACGGGATTGCCATGGGGCATGCCGGCATGCTCTACTCCCTGCCATCCCGTGAACTGATTGCCGACAGCGTTGAGTATATGTGCAATGCCCACACCGTGGATGCCATCATCTGCATCAGCAACTGTGACAAGATTACCCCCGGGATGCTTATGGCTGCCATGCGGCTTAATATTCCGGCTATCTTTGTCTCCGGCGGTCCCATGGAGGCGGGTGTCGATGGCGACAAGCGCTATGACCTGGTAGATGCCATGGTCATGGCGGCAGACCAGGCGGTTTCGGATGCGGAGGTGGATGTGGTCGAACGCTGTGCCTGTCCCACCTGCGGATCGTGCTCTGGAATGTTTACCGCCAACTCCATGAACTGTCTCAATGAGGCACTCGGTCTGGCTTTGCCGGGAAACGGTACTGTGGTGGCCACTCATGGCAGTCGTACCGCACTTTTTGTTCGTGCTGCCGAGCGGATTGTGGAAATGGCTCATGCCTGGTATGAGCGGGAGGATAGCACGGTCCTGCCCCGGACCATTGCCGGCCGCGCGGCTTTCTTGAATGCCATGACCCTTGATATCGCCATGGGCGGATCCACCAATACGGTACTCCATCTGCTGGCTATTGCTCACGCCGCTGGGGTGGATTTCTCCATGAAGGATATTGACGCGCTGTCGCGAAAAGTACCTAATCTGTGCAAGGTGGCCCCTTCCTCTCATTATCATATGGAGGATGTGAACCGGGCCGGCGGGATCATGGGAATTCTGGGTGAGCTGGCCCGGGCCGGACTGGTTGACACCTCCGTCTGCAGGGTTGATGCCCCAAAACTAACGGAAACACTGGAGCTCTGGGATATCGGCGGCGGCACCGCAGGCGAGGCGGCAAAGCAGCTCTATCTGAGTGCCCCCGCCTCTGCCGGCCGTAATCTGGTGATGGGTTCCCAGAAAACCATGTACGCAGAGCCGGATCTTGACCGGGTCAGGGGGTGTATCCGCGATGTGGCCCATTGTTACAGCAAGGATGGGGGCTTAGCGGTCCTCTATGGCAACATTGCCGACAAGGGGTGTATCGTCAAGACTGCCGGGGTTGATCCCTCCATCTTTCATTTTACCGGCACCGCCAGGGTGTTCTCTTCGCAGGAGACGGCCTGTGATGCCATCCTGGAAGGGGTGATCAAGGCGGGGGATGTGGTGATCATCCGCTATGAGGGGCCGAAAGGTGGGCCGGGGATGCAGGAGATGTTGTACCCCACCTCCTACCTCAAATCAGTCCATCTGGGTAAGGAATGCGCTCTGGTTACTGATGGTCGTTTCTCCGGCGGTACTTCCGGGCTGTCGATCGGTCATGTTTCACCTGAGGCTGCAGCCGGCGGGGCAATCGGTCTGGTTGCGGACGGGGATATCATCGACATTAATATTCCTGAGCGGAGCATCAAGGTCATGGTTTCTGAGCAGGAACTGGCCAAGAGAAGAGATGAGGAAGAACAGAAGGGAGGTCAAGCCTTTAAGCCGACCGACCGCGACCGGAAAGTATCGACAGCACTTCGAGCCTATGCCCTGTTTGCGGCTTCGGCAGATAAAGGAGCAGTGCGGATATTACCTGAAGAAGAGGGCACCTGAGCAGGCAGCTCTGTTTACCTCTCTTTGTTTTGTCCTCCGGTCACGGTCAAAGTCTCAATAAAGGCCGCGCAGAGAGGTGACAGGGTCTGGTTTTTTCGGGTCACCATATAAAAAGGACGGATCATCCTGACTCCTTCAATGGCGACTTCCACCAGGTTGCCATGGGCAATATCATCCTTGACGGCCAGGGAGGAGAGGATGGAGATGCCGATAGCGGCCTTAATTGATTGGCGTATTGCTTCGGTGGTACCCATTTCCGCCACTACATTCAGGTGGGAGGGATTCAAGCCATGCTGCTCCAGGATTCGACCTACAGCGCGTCTTGTTCCTGAGGAGTGATCCCGCATAATGAACGGTTCTTCGGTCAGTTGCTGCAGGGTTATCTGCGGCTGTTTGGCCCAGGGATGATCGGCGCCCACGGCCAGGATCAGTTCATCGCTGAAGATTTCCTGCCAGATGAGACCGTTTTCCCGCCATTGTGCCCCCAGGATTCCCATTTCAAGTTCACCTGACAGAATCTCATTGGCAATAGTCCTGGACCCGGCAATGCGCAGGGTGATGGTGATATCAGGATAGCTTTTTTTGAAGGCACCAATCTTTTTCGGCAGGATGTAGGCCCCGGGAATGGTGCCGGCGCCTATGGCCATCCGTCCCGCCAGATTTCCTGAATAGTGGCCCAGGGCCGCCAAGGCTTCCTGCTGCAGCCGGAGCATCTTTCTGGCATACCCATAGAGAATATTTCCGGCTTCAGAGGCTTTGATCTCACGGCCGCCGGGCAGGGATGCCCAGGTGCCGCTCGAGCCAGAGATGGAGGATGAGCGGCCAAGCCGGTTTATCAGCTGTTGTCCAACTTCCTGTTCAAGGGCCCGGATATGTTCACTGATTGTCGGTTGGGAGAGAAACATGGCCTCAGCAGCCCTGGTGAAGCTTTTTAATTCAATAACCTTGCAATAGACGGTAAGCTTGTGGAGATCCATGGTTGTTGCCTCGGATTTTCAGATTCAGTAGGACGTGTGTTCAGGGTTGATGATATTCGTTTTTACCATATACGCTTCCTGCTGAATAGGGATTTTCTATTTGACCAATAGCATGGCAGGGGGTATTTTTTAACAAAATGTCGTTGGATCCTATAAGGGCTGCGGCAAGAATAAAACATCCCGTCTTGCTAGTCTTTTCAGTCAGTCGCTCTTTTTCCATCCATGGAGCGAGCGACACTGGGCCATCATGGCCTGCGTCTTCTTCGTCACGAAAAGAGTTTCATAGCCCTGCTGTGCGCCTCTTTTCGCTCCTCGAATATGACTGAAAATCCAGCGCAATACGGAACAACTTATTCTTGCCGAGGCCTTAACAGAAATGAGGTTGGTATGAAGCAGATCGACTGCAGGGGTTTGGCCTGTCCGGAACCCGTGTTGAGGGCCAAGGCAGCGCTGGAAGAGGGCGCTGGATCATTTGAAATTCTTGTGGATAATGAGGCGTCACGGGATAATGTCCTGCGTTTTGGCCACAGCCGGAAGTGCCGAGTGGAATTGACAACGCTTACGGATGGCTCCTTTCTCCTGAGTTTTTTAGTGGAGAAGCAGGAAGGAGTAGAACCGTCTCTGCCTTTTGATGAGGATGAGTATAGTTGTGCCATTCCAGATAGAGTAGCGGCTGCTTGCAATCTGGTCTATGTGATTGCCTCCGATTCGATGGGGCGGGGTAGTGATGAGTTGGGATGGGCTTTGTTGCAGAGCTATATTGCCACCATAAAGGAGCTCTCTCCGCTACCCAGCCGGATTCTTTTTTACAATGGCGGGGTTAAGCTGGTGGCGACAGCAGGTAAGGCCCTGGAGGCCCTGCAGGCCCTGGAGAAACAAGGGGTGAAGATTTTGTCCTGCGGTACCTGCCTTGAGTTTTTCAAACTGGAAAAGAAACTGCAGGTGGGGACGATCACTAATATGTATGAGATTCTGGATAGTATGGCCAGCGCTGATAAGGTCGTTGGTCCGTTCTGAATCCTCCAGTGTGGGAAGTGACGAGATAGGCGGTCACGCATTTATTAAGTCGATGTCAAAAATAACGCTGACATGGCAGGATGGCAAGAGCCTCTAAGTCTCGGATCCTTCTTCATCAAAGCGCATAATCCTGTTGATCTGACAGCCGGAATCCCAGAGGGCGTCAATCAAACCATCCAGCTCTTCGCCATCCAGACGGACGGTGAGTAAGTCATGTTCCGGGCTGAAATCCTGGTAGATGGAAATGGCGGTTATTGTAATATCGAATTGTTTGCACAGTTTGACGATCTGAAAAAGTTCTTTCGCACTATGGCCTATTTTCAGCTCGACGCGTGCTCCATTCTTGCCGGCACCCAGAATTTCAGTCAGCGCCCGGAATATATCGGATTCGGTGATAATGCCGACCAGAGTCCCGTTTTCAAGAACCGGTATCCCGCCAATCTTGTTTTTCCGCATCGACAGAGCAATATCTTCAAGGGGGGCCATGGGGTCGGCGGTGATGGGATTATGGGTCATATATGCCCCTACCTTACTCTGGGCCGCAAGGATTCGGCTGCTTTCATCGCCACCGGCAGGGATTCCCTTCTGTATATCATGCTGACTGATGATGCCCACCAGGGTTGAACCTTGCGTCACGAGGAGGCGTCTGATTCGATTTTGTTGCATGACTTCTGCTGCTTCAGCAAGGGTTTGCTCGGGGGCTACGCTAATGACATCTTTTTTCATCCACAGTTTGACGAACATGACATGCTCCATTTTTGTGTTCTATCAGCAAGAGAGATAACATACATATCGGATGAAACAATTCTGAAGTTAATCTTTCATGCGGGGAAATAGCAGAATTGATTGCAATGATAAACAATCATTGCAAATTTGTAACTATTCAGTTGGTCCACGGATTAAGATTGATCTCGCGAAAATAATTACAAAACAGCCAGTTACTCTTGTTTATGGTGAATAATTACGCAAATTTTACAAAGGGAGAGAAATTATTTCCTGCAGATCTTCGGAGAGGATAAATTTGCGGGAGCTGGCGGTGGTTTCCAGCATTTTGGTCACGTTGCCGATACGCAGCAGGGTTTCAGCAACAATCCGGCCATGCACCTTGATGCTTCGACTCCTGAGTCGATAGGCCAGCTCTTCAGGGGTGTCTGCCTTTTTGTCTGTTGCCAGATTCATTTTGTGCAGGTCGCTGTTCATTTCTTCCAGTTCCTCGGTCATGGTCAGGTGAAAAGGCAACTGGCTGTTATGGCCGTGCAATTGCAGAGCGTGCTCCAGCTCATCTTCCTTTTCTCTGATTTCCTGCAGTAGAGCCTCATATCTGAGATATAGTTTCCCATCAGTGCCGGCGGCAATCAGGGCTGGAGCGGCGTTGTCTGATCCTACCTGGCCCAGGCTGAGATTTCCGCCGGCCATGGTGATGCCGCCAATGACCTTGCTTTCTTCCTGGCAATGGATATCACCTCCGGCAAAGATTCGGCTATAATAGGCCTGTCTGCGGATAATGACGGTTCCTCCGGCGGTAATAGTGGCCTGTTCGACAAAGGGGATATCAACGTCACCTGTGACCCGCATGATGGTCTGTTTGCCGCTGACCCCCTCCTGTATGAGGACATTACCCTGAGAGATGACAGTTGCTGATCTGACCCCTCCGTTAATTCTCAGATCTCCATGGGCGTTCACCTGAAATCCCGGCAGGACGGAACCTCCGATATCCACTGCGTCATTGGCTTCAATATTGCCGGTACTGTAATTTATGTCTCCGGGAATGGTTAATTTTGAACTGACCTTGATCGTGTTGTTCACCACTGATAGGACGCCGGGTTTTATGGCGCGGATCTCACCGCTTTCTTCGTCATAGGCGGCATTGTCGACTGCACTGATCGTGATATTCTGTCCCTGCTGTTGCGGAATGGGATGTCCCAGGACATTGGTGCCTGGATTGCCGGTGGTCGCTGGAACCTTGGTGGCGATGAGCTGTCCCTTGCGCACACTGATAAACATCTTCCGTTCATGGAAATCAATTTTGCCATTTCCCATGATTTTTCCCGGGATGGAGCCAATCTCCACCTCAAAACGGAGGTGGGCATCAAGGCCGGCAATGGGGTGTGAACCTTTGGCGACGAGGGCGTCGGTGATGATTTTCGATTCTGTCGTGCTCTGTTCCAGGCAGTCCTGCAGAATATCTCTGTTCAGACCATAACGAATCCCTGTTTGCTTGATGAGCTCTGCCAGTTCGTCAACCTGCAGTGGCGGTGTTTTTGGCAGGGGAGGATAGAGGGTCAGGCTGGCCTCCATCTGATCAGGGCTGATAGTGATAAGAGGCGTGATCCTGATGATCACTGTCTCTTCGTTGCCGTTTAGTTTCCTGGTGACCTGGGGGTAGCCGGCCACGGTGGCCAGCAGGGAATCCCCTCTGGCGGAAAATTGGGTGTTGGGGCCGGGGATCAATGCCGACTGTTTGGCCGAAGGTGAGGCAGTGGCTGAAGTGTTGTTCTCAACGGCAACTGAGGCAATGACCTGACCGGGCTTGACCAGTTCGACGGTTTCAATCGATTCTACCGCACCGTCCTTTTCAAGGAAGATTGTCTTGACGCTAAAGCAGGTGGTGATGGTGGCGCTTGTTTCTCGTTCATCAGGGGTTGGCATGAGGTGGTTTCTTTATTTGAGGTTGTGAAATAACGATTTTATCCAGGTCCTGCATGCTGCAATCCTTTTCTCTCGGGTCAAAATCTGTTGAATCTGCGGAGATGCCTGCTGGAAGGTTAAGCGCTGTCCCGGATGGATTGTCTCACAGAAGAGGATATGAAATCCCTGTGTTGTCTGGATGATTGGGCTGATTTCGCCGCTGCCAAGTCGAAAAAGGGCATGGTCGAGGGTGGCGCAGAGTTCACCAGGACTGATCCGTCCCAAATCTCCGCCGTCGCCGGCGGTAGCGCAGTCAGAATGCAGCTGGGCCACAAGGCTGAAGCTCTGCGGATCCTGCTGCAGTCGGGAGTGTAGTGCTCGTATGTGACGTCGGCGGGAATCTGCTGTCCGCTGCGAGTAAGTCTTCTCGGTCCTGATGAGGATATGGCGAGTGCTGCGTTGTTCGGGAAAACAAAATGAGTCCATATGGTTGTTGTAGTACTTTTCTCGCTCCTGCCGGCTTACGGGCTCGGCATGAAAGGCAACTCTGGCAAGAATGGTCTCAACAGTCAGATCATTGCGCAGGGCGATAAGATAGTCATCAAGGTGCAGGTTGTTTTTTTGCAGAAAGTGGAAAAAATTTTCTGCATTGCCATGCTCTGCCTGGAGGGTGGAGAGGGTTGCCAGAATTGTCTTCTGCGGAATGATTACCCCGCAGGCTGCTTCAGATAAAAGGATCTTTTCCTGGAGGGACATCTCATGGCAGGCCTGCAGATATGCCTCTTCATACTCATCCATGGTCAGTTCTACAACCTTTTTTTCAAAGACCTGGTGGGCAAACTTCATGAGTGTAAAGGCCAGAGTGGGTTCAATCTGTCTGGGATTTCTGAATTGCATGGTGACCCCTTCCTGTTTATGGATATCATGACCATTTTTTTTTATTGTAGCGCATCAGCGCCAGGAAATAAAATTTTAAGTTAAAGGGGGAGGATTTTATGAATTGGGCCGGGCAGAGGGATGTAGAAACGTGTGAAGGAAAGGAAGTAAAAGCAAAATGGCTCAGGTGGGAGTTCGCTTGCGAGGTATGTAGAGAGTGTCTTTGGACGAAATTGCCAGGCCGGATCAGGAGGACGTCTGCATGTTGCAGTCAACAGCATTAGGGCCTCGGCAAGAATAAGTCGTTCCATATTGCGCAGGATTTTCAGTCATATTCGAGGAGCGGAAAGAGGCGCATAGCAGGGCTATGAAACTCTTTTCGTGACGAAGAAGATGGCTGAAAAGACCAGCAAGATGGGATGATGTATTCTTGCCGAGGCCCTTATATCACCCTGCCTTGATGTATAAACGTGAAACAATCCTGGGGAGGCAACGGCTTACTGAAGAGGAACCCTTGAATAGTGGTGCAGCCCCGTTCATGGAGGTGTTTTTTCTGTTCTTCGGTCTCCACTCCTTCTGCCACCAGCTCCAATCCCAATTCCTGTCCCATGGCGATGATGGTATTGACAACCGCCGTATCGGATGGAGTATCGTGCAGCCGACGGACAAAAGATTGGTCAATCTTCAGCTCCTGCACCGGCAGACGGGAGAGGTAGGCAAGTGAGGAATAGCCGGTGCCGAAGTCATCCAGAGACAGATTTACTCCGAGGGCACGCAGCTCCCGGAGCTTTTTGCCGGCATGGATGGTGTCAATCATGAGGATGCTTTCGGTCAGTTCCAGACAGAGCAGGGCAGGGGAGAGTCCGGAGTCGGTCAGGGCCTGAAGAACGGTTTTATCCAGATCTCCCCGTTGAAATTGTACGGTTGAGATATTGATCGACAAGCGGACGGGGGGCAGACCAGCCTGCAGCCAGTTCATGACTTGTCGGCATGCCTCATGCAGAACCCAGGTTCCCACTGGTACGATCATGCTGGTTTCTTCAAGGATGGGAATAAATTCGGCAGGTGAAATCGGTGGCATATCTGCCGGAGTCCAGCGCAGAAGGGCCTCGATGCCGCATGTCATTCCTGTGTTCAGGCAGATCTGGGGTTGATAGTGCAGGCTGAATTCGTTGTTTTCCAAGGCCTTGCGCAGTTTGTTTTCCAGGGTCAGTCGATATTGGGCCTGTCTGTGAAATTCACTGGTGTAAGGGACAATGGTATTGCGGCCCTGACGTTTGGCCTCGTACATCGCCGCCTCGGCCTTGCGCAGCAGATTGTCCACGTCCTCCCCATCACCAGGAAAGGTGACAACTCCGATACTGGCGGTTACCATAATCTCTGCACCGTCTATCAAAAACGGTTCAGATATCATTTTCTTAACCTGGTCGGCCAGTATGTAGACCTGGTCCCGTTTTTCGGAAAGAGGAGGAACCAGAACAAACTCATCTCCGAGAAAACGGGTCGCCTTGCAGGCGGGACAAACCGTTTGTTTAAGACGCTTACTGACCTGCACCAGCAGTTGATCTCCAGATTCATGGCCGAAGGTATCGTTGACAAATTTGAGATTGTCGATGTCAACCAGCACCAGCGAGAGGAACTGACGCTGCCTGTCCATCCGCCCGATCTCGGAGTTCAGGTGCATTTCCAGATGGTAGCGGTTGTAGAGGCCGGTCAGGGCGTCGTGGCCGGCCTGCCAGGTCAGCGCCTCTTCCTGCGCCTTGCGGTCCGTGATATCTTCCTTGATGCTGACAAAATGGGTGGTCTCTCCGGCATCGTTGCGTACCGGGGCGATACTGCTGGCCTCCCAGTAGAGGGTGCCGTTCTTGCGTCTGTTGCAGAGCTCGCCCCGCCATTCCCGGCCCGCGCGGATGGTCTTCCACAGGTCTGCGTAAAATTCCGCCGACTGCTGGCCTGATTTGAGGATGCTGGGCTTTCTGCCGATGATTTCCGTCAGGCTGTAGCCGCTGGTTGTACAGTAGCGGGGGTTTGCATACTCGATGGTGCCGGTGGTATCGGTGATCAGAACGGCATTGGCGCTCTGTTCAACGGCCGTTACCAGCTTGCGCAATTCGGTCGTCTTTTCGGCCACCAGGGCCTCAAGGTTGGTCTGATAACGCTGGTTCTCACTGATCAGACGGGCTCGTTCCAGGTTGCGCTGGATGATGATCTCCAGTTCGGCCAGGTCCTGAATCGGCTTGGTCAGATAGTCCCAGGCCCCTCGGCGCAGGGCGTCGATAGCATCGGTCAGAACCCCGGTGCCGGAGAGGACGATGATCGGCAGGTTGGGAAACTCGGCGGTCACCCGGTCAATGAGCTCAAGGCCATCCATGCGCGGCATGCGCAGGTCGGTGATGATGATATCGGGCCGTATCTTGTGGATCTGCTCCAGTGCGGCCATACCGTCTGCAGCCTCGGAGATCAGGAAGCCGGAGTCTTCAAAATAGGCGGCTATGCCATCCCGGATCGCCTCTTCGTCATCAACGGTCAGCAGTCTGCATGCTGGTGTGGTCATGGTCAGTCTCCTCTTCTTTCATGGTCAAGCTGTGCTCAGGTGAGCGGCAGTTGAATGGTGAAACAGCTGCCGATGTCGGGCTGCGACCGGACGGTAAAACGTCCGGAATGGCTGTGGATGATGATGGCATGGGAAACCGACAGGCCGAGGCCGGTGCCGGCACCTACCTCTTTGGTGGTGTAAAAGGGATCGAAGATCCGGGATTGCACCTCACGGCTCATACCCGGGCCGTTATCCTCCACCTCGATAATGGCCCAGCCGTCGGCCTGCCGGGTCCGCAGGATAAGGCGGGGTTGTTTTTGATCGCGGGAAAAGGCCATGGCCTGGGCGGCATTTTTTAACAGGTTCAGCAGCACCTGCTCAATCTCCAGAATGACGAGTGGCACCTTGGGCAGGTCATGGTCAAACTCGCGCATGACCTCAATTCCTTTGAAATCGTAATGCTTTTTCAGGTCATAATCACTGCCGGCCAGTTCCAGTGACTGCTCAATCACCAGTGCAAGATCAGCGGATTCCATCCTGGATTCACTTTTACGGCTGAATTTGAGCATGTTGTTGATAATATGAGACATTCGTTCTCCTGCCTTATGGATCTGGAGGAGAAACTTGCGGATGCCGCGTTGTTCCAGATATTCACGCAGCAGTTGCAGGTCCACGCCGATGGCGGCGGCCGTCTCCTGGTTGGCAGGAAGTTCCACGGAGATCCGGCGCTCAATATTCTGGGAATGCTGCATGATGATGCCCAGCGGATTATTGATCTCATGGGCCATGCCGGCTGCCAGGCCGCCGATCATCATCATCTTTTCGGTCTGGGCCATCAGTGCTTCCATTTTCATCTGTTCGGTCACATCGGTGGCCGAGGCAATGATGGAGGCCTGATGGCTGCCATGATCCCAAAAGAGATCGGCGTTGATGGACAGCAAGCGTTCGCTGCCGTCTTTTTTTACCAGCAGGGTTCGGAAACCGGTTACGGATTCTTTTTCCTGCAGCTCGTTGACCAGATTCTGATAATCTTGACTGTCTTTGCAGAGTTGCAGAAAAGATTTATCCTTGAGCTCTTCGGGGCGATAGCCGAAGAGCTCAATCCCGTGGGAAATGAAGAAGATCGTTCCCTCCAGGGAGAGGTGGACAAGAACCTCCTGCATATTGTCCAGCACCAGCCGAAGCTGTTCTTCGGAACGTCGCCGTTCCCTGACTTCATCCCGGAGGTCGGCCGTTTTACGCCTGACCTCCCGGCGCAGCAGGCCCACAAAAAATGCCAGCAGCGCGGCGCCGCTGAGGATAATGCCAGTCAGCCACCAGAGCCAGCGCGGGATGCGGGAATCCGCTCCTTCAATGCCCAGCCAGTGCTGCAGGGATTGGTGGTAAACTGAGCCGCGGTCCTTTTTCATGGCCTCGAGGTGGTAGTCAAAGGCGGCGAGGATCTCTTTGCCCTTGCCTTTCGGGGCGGCCACCTGCACCGAGACCGGACTGAAGATGATCGGCGTTGCCTTTACCCTGAATGCCTTTTCATTGAGGAGTGAGAAGAAGCGGTTGGCCACCCCGGCATCCACCTCACCGGCATTGATCTTCCGGAAAATTTCCTGGAAATTGTCGGCGAAGATCAGGTCGCAACGGATATTGAACTGCTGCAGCATTTGGATAAAGGTGTTGCAGTAGACGTCATTTTGCACCACGGCGATCCGTTTTCCTTCCAGATCGGCATAGGACTCGATGTTCAGTTCCGGGCGGCTGTACAGCAGGCCCCAGTTGGAGATAACGGTGTGCTGGTTGTAGCTGAAGCGTTCCGCCCGCTCCGGGGTGTAGGCGATGGCCACCAGCAGATCGATGGCGCCGGCATCCAGATTTTCCAGGCAGTTGTTCCAGATACAGGGCGCGTACTCGAGGGTCCAGCCCTCGCGGCGGGCGATCTCGGCAACGATGTCAATCATGATCCCCTGGGCACGACCTTCCGGGCTTGTGCTGACCATGGGGTGGTTCTGCTCGTGACCAATGCGAATGACGGTCCCGGCCTGGCCCGGAACGGGCAGTATCAGGATCAGCGCCATGAGGATTGCCGCCCTGCCGGGTATGGTGTGGAGGATGTGGTTGATAGTGGCACTCCTGATGAGGAATTTCATACAACGGGGACAGAATGAATTTCGGAGTCACGCAGGCTCGCTTACCTGCATACAGCCGAAAAATAAATTCAGTCCCCGAATTTGCAAGGGTCAGCTTTTTTTTGCTGCTGATCCCCCTGTTGACTCTCTGTCGGTTGCGAGGTCATGCACCGCTCTTCTTCTCATTTCTCTGTTTCAACGGCAGGCGGATGGTAAAACAGCTGCCCTGGCCTATCTGTGAGCTGACTTCGATCTGACCATGATGGTTCGTGGTAATGATGGCGTAGGAGACGGACAGGCCCAGGCCCGTCCCCTGTCCCACGCTCTTGGTGGTATAGAAGGGTTCAAAGATCCGTTTTTGTACAGCCGGGGCAATGCCCGGCCCGTTGTCCTCTATTTCAATGATGGCGAAATCGTTTTGCCGGCGGCTGCGCAGGATGATCTTGGGAGCGGGGGTGTGGGCTTCATATATGGCCTGGGCGGCATTTTTGAGAAGGTTGAGCAATACCTGCTCAATTTCCAGTACCGTTACCGGTACCTTGGGCAGGTCGGATGAGAATTCTTTGACGATATCGATTCGTCTGAAATCGTACTCTTTTTTCAGATCATAGTCACTGGCGGCCAATTCCAGTACTTGTTCAAAGAGTTGGCGCAGGTCGACCCATTCCACCAGCGATTGACTCTTGCGGCTGAACTTGAGCATGTTGGCGATGATTTTAGCTGCCCGTTCCGTTGCCTCGCGGATGGCTTTGATAAAGTGGTTGACCTGGCGTGTTTCCAGATATTGATGTACCTGTTCAAGGTCAAGGTTGAAAGGCCTGGCCGCCTCCTGGTTGGCCGGCAGGCTCGGACTCAGGCGACGTTGCACGATCTGGGCTGCCTGAGTGATAATCCCCAGCGGGTTATTGATTTCATGGGCCATACCGGCGGCCAGACCGCCCACCATCATCATCTTTTCCGTCTGCATCATCAGGGCTGCCGTTTTTTTGCGTTCGGTAATATCCTGGAGGGTGAACTGCAGGAGCTGCCGGTCACGGGACCGGAAACTCATCAGCTGCACTTCGGCATCCCAGACCTCACCGTCAGGACGTTGATGTTTCCATTCAAAGATCACTCTCTCCTCGCGGATGGCTTTGTCAATATACATGCGCGCCTTCTCGGTGGAAGGCGTGCCGTCGTACTGAAGCGGTGCCGATACGTCAAGCGGGGTCTTGCCCAGGGTTGATTCCCGTGATTCCAGACGGTAGATCTGCGTTGCCGCCGGGTTACAGTCAATGAAACGAAAGGTCTCAGCGTCCATAATGACAATCGGCATCTGCGAGCTGTCAAAGACCCGTTTACGGAACTCAGCATTTTCCTGCAGCGTCTTCTCCGCCTGTTTCTGCTCGGTCACATCACGGATGATCTCTATGGCACCGCACCGTCGGCCTTCGTTGTCGTATAAAGGCGCCGCCACCCCCCAGAGATAGATGTTTTCTCTGTTGTTCATTGCCGGAATGAAGGATTCGGCGTACAGCTTATTGTCGATGCGGCGAACGGATTGATAGCTCTCATCAATGACTGTGTCGGTGAGGTCGAGAAGATCAATGAGGATGGGGCGGCGTTCGCCATAGAAGGGCCGGGCGTATTCCTGATCTCCTTTACCCAGCATCTGCTCCGAGGGGACACCGGTCATCTCGGCAATGGCCCGGTTCCAGGCGATAAGGATGCCCTCGGGGTCGGTAACAAAGAGGGCGTCAGGAATAAATTCTATAATGTCATGAAGCTGTCTGTTGGTGGCACGCAGCGTATTTTCAGTCTGCTCCAGTTCGTCGATGGTGGTCGAGAGTTGGGCCGCCATTTGATTCAGGGTCGCGGCCAGCAGTCCTATTTCGTCATTGCTTGTGATTCTGGTGCGGACAGTCAGGTCTTTATTTCCATAAGCAGCGGCTGCCTGATATAACTCCCGCAGCGGACTCAGGACGATCCTGGAGAGCCCGGTATAGGTCAGCAGAGAGATACCAATGAGAATAAGCAGGCCCTGCTGGGTCTGTTGCAGCATCAATGAGTGCAGTTGGCGGCGGAGCTGGGTATCGCTTACGGTAACATGGACCATACCAATGGTCTCGCTATCGTAAAGAATGGGTTGCTCGTGGTGAAATTCTCCAGGAAGTGCGTCGTGGTGTTGAGTAAAGCTGGAAAGGCTTTGGGGGGTTGCGCCTGCAGAATCATTTTTGGCCTTGCAGCGGCCGACCTTTAAACTGTCGTCATGGGAGACAACGAAGACGGAGATGACGCTCGGGTCTTTCAGCTCCTGGTCTTCAAGTTGCTGCAGATAGAACTGATCGAAATTCCACAACGGTTGAGACATGGTAAAGGCAAGCCGGTGGACGATATTGTCGGTGTTCTGTTCCAGCTTCTGCTGCAGTTGCTGACGTTGGCTGAAATAGGTATAGAGGATGGAAATAAGTGACAGCCCGATTGTACATAACAGCAGCATGGAGACAATCCTGAAACGCAGGGACTGTCTGATGCTGGGGGCCATGGGGAATTGGGAGCTGGGCATGACCTGTTACTCCTTCCAGTCCTGCAGGCCGTAGTTAGATAAAATCTGCTGCAGTCTGCCACTCCGGCGCAGCCCAGCAATCCCTTCCGACAGCATGCGGGCATATTCGGCTGAACGGGGAAGGGCCGGGGAAAAGGCAATGTAGCATTCGCTTGGTTCATTATCCTGCCCTGCCTTTTCAATGGCATCAAGGATATGCAGTCGGGTGGCGGTATAACGGATCGTGGCTTCACTGTCAACCACCACTCCGACCCGGCCGGCCATGAGCTTGCGCAGATTCATCTCCATGGGGGTTTTGCCGAAGACAAACTGAACCTTGTCTTTTTCTTTTTTATGTGTTTGCGCATAGGTGTTCAACCATTCCCGGTAATCGTATCCCTGGATGAGGCCCAGGGAGATCTCTTTGACCGAATCCCGTCCGCTAAAGCGCCAGGGGTTCCCCTTTTTGACCCAGAAGGAAAGCTGATTAGAGGCCAATGCCTCATCGGGAAAGATCAGATAGGGGGCTTCGTCCCTGCTGGGGCCGATTGCCGCATTATATTCACCTGATTTAGTGCCTTCCAGGGCGCGTTTCCAGGGTATGATCTTGTATGTGATCGTAATGTTGTGGGCCTTGAATATTTCACGGGCAACATCAACCATATATCCTTCCGGTTGGATCCCGGGCTGGATATTATAGGGTGCCCATTCGTCGGCTACCAGGGTAATGGTTTCCGCCCATACTGGTTGAGGGATGATAAAGGATAGAATCAATCCCAGAATAAGACGAATAGTGGTCATGGGCATCGCGGGAGACTTGGTTGAGGATTTTGAGCCTCTGGCAAAATGATTTTTTCGCCTGCCTTGATTCTGAACAAAAAGCTTCATTTTGCCGGAGGCCCTATCTGCAAAGATTGTTTTCCGGGAGCTTTTCTTTGTTCCATGGTAATGTAATAATTCAGCGCAAACAAGAGTAACTGGCTGTTTTGTAATTATTTTCGGGAGATCAATCTTAATCCGTGGATCAACTAAATAGTACTATAATTGTAACTACTGGAGTTTGGAGTTTCAGCCAACAGCATGACTGAAACTATACATTTAAAATTTGCATAAAAAGCACAAAAAACTATTGACATAGCGGCAATAAGCTGTGCCGTTTTCTCAGCCGAATTGAGGACTGTTTGTATTTACTCT
>JBDRQE010000002.1:0-4707 GCA_043826415.1 Pseudomonadota bacterium
TGGGAACTTTGAGCTTGTCACATCGTGCTTCTGGTTTATCCTCGCAGGTGGTATCTCTTTTGAGAACCTTACTCCACCATTTTATCCTCTCTTTTTTGTGCTTTTTATCCCTGCCGCCTACCATTCCCATCATGACGGGCACGATTTCCGGCACTCCATCGAGATAGGCCATGTACCCCTGAAAAGATGATTCAGGTATGGAACTCGACAGGAAAAGATAAATCTTTTCAGAATCAGCAAGGATGCCTTTCTCCTGCTCCTTTATCTCTTTCTTTGCCCTTGGTATCAGAAGGTCTGCCTGTCCTTGTTCGTAACATTTCACCTTGTCCTGAAATTCCTGGGAACGGTAAACGGCGTTCGTCTCTTCAGCGGCCTTTTTCCCTGCTTCGCTATGCTTGTTTACAGGGATGGTTATGGTCTTGGCCAGTTCTCTGGCCGTATCCATAGCATTTCTGATTGCTTTATCGTCAATTGCAGCCTGTTTCCTGGCCTTTTCCAAGAGAGTCGGTGGCAAAGCAGGGACAGTCTTGTCAGAACAAGATTCAGCGCCTTGCACCGATAAGGCCGATAAGCCGACAACCAATCCGGTCAGCATGATGATAGAAATTTGTTTTTGCATATCATTCACAGCAAGTGCAACAGAGTACCTTCCTGAATACCACCCAGAGAAATTCATCATTTGAGCCCTTCATCCCTTGATATGGCGGATTAAGGCCGGAATCATAAAACTTGGATGCTGTGCCGATGAGATAGGTGGCCCGAAGATCGGGCCTGGCCGTGTGCATCTTGTAATGGTCCTTTCTCCAGATCGGCGTGTACTCGCAGCCACAAACAGGAGACGGGTCGCAGAGCATGAAAAGACGATTCAGCTTGAAGATCAGCCGTGCCGCTACCGTATTACTGGCCTGAACAATATTGTCGTTGTCCACATGGCCGCTTACGGGATAGGTTGACCCGCTGCTCCCAAGACACCAGGGCATCCAACCAAATGACAAACCCAGATTGGTATAAGCCGCATCTGTCATGCAAAGCATTTGCATGTTTTTATTGGCGAATAATGCAGCTTCTGGAGTGATAGTGACTGCAAGCTCATCGTCCTGCCACATTGAATCAAATTCAGTCCACCAGCCTCCAACATCGCTATTCTCACAAGGGTTTCCATCCAGCATCGAAAAAATAAACGCATGTGCCTGGAAGAAGGTTGACTCATCGGCAATAGATATAGCATCCGAAGACTTGTTCTTTCCGCCTAATACGTCATCAATCGAACCCTCGGCGTCTCCACCAGACCCCGGAAACGGAGAATAATTTGCCACTGTAACCGTATCTATGAATAAAGACGGATCCCAATATTCGTAAATCTCACCTTCCTCGTAAAAAATTGGTGGTGGTCTGGGGCAGATACAAATCCCTAAAAACTTGAAGTCCATATCATCCCAGTTTATATCCGTACCCGGGTTCCATGAATCGCCCGATTTAAGGACACCAGCAAAGGCTGGAGACGCAGAAAATAAAAGCACTAAGGCCAGCAGGTATTTATTCATCAATCCTCACCTCCTGCACCATCATCTTTTTTCCATTCTGGGTAATCACGCAAGGAGCAGCGGTGAGTTGCAGCCGATCAGCTATGGTTTTGGTCAGATAAAAGACTGGCCTGTCTAATTGCTTTATCAAGGAAGCGGCAAATCCTGCGGAGATCAGCAATTTGATTTGACGATTCTTGTAATAGGGTGACTTCTCAAACCATTCCACTTGCTTTGCGTCCTCACTGTTGATGACCACTAATTCGGGTGGAGAGACATAATCCAAAGGGTTCCAGGTAAGCCCTCGCTGGTACATGATCTCTCCATTTTCACCAGGGATGTCGTGATCTAAGGTGTAGGTCATATCAACTAAAAAGGTCCGGGATCTCTTGGCTGCAGGCAGGGCATAGATGTCTTTTGCCTGGTAATTCTGCCTGTGCTCCTCCATGACCTTTTCAAGCTTTTCATAGTCAATGCCGGCCTTGATCTCTGCAACCAGGTCCGGCTCCACTATGGGATAGGTAGTCCCGATGGTGCCAAGATTTATTGCAGAGGCAGGAGAGGCCAGCAGAAGGCCACAAATGAGAATGAGAATAAAAAACTTACAGTTGACCATCTTTCCGTAACTCGACCATTTCCAGGATGGCTTCATGATAGGTCATGCCGGACTTAACTCGATCTTCGATCATAGCGATTTCAGAAGCCTTGGAGGTGTAGATAAAATAGGCGTAATCGTTGACTATCAAACGAGCCGGGCCAATTCCAAAGGGAGTGTCAAAGAAGATTTCTGAGTAGTACGGAGGGTTGGACTTGATGCTTTTCAAGAGCTTCATGGAAAACTCATCGTAATCAATCAACTTCAGGTCTTTTGCTTTGTCAAAAGCAGGAGATTCCAAAAAGATTTTGAAGGCCGAGTTGTCTTTGATTACAGTCCCAACTTCACCAAACAAATCAAGATCAAGAATAGATTGGGTGATAATCATAAAACTACCTGAGTATTTTCTGGCCCTACGGTAGCCCTCATTTACAACTGGAGCAAGCATTGAGGACTTATCCAGAAACTGCCATGCTTCATCGAAAATAATCAGCCGATGCCGTGACCGATCTGAAAGGTAAAGGTCTTGAGTCACGGCATTGATAATGAGCATGGTGACCACCTTGTATAGATCAGGTTTTACCTTCAGGTTTTCCAGCTCAAGGACAACAAACTCATCATTGCGAATATCAAAGGTGCTGGGGCCGCAAAAGAATTTTCCGTAAAAGCCATACGATGTGTAATTCATCAAGAGAAAGCCTAGTTTCCTGGCTTTCGCAATCAGGTCTTTGTTGGAATCAGATCCTTTATGTTGATTCATGTCAGGGCCATTGGGAAATAATTTCATGAATTCCATGACCGTATTTGCATCAGCATCCTGTCCTTTTTGATGCCATGCCCAATTTACCGCCCAGTAAAATAAATTTATTTCCTCTACATCATCGCATCCTGTTTTCGCATTGGCGTAGGCCATTTGCGCAAATACAGTTGCAATCGCAGCTAATTCTTCCTCCGGCTCAATGACGTTTGTGAAGGGATTAAGGCAAATATTTGAATCAGGGCAGAAATCCAGATATCTTGCCCCCAACATGTCGGCTATTTTTTTGTAAGAACCACCAATGTCAATGATGCGGATTATGGATCCGCAAGCGTAATAATTAAAGGCTATGAAGTTGACCAGAAACGACTTGCCGGAACCAGATGTGGCGCAGCAAAAGCAATTAAAGTTGGTTGCCCCTTTTGCAAAAAAGTCTAACGAAACCAACTGTCCTTTCCGGCCAGTGAAGATCAGATTAGGGATGCCGCCGGAACCAACAAAATCTCCCTGAACTGGCAGCAATGGGGTGATTGAAGGTACGGGTGCGGTAAAATCACGCTCCAGATTTTCTATGTTCTTCCCGTCAGCGTACATACAAAGAGGAAAAGACGAGATAAACAGGATTTTCAGCACCATATTGTCCCGTTGCATCACATAGCCATTATTCTCCCACAACCGTCTCACACGGGTACATGAATCTCTGGCCTTTTCTACATCGTCCGAGAACACCCAGAAAATGGGGATGATCTTGAGGAATTTGACACCATGTTCCAGATCGTCGGATGCCTCTATATGTTCCGCTTGTTTACGGTAGAGCAGGGTAGATAATGAACCAACCCCTTTCTGGTTGAGCATCAGATTGGTTTTTGCATGGATTGTTACATCCAGCCCTTTCTGAAAGACGATATTGAAGGAATAGAGAAAATCAGTCTTGATCTGGTCAGCATCAGAGACGATGCCCCATATCCCGCCAAACAGGGAATTGGTCTGCATCGGGTCAACTTCACGGGGGAAGCTCTTGGGAGTCGTGCAACACCAGTATTTATCTCCAGCTTGAATATAATCGCTACCTTCCTTGATAACGGTATCCGCATTGATAATCTGTTTCAGAATTGGAATATTTGGGCTGTAGGAATTGAAGTTATGCTCTGGATAATCCTTGGGGTAGGTATTGAGCAAGCGCCGCAACCATTCCATAAGGTTGCCAGGTGGCAGACTCCTGGGGTAAAGCTGGGCAGCTCTCAATGTCTCGGTGATCTGCCGTTTGATGTCGAGTAATGGTGCAATCTTCTTTTTATCCTCAAGCTCTTCGGGTTTGGGCATACCTGCGGCATTCCCAGGGACTTTAGCCGCTATAAACAGCCGGAAATTCCTTACTGGAATAAAGCTACATACCTCCAGCCCCTTTTTCCCTTCGAGTAAAAATTCAGTAACTCGTTCGGTATTGGTAGCAATTATTGGTTCTGTTCTGGTGCGGCTGTTTCGGTACCGCTCTATTATTGGTTCTATGTGGGAATCAGCATGTAAAACAAACTGAATAATAGTGCCATAAGGCATACCCGCCCTGAAAATGCCCTCGAGTGAGTTCATGGCCTTTTCGCCTGCGTAGGTAAGCGGGGAACACTCCCAAATCATCCCAAAGGTGCTGTCCTGATTCACATAGATTTCATGCTCCTGATCGTAAGCGATATAGTTCAGGAAGGCAGAAAAGGGATGCCGCCTGGTCAACTTGGCCAGATCGCTGTGTTTCAGGTATTCAGTATTGCCGTAGAGAAGACGTTGAAAAAAGTCACTCATTGTATTGCCTTTGCCTTTTCACTTATATCTGTCAG
>JBDRQE010000003.1:0-84442 GCA_043826415.1 Pseudomonadota bacterium
GCTATGAAACTCTTTTCGTGACGAAGAAGATGGCTGAAAAGACCAGCAAAATGGGATGATGTATTCTTGCCGAGGCCCTTATCAACTTTTTTGGTAAATGGCTCAACGCTGTCAACCTGGGTGCAAAAAACAATGATTATACGTCAATATGTGCAGGGGAGAAACCCTGCCGGCAAAGATTTCATCTTGTTGATTTTGTTATTTTCTCTCTTTGCAAGTTCTGCTTTCCGAGTTGATTCTGCTGACGCCGCTATCATTGATACGTCAAAAGACAGCTGGAGCGTGCTCGGCGGTTATGGTCAGAGTTTTCCAGGCTGGGGACAAACGACGCAACGGGTTCAAACCCTTGACCTTGTCCCGCGCTACAATCATCTCATCTTTGACGACATCGGCTCCGGCTGGTATCGCGGTTTTCACTCCCTCTTGCTGGAAGTTCCCCTTCATCTTGTCGTCAGCCCCGATGTCTCCAGCATGGTTGGGTTGAATTTTCTGGCCACCTATACCTTTACCTCCGGTCAGGAGATACGCCCCTATCTGTTTGGCGGCGGTGGTCCTGTTTACAGTTTTGCAGATATTCCGGGAATGGGAGCCGACTTGAACGGCAACTATCAGTTCGGAATCGGGCTTGAATATGAGACGAGTCCGAACCACAATCTTTTGTTTGAACTGCGCTACCATCACATCTCCAACGCAGGCAGCGATGAACCCAATGACCCTCTGAACTCCTGCAAACTGCTGTTCGGCATCACCTTTTAACCAGCACACGGAGGAGACAAGAAAAGCTCATGATTATTACGCTGTCTCCCTCAAAAGGGCAGGACTTTGCCACACCGGCACCGGCACCTGGATATATCTATACTCTTCCTGACCAACTCGAGGAGTCACAACTTCTTATCAATGAGGTAAAAAAACTCGACATCAAAGACCTTTGTGAATTGATGGCTGTCAGCGAGAACATTGCCGGTTTAAATGTTCAACGCTTTAAGCAATGGCATATCCCTTTTACTACCGAAAATGCAAAGGCCGCCTTCTTTGCATTTACAGGCGATGCGTATTCAGCCATTGAAAAAGAAAAATATGATCAGAACGATCTTGCCTATGCCCAGGCTCACCTTCGTATTCTATCCGGTCTTTATGGCACACTGCGTCCGCTGGATTTAATCCAACCATACCGACTGGAGATGAAAACCAGATTAGAAAATCCACGAGGCGATAATCTCTATCAGTTCTGGGGGGATCGGATCACACAAAAGCTCAATGAGATCCTGGAAGAGCAGAGTGAAAAAGTCTTAATCAACCTTGCCTCACATGAGTACTTCAAGTCAGTTAAACCCAAAATCCTCAACGGTAGATTACTCAATATCACCTTCACAGAAAGTAAAGAGGGGAAAAGTCAAGTAATCGCCATTTTTGCTAAAAGAGCTCGTGGCATGATGACAGACTTTATTCTTAGAAACCGACTGGAGCATGCTGAAGATATAAAGAGCTTTAAGAAAGGTGGATATAGCTATTCCGTAAAGGACTCGAGTGATAACAATTGGTTTTTTACACGGCCACAACCGGCTCAAAAGTAATGTAGACCTCTCTGGGCAAACACGGTTTTCCCCCTATGGCTGCCGCATGGCCCGCAATCTCTGCAGGAGAGGGGGATGGGAGTAGTGGAAAAAGACATAGGCCGGATGCGGGCTCAAATTGCTGAGATTATTGACGGAAAGTTTTTTTAAAGCCGATCCCAGGGCCGCAGCGGCAAAATGACGGACGGCAAAACGGTCCGCCTCGTACTCGTTTTTGCGGGAAAAACTGTTCATGGCCAGCCCCATGACCGTGGAAAGCGGCGAGTAGAGCAGGGAAAAACTGATCAGGGCCAGATGGAAGCTGTGGATATCAGCGCCGAGTGCCGAAGACAGTACCGGGCTCACGATAAACAGCGACAGGATATAGAGCATGACGCCGGTCTGAGCAAGGGCGGCGACAATCCCCTTGATGGTGTGTTTTTTCTTGTAATGGCCGATCTCATGGGCCAGCACCGCCACCAGTTCCTCCACCTCCAGATCTTTGATCAAGGTATCATAGAGGACGATGCGCTTTTTACTGCCAAGGCCTGCAAAATAGGCGTTGGCCTTGGTGGAGCGCTTGGAGCCGTCAATGACAAAGACATTGTCCAACTGAAAACCGGCCTTGCGGCTGAAGGCCTCGATGGCATCCCGCAACGCGCCCTGCGCAAGCGGGGTCTGCTTGTTGAAGAGGGGCACGATCAGGGTGGAGTAGAACATGGCCATAAAGATCATAAAGCCGCCCAGCAGCAGCCAGGTGTAGATCCAGAAACGCCCTTGAGTGACCTGATAAAACCAGATCACCGCCGAAAGCAACGGCCCGCCGAGCACAACAATGAGAAGCCAGCCCTTGAGCTTGTCGGTGACAAAGGTGGCCATGGTGGTCTTGTTAAAGCCAAAACGCTCCTCCATGACAAAGGTGTGATAGAGGGCAAAAGGCAGAAAGAGAATCTCCGAACCAAAAAAAAGCAGGGCAAAAAAGAGCAACGATACCAGCAACTCCCCCTGCACCCACCCCCGGGCAAGCCCGTCGATAAAGGCAAAGCCCCCACCCGCAAGCATAGCCAGAAGAACAACCAGCTTCAGGCTGGAGGTGACCAGCTCAAAGCGGCAGTTAGCCCTCTTGTACTCCTGAGACTGCTGATACTTCTCCTCGCTGTAAATCCCCTTCACCTCGTCCGGCAGTTGCGTGACAATGCTCCGGCAATTGAGAAAGCTGAGCCCTCGTTCCAGGAGGAAGTCGGCGAGAACGATGATGATGATGGCCGAGAGGATGGTTGTGGCATTCATGGCATGTATTTATTCAATATCAGATTGTTAGCGGCGTCTTCTTTGTTCGGGTTAAACAATACGAACCTGCACTGTTTCTATAAATTTGCCCCCTGCAAGAATATCTGAGAGCACTATCATGCGGTCGCCCTCCTTTAAGAGTTTTTTGTGCTGTAGCTGTTTAACAGCCCGATCTATCGAGACTTCAGGATCATTGGAAAATTTGATGCGAAAGGCAGAAACGCCCCAATGAATACCAAGCCTGCGCCGCACATGCGTTGTGTTGGTAAAAGCATAAATTGGCCCATTAGGCCGGCATTGTGAAAGCAGAACAGCCATTAAGCCGCGTCTTGTGAAAACCAGGGTGGCGGCAGCTTTCAGATTGTTGTTGAGTATTGATGCGCTTCGGGCAATTTCATGCTTTGCATTATCTGATGCCTGCACCATCACTTTCGTATCCTGCTCCATTTCTCTTTCTATCCTGCGGGCAATGACATCCATCACCTCCAAGGCCTTCAGTGGATGTTTGCCTGTTGCTGTTTCTCCGGACAGCATTATTGCATCAGTACCTTGAAGTACAGCTTGGGTAATGTCCGTCACTTCAGCTCTTGTCGGCGTAGGATTAACAATCATAGATTCAAGCATATGCGTGGCAACGATCACCGGTTTTCCAGCAATACGGCATTTCTTGATTATCTGTTCCTGAAGAAGTGGAACCTCTTCATAAGGCAATTCGGCTCCAAGGTCTCCTCTTGCTATCATGATTCCATCGCTTACTGCTATGATTTCGTCAATGTGGGGAATTGCCTCAGCGCTTTCTATTTTTGCAATAATACCAATGGGCACATTTTTTTCAGTGATAAATTGCTGTAACTCTTCAATTGCAGGAGCTCCCTTAACAAAAGAGAGGGCAATGAAATCAACACCATTTTCAATGCCAAAAGCAATATCTTGCCAGTCTTTTTCTGTTATTGATGGCAGGTCTGCGCTTTTACCTCGAATATTAACATGACGCCGAGAGCTCAGAACGCCATTATCAAGACACTCGCACCTGATATCTGTTTGCGTAATATCCATGACCTTGAGGCTGAGCATCCCTCCATCAATTAAGACTATATCGCCCAGGGCAACATCGGAAACAAAACCATCATAGTTTATTTCAACACAGTAAGGTTCGAGCTCAGCCTGGCGCCTGATCGTCAGAGTTACAGTCTCCCCTTTACGCAAGACAATATCACTTTTCACATCACCTGTTCGTACTTCAGGCCCCTTGGTGTCGAGAAGAATGGCAACAGAAGAACCTGTTTGCTCAATAATGGTTTTAACGTGCTTTATTACCTCACTATGCCATTTATGTGTGCCATGGGACATGTTGAGACGGGCAACATTCATTCCATTTTCAACAAGCTGTTTTAAAGTCGTAAAAGCAGAGGTCGCAGGGCCTATGGTGCACACTATTTTAGTTTTACGTGTAATCATAGCGGGAGCTCACATCTGAAGTACGGAGAGTTTGCTGATAAAAACAAGGAGTTTTGGGTACGCTAAAAGGAAAAAACAGGGTCTACCAAGTTAACACTGCACCCTACCCCGGACAGGCCCGTCGATAAAGGCAAAGCCGCCACCCATGAGCAGGGCCAGCAGGATCACAACCTGCAGACTGACGGTGACCAGCTCAAACCGGCAGTTGGCCCGCTTGTACTCCTGGGACTGCTGATACTTCTCCTCGCTGTAAATCCCCTTCACCTCATCCGGTAGCTACGTGGAAATACTCCGGCAGTTGAGAAAGACGAGCCCAATCTCCAGGAGGTAATCGGCAAGAACGATGGTGATAATGGCGGCAAGGATGGTTGTGGCGGTCATGGTGTGCTTTTATTGAATATCATGTTGGTAGCGGTGACTGACCCCGGGGTACTCCAAAGAATAAGCTTGACTTTTGGGAGGTCTGCCCCATGCCATCTTTCATCGGTAGTGCTATTCAGTTCTGTCCCCGTTAGAATATTTCTTCTGCAAGATTATGATCATATCTTTTAAGTCTATCTGTCTTAAGTTTGTCTGTGAGGTCTGACATTAGTGCCGTAATCCTGCCAGGAGAATAATCTCTCCATTGCTTGACATCAGCTAAAATTGTATGAAAAACTTCGTCCTTAAGCCTGTTCCCTAATTGGATTCCAAAAGTACTTGGAAATATACCTCGGAAGCTTCTTCTAACATCCTCGCACTTAGGTGACATAGCAATGAAATTCAAGATATATTCAGGCCGCATGATGTATTGAGAGCCTTTTTCTTCAACAATACTTGTTGTATGACGTAGTATTCGCAACTGATTTGTCATCCACCATGTTTTTAGTCCGTATTCTGATACAGCCCCATGCTCATTGTTTTTTTTGCGAAGTCCATATACGCCATGAACCAGCAAGGCGGTATTGTAGGCCAATTCGTTGTTTTCCTTTGTGTTTTTTGATATTAAATCACTTGCAAGTGAGTTAACCTTTTCAAGGTTACAAAATGACTCTAATTCATCATTTGAGATAAAATCCAATTTAAACTCAACAAGAAGGTACTTTCGTAATTCTTCCCTTCCTTTATCATTATGAACATTTTTAAATGATATAAATTGTTCTATATATGACTGCCAATTACCAATTTTTTTTTCTTGTTTTGCATAGAAATAAGATCTAATTAAAATCTTGTTACTATTTCTAGCGATTTCTTTTGTTATGTATTGCTCCATTTCAACATAATAATTGCGAAACTCATAACATGTTCCTTGGATATGAGTATATACTTCTTCAAGAACACATTCCGAAAGGTATATTGACATCCCTGCTTCAGTAGCCATTTTCAATAGATTTCTAGCGACTTGATCTTCTTTCTCAAGAAATCTTTCTGAAAGAGCTTTAACAAGGATATCACTACCAAGAAAAATCTTAAAAGAAGAACTCATTGTACTGAAATATTCGATTATCTTTGGCTCTGCTTGAAGGGAAAAGAGAAGGACATATGTCCTTGATAAATGTGTTAAGTATTCCCGCTGATTCGGAGAGCCGTTATAAAATAGCTTCCTTAATAAGATTTCAGCATAATCCCTATAGCTTTCAATAATATTTTGTTCAGTTCCAAACTTAATCAATACAGCATCAATGCAATCTGAGACTATTAATGGAGGATCATTCTCGTCTTGAGAAGTTAAGAAGTGGGAAAACAACAGCCCCTGTTTTTCAAATATTAAATGAATAACATTTACACAAATATCGGCAATTTTTTGATATTCACCTTCATCTGCATTGAAGATATCGCTTGCTAGTAACTTAAGCTCACTTATGACATTTACTTTTAGTGATACATCATGTTGATTCTCACATTTAATAAATTCTCGTGTTTCGTATGGCAGGCAATATTGATGTTGCCTTTGATGCCATTTTATTTCTCTTCCTGCGACACTCTTACTTCTCAAGGCAATAAATCTAGGTTTTAAATGACCTTTTAATATGTTATCTGCCCACGGGAAGAAATTGATAATTTTTTTATACACTTCGTCTTCAGTCATGAAAATTCCCTTATCAGGATCAGTGTCAGACAGAGCCCAAAGAATCATTGTATCGGTAAGCGAATGGATTAATTTCCGATTACCCAAACGATTTGTAATTTCATGTTGAAGAAAAACAAAAGCCGAAGGATCCTGGGTGCATACTGAAGAAAATCCGTTGTTGCCACGTGCAATGCTAGAAAGAAATTGCGTATAAACGGCTAAATGGTTGTTGTAAGCGTTTATAGTTCCTATAGAGTCATTAATATGGCTTATAACGTATTTTCTTTCCCGAATTTTGACGTTCACATTAAGTTCTTCTGAAAGAAAATCTTCCTCTTGATCGATATGGGGAATGATTCTGGATGATAAATAGTAGATCGTTTTAACTGTTCGACCAAATTCGTTAAGTCGCTTATGTGTTTTTCTTATTTTTTCGCGATGATTTTCCTGTATTGTAAACTGGTAATATATGCGCTCATCACCGCATTCATACAAACCATCAGCCCCACCGTCTTTTATTCCACCAATGGGGACGAAAGAGCGCCCCTCCAAAACCGATAAAAAATCTTGCGCAAATCTTTCAAATGCAAAACCTTCAGCCTTGCTTAAAGCAATTTCAACTAACTCTGGATGGATATTATTCTTTGATTCCATAATTCCCCTTCATACAATTTACAAAAAACAGAGTCAGGCTTCCAAGATGGAAAGTTGATCTGACATTCGAAACAGACCACACAAAAAGAACTTAAATCATCTTCATTCTATTACGCACTCCAGTTTCTATCATCAACCCCTGCGCTCGCGCAAACTCTTTTTCATTATTAGTCACCAGAATCATTCCGGTTACTCGTGCGTGTCCTGCAATCATCATATTGTAAGGGCCTATTGGCTGGCCAATCCCGTACAGCTCAGAACGAATCCGGCCAAAATGATTCGCTTGTGTCATTCCAAACGGGAGAACCTCAAGCTGGGCAAAGGGACTTGGGATCGGGGACTTTGCCGACGAGGATGTCGCGGGCGGTGTCGATGCGGCGTTTGGTGTCGGTGTCGAGCATTATTTTAAGAGCTTCATAGAGGTGTCGGTTAAAAGGGTGCACATCTGGGAGATGGGGATTTCATTGAGCTTGTGCAACCGCTCCGCCTGCATCAGGCCCTGGCGGATGAGGACGGCGTTGAGGCTTTCCAGATTGGTGAGAACCACCAGTTGCTCCAGCGGCGCATGGTCGCGGATATTACCCTCTGCATCGGGGTTAACCTCGCGCCATTGTTTGGCGGTCTGGCCAAAGAGGGTGACATTGAGCAAGTCCGCTTCGTTGGCCTAGACAAGCAACGCCTGTGCTTTGGTGATTGCGGACGGAATGAGCGTCTTGCGAATGGCATCGGTGTGGATGAGGTAATTGATCTTGGAGAGGACACGCTGGCGGTTCCAGCCGATTTTGAGACGGCGGTTTCTTAATCTTTGAGGCGCTGAAACTCCTTGTCTTGATGCGGGCTGTGACTTCTTTATCGAACATTCAGATTTTCAGATTCCTGTTCCAGCGATGGTGGCCAAGCGGGTATGACTACTCAAAAACCTGCCGGTGACAGGCATGGCAGGTTTGACAACGTGTTTACTTCAGATCAGACTTATCAAAATTGAAGACAGACCACAATGAGAATTGTCGAAGAGATGTGGGATAAAGCCTGCCTCTCGTGTCCTGTGCAGCTCCTTGCCACACTGATCGAAGGGTCTCGTTGTTGCTTGCCGGCCTTCGCGCTCACTTCTTGATTGAGACAGTGTTGGCGCAATCGGTGGCGTAATATTTCCCATCATCAGCAGCAAATTTCAGTTGTACGATTTTATCGTACAACTCGGAATACCCTTCTTTCGCCAGCTTACGTTTGAGATCGCTCCAGTATCGTTTTGGGGTGTTGCTGGCGGTAAGCACTTCGACAATATCAATGATAGAAAACCACCATTGGTCTTCACTCAGTATTTTACGAATACGTTTGCCCTCAAAAAGAGCCACACGTACTAAATCGGATTTGGTCATGACATGATTCCTGTCGTTGTTTGGCAATAATTGCCCAACGGCCCCAAAAAGTACCCTCTATGGTGCGCAAAGCTGACGAGATGCGTGGGGGGTGTTGTTTATCTAACCCGCTTTTTGAATTTTAATGATTTCATTACCGTATGATTCGTAACAATCACACAAGAGCTATCTACTGACAGTAGATACTCCATGAGATATGTTCAAACGGAAAATTGCTTCCCAGTTACGCTCTACCGTTTATCTCCAGTTTTTCCACTTTAAGAGCCTACCTCCGACAGCAGATCTCCACATCAAAGGCATTGAGGATCCGCAGCTCCCGCTCCCGCTTCTTTTCTTCCATCCTCTCGTGAAAGACCAGGGTGAGAAAAAGCTCACGCGCCTGATGAGAATCAGGGATAGCCTCCATGCCGGTCGCCAGTATCCGGCCGGTTGCACTATCAAGGAGTTCCGCGTCGCGGCCGTTGGTGACCACGGCCAGCGGGATCTGATACTCATCTTCCAGCACCCGGGCCGCGGCAATGGCCGAACGTTCCCGGCTCACGAGAGATCCGGGGGCATAGCGGAGAACCATAATCCGTTTGCCTTGCAGGCTGACGGTCAGGGTTATGGTGGAGCGTACAAACTGAGTGGCAAAAAGAGTCTCGATAAAACGGCGGGGTTCAAGATCCTCTTTGGCATAGCCCTTTTCCTCCACCATCATTCGCGCCAGCTCTTGGCGGGTGCGCTCATCATCGGTGTCAACAAGTTCTTCACCGGTCAGATAATCATGTAACGTTCCATACACCAGGTGATGCGTCGGGGGACAGCGCATAGTTTCAACCTCCTGAAACGACGATGCCCCTTGGCATAAGCGAAGGGGCATCGTCAAACAAAGCCACTGTAAAAAAATAACATGGCCATTGGAGTAACCGGAGCGGCATAAGGAGCCGTAACGAAATTGATATAAATGGCAATGTTATTTCGTAACGGCTCCTAAATTTGCAACAGTCCAGCTTTACAGTTCTAACCAGGACTCGGAAAAGACCGACTGACCGGACAGGGCCTTGTAGGTCTTGTAGTGCTGCAGGGCCACGTCTTGCAGGGTTGATGGATCGGGATCATCCCCATCCATCATGGCATGCACCATATCGACATGATTCTGACGCTCGCCTTTGCAGATAGCCATCAGCTCGGTATCGTAGGCATTGACGATGGCGGTGGTGATGCCGTATTTCATCAGCATGATCAGATAGGTGCGATCAAGATACTTGCGCAGGTGCTCTGCCACGCCGTTGGAGACGTTGGACAGACCGACGGTGGAGCCGGCGCCGGGGGCGATATCTCCAAGCATCATCATGAACTCAAGGCCGGAGGCAATCTGATCGGCACCGAGAGTGATGGGGGTGCCGATGGGATCAAAGAGCATCTTCTCATTGGGAATACCGGCCTCGCTCAGGGCCATCATCAAGTCAACGGCCATGGAGGCGCGCTCGTTTGAATCGCGGGGCATGCCATCCGGCCCCCAGAGCAGGGCGATAACATTGCATCCGGCCTCGGCAGCCACCGGGATCAGATTCTTCATCCGCTCGGGCTGAGCGGAAATGGAGTTCATGATGGTCAGTTCTTTATTTTTCACCACCTTGAAACCGGCGGTCATGGCATCCATATTGGTGGTATCAAGACAAAGAGGGACATCGGTAACGGCCTCAACGGTCTGCACAACCCAGGGCATCAACTCAACACCATCTTTACGTGCAGGTCCGATATTGAGGTCAAGATAGGAAGCACCGGCCGCAGCTTCTTCCTTAGCCATCTCCTGAACAGGACCTTGAATCCGCTCTTTCATGGCGTTTCCACTGCGTTTTCCCATGATATTGATGCTTTCGGCAATTGCCATTACTTTCTGTGACATGCTGTTCTCCTTGTCTCGATGAGTTATCTCTTAAGTATCTCTTAAATAGAGGGATTGATATCAATAAAGCTCTTTCTTTTACCCATTATTCACTCTTCTGTCAATGTCATGGCCAGTCTCAGCACGGTCTCTAAAGTCTCTAAAAAGTCACCAAGAAGTCACCAAGAAGATGGCTAAGCAAAAATGTTCAAAGACGAGGCGCCCCAATCCTGAGGAATGAGGCGTACTTCTGGGTACGCCGCAGTGACGAAGGATGCAGGGCAACGAAGTATTTGGGCATTTTTGCGACGCCATCATTTTTTGATCTTCACCGATGGGAAAAGACTCATATCCGTATGGGGCAGAAAAAGTGCGGCCATATAATGATTCATGAAATCAGGATTCTCCGACAACTCAATATTGGTCATCAATTTGCGCACATCCACCCGATCCCGGAAACGACGATGGTCGAGCAGACTGATATGGCAACCCAGCTGCGAGGCATTGCCTATATAGTAATAACGCTCACGCTCAATATCCGGCAGCAGTCCGATGCAGATGGCCCGTTCCAGATCGATATAGGCGCCGAAGTTTCCGGCCAGGATAATCCTGTCCAGATCACCGAACCCCAGGCCCACAGACTCCAGCAGGGTCTGGTATCCCGCATACATGGCACCCTTGGCCCGCATCAGGTTGTCAAGATCCACCTCGGTGATGACAATATCCTCACCGGTCATGGAGGTCTGCCCCCAGGCCAGCACATACTCCCAGCGGTCCTCACCTTCACGGATACGGGGATTGTTCAGTTCGCGATTGAATCTTCCCTGGGGATCGATAACGCCTGCCTCAAGCAGTTCCGAGACAATGGAGATCAGGCCGGAGCCGCAGATGCCCCGGGGTTTGGTCTGGCCGATGGTGACGATCATCGGATTCAGGGTTTCCGGCTCGATATGGAAATTTTCAATAGCCCCCTGACTGGCCCTCATCCCATGCTTGATTCCCCCACCCTCAAAAGCCGGTCCAGCCGAGCAGGCGGCACAGACCATCCAGTCCTCATTGCCGATTACAATCTCGCCATTGGTGCCGATATCTATGAACAAAGAAATCTGATCACTTTTGTGCATCTGACAGGCATGGACCCCGGCCACGATATCGCCACCCACATAGGAGGAGATACAGGGATAGAGGAAAAGCCTGACCGAGGGATGGGCCATAATGCCGAGATCGGCGGCCTTGGTCAGGGGAAACTGACTGACGCTGGGCACATAGGGGGCCTCGCGGATATAGCGGGGATTGATGCCCAGCAGCAGATGGGACATGACCGTGTTGCCGGCGGTCATGATGTAGCTGATATCGCTGGGGCTGATCACCACCTTGCGGCACATCTCTTCAATAATGGTGTTGATAGTATAAACCACCTTTTCCTGCAGGGTCTTGAGCCCGCCGGGACGGGCGGCATAGATCATGCGGGAGATGACATCCTCGCCATAGCCGATCTGGGCATTATAGCCTGAGCCGTCGGCAATGACTTCACCGCTGTTGAGATCAATCAATATCCCATTGACCGTTGTCGTGCCGATGTCAATGGCCAGGCCATAGAGACGGTCGGTGGTATCCCCCGGTTCGACGGCAATAATTCGATCAGGCTCCGTCGAGCCCTTGCCGTGCAAAAGGATGACCGTGACTTCCCACTCCGCCTCGCGTAAAATACCGGAGAGCTCACGGATTAACTGGGGATGGTCATAATTAGGTTCGGGATTCTCCGGCAGCGTATTTTTTATGGCTCGCATCAACCGCTGCATGTCAGAGACATTATCATCCATGCTGGGGGGCGGCAGTTTGAGAAAGAGCTTGCCCACCGGCGGATCAATCTTCCAGGTACCGACCAGGGTCTCCATGGAGCGGGCAGAAATGGCCCTGGTGGTCTTGGGCTCGCGCTTCAGGGCCTTGCCGTCCGACTTGATCGTCTCAGGAATTCGCACCGTAATGTCAGAGACCACCCGGGTCTTACAGGCCAGCCGAACCCCACGATCATATTCGGATTGTTTCAGCGTGGCCGCATGGTCGCACTCCACCTCTCCCTGTTCCAGATGAACCTTACACTTGCCGCAGACCCCGTCTCCTCCGCAGTAGGCATGGATATAGACCCCGGCAGCCGCGGCGGCAGTCAGTAAATTTTCTCCGGGTGCAACTTTGACACGGATATCATCGGGTAAAAAGTGTATGGTATGTTCCATAACGTCAGCCTTTTTATATTTGAACAAGGACGCAGAAAACAATCTGATTATTAAAGCATGATTTGGTGAAAAATAACAGCTGGCAGTCCCTTGTCAAGAAATATCCTTGATAGTATTTATAAAAATATTTGATCACAGCAGACAACAGCCTGACAATGGCAGCTGTCACCTCAATCTCAGGAGAACCAGCAAATGACTTTAAAGCAAGACCAAGGCCGCCAGTGGCTGAAGATTTCGATTACCACCGACCCGGTTCTCATCGATGCCATTGAAGATTTCATGGTGGGGATAACCGAGGCAGGAGTGGAGTTGAATGTCGATCAACCGGGAAACAAGGCATTGATCAATGCCTATTTCGACAAGGGCCAGGAGGATCAGCCGGAAACCGACCTCACCCTGAACCAACTCCGCAGCTACCTTCTTGATCTGGCCGATATCTTTGAAGTGGCCGTGCCCACCGTCGAGACCAGCTTTATCGAGGATGAAGACTGGTCCAAGACCTGGAAAGAACACTTCAAACCCTTTGCTATTATTCCGGGTCTGATCATTGCCCCCACCTGGGAGCCCTATGAGCCCCTGGAAAACGAGCAGGTCATTATCATGGATCCGGGTATGGCCTTTGGCACCGGACATCACGCCACCACCAGCCTCTCCCTGCAGCTTTTACAGGAAGCGCTGACCGGGAAATCCAACCGCAGCGTCCTTGATGTCGGCACCGGCACCGGGATATTGGGCATGGCCGCCGCCCTCTTTGGCGCCTCCAGGGTCATGGCCATCGATAATGACCCCCTTGCAGTGACCGCGACCGAAGAGAACATTGCCCGCAACCAGCTGCAACCGATCATGGAGGTAGCAATCACCCCGCTCGCCGCTCTCGCAACACCTTATTCCCTGGTGATCGCCAATATTGTCCATGACGTACTGCTGGAGCTGGCCCCCGACCTTGGCCGGTTAACCGAGGATAACGGCCAACTGCTTCTCTCCGGTATCCTCCATGGACAGCAGGTAACCAATGTCATCGCCTGTTTTGAGAAATTAGGTTTTTCCCTGAAGCGGCAGGAAGAGAAGAAGGAGTGGGCTGCCCTGCTCTTTGCCAAGGAATAGTGAATGTAATAGATATTTCTTAAAGGCCCTTACTCAACCGCTGTAAAAAAACAGCATAGGGCACCGTAACGAAACCCCTTCTCTTACCTCGAGAAGGGGTTTTTAGTCTAAAACGACTTCTTGTTCAATTTTTTATCAAATAAAAAGATCATATTGATTCATTCCACTTTTATCGCTCCATTGGGAAAATATACCAAGGGGCAGACTTCCTCATCACCTTCATTTCAATACCTTATTAGGTGAAACCAGGCCTGGCATGAGGATCAACCAAGGAAAGCCTTTGAATGCATCAACTCCGAGAGTGGTATAATCTGTAACCCCGGAGTTGCCGTCATCGGCAGTTAGGGTACAAGTTATATTTTTCTCTTCCTCGTTCAGAGTTATAAAGTAGGTCGCCAATGTGGCACCAGGTATGTCAATACCTTCGGCTGCCCATTGATAACTCAGCATGACGGTATCACCATCGGCATCGCTCGTACCGGTATCAGCAAGACCGATTGTTTTTCCGACCTTGGCACTACCGGTGATGGTCGGTGTTCCGGTGAAAACAGGGGCCGAGTTGGCAACCAGAACTCCGTCAGTTGTTATAATGGGTGTTCCGCCATGGCTGTCATCTGCGGTAATGGTGCAGGTAATGGTCTTTTTGGCTTGTGCAGATGTCAGCACTAAGGTTGATAAAGTTTCTCCATCAATATCGGCAGCATCTACCTTCCATTGGTAGGTATAGGTCAACGTGTCTTCATCCGCATCCGTCCAGGTGCCTGACGTGGCGGTAAGCGTTCCGCCTACGGTGTTAGTACCGCTGATGACTGGAACCTCGGTGTTGACCGGGGCGGTATTAGAAGCAGCAGTCCGGGTACTGGTCTCTGTCTGATCGGCACTTCCATGATCATCGTCGGCAGTGACTACTACCCGCAGATATTTATGGGCATCACTTACGGTTAACGTATAGGTATTATTCGTTGCCCCGGAAATTACTGCATCATTGGTGCCGCTGTTATCATCAGCACGATACCATTGGTAGGAATAGCTCAGCGTATCACCATCCGCGTCGGTCCAGGTGCCTGAGGTAGCAGATAAAAGGCTACCTACGGTGCTGGTACCACTGATGGCAGGAACCACCGTATTGACCGGGGCCGTATTCGCCACAGCTGTCCGGGTGCTGGCCGCCGTCTGATCGGCACTGCCCTGACCGTCATTAGCAGTAACCACCACCCGCAGGTATTTATGGATATCACTGGTAGTCAGGGTATAAGTGCTGGCAGTTTCACCGGCAATAGCCGCCTCATTGGTGCCGCTGTTATCATCGGCCCGGTACCATTGATAGGAGTAGGTCGGCGTATCGCCGTCGGCATCGGTCCAGGTGCCTGATGTGGCGGTAAGCTCGCTGCCTATGGTATTGGTACCGCTGATGGCCGGAACAACCGTATTGACAGGGGCTGAATCAGCAGAGGCTGCCCAGACACTGGTCCCTGTCTGATCGGCACTGCCGTGACCGTCATTGGCGGTGACCACCACCCGCAGATATTTATGGGCATCACTGGCAGTCAGGGTATAAGTGCTATTCGTTGCCCCCGAAATTACTGCCTCATTGGTGCCGCTGTTATCATCGGCCCGGTACCATTGATAGGAGTAGATCGGCGTATCGCCGTCGGCATCGGTCCAGGTGCCTGACGTGGCGGAAAGCAGACTGCCGACGGTGCTGGTACCGCTGATGGCCGGGACAACGGTATTGACCGGGGCCGTATTAGCTGCAGCTGTCCGGGTACTGGTTGCCGTCTGGTCGGAACTACCGTGACCGTCGTTGGCGGTGACCACTACCCGCAGATATTTATGGGCATCACCTAAGGTTAACGTATAGGTGTTTGACGTTGCTGAGGGGATAGCCGCCTCATTGGTGCCGCTGTTATCATCGGCCCGATACCATTGATAGGAGTAGGTCGGCGTATCGCCGTCGGCATCGGTCCAGGTGCCTGACGTGGCAGTAAGCTGGCTGCCGACGGTGCTGGTACCGCTGATGGCCGGAACCACGCTATTAACCGGGGCCGTATTGGCTGCAGCTGTCCGGGTACTGGTCGCCGTCTGATCGGCACTGCCGTGACCGTCATCGGCGGTGACCACCACCCGCAGGTATTTATGGGCGTCACTGGCAGTCAGGGTATAAGTGCTGGCAGTTTCACCGGCAATAGCCGCCTCATTGGTGCCGCTGTTATCATCGGCCCGGTACCATTGATAGCTGTAGGTCAATGAATCGCCATCGGCATCGGTCCAGGTTCCTGACGTGGCGGTAAGCTGGCTGCCGACGGTACTGGTGCCGCTGATGGCCGGAACCACGCTATTAACAGGGGCCGAATCAGCAGCGGCTGTCCGGGTACTGGTTGCCGTCTGATCGGCACTGCCGTGACCGTCGTTGGCGGTGACTACCACCCGCAGGTATTTATGGGCGTCACTGGCAGTCAGGGTATAAGTACTGGCAGTTTCACCGGCAATAGCCGCCTCATTGGTGCCGCTGTTATCATCGGCCCGGTACCATTGATAGGAGTAGGTCGGCGTATCGCCGTCGGCATCGGTCCAGGTGCCTGACGTGGCAGAAAGCTGGCTGCCGACGGTACTGGTACCGCTGACGGCCGGGACCACGGTATTGACCGGCGCTGTATTCGCAGCGGCTGTCCTGGTACTGGTTGCCGTCTGATCGGAACTGCCATAACCGTCATTGGCAGTGACCACCACCCGCAGGTATTTGTGGGCGTCACCTACGGTCAGAGTATAGGTGTTATTCGTTGCTCCCGAGATTACTGCCTCATTGGTGCCGCTGTTATCATCGGCCCGGTACCATTGATAGGAGTAGGTCGGCGTATCGCCGTCGGCATCGGTCCAGGTGCCTGACGTGGCAGAAAGCTGGCTGCCGACGGTACTGGTGCCGCTGATGGCCGGGACCACGGTATTGACCGGGGCCGTATTAGCAGCGATTGTCCAGATACTGGTTGCTGTCTGATCGGAACTGCCCTGACCGTCGTTGGCCGTGACCACCACCCGCAGGTATTTATGGATATCACTGGTAGTCAGGGTATAAGTGCTGGCAGTTTCCCCGGCAATAGCCGCCTCATTAGTGCCGCTGTTATCATCGGCCCGATACCATTGATAGCTGTAGGTCGGCGTATCACCATCGGCATCGGTCCAGGTGCCCGAGGTGGCGGTAAGCTGACTGCCGACGCTATTGGTGCCGCTGATGGCCGGGACCACGGTATTGACCGGGGCCGTATTAGCAGCAACTGTCCGGGTACTGGTTGCCGTCTGGTCGGCACTGCCGTGACCGTCATTGGCCGTGACCACCACCCGCAGGTATTTATGGGCGTCGCTGGTGGTTAACGTATAGGTACTGGACGTTGCTGAGGGGATAGCCGCCACATTGGTGCCGCCGTTATCATCGGCTCGGTACCATTGATAGCTGTAGTTCAGCGTATCGCCATCGGCATCGGTCCAGGTGCCTGACGTGGCGGAAAGCTGGTTGCCGACGCTATTGGTGCCGCTGATGGCCGGGACCACGGTATTGACCGGGGCTGTATTGCTAACAACTGTCCGGGTACTGGTTGCCGTCTGATCGGCACTGCCGTGACCGTCGTTGGCCGTGACCACCACCCGCAGGTATTTATGGGCATCACCGGAGGTTAACGTATAGGTACTGGACGTTGCTGAGGGGATAGCCGCATCATTGGTGCCGCTGTTATCATCAGCACGATACCATTGATAGCTGTAGGTCAATGAATCACCATCGGCATCGGTCCAGGTGCCTGAGGTGGCAGTAAGCTGGCTGCCGACGGTATTGGTGCCGCTGATGGCCGGGACCACAGTATTGACAGGGGCGGTGTTTGAAGTTCCTGTCGTGAAATTCAGTGTCGTTTTATCGTTGATCCCCTGGTAAGTCATGCCGTCGGCATCGTAAAAGGCCTGGATTCCGATCAACAAATAGTACGAAGTAGAATCAGACAGAGCGGTAGCCGGGTTGATGGTCACTTGCGTACCGAAAAGAGAAACCTTGCCGCTATCGCTAGCAGTAATGCTCTCGACCAGGGAATCGCCCGAGGACTGATAGATTTTTATCAATCCCAATCCCAGCGAGGAAATAGACTCATCGAAGGTCAGGACGATATTGGCGCTGCCGTTGACCCCTGTGGCGTTGTCGGCAGGCAATGAAGAAGAAAGCAGCGGCGGACGATTGTTGGTACCTCCGACCGTGCCGTCGTGGCGATTGTAGGTAGTACCGGTTCCCCCGGTCGCTTCCAGCAGATCCTGATCGCCGTCGTGGTCGAAGTCGGCAACGATCACCTTGCTCAGGGAGGCAAACGAACAGCCGAGGCTGGTTGAGCTGAACGAGCCGCTACCGTTATTGACATAGACCGTATCGTAGGAACTCGTTCCATAAACGATGAAGTCGATATCGCCGTCAGCATCGTAGTCCATCGACAGAGTATCAATAGAGCCATTATATGCCGTGACCGCCCCGGCGGCGGCGACCGGGTCGGCGACCGTGGTGAAACTGCCGCCACCGTTGTTGCGGTGGTAGCTGGTCGCCGCCCCCCCTGTTGCTTCCAGCAGATCCTGATCGCCATCGTTGTCGAAGTCAGCGACGATCACCTTGCTCAGGGAGGCAAACGAAAAGCCGAGGCTGGTTGAGCTGAACGAGCCGCTACCGTTATTGACATAGACCGTATCGTAGGAACTCGTTCCATAAACGATGAAGTCGATATCGCCGTCAGCATCGTAGTCCATCGGCAGAGTATCAATAGAGCCATTATATGCCGTGACCGCCCCGGCGGCGGCGACCGGGTCGGCTGTTGTCGTATATTGGGTCCCCAACAGGCCGGGGAATTCCAGGTTGGTAATCGTCTGGCTCGAAATTTTCCCAACTCTTCGTTCCAACTGCCAATCCCCACCCATGCCCAAGGAGCCAGTCGGATCATCGGACGCGGCAACGCCGGCACCCGTGGCAACGGCGAAGGCCTTTACGAATTTCTCCCCGTCAGTCCCGGCAGCAACCCGGCAGCCATACAGTAAGATGTCTCCGTTTTCGGACAGAGAATGACCAATTACCGCGAGGTCGCCGGCATGATCGTCAAGGTTTTGCGCGCTCAGGCTCAGTTTACCCAGTAGCAATACGCCTGAGGAGCCGTGTGACACAAGGTGAATGGCGTCGATACCAGTGCGCCTGGATAGAATTTGTGCTATCTGTGACAAGCCATCTGTGCTTGCATCCAGTATGTGCACTTCCGTGTCAGGATTGATGCCGTTCACCAGGATCTGGCAATCGGCAACGTTGTTTTCTATGAAGGCAATCTCGTGCCGCCCCGTGGAGGCCACTGCGGACAACGTACAAAGAAAGAGGATTATCGCGACAAGGGCAGCGACTGCATCAATATTTCTTTTCTGATGTAACATGGAGGCCTCCGGGTAAAACATACTTTTGAGTTGTGAAAAGCAGTCGCTATCCCTTTTTATTTGCAAATAAAAACTGAGATCATCAATAATGGAAAACAAACCTCTCTACCAGATGTCTTTCTGCAGGATAATGTGATTTTTTTTATTATCGTTGCCCGACTCTAAACCCAACAGACTCCTGATTATCCCGTAACAGCTCTTAAGTATCAGATATCCGGATCGGGGAAATCTGGTAGTTCTGATCAAAGATAATGGCTACCCCGTCTTTCTCCACCCGGATCACCACGCCGCTGGCCGTGACCCAGGCCCGTTCACTCTGCCACACCTTGAGGCTTTCCTTGGCCACGACAAAGCGTAGCCTGGCAAGCTCTTCGAGGGAGAGAAAGAATTCCAGCCGGACTTTACTGGCAATGGGCAGGGGACGGCTGGTTGCAATAAAGGCTCCACCGGCACCAATATCTGCCGTGACAAACTCAAGCAGCGGAGTTGACCCGGTAAGGGATTCCGCCATAATCTTGGTCTGCAACCTGAGAGGGAAACGCTCCTGCGTTCTTTTTTCTTCTGGTACCATCCTGCTCAACCCTTTTGCTGGAAGCTCTTACTCAACGACCAAGGCTTTTTTTTGATTATTGCGTAACAGCTCCTTATGCCATTTCTCACCATCCCAATGATGGTATTATTTTTTTGAAGCAGCTTTTGCCTTCCCTTTCTTGCTTCCCCACAGGGGATCATTGCCAAAACGATCCATCCACCAGTCTTCAGGCTCAATATTGTCTCCATCAGCCGGCACCAACGGAATGCGAAACAGTTCACAATAACGCATGATCAGGTCATAGCCTCTGGTGAGTTCCCGGATGATTGCAGCGTCGGCTGGTGATCCTTCACCGACGACATCTGGATGGTACCGCTTGCACATTTGCCGATAGGCCCGTTTGATCTCCCCCATGGTGGCCCGCTCAGCCAGATTCAATAATTGTCTGGCCTCATCAATGGCCTGCCATTCATCCCTGGTCATGCTTCACCCCTTTTTCCAACCCTTTTCTTCACCGCGCACAAGCCTGCCGATATTGGAACGATGCTGGAACCAGATGAGAAGGACAATGGCAAGCGCCACCACCAATATTGCAGAAGACGCACCGAGGAGCCAGAGCCAGAGAGGAATCAGGAGCGAGGCGGTCAGCGAACCTACTGAGACATAGCCGGAAACGGCAACCGTAGCGACAAAAACAAGCAGACTTATCAGGACACTTCCGGGAGAGATATAAAGAAAAACACCCAGGGCAGTGGCTACCCCTTTCCCACCCTTAAACTTGAGATAAAGCGGAAACATGTGGCCGACAACCGTGGCCAGACCGCATAAGACCACAAACAGCTCTCTAGGCATTGTTGTTTCGCCAGGCAGGAAAGAGACGCCCCAGACAGGCAGGAACCCCTTGGCCACATCACAGAACAAGGTTACAACACCCAGTTTTTTTCCCAGCACCCGACCGACATTGGTGGCTCCAATGTTGCCACTCCCTCCCAAACGCACGTCAGCGCCGACAAGCCGACCTATAAGCAAGCCAAAAGGAATGGCGCCGATCAGATAACTGCTCAGAATAAAAAGTATTTCCATAATCATCTCATCAATCTGTTCTGTTCTGAAAGAACTAAGACCACGTTGCATACTCCTGAAAAATTATTTTAGCCTACCTCACTTTTAGCGGATTGGCAAATAGTACAAATCCTGTGAAACCAGAAGAAAATCAATGGAAATAAATGCGAATCAGAAGACTCCACCGCCAAGGATTTCCTCTGCCTCAAAGAGGGACATCATCAACAATCTCCGCCGCTTCATCAATGGAATCATGAGCGGTATTGCCAACCACCGGGATAATTGAGATCACCGCGGCGCCAAGCCGCATCGGGACGGACACGACCTTGGTCAGAATACACCCATTGAGGAGCAGAAGTGAGATCAACAAAACAAACAATCTTAAAGAGTTCATGGCAATGTTCCAGATAAAGTCTGTACTGCACTTTGATAAATTAATCAGCTGAGCTGAGGTACGAAAATTTATCGCAAACCTCATCTCCTCTCAGCCGTCATGCAAAAATATCCATAACACGGGAATACGGGACCGGCAGTCGCTCGTCATTCGTCCATGAAGCGACACTCGAGTCTTGCTTCGGGATCGCTTACCTGGCCATACCTGGCCGTTATAACGAGATGATTAATGATATAATGGCTATTTCGTAACGGCTAGTAAATATTCTTTTCATATAATACCCATGTTACCCATGCAAGAAAATAAAATTACCCTCTTCTTAGAGAGAAAGACCATCATGATTTCAGATAATACAATACCAAATAGTAACGACGCCTTGATATATGCAGCCAAATACATCTGCACTCTGAAATGCGGGATGTGTCCCATGGCTGTCGAAAAATTCCCCTGCCCACAGGCGTGCACTCTGGAAGTCAGGCCCTGGCAATGTTGGATAGCGTATTTCCAGAAAAATCAACAACCCCTTTCTGAAAATGAGTGAATTCCGTCATCCTTGCTGGCTTCCGGCGATCAATTCAAGCTAACACAAATCAGCAGTAAGGCAGAGTACAAGATAATGGCTCAGAGGTAATATAACGCCAACAGAATTATTTTCTGTCAATCACTCGCCGTCAGAACCATTAAAGACAGGCTGCCGCCTGCGACCAGTCATAACCCAGGTCTGCGCCCGATCAAGATAATAGTAGATCACCGGGGTGATATACAAGGTCAAAAACTGCGACACGAGAAGTCCGCCGACCACCGCCAGGCCCAGCGGCCGGCGTGATTCAGCTCCGACGCCGATGCCGATGGCAATGGGCAGGGTGCCCATCAGTGCCGCGAAGGTGGTCATCATGATCGGCCGAAAACGAACCAGGCAGCCCTGATAAATGGCATCCAGAGGTTTCTGATTCTCTCTCCGCTGCATCTCGAGTGCAAAATCGATCATCATGATGGCGTTCTTTTTGACGATCCCCACCAGCATGATAATACCGACAAAGGAGTAAAGATTCAGATCCTTGCCGAAGATGAGCAGCGTCAACAAGGCCCCGAGACCGGCGGAAGGCAGACCGGAGAGGATGGTCAGGGGGTGGATATAACTTTCATAGAGGATGCCTAAAATAATATAAATCACCAGGATGGTCAGGACCAGGAGCAGCGCCAGCCCGGTGGTCGATTGTTGATACACCTGCGCCGTCCCCTGAAAGCTGGTAGTGATCGCCGCCGGCAAGCCCCTGGCCTCTTTCTCGATGGCGTTTACGGCCTCCCCCAGCGGCACATCCGGTTTGAGGTTGAAAGAGAGGGTGACCGCGTTGATCTGTCCCCGGTGATTGACTGACAGCGGGCCCAGGCCGAGTTTCAGTTGGCCAAGCGATGCAATCGGCACCATCTGGTCGCTGGCGGAACGGACGAAGAGTGCCCCGAGTACTGCCGGATCTTTCTGATATTGTGGATCAAGCTCCAGCAACACCTTGTACTGATTGGTCGGGGAATAGATGGTAGAGACCTGCCGGGTGCCGTAAGCAAGATAAAGAGTATCTTCGATCTGTTGGGCCGTGACTCCGAGGCTCGCCGCCCGGTCACGGTCGATTTCAAGGGTGAGCTGCGGATTTTTGATCTGCAGATCGCTGGTGACATCCTGCAGCATCGGCAGGTCACGGACCTTCATCTCAAAGGCCGTGGCCTGCCTGTAGAGTTCCTCGGTGTCAGGGCTTTGCAGCACGAACTGATACTGGGCCTTGGAGGAGGTCGTATCCAACTGGATAGGCGGTGGATTCTGCATGAACAGGCTGATTCCCGGCACACTCATCAGCTTGGGCCGCAGCTTCTGAATGATCTGGTCGGCGCTCAGTTCCCGCTCCGCACGTGGTTTCAATTTCATGAACATAAAACCACTGTTGGAGCCGACCCGGGAACCGGAAGCCCCGACCGCTGACATGAAGGCCTCCACATTGGGTTCCTGCAGAATGATCTCAACCAGTTTTTGCTGGTTCCGTTTCATCTCTTCAAACGAGGCCCCCTGGGCGCCCTCGGACATACCGCGGATGGCACCGATATCGTCGGCCGGCAGCAGGCCCATCGGCATCCGGGTAAAGAGCCAGACCGCAAGGACGGTGGTCGCCACTGTGAAGAGGACAGCGCTGCGGCGATAGTTAAGGACGAAAGACAACGACCGTTCGTAGAGATGCAACCAGCCATTAAAGAAACGTTCCATGGTGTTGTAGAGCCGGCCGTGCTGCTCCTTTTTCGGGGAGCGGAGAAAACGGCTGCAGAGCATCGGAGTCAGGGTCAAGGAGACGACACCGGAGATCAGGATAGCAACGGTGATGGTGACGGCAAACTCATGCAGCATCCGGCCCAGCATCCCGGACATGAAGAGGACGGGAATAAAAACCGCCACCAGGGAGATGGTCATGGAGATGATGGTAAAACCAATCTCACGCGACCCGCGCAGGGAGGCGGTGCGCGGATCTTCGCCGGCCTCCATATGGCGGACAATATTCTCCAGCATGACTATGGCGTCATCCACCACAAAACCAACCGACAGGGTAAGGGCCATGAGGGTGATATTGTTGATTGAAAAGCCGAGCGAGTACATAGCGGCAAAGGTGCCGATAAGGGAAATCGGCAGGGCCAGACTGGGGATGATCGTAGCCGAGAGCTTGCGCAGAAAGAGGAAGATGACCAGGATTACCAGGCCGATGGTCAACAGCAGGGTGAATTTGACATCGGCCACTGAGGCGCGGATGGTCTCCGAACGATCGAAGAGGACATTGACCTCAACGGACCCCGGCAACTGAGAACGAAAAGCGGGAATCTGTGCTCTGATGCGGTCCACCACCTCGATGGTATTGGTGCCGGGCTGCCGCTGGATAGCGAGGACAATGGCACGGGTCGACGTTCCCTTGGTGTTATACCAGGCCGCGACCTTGTCGTTTTCGACACTGTCGCTGACGGTGGCGATCTCGGACAAGCGGACCGGGGCATTGCCACGGAAGGCCACTACCATCGACCTGTAGGCCTGGGCATCAAACAACTGGCCAGTGGCAAGAAGGGTAAAGACCTGTTTGTCTCCCTGCAGGCCGCCGGTTGGCAGATTGACATTCCATTTGGCAATGGCCGTGGCCACTTCCTCCAGGCCGATCTTGCGGCTGGTCAGGGCCTGAGGATTGAGCTGTACCCGCACCGCATACTTCTGCGAGCCGTAAACCATAACCTGGGCCACGCCGTTGATCATGGAGATGCGCGGCGAGATAACGGTGTCGGCAAACTCGTTAATCTGCGACAGGGGCAGGGTCGGTGAACTGAGGGCGAGATAGATAACCGGCGAGTCGGCCGGGTTTACCTTCTTGTACGATGGCGGATTCGGCATATCCTGGGGCAGCTGGCGGGCTGCCTTGGAGATGGCCGCCTGCACGTCCTGGGCCGCGGCATCAATATCCTTCTTCAGGGTAAACTTGAGAACAATGATCGAGATACCCTGACCATTGGTGGAATTCATGGAGTCGAGGCCGGCAATGGTTGAGAATTCCCGTTCCAGAGGTGTGGCCACTGCCGAGGCCATGGTCTCCGGGCTGGCACCCGGCAGGTTGGAGGTAACCTGGATGGTGGGATAGTCAATGGACGGCAGATCGTTGACCGGCAGCAACTGGTAGGAGAAGAGACCGAAGACCAAGACCGCCAGCATGATCAGGCTGGTCATGACCGGTCGTTTTATGAACAATTCCGAGATATTCATCGCTCTGAGGTCACTTTCCGGACGGCTGGCTCGACTGGCGCTACGGCCTCTGCTGATCCTTCCCTGTCCTCAGGTTGCGGATCTTTTGCCGCTTTGACCTCCACCTTGGAGCCGGGGATAACCCGCATCTGGCCGTCAATAACGACCTGCTCTCCGACTTGCAACCCACTGTCAATCACCGTTACCGCCTTGTAATCCGGACCCGGCACAACCGGTCTGACCTCAGTGGTCTTATCCGCTTTGACCACAAAAACAAACTGGCCGCTCTGGCCAGTCTGAACCGCCTGACGGGGCACAACCACGGCCTGCTCCCTGACCTCCAGGATAAGCGAGAGGGTGACAAACTGTCCCGGCCACAACCGCTTATGCTCGTTGGCGAATTGCCCTTTGAGACGGATGGTGCCGGTGGCAGGATCAACTGCATTGTCGAGAAACGACACCATCCCATTTTCAGCAAATCCGGCCGTTCCCGGCACTTCAACTGCCACCGCCATTGGACCAGCGGCCAACCGCTGCTGGACCAGCGAAAGGCTTTGTTCAGGAATGGTGAAGGTGGCACGAATGGGTATCAATCTATTGATAGTGACCAGTGCTGTTTCATTGGCCTTGACCACATTGCCTTGATCCACGGCCAAGGCCCCCAAGCGACCGCTGATTGGGGCGGCAATAGTGCAGTAGGAAAGCTGGGTCCGGGCATTTTCAACACCAGCCTGATCAGCAGCAAAATCGGCCGCCGCCGTTTCCGCCCTGGTTCGATACCCCTCTGCCTGTTCCTGACTGACAAGACCCTCTTTGGCCAACTGCAGGTAACGGTCATAATCCTTGCGGGCATTCTTCATGAGAATCTGATTACGGGCCAGCGAGGCTTGAGCCTTATTCAAGGCAGCCTGATACGGCCGGGGATCGATCTCAAAAAGCAGTGCTCCCTCCTTTACATCCTCACCTTCCCGAAAGGCAACCGTAGTCAGCTCGCCGCTCAGCATGGGTTTGATGGTAACGCTCTCCGAGGCCTCCATGGTACCGAAGGTCTTGATCTCAATCGGCACATCCTGCTGCCGGGCGGCAGCGATCACTACCAGGGCCGGCGGCAGGGATTTACCTTTTTTTTTCTTCTGGGGAGAGCAGGCAGGAAGCACCAAAAACAAGATGAGAAAAACAGGTAGACAAAAAAAATAACTGCGGTGCAGCATAGCAATTCCTCTGGTGCAGACTTTCAAGAAAATCACCCCCATAGCCATTCAACATCTCAACAAATTTACGACAGATCAATTTGTTACATATGAGTGATGGACAAGGATAGAAAAGGTACTTTCTCAATGAAAAAGATTGACGATCGTCTACCAGTCGGGCCAGCAGGACAAGTACCATCAAGACAGAGACAGCCTACCGGAATCAGGATAAATTTTCAATGAGTTCCAGCAGCATCACCAAGTGCCTCTGGAAATAATCCAAAAAGCCCTGCAGGAAACTGAAGAGGTAGCTGCCATCCATGATGGATCCAAATGCACAGGAAACATCACAGAATTTTTTTCAATACTTACAGAAATATTAAACTCCAATCGTAGCATCGGCGTGAAACAAGCTTCATATCAAAAAATTTGACACTCCTCAAAAAATCGGGTTATATAACTCGCATCTCAGCCCCTTATGATCTTGTCACGCAAGACCCCTGGCGCTTCAACAGCTTTACTTCCTCTTTATGGAGAGTCGTTTTGAAACACAGATTGCCCCACGTCTGAGCAATACCCCGGCACACGCCGGCCGTCCCGGTTCGGGATGGACGATATTGCGACTCTCCTGCCCCCCATGAACGGTCCCAGGCGCTAACCAGGTAGGTCCCCTCCTTGTTCGCTGACATTGTTCGCGGCTGATTGCAGAGAGCCGCGGCAGATCCGGAAATGTTTTTCCGGTATAACGTACAGCAAAGGAGGAGCTATGCATGCTTCTATTTCCACTCCCTCCGCTACGCAAGCGGTCGGTGCGGTTCTCGTTGTAGGTGGCGGTGTGGCCGGAGTTCAGGCCGCCCTCGATCTCACCGAGCTCGGCCTCAAGGTCTATCTGATCGAAAAAAGCGGTGCCATCGGCGGGGTCATGGCCCGGCTGGACAAGACATTTCCCACCAATGACTGCTCGCTCTGCATCCTGGCTCCCAAACTGGTTGAGGCAGGCCGCGATCCCAATATCGAGATCCTGACCAAGTCGGAACTGATCTCACTCGATGGCACTCCGGGCAACTTTACCGCCCGAATCAGAAAAGAGCCCCGCTACATCGACGAGGAGGTATGCACCGGCTGCGGCCAGTGTACCCTCTACTGCCTCAAGCAGATCGGTGATGAGTACAACGAGAATCTCGGGATCTCCAACGCCGCCCACATCGATTACGCCCAGGCCGTGCCCACCAGCTATTATATCGACGCCAAGGCCTGTCTCATGCTCAATTACCAGACCTGCGGCCTCTGTGCCGTGGCCTGCCAGGCCAAGGCCATCCGTTTCGACCAGAAGGAAGAGCTCCTTGATCTGGCGGTCGGTTCCGTCATCCTGGCACCGGGCCTGGGCCGAACCAGCAAAGAGGTGCTGGGCCGTTACGGCTGGGGCCGGTTTGCCGATGTGCTCAGCGCCTTTGAGCACGAACGGCTGATGTGCGCCTCCGGCCCCACCGGCGGGGCGATCCTCCGTCCTTCGGACAAAAAACACCCAAAAAAAATCGCCTTTCTCCAATGCATCGGCTCCCGCGACCAGATCTGCGGCAACAACTACTGCTCTTCGGTCTGCTGCATGTACGCCATCAAGCAGGCGACCCTTGCCCGCGAGCATGATCCCAGCGCCGAGATTACCCTCTTTTACATGGATATCCGCACCCACGGCAAGGGCTTTGATGCGGCCCGTGAACGGGCCACTGCCGAGAACAACTTCCGGGTGATCTACGCCCGGCCGCCCAGAGTAGAGGATGTCTTTGACGGCGGCCTGTTGCTCACCTGGGCCACGGAGGACGGCAAACATCATTATGAGAATTTCGACATGGTTGTCCTCTCCCAGGGGCTGGAGTCGCCGGAGGACGCGGAGCAGCTGGGTCAGGCGGCCGGAATCAATCTGAACAAGTACCTCTTTGCCCAGACCGGCAACTACACGCCCCTTGCCACCAGCCGCCCCGGCGTCTATGTGATCGGCGCCTTTCAGGGGCCAAAAGATATCCCTGACTCTGTGACCCAGGCGGGCGGGGCCGCGGCCCTCTGTTCGGGGCAATTGACCTCAGCGCGCGGCACGGAGATGACCCAAGCCTTGTTTCCGGAGGAGCGTGATATTTCCCAAGAAGAACCCCGCATCGGCGTCTTTGTCTGCCATTGCGGCATCAACATCGCAGGCGTCGTCGATGTGCGGGCGGTGCGTGATTACGCCCGGGAACTGCCTGGCGTGGTCTATTCCACCGACAATCTCTATTCTTGCTCCCAGGACACCCAGCAGCATCTGGTCAACATCATCCGCGAACACCGGCTCAACCGGATCGTTGTCTCCGCCTGCACCCCGCGTACCCATGAACCGCTCTTCCAGGCCACTCTCCGGGATGCGGGTCTCAACCGTGCCCTCTTTGAGATGGCCAATATCCGCGATCAATGTTCCTGGGTCCATATGCACGAGCCGGAGGCGGCCACCACCAAGGCCAAGGATCTGGTGCGCATGGCCGTGGCCAAGGCGGCCCATCTCACCGCCCTGCCGGAACAGCGGCTGCCGGTAACCCCCTCGGCCCTCGTTATCGGCGGCGGGCTGGCGGGTATGACCGCGGCCCTCACCATTGCTGAACAGGGATTCCCGACGACCCTGATCGAGCAGGGGGAGGCACTGGGTGGATCGGCCCTGTTGCTCACCGCCGACCGTTTTGGCCACGATCCGCGTAAGACCCTGGCTGAGTTGGCCCACAGGGTGAAAACCCATCCAAAAATCAGTGTGCATACCAAGGCCACGGTAGGCAGTGTCTCCGGTTATGTGGGTAGCTTTACCTCCACGGTCACCGGAAAATCGGGCAGTGAAGTGATCAACCACGGGGTCATGGTGATCGCCACCGGCGGCAGGCCCTATACGCCGAAACAATATCTACATGGCGAGTCTGAGCGGGTGCTGACCCAGCTGGAGCTGGAAGCCCGTCTGGCATCCAGCCGCCCACTTTCTACCAAGATAAAACAGGTGGTGATGATCCAGTGTGTCGGCTCGCGCGGCGCGGATCTCGCCTATTGCAGCCGGGTCTGCTGCGGCCAGGCCCTGAAGAACGCCCTGCGTCTCAAGGCCATGACCCCCGAGCTGACCATCTTCATCTATTACCGCGACATGCGGGCCTACGGCTTCCTGGAGGATGATTACCTCAAGGCCCGCGAGCTGGGCGTGATCTTCATCCGCTATACCCCCGAGAATCCGCCCAGAGTCGCTCCAGGGCGCAGTAAGTCGAGCCCGCTGAAGGTGGTTGGTTACGATCCGCTCATGGGAGAAGAGATGGAGTTCGATACCGATCTGCTGGTTCTCTCCGTGGGCATTGTCCCGGAAGATCCGTCGATCTTATCAAGGATGCTCAAAGTGCCGGTGACCTCCGACAAGTTTTATCTGGAGGCCCATGTCAAACTGCGGCCGGTGGATATGGCGGTGGACGGCATTTATGTCTGCGGCCTGGCCCATGCCCCCAAGTCGATGGACGAGACCATTGCCCAGGCCCAGGCGGCGGCCGGTCGGGCCTGCCAGCCCCTGGCCAAGGGCTCGATTTCCCCTGAGCCCATCGTCTCCCATGTCGACCCTGAGCTCTGTATAGGCTGCGGCGCATGCGAGACCTTCTGTCCTTACAAGGCCATCACCATTGACAAGGCGGTCAAGCCCCGCAAGGCCATGACCCTGACCGCCTCCTGCAAGGGTTGCGGGGTCTGCGCGGCCCGCTGTCCGACCATGGCCATTGATATGGGCCGTTTTACCCTGGAAGGTATCCGGGCGCAGATCGCGGCCTTTGGCGAGAATGTGTGATCGGTATGCGATAAAAGGACTGGAACCCCGTACTGGTGTGCGGCGCGGGCTTCAAATCCGTGATGCCTCCGTCTGATACGCGGATGAGTTGTGGGTTCGATTCCCACTCCAGTCTCCACGATTTATAAACAACAACGACTTCTCTGATTGAAAAGTTTTTCGTATTTGGAGCATAACATGTCAGATTATCAGCCAAAAGTTCTCGGATTCCTCTGCAACTGGTGCTGTTACACCGCCGCCGATTCAGCAGGCGTGGGCCGCTACCAGTACCCTCCCAATCTCCGGGTCATCCGCATGATGTGCTCAGGCCGCCTCGATCCTTCCTTTCCCCTGGAAGGACTGGCCAAAGGGGCCGACGCCGTCTTTGTCGGCGGCTGTCATCCCGGCGAATGCCACTATCAGGACGGCAACTACCATGCCCTGATCACCGCCGCGATGGTGCATGAGACCCTGGCCCGGCTCGGCATTAACAGCCGGAGGTTCCTCATTGAATGGGCCTCGGCCGCCGAAGGCCCGAATTTTGTCAAGATCATCACTGCGTTCACGGAACATGCCGCAACCTTAGGGCCGCTCGGGACAAGTGAAGGCCTCGATCCAATAGTATTGCGCAAAAAACTGGCCCTGGCTGCGGCAACGGCCAAAGACCGCAAGGTCAGAATAAATCTGATCAGCGCCTCCAAAGAGATGATGAAGAATGGGGATTTCTCGCGCCCAACCATTGCCGGACTGGTGCATGACAAATGCGACAAGATCTTGACTGAGCTGATAGGAAAGTCTGCCCTCTAAGCACGCCACAGAATGCCTGGTTTACTAAAATTTACAACGGGAAGGAATTCATGGAGAATTCTTCCTGAAATGCCTTGGTGGGGTTAGCCCATCACAACAATAAAAAGGAGAACACTATGCTTGAAGTAACGGAATCAGCAGTTAAAAACGTCAAAGAATATCTGACAAAAAACGACATCAACTCAGCCATCCGGGTGATCATGCAGAGCAGCTGTTCCGGGACAAGTCTGGGTCTTGGGCTGGATGACAAAAATGACTCTGACAAAGTGTTTGAAGAAGACGGGGTTACCTTTCTGGTTGATAAGGGGATGTTCGCCACCACCGGTGCCATTAAGATCGATTACATTAAACCTTCCAGCTGCGGCTGCGGTGGCGATAGTGGCAGTGGTGGTTTTTTGGTAAGCTCCGAGAACAAACTGGGCCGTGGAGGCTCCTGCTCTTCCGGTTCTTGTTCCAGTGGTTCCTGCGGCTGCTGAACCAAACCAACAATAAAAATTTCCTGCCTTGGTCACCACCCTCGGCAGGAAAACAAGTAATTGACAGGCAGAGGATAATCAGAACGACAGTATTTGAAGGAACGACCTGCCCCAGAGGTCGGATTCAGGAGAAACAAGACAAGGATGCAGTCGTGGAAAAAACTTCCATAGCAATTCACCAAACCCGAAAATTTTCCAAACGAATGGCTTACATGGCCCGGGCTGGAAAAAACGAACGTATTGTTGCAGATCGGGCAAGACAGATCCTTACTGATCTGCAGGCTAATCCTCTGCATGAAGAAGCGGAATGCAAACGTACCCGCCACGGAGAATTACGCCTCAATGACTGCCGCAAGTATGACCTGTCTTGCGGCTTCCGGCTCATCGCCCTGAAACGGGACAACCGGCTGATATTCACCTATATCGGCAGCCACGACGATTGTCAGCGCTGGATAGAAAACAACCGCGACTACCAGGATGTGATTGAATCCACACCCGTTCCTCTGATGAGTATGAAAGATCAGCAAAAAAAAGATTGGGAGGTAAGGAGAGAACAACCAGACAATTATGACGAATATGAAGAACAGTTGATGGCGGAAATTGATGAACGATTGTTACACAAAATCTTCGCAGGATTGTGCAAGAAAGCCTGATTAACAATAGTTTTAAATAAAGATTAGCTCAATATGACCGATTAATATATAGTATAAAAAAATTCTATTATCGGACCGTCACCCTTTTTATATGGTTGCACCATCTAACACAACCACGGGAGAAGGGGAGCTTGATCCAGGAAACCAGGAGGCAACTTGATGAGCGGTATCGTTGTTCCGGAAAGCACTATCCCTCTTACTCGCCGGGGAAGAAACACTTCCACACCTGCCACTGCTCAAAGTAAGCCTGCCCATCAATTTCAGAATATACTGGCAGAGGCCGGCAGGCGGCAAAAGAACAAAACGTGCCCAGCAGCAACAGACTCTGTCACAACTGATAAAAACTATACTGTTCAGTCAGGTGACACCTTATCCGAGATAGTTGCCGCAGAAACCAAGAGACTTGGCATCCATCAATCACGGCACGATTTGTATACCATGGTGAATCAAATCGCCAATCTGAACAATCTGACCAGCCCGGACACCATTTTTCCGGGACAGCAAATTGATCTCACCACCATTCGTCAACAATCATCTGACTCAGCGCCTGAACAAATCAGCGACTTAGCATACTCCCCGATTTTTGAACAGCTATCTGGACCGGCATCAAGTTCCGCATCTGACCCCATTGCCATACTCAAAAATTCAGCAAAGCTTTTGCCGGAAACCACACTTCATGCTCCTGTGGTCGGGAAAATAACCTCCCTGTTCGGCATGCGCAACCATCCTGTTCTGGGAGAGTCGCTGCACCATAACGGGATTGACATCAGCCAGCCAACCGGCACCCCGGTCAAACCACTGAGCTCAGGGATAGTCACTTTTTCAGGCAATAACGGCGGTTATGGCCAGATGGTCGAGATTGATCACGGGAATGGCATGACATCCCTCTACGCCCATCTCTCCAAGCTTTCCGTGCGCAAGGGGGAACAAATCAGCTCGGAACAAACCATCGGTCAGGTTGGTCAAACGGGCATGACCACCGGCCCCCATCTCCATCTTGAGATCCATCGCCAGAACACCGCCATCGATCCACTCACCGTACTGAACCGCCAGCAGATTGAGCCAAATCTCCTTTTTGCCGAGGCCCGGAAAACACGTCTACTTTAAAGCCGTGGAGACGGAAGAGCCGCCGGAACTAAGCCGCTGTAAAAAAAATAATGGCCCTGTTATTTCGTAACGGCTCCTTGTAATTTACCGGCATTGACCATCAGCACATCATCACACTCCCCACCTTGAAACAGAAGATCACTCTTCCTGCCACTCATTGGCATGCGTGCAGAGTTATTGCATCCGGCAACTGAAGTCGCTATAATAAAAGAGCTCTGGACAAAAGCGGTGCTTTCCTATTATAGAACAACCTGAACATACAAGGTGACGACTCCATGCTGGATCTTAATACAACCCTGGCCTTTGAGGTCAAGAAGGAGCTTGCAGATCGTTATTTTGGGTTTCGTAAGATCATTGAGGAGGATACCAACGCATATCAACAAAAGATCATTGCCTCGGCCCTGGAACTGGAAAACAAGATTGGTTTCGATCTTATTCGCCTCTATGTTCTCTTGAGGGATAACGCTCTTATCGATGATCTGTTCAAAATCACCGGCCTGGGCGAGGTGCTTTTTTACGACCACTACATAACCATGTCACCCACCATCCGAAAACGGGTGCTGGCAGATATCCCTGTCCATGGCCTTACCCGAAAATGGCGCTTTCAAAATATGTTTTTTGATCTTTACGATTCTCTGGAAAAAGATGTTACCGAGTATCGACAGAATATCCTGGATCTGGTCGAAGACCAGGAGACTATCAAGGAAGAGATTAATCTCTTTTACCAAAAAAATGATATCAGCGGCATTATGCTTTTTCTCCGAGGTATGGACGGGGAGACTCCTGGCAGCTCCGGCCCTATGGCTGGCGCCATTGACACTGACAATGTTATCACCATGGAAGAGAAAATGCGCATCCAGCCTCCTCAACCCGTTGAAAAAATCCTGCCGATCCTCTCCCCGATCCCTCCAGCCAAGGAAATAAAAAAAGAACTGCAAGAGCTTGTAGACACAGCTTTTTCCAGACAGCCTGAGTTCGACCCCAAAAAGTTATGATCCTTCTCCAGCAAATAAATAGTTCCCCTAAAACCGACTGCCATGACTGTTAAAATTCTAGTGGCAGGATCACAGCATACAGATACCTCTGTCCTGACACAAACAGTACAGACCCTGCAGACTGAAATCGATTGCCAAATCTTTCAGGCCACAGATACGACCGAGATACAAGCTTGTTGTCAGGCACATGATTTTTCGCTACTCATCTGCAATGAGAGCATACCGGCAATAAATGAATTTTCTGCATTTTCACTCTCTCCATCCACACCTGTCCTGCGTATTGTCTCCTCGCAGGAACAGCTGTCAAGTTCTGATACCAGACAAGAGGGGGCGTATTATATTGATTATATTTTTCAACCGCTCACTCCATCTCTTTTGCTGAGTAAAATTCACTCCTTGCTCCATATCCGCCACTTGAAACAAGAACTGCTTTCCTGCCGGGAGGCATTACAGAAGCAGAAAAACCAACATCACCAATGCCTACAATCTCTGGAACAACAGGACCATTACCTGAAGATGTTGTCAGTACGAGATGGCCTGACCGGACTTTTTAACCGTAGACATCTGAGCCAGACGCTGGAAAAAGAGATACTCAAGGCCAGAACTCAGAACACCGACCTGACCATGCTCCTGGTCGACATTGATTATTTCAATGAGACAAACAGGATATCAGGTCAGCTCTTTGGCGATTCCATTCTCAATGAATTTTCAGCACGACTTACCCAGAACACTCGGGATGACGATCTCTGTTTTCGTTTTGGGGGGAGTGATTTTATTGTTCTTCTTCCCCGAACAGACATCACAAACGGCAGGGAGTATGCAGAAAAACTACGCCTGGCATGTTCGGACAAACCATTCACCAGTGGTCATCATAGTCGTTCCGTCACCGTGTCTATTGGTCTTGTCTCCTTGCTGGAGCATCATCCCAAGCATCAAGATGAGTTTATCAACATGGCGGATCAGGCAAGATATCATGCCAAATCTGAAGGACGTAACCGTGTCATCATCTATGATCAGAGCCATATTATAAAAAACGGGAAGATTGACACTGTTGCCTTATTACAAGAGACGCTGCAGCGGATTCTTGAGAAAACCAAAGACAGTTCCATTGCCTCTATCCAGATTCTGACCCAGAATATCACCGGTAAACATCAGGATGAACATACAGAAAAAGCCACACAGTACATCCACCTGATCTGTGCACGACTGGGGCTTCCCCAGACCATCCTCGAGACATTGGCCAATGCCCTTATGCTGTACAACTGTTTCCGTTTACTACTTCACCGGGAACTGCTCTCAAAAAAAGAAAAATTCAGCTATGATGACAGAAAAGTGATTAAAGATTTGCCTTACAAGCTTGCCGAGCTCACACAGCACTTTGACTATTTCTCAAATGAACGCAGCATGTTACTGTGTCAGGGGGAACACTATGACGGCAGTGGTTATCCAGAAGGATTGGCGAGAGAGGAAATCCCCCTTGCCTCCAGGATATTCAGTCTGGCAGATGGTCTTGCGGCCATGAGCTCTGACCGGCCGCACCGAAAACGCCTTAGCCCTTCCGAGATCCTGAGCGAACTCGGCCGCGGGGCAGGTACTCAATGGGATCCGTCACTGGTATTATTGACGCTCGACATTCTACGCGAACAGCACTTTTTCCCCCTTGGCGAAGAACTTCTCTCGCAAACAAGATTGCTGGTCACAGAAAAAATCTCCCAATCATCCGGCCACACTCTGTGACCGATCTCTCTTGAAACAGGCCAGGTTCATATTATGCCCCATTCAGATATCACATCAGTTCTCAAGCATATAGACTCTTTCCCCCCACTTCCAAGCACGGTCATCAGGGTCCTAGAAATTACCGGCAACCCTGAGAGTTCAGCCCATGAACTTATGCACGCCATCCTGCCCGACCAATCCATGTGTGTCGCCATCCTCAAGATAACCAACTCCGCTTTCTATGGCAGACCACGGAAAGTAAGCTCCATCGAGGAAGCGGTTGTAGTGCTCGGATTTCAGGAGATCCGTAACATTATTCTGACCCAGGCAGTTTTTACCTCTTTTCGTAAATCCAGCAGCACAAAGAAACATGACATTGACGGCCTGTGGTTGCACTCTTTAACCTGCGGACTGGCAGCCAAGATTATCGCTACGCACACATCAGGATATTCACCGAGCCAACTCTTTATTGCTGGGCTCATCCACGATATAGGGAGACTTATCCTGCTCACAAATTACCCTAACTATTATAGCCCGGTCGCAGAACTATCAGAACACCTTCAGCTTTCTCTTTCATCTGAAGAAAAGGCAACATTCGGCATCAGCCATGACAAGATCGGCATGCGCCTGCTGAATCGCTGGCTCTTTCCTGAACAGCTCTGTGCCTCCACCGGCTATCACCATCATCCCGGGACCACCCCAACAAATATTGATTTCTCACTGATCATACAGATGGCCGACATTGTCAGCCACAGTGTTCATAGCACCGAAGCGATAAAGGGTCAGGATATCCTGGATCTCATCAAAAGGTTCAGGCCTGAAAGCATTCTCTTGTGGAGCCGTTACAACTTCCATTGGCAAGAAGAAGATATCGATAAGTGGCTGACCGATCTGCGATCAGATCTCGCCAATGGAACTCTTCTCAATATATTCAACGATTGATACTCGGGCAGGGAATTACCATGCCTGTAAGACTTCGTAAAAGGCATGGCTGGGAAGGCTTAAGGAAAAGAGCCAAAGAGAAGATGAGAGAATCCTGAGGGATGACGCTGTACTTGCCTATATTGCAGTAACGAGAGAGGGAGCGCAGCTTAGCTTACTATGTGAGATGTATTGTCAACGCCATTAATAATTGAGCAGAAAAGAAGCTGAGCCCCTTTTATGAATATCCCTCTTATTCAACAAAAACTCCGCAGCACCCGGCGTCTGGCCGAGATCCTGAAGGTCTTGTCCAAATTCGGGTTCAGGGAGATTATTATTGATTTGGGATTTGACACCTGGCTGCCCGGCATAAAAAAAGAAGACCAACCCGGTCCTCCGGCCCAGGCAGCAACACTCTCCAGACCAGTACGAATGCGGATGGTCTTTGAGGAACTCGGGCCCACCTTCATCAAACTGGGCCAACTCCTGTCCACCAGACCTGATCTGGTCCCCCCGGAATGGGCGGAAGAATTCAAACAACTCCAGGACAACTGCCCACAAGTACCCTATACCGAGATTCAACAGGTTCTGGCTGACGAGTTCCCAGGCCGCCTCACTCTTCTCTTCTCCTCAATCGAACAGACCGCACTGGCAGCCGCCTCCATGGCTCAGGTACATCGAGCTACGCTGGTCAATGGAAGCAAAGTAGTCATCAAGGTCCTGCGTCCTGGGAATCGACAACTGATCGAAGAAGATATGACCCTCCTGGAAGGTATGGCCCAGTTCGTCGAACACTATTTTTCCAACCTTGGCTACAGTCCGGTAGCCGTGGCCAAGGAGTTTTCACGAGAGCTGTCTAAAGAGGTCAACCTGACCCACGAAGGACAATCCACGGAACGGTTGCGCCGTTACTTTCAAGACGACCCTGACATCTCTTTTCCCAAGGTCTACTGGGAAGCAAGCACCAGAAATGTCCTGACCCTGGAGGAGATCCATGGCCGATTACTCTCCACTGTAAACCCGGAGGAATTAAGAGCAGACACGCGTAGAGCCATTGTCGCCAGCGGCACAGATGCCATCTTTAAACAGTGTCTGCGTTTTGGTTTTTTTCATGCCGATCCCCACCCCGGAAATATTTTTCTCCTGCCAGGCAACAAACTCTGCTTCATTGATTGCGGCATGACAGGACAACTGGACAAAAAAACAACTGAGCACCTGATCGATCTGGTCGCCGGGGTAATGAAGGGAGATATTGATAAACTATGCCGAGTGGCTATTGAACTGACTGATATTGACCCGTTGCTCACCGACAGACGCGATTTTCGTTCCGACCTGCAACAATTCATCACCCATTTTCAGGAATCCGACCTGCGACACCTGGATATCACCAAATTACTGTCAGATTTCTTTACAATGCTTCAGCACTATCAGGTCCACTGTCCAAGTGATCTGATATTTCTGATCAAGGCCCTGACCACTATCGAGGGCGTAGCTGAACAGTTCGACCCGGAATTTGATGTTCTGGCCCATGTTGAGCCACAAATACAGGAGGTTGTCACCAGGCGCTATGGTTTTGCGGCCATCCGTCAGCGGATGGAAAAAAGTATGACCGGCTATCTTGATCTCCTGGAAAACATGCCACAGGATATCCAACGCTTCCTCAATCAGTTCCGGCACAGCCAGTTCACCCTGAACCTGGAGATAAAACGTATCGATCATCTGGCTGAGAAGATGGACTCTTCCAGCCGGCTCACAGGGATCTCCATGATCATCTCGGCACTGATTGTCGGTTCCTCCATCCTGATTCTGGCTGATCGAATATCCGGGTCTCCTGGCATCTTAGGCACCCTTGGGATCATAGGACTGGTGATGGCAGGCATCTACTCTGCCGGTTTTGTCGCCGCCTTTCTCTGGAAGCGGAAATGACAACGGCCCAGGTAAATAGAGTAAAGACTGAAAGATGAGTTATGTATGTTTTAACTTTGTAATTCGTAATTCTCAATTCGTCATTCTGCCTTCATCGCACCTGCCATCTGCTCACAGATAGCTAAAAACGAATCCACGTCAAGACTGGCCTCACCGACAAAGACCCCTGCCAGCTCCGGCACTTGCAGGTACTCTTTTACATTGTCGGCCTCCAGAGAGCCTCCATAGACTACCGGCCTGCCGGGCTGTATCTGAGAAATAAAGCGTGCAGTTTCCGCGACTTGTTGCTGTGGTTCAGGAATCCTGACCACCATGGCTTCCACGGGGCCATACGCAATGATCATCTCTTTGGTGTCAATATCATTCAAGGAAAGAAGTTGAGACATGGCATAAGGCTGATCCACACAGACAATGGGAACCAAGCCCACATCCACCACCTCACCCATCTTCCTGGCAACATCCTGCGAAGTCTCATGAAAATAACGCCTCCTTTCAGAATGGCCGATAATGACATAATCAACCATATCCTTGACCATATCCGCAGCCACCGCCCCGGTATAGGAACCCTTGGGAAAAGGTGAAATATCCTGGGCAGCCAGAGACACATTTTCAAGGCCCAAGGCATAGACATATTGAGACAGAGACTGCAGACAGATAAAAGATGGGGCAACGATAACGGTAAGATCCTCCATCGGCCGATACCGCCTGGCAAATTCAGAAAACCAGTTCCTTGCCTCGACCGCCCCCTTGTTGCACTTCCAGTTGCCAATCACATATTTTCTCACACTCACACCCTGTTCCGACAGACATTCTACGGCTCGTCACCTTTTGCAAGTCAACATTATTTTCTAGCCACATCCTGGTGCTGCAGTTCTTCCAAGATCTTTTTTCTGATACTCTCTTCACTGAGACCGCTGACAATAATCTGCTTTCGACGTGACTGATGACCTTTATGAATACAAAGTTCCTGACGGGCAATCTTAAAAAAAGAAGAAAAGAAAGCAATGAGCGCCTTGTTCGCGGCATCATCAACCGGTGGTGCAGTAATGGCCAGCTTAATGGCCTGATCATGGATACAGACCAGAGCCGTACGGGAGGCTCTGGGTTGGACATAAACAGCAAGTGATGATCTTCCGTCCGGCAGACGTGACAAAAAAGGCATCGCTGTCAAACAGGGAACCCGTTTACCATAGCTCCCATGTAATCAGATCCTCTCATCAAATTCGTTGTCCCTTCCTGCTTCATCACCCTCAAAGATAGACAGGAGTTCCCTCTCTCCCGCTTGAGAAGAAAATGCAGCAGCTTCCATGTCGAGCGCAGCCAGATCATCAGAAGCCAGTGATCCATCTTCAAGAATCTGAATTTTCTGAAATAATTCATCATTTCCCCTTGCAGAATCCTGCGCATTCCCGCCGGCAGGGAAGATATCCAGATTCTGCAAATAGGACTCAAGGGTTGTACGCAATATCTTCCGCACCTCTTCCCGTTTCTCCTGCAATGCCTGAATCTCTTCAGGCAGGCGAGAGAGTTCGGCATGCGCCGCCTTGCGAAGAGTTGCTATCTCGGCCCTGGCCGCTTCGAGAAGCTGATCCGCCTCCTGTTTACTCTTCTCCTTCAACGAATCACAGAATTTTTGCGCTGCGGCCAATGTTGATTTGAAATCAACCTCATCTTTTCTGGCTTCCCGCTGCTGCTCTTCCATAAGCTCAATCTTATGAGCCAGGGCCTCTTTCTCTGCTTTTTCACGCCGCAGGGCACCTTCCACCTCATGCATCCGAACCTCAGCGCCGGCCAGTGCTGAGGCCTGCACCTTTTTTTCCTCTTCGAGAGTGTTGATCCTCTCCTGCAACCCTGCCGCTTCTTTCCCCAGGAGAGCAATTCTCTGCTCCAGCCGCAATCCTGACTGTCTCAGTTCTTCCGCCATTTTTCTGGCCTCGGCACTGCTGGCTTCCAAAGATGCCTTCTGTTGTTCAAGTTCTTCCCGCTCCTCATGAAAAATCTGGAGGTCATCAACCTGGAGCCGACAACGCTCCTGCAATTCGAAAAACTCGTCAGCGATTACATCCAGATAGGCATTGACCTCAATAGGATCAAACCCTCTGAATTTAAGTTGAAATTCCTGATCCTTGATTATCTGTGGCGTTGTAGACATATTACTCCTCTGTATCCTTTGAGAATTAAAGAGTTAATTTGTTGTGTGCCAGACCTCAACCCATCGCCCTGGCCATCTGTTTCAAAGTGGGAACCAAAAAACTCTGAAGAAACATTATCACCATAATGAGAATCATGGGAGAAAAATCAATGCCTCCCATACTGACAGGAATCCACTGTCGAATTCGACTCAACAGGGGCTCCGTAATATCATACAAAAAACGAACGACAGGATTATACGGGTCGGCATTCACCCAGGAGATAACGGCCCTGCCGATAACAACCCACATATACGCGGAAAGCAGAAAGTCTATCAACTGGGCCAGGGCCATCATAAAATTATTCACCACAAACATTGCCTGTACTCCTTTTCATCGAATGCCCCAGATACTCAAAGGCCATTTATCCTGTTTTCTCTTCCTTTTATCCGGATTCCGGCCTAGGCTACCTTGCTGCCCGCTGTCACCAGACCGCTTACCGTGGTCAGGACCAGACGTTGTTTCCCCTCAACCCTGGTCTTGGCAGCCAGAACCATCCCCTGGGACTGAACCCCCATCAGCTCCACCGGTTTGAGGTTGGCGACAATCAACACCAACCGACCAAGCAAGTCTTCGGGCGTGTAATATTCAGCTATTCCGGCAACAATGGTTCGCGTATCCGGGGCCTTGACCGTCAACTTGAGTAACCTGTCTGATTTTTCAATACGCTCAGCATGCACCACCTCTGCCACCCGCAGATCGATCTGCTGAAATTGTGCAATATCAATGACTCCAATTTCTGCGCTCCCCCCCTTCTTTTTCTCTTTTCCAGGAGAGCATTTCTGAGCTGAAGCTCCAGTCACCGCCATGGCGCCACCGCCTTTCCCGGGCCTGTCCATCCGCGGGAACAGGGGCTCTATTGCCTGTAATCTCGTACCGGCAGAAGTCAATCCCCACTGGGCCCCTTGCGAAAAATTGCTGATCCGGGGATCAGCACCATCCAACCCCAAACCTGCCGCCATCTTTTGAGCTGTTTCCGGCATCACCGGACGCAGCACCAGGGCCAGAAGACGCAGCGTCTCCACCAGGTTGTAAAGAACCGTATGCAGACGCTGCTGCTGTGCCGGTTCTTTTGCCAGGACCCAGGGCTCACTTACAACAATATATTTATTGGCATGGCTGATCAGATCCCAGACACCCTGCAAGGCCCGGTGGAACTGGAACCGCCCCATATTTTCGTGATAGCTGGACAGCATCTGCCGAGCCGTCTCTTGCAGTATCGCATCGGATTCTTCAGTCGCACCCGGGGCCGGAACCTGTGAATCTGTATATTTCTCCAGCATAGCCATGGAACGACTGAACAGATTACCCAGATCATTGGCCAGATCAGAATTCTTGCGCGTCACAATGGCATCACTGGAAAACGAGGCATCAAGGCCGAAAGACATCTCCCGCAGAAGAAAATAACGCACCGTATCCACACCGTACTCGGCGACCAGTTCCGCCGGACGCACGACATTGCCGATACTCTTTGACATCTTGATCTCACCCACATTCCAGTAGCCATGAACATGGAGACCTTGAAACAGGGGGAGCCCCATGGCGAGCAGCATGGTGGGCCAGTAGATGGCATGGGGCTTGAGAATATCTTTGGCAATCACATGTTCGGCCACCGCCCAATATTTATGAAAGGACTCTCCTTCAGGATAGCCAATGCCGGTGAGGTAATTGATCAGGGCGTCAAACCAGACATAGGTGACAAAGTTCTGATCAAAGGGTAAGGCAATCCCCCAGGTCAACCTTGAAGTGGGACGGGAGATGCAAAGATCTTCCAGGGGCTCACTGAGAAAGGAAAGAACCTCGTTTTTATAACGCTCAGGAGTGATAAAATCAGGATGGGCCTGAATATGATCAATCAACTGTTGTTGATATTTGGACATGCGGAAGAAATAATTCTGTTCCGTGATCGCTTCGGGAGGGCACTGATGATCAGGACAGTTACCATTTACCAGCTCCTTCTCCGTCAGAAAACGTTCGCACCCCTTGCAGTACAATCCCGTATATTCACCAAAATAGATATCACCCTGGTCATACACCTGCTGCAGGATGCGCTGGACCGTCTCGATATGCACTGCATCCGTGGTCCGGATGAAATTATCAGGGACGATATGGAGCTGCGGCCAGCTCTCGCGGTACAGAGCGCTGATCCGATCCACATACTCCTTGGGCGACACCTGCTCTTTTATTGCCGCCTCAGCAATCTTGTCGCCATGTTCATCGGTGCCCGTCTGAAAGCGGACATCGTTACCACATAACCTGCAAAACCGGCTGTAGGCATCGGCCACAATCGTGGTATAGGCATGTCCCAGATGGGGCTGGGCATTTACATAATAAATCGGGGTCGTAATATAGGTTGTCATCGCTCACATCGTCACATGCGACGAGTAGGTAGTGGTTAGTAATTAGGAGCCATTACGAAACAACAGGGCCATTTATATCAATTTCGTTACGGCTTATGCCGCTCCGGATAATTCCATGGCCATGTTATTTTTTACAGCGGCTTAGTGGTTCAAGGCCCTTACTTTTTGTCCCTCTTTCCGCTCTCCTCAACTTTTACCGGCTCACAATCCTGCCATTGTTCCTGGGTCAACAGATGACTTTCCCCCTGGCTGTCGCTGACAAGAATGGTTTGCTGCAAAGGATGCTGCCGTCTTACCTGAAAGATATCTTCTCCAATCTTTATCCGTTTGCCGGGTTTTGGCATCCCTTTCCGCTCCCGGCGATAGGTCGAATACTCATACGTCAGACAGCAGAGCAGACGATTGCAGACCCCGGATATCTTGGTTGGATTCAGAGGAAGGTCCTGTTCTTTGGCCATCTTGATCGAGACTGAATCAAATTTATCCATAAAGACAGAGCAACACAACTCACGGCCACAGGTGCCAAGGCCGCCAATCATCTTGGTCTCGTGACGAACCCCCACCTGCCGCATCTCCACCCTGGTATGAAACTCCAATACCAGATCCTTTACCAGATCTCTGAAATCGATCCGATTATTGGCAGTAAAATAAAAGACGATTTTACTGCCGTTAAAATATCGTTCAGCACGCACCAGTCGCATGGGCAGTTTATGCTGCTCAATAAGTAATCTGCACACCCTGAAAGCCGTTTCCTCCCAAGGCGTAATGGTTTCATATCTCCCCATCTCTTCCTGATTTGCCCGTCTTATCAGGACATAGGAGGCTCGGCGATTCTGTTCACAGCCATGACGGGAAGCGGCTCTACTTAGAATGATTGCCGGTTCAGCGCCATGATCTGTTTTGACCATCACCACATCCTGAGCCTTTAGATCAGGCAACTCTGATGATACTGTATACTCCTGCCCTTTCTCCCGAAAACGAATACGGTAAAAAAAGATCTGTTCTTCCTTGGCCCGTTCCTGCTCCACCGATTTTTCGCCCTGCTGTTTTGACATGAATAGTTACTATTTTGAGATTATGAAAACCTGAATAATTCAGGGGGAGAGTTCGTACTCTTCCAAATTTTAGAAGCCGTTACGAAATAGCATGGCCATTTTTATCGATCTTGTTTACGGATCCTTATGCCGCTCCGGACGCCAGGAGGGCCATATTATTTTTTTCCAGCGGCTTAGCGACAATATGAACAATATGGTTTACCTGAATGGAGAAAAACAGCTCAAGAAACCGGTGACTCCAACACCGGCGCCATGGGTTATCCACCACAGTCGGCCATTGGCAAAACTGCCTGAGAAAATCGTTACAGAAAGAGAAGTTAAGCTGCTACAATTTCTCAACCATTATTGCTGCAACTGAAAGAGAAGCACCTCACACACCAGGATACGGTTACAATTCCGAGCGAGTTCCCTCTCAGCTCTGTCAACTGCCTGCAGTTTATCAAAAAGGTGACGGGAGTTCCAGTGTTTCCAATGAATTCCTCTCGGTGCCTCACCCATGGCCACCAGGCCATTTCCCTCCTGACCCAGGGAATCCGCCACCAGCAGGTCTCTCAACCAGATACGCAAGAGACCAAAAAGAGGAAGCAGATCTTCCTTCAAAGCCGCCATCTTCTCTGCTGCCTGCAGCAACAAGCCAACATCTCTGTTACCGTCATTGTCCGGATCAGAGACCAGAGCCACCACCTCCCGCCAGAGAAGCACCATCTCACTTCTGTACAAAAGCAAGGCCTGACCGGGACAGCCCTCAGAAAGCCTGGCCAGGAGTCTGGCAGTTGCAGGATCGAGATCAGGCTTTTCCCGCAATAGAACCTGAACCGTCTCCTCCTGCCCCAGACTGAAAAAAGGAATAACCTGACATCGGGAGCTGATTGTGGTCAAAACATCCCGGGCGGCTGCCGCCGTGAGGATCAGCAGATTATTATCCGGAGGCTCTTCCAGGGTTTTCAGCAGACTGTTTGCTGCCTCCGCCCGCATGGTATGAATATCCTCCAACAGAACCACCCGGACGCAAGACTCATAAGGCGGATAGGAAAGCGTCTGAATCATCTCGCGGATACGGTCAATCTTGATCGTCCCTTTTTCCGGACTGATCACCAGGAAATCAGGATGATTCTCTGAGCTGTATTTCCGGCAGGATGAACAATGACCACAGGCATCCATCCCCTGCCGCTGCCTGCAGTTCACTGCCGCGGCCAGACTTCTGGCAAACAGCTGCTTTCCCACCCCGTCCGGCCCCCGGAATAGATAGGCGTGCGCCAGCTTGACGGATTCCAGAGCCCGACCCAGCAGGGACCTAGCCTTTTCCTGCCCCACAAGACGAGAGAAAGAAGGGGTCAATTGTCCTGCTCTTATGACCATCCTCTTGCCTGTTCTGCGCTAACTGTTGACTGCATAGACACCTAAAAAAGCGTCTGCTGGCGCGACGGCACCGAGCCCACCCGCCGCTCAACCAGACTCTCAACCAGTTCTTCCTCCCGTGATTCCAGAGGACCGAGATAAAGATATCTTTCGAGAGAGCGCTGATACTCTGTCCACTGCAGCCCCGGCTCCGTCATCTTCTTCCGCAACTGCTCCATCAGATTCATCTTGGCATCCAGATCATCAACAAAGCTGAGGACAAAGGCCTCAATGGTCATGGGCACGGCGGGCGATCCGAACTCCTGACGGCCATGATGACTGAGAATCAGATGCTGCACCTGGGTGAGGAGTTCGGCCGGAAAGTCCTTAATATGCGCAGCCGCCTCGGCCACCATCTCGCTGCCCATGACCAGATGCCCTTTCAGACGGCCATGGGCCGTATAATTAATCAGAGCCACATCCATGGCCAACTCTTCCACCTTGCCAACATCATGGAGCAAAGCGCCGGCCAGAAGTAAAGAACGATCCACCCCGGAATAATGAGCAGCCAGGCTGTCGGCAATACGGGCAACGGAGAGGGAATGCTCGAGCAGGCCACCGACATAGGCATGATGAATTCCTTTCGCTGCCGGGGCATCCTGAAAGCGTTGCCACATCGGCTCCTGCTTGAAAAAAGCCTGCAACAGTTTTTTTAGATAAGGATTTTTCACCGAGGAAACCAGGGCCTGAAGGTCCCTGGCCAAACGCTCACGATCCTGATCACAGACCAGGATAAAATCAGCCAGATCAACGTCAGCACGATCTACGGCACGGACAGAATCAATTTTGAGTTGCAACTTACCCTGATAGGTCTGAACCTGGCCGGCCAGATGGACAAAACCACCGACCTGACAAACCCCCTGATACTCGTCAGCCCGATCCCAGATCGGCCCGCCGATCTCACCACTCCGGTCCGCCACTTCGAGAATCAGATATGGTTTACCGGCCCGGGTCTCGGCCAGACGCGCCGTCTTGACCAGAAAAATATCGTCCAGCCGCTCACCTTCTTTTACCTGATCTACAAACTGTGTCTTGTGCATGGCTATTTCATCTTCATGTTATCGCGGAATTTCGGTTGTTATCGGGCAGACGCCGCTTCAAGGACGCAGCCTGAAGAGATTGGCTGTTTCCTTGAAGCGGCATAAGAGGCCGTAAACGAAACAAGCGAGAAAAAGACCTTGCTTGTTTCGTAACGGTCTCTAAACATTAAATCGGAAAAGAAGACAATCGCCATCGGCCACCACATATTCCTTACCCTCAGAACGCATCAAGCCTTTCTCCTTGGCCACCGCCTCACTGCCGCAGGCTATAAAGTCCTCATAGGCAATGGTCTCGGCCCGGATAAATCCACGCTCAAAATCGGAGTGGATCTTACCGGCCGCGCCAGGCGCCTTGGTCCCCTTAGAAATAGTCCAAGCCCTGGTTTCCTTCTCACCCACGGTATAGAAGGTGATCAGCCCCAGGAGTTCATAACCCGCCTTGATCAAACGGTTCAATCCGGATTCGCTCATCCCCATATCCGTCAAAAACTCCTGCTGTTCCGCAGGTGACAACTGACTCAGCTCCTGTTCAATATTGCCGCAGATAACCACCACCGAGGCCCCCTCACGGGCCGCGGCCTCTTCCAGTGACCGCACCTGGGTATTGCCGCGCACCACGTCCTCTTCCGCCACATTGGCCACATAGAGCACCGGCTTGGTAGTCAGAAGACAGAGATCACGCAGCATATCGCGCTCCAGATCACCATCGGCCATCACTGTGCGGGCCGGTTGTCCAGCATCCAGTGCCGCATGCAGTTTCTCTAAGAATACGGCCTGGGCCTTGAAGATTTTATCTCCTGATTTGGCCTGGCTGAGAGTCTTCTTCAACCGCTTGTCGACAGTATCAAGATCGGCCAGAATCAACTCCATATTGATAATCTCTCGATCACGCTCCGCATCAATGGAGCCATCGACATGGACAACATTCTCATCCTCAAAACAGCGCACCACATGGATAATGGCATCCACCTGCCTGATATGCCCCAGAAACTGGTTGCCCAGCCCCTCACCCTGGCTGGCCCCTTTCACTAATCCGGCAATATCGACAAACTCCATCTGGGTTGAGATCTTGACTTTGGTTTTAGCCAAAATTGCCAGAGCGTCCAGACGGGAATCAGGCATGGCCACAATCCCGACATTGGGCTCAATGGTACAGAAAGGATAATTGGCCGCCTCAATACCGGCAGCGGTCAAGGCGTTAAATATTGTTGATTTTCCAACATTCGGCAGACCGACAATGCCACAACGAAAGCCCATGAACTACTCCTGAAAAAGGATCCCCGTATTTCAATAAACACGTAAATCTTCATTATTAATGTTTCTTAGCATCAGTACCAGCAACAGTTACAAAAATTATTAAATAAAGTATTATACCCTGCGACCATGGAAAATGCCCCTCTTTTTAACCACCACCCGATCTCATGCTTGCCAAAGCAAATACAATGACAGATTCTATTCTTATTCACAACTGTACCCTGCTGACAGCACCCGATGCCCCTCTCCTTACCAACGCATCGCTGTTGACTAAAGGTGACACCATTGCAGCGATCGGCACAAGGGAGTCCGTACAGTACACAGATACAAACCCGGCCACAACAATCATTGACGGTCGGGGAAAACTGTTGATGCCGGGACTGATCAATGCCCACAACCACTGTGCCATGACCCTCTTTCGCGGCATGGCCGATGACATGGAACTTGCCACCTGGTTGAGCAAATATATCTTTCCTGCAGAAGCAAAGCATGTAAACGAAGAGATGGTCTATCACTGTTCGCAGCTGGCAGCAGCCGAAATGATTTCCTCCGGCACCACCTGCGTAGCCGATGGCTACTTCTTTGAAGGACAGGCCGCACAGGCCTTTGTTGACACAGGGATGCGGGCGGTTGCCGCTCATGGAATCATTGACTTTCCCGCCCCCGGCGTACCGGATCCTGTGAGAAACCTGGAGACGGCAAGTGCATTCCTGGATCAATGGCAAGGAAAACATCCCCGAATCACCCCGGCAATCTTTGCCCATTCGCCCTATACCTGCTCGAATCAGACCCTGCAACAGGCAAAAAAACTGGCAACCGCAAGAGGGGTTCCCTTCTTTATCCATGTGGCGGAAAGCAGCCGGGAACAGGCAATGATCCAAGTTCCCTGCGGCTCAAGCCCGATCAGGCATCTGGCGGCCCTGGAGCTGCTGGACCCGGCTACCATCTGCATCCATTGCGTCTGGGCCGACCAGGAAGACATCTCCCTGTTCGCAGACAGCGGGGCCGGGGTGGTGGTCTGTCCGCAGAGCCACCAGAAACTGGCATCAGGAACGGCTCCGGTCTCGGCCATGCTCAAACGCGGCATCAAGGTGGGTCTAGGCACCGACGGCTGCGCCAGCAATAACAGCCTGGATATGTTTCGGGAGATGGATATCTTGAGCAAAACCCAGAAACTCCATACCCTGAACGCCACCTCCCTTCCGGCCAGACAGGCGCTGAGATGCGCCACCGTAAACAACGCCGAGCTGCTGGGATTGGGCAAAATTGGCCAACTGCTTCCGGGGTACAAGGCCGACTGCATCCTTGTCGATATGCAGCAGCCGCACCTGACCCCCTGGTACAACCAGGACCTGCTGGTCTATGGCGCCAATGGCGCCGATGTCCATTCGGTCATCATCGATGGCCGCCTGATTATGCATAACAAAGAACTGTTAGATTTTAATATCCAGCAGACCATGGAGGAGGTCAACAGGCTGGCCGCCACAATCAGAAACTGACCCCTGTCCCCACCGCAAACAATTCTCACAAAGAACGCACAAAATCTTGACTTTTCTTCAACTATATCCATAAAATAGAATAATCACCCATCCGGTCCGGCAACATGGGTCAACAAGCACTATCTCCATTTTTTTCCACAGGAGCAAAAAGATGACCCGTGACTCCAATCCTGTTCGCACCTGTTGGGTGAACAGCTGTTTTTCCCTCCTGGCCGTTACCGCCTACCTTCTCTTGTCCAGCCTCCCTGCCGCAGCCAGTGAGCTCCAGATCGGCGTCCTCTACTGGTCCATGAACATCCCCGGCCAGGTGGCCATGCGCAAGGGGCTGGAGGAAGAAGCAGGACGGATCAATCTGGCCGCCCAGACAAACAACCAGCCATCCATCAGACTTGAAGTCCGGGTGGCCGGAGACGGCGAGGCCGGGATCGAAAACCAGATCCGTCAGATGCAGGAGATGGTGGCGCTGGGCGTGGACTGCATCGTCGTTCAGCCCACTGACAATGCGGCCCTGGCCGTCCCCCTGCGCGCCGCCAACAAGGCGGGAATTCCGGTTGTCGCCTATGATCAATATATCAGCGGCGGCACCCTGGCCGCGTATCGCACCTCCGACAATTATCAGGCAGGATATCTTGACGGTGAATATATCGCTTCAAAATTTCCACCTGAAAAGGAAATCCGGCTGATCCTGGTGGAATACCCGCACGTCTCCTCAACCGTGGAGCGGGTCAATGGATTTCTCGATGCCCTCACAGAAGGGAATCATCACCATAAAATTCTCAAATCCTATTCCGCAGTCGAACCGGTCAGCGGCCAGAAGGCCGCCGCCGACATCCTCCATGATTTCCCGCAGCCGGGCAGTGTGGATGTCGTTTTCACCGTAAACGACGGGGGCGGCCTGGCCGTGGTCAAAGGCCTTGCCGATGCCGGGCGCAACGAGATCATGGTGGCCACCATTGATGGCGATCCCACCTCCGTGAACAACATCATGGCTGGACGACTGACCGTCATTGACGCAGCGCAATTCTGCGGCCCTCTGGGGGCAGAAACAATACAGGCAGCCTACACGCTGCTTACCGGAGGCCAGCCTCCCTACCACGCGCTGGTCCCTGTGTTCCCGGTCACCCTGGAGACGCTGGAGCTCTATCCCGGATGGCAGGGGCCAGTGCCCGCCGGATTCAAAAAACCGTGGAAAAGCACACAACCACAATGGCAGGGACAACTGCACATCATAGCTCATAAACCATAATACAAACGGGACAGAAAAAATTTATGCCTGCACGCAACCGCAAGGCCATTACTCGCCATGACCACAAGCTCGCCCTCAGTTTTGGCGCCATCATCCTCCTGCTGATGCTTGCCGCCTCAGGTTTCGCCAGCTACCTCTTTACCCAGCTCAACCAACGGGAAGAAAATCGGCTGGCCGGGACGATTGCCACTATTCTTGCTGAATCCATCACCAGGGTCAGCTTTTCCGGCAAATACCATGCCCGACTGTTTGTCGAAGAGATACAGTCCCGCCTCCCGGAACTGGCCTTTATCTCCGTTGAGACCAGAGAAGGACACATTCTCGCCCACAGTCACCCCGGGAAAAATGATACCGAAATAACCAGCGATGCCGACAGAACCTTAGGGGATTTGAGTCTGCAGAAAAACACAATGACCGCAGAGACGCGGGCTCGCGACGGGAAAATGATCAAAGAGGTGGTACTGCCCTACCATAGCGGCCTGAATAATGCGGAAAAAGGCCTTATCCGTATCGGTATCAAGATGGAGGAGGTTCACAAAGAACAACGCGCAACCTTCGCCAAGATGGCGATCTTAATCACAGCGCTCACCCTGGCCGCAATCGGGGCCATCCTGCTTCTCAGTCGTTACTTTGGCGGCGCCCACCGCATTCTGGCGGCACAACTGCAAGGCATCATGAGCCATGCCCCATTAGTGATCAGTATCAAAAACCAGGCTGGTCGGTTTCTGACCTGGAGTTCCCAGTTTGAACACCTGTTCGGCCATCCGACAGGCGACCAGAGTATGCCTCAACTTTTAGCTGGAAAACTTTCACCGGCCGATATCCGGGAACTGGCCGCAAGCGACAGCAGCGTCTTTGCCAGCGGTGAGCAGAACGAACAGGACCTGGAGATCGAGCTTCAGGGACAGCCGTATTCCTGGCATGTCAGCAAATTTCCCATTGCCCATGATAACACCGGCAAGCCGACCCTCGTTTGCACCTTTATTCATGATATCACCGACCGCAAACAGACGGAAAAAAATATCATCAGGGCCAAAGAAGAATGGGAGCGCACCTTCGACGCCATTGACGATATCGTGACCATTCATGATCAGGAGATGCGGATCGTCCGGGCCAACAAGGCCACAAGCGATCTGCTGCACATAACTCCCACTGAACTCATCGGCAGACACTGTTACGAAATCTTTCGTAGCGCCGACAGGCCCTGTGCCGACTGTCCGGAAGTTCTGGGCAGCCAGGATCTGTCCAACCACCGGGCATATATCTGCCACCAGACCATGGGCAAGACCTTTGAAGTCGCCTCCTTTCCCATTATTGATCACTCCGGCGCTGTCGGTTTTGTCAATATTGCCCATGACATCACCAGGGAACTGCAGATGGAGGAACAGCTCAAGCAGGCCCAGAAGATGGAGGCCATCGGCACCCTGGCCGGAGGCATCGCCCATGACTTCAACAATATCCTGACCCCCATTCTTGGTTACACCGAGATAGCTCTGACCCAGACCACCCCGGACAGTCCCCTGTACAAGAATCTGCAGCAAGTCAACACGGCAGCAATGCGAGCCAAAAAACTGGTCCAGCAGATCCTCACCTTCAGCCGACAAGGGACGCAGGACAAGAAACCGTTCCAACCCCATCTGGTGGTCAAAGAGGCATTAACCCTCCTGCGGGCGAGCCTGCCTGCCACCATCGAATTCAAGACCGAGATCGACACTGACTGCGGCACCATCCTGGCCGACCCGACCCAGTTCCACCAGATCGTCATGAACCTCTGCACCAATGCCTACCATGCCATGGAAACAACCGGCGGGGTGCTGACGGTGGGGCTTCACCATGTGAGCGTTGATGAGGGAGACAGCAAGGTCAGCAGCTCCGAACTGCTCCCTGGTGACTATATCCTCCTTGATATCTCAGATACTGGTTGCGGAATGGCACGCAAGACCCTTGAACGGATCTTTGAACCCTATTTCACCACCAAGGACAAGAACAAAGGCACCGGTCTGGGGCTCGCCACGGTGCATGGTATTGTCAAAAGCTGCCAGGGTCATATCGCGGTTCACAGCGAGCCAGGAAAGGGCACAGACATTCACGTCTATCTGCCCAGGGTGGCCACAGAATCAACGGTCGGCGAAACAGTGCCGGCATATCCCCTGCCCACCGGCACAGAACAGGTACTGGTGGTAGACGATGAGGCCATCATCACCGACATGCTGCAGACCATCCTGACGGACCGGGGCTACCGGGTAACCACCTGCAATGACAGCCTTGAGGCCCTGGCCCTGATTGAACAAAATCCGTCTCATTTCGACCTGATCATCACCGACATGACCATGCCGCGCCTGACCGGCCTTGAACTTGCGCGGAAGATGATGGCGATTCAACCCACTCTGCCCATCATCCTCTGCACCGGATACAGCGAACTGATCAATAAAGAACAGGCCCATGCCATCGGCATCAGGGCCTATCTGATGAAACCTGTTTCGGTACGGGAACTGGCCATAACCGTACGTCAGGTTCTGGCTGCAAAGGGGAAAGTACGTAGATCGCAGCGTTACGCCGCGGACATGTGAAGATACCGTTAGTTGCCGACAAGACTTGCAGGATGAACGAAGCAGACACATTTCAAGACTTTCGCCCGGCTATCTGGGATTTTCAAAGAAGACATAGGGAGTTGAGTAATCACTGAACTCAAAATAGACTTTCTTTTCATCGGCATCGGTCATCCCGTTTAGATTTTCGTCCAAAACACCATATCCGAAACGGTAGGGACGTTCTTGCTTGCCCTCAGTGGCGGAAGCAGTGGTCAGCTTATCGATCTTCATGAAACGCTTCACGAGCTTGTCACCCGCATAGACCTCAAGAACCCCATTTGTTCCCGTCCAATTCTGTACAGCCCTGCCAAATTTGTTTTGTGTCTCCTGGGTACACCCACCAAGGAGAAAAAGGACAAAAAGAAGAGCACATGCAACTTTCATTGAGAATCGCCTCCCATTAAGAAATTACTATGAAATTTAGGAGCCGTTACGAAATAACATGGCCATTTATATCTATTTCGTTACGGCTCCTTATGCCGCTCCGGGCGTTAAAATGGCCATGTTATTTTTTTACAGCGGCTTAGTATCCAGGTCATTATTGTCGTTTTTTTCTTCACTCAGCGAGAGAAGATCATACTTAACACCCGGTAAATAAGTTTTGCCGCCAGAAAATCAGCTGCTGGAAAGTTTGGCTGCGGCACAAGACCGACCACGTCCAGACCGACAATCCTTTTTTCACTGGCCACCTGGCGAATAAGCCTGGTGAGCATATACCAGTCGATGCCGCCCGGCTCAGGCCTCTCCACCGACGGCATGAACGAAGGGTCCAGGACATCAAGATCAATAGTGATATAGACGGTGTCACTGAGCATGTCGAAGGCATCACTTGCTGCGCTCACCCCGTGATAGTGCAGATCACGGGCAAAAACCATGCGGTCCAGATCAACCTTGGCACGCTCCCCCTTGTCCATACTGCGCACACCAACCTGCACGCAATCACACATTTCATGCACCCTGGTCATCACACAGGAGTTACCGTACCCGGCCTCGGAGTCAATAGGGCGCAGGTCGGCATGGGCATCAAATTGAACCACACTGAGTTCGCTGTGGCGTTCTACAGCCGCCTGGATCAATCCGATACTCACCAGATGCTTGCCCCCCAGGCCTACCACCAGTTTGCCGTCCCGAAAAAGAGGAATCGCCTGCTGCCGCACCTCATCAATCATATCGACAGGATTATTTCGAGAGAGCACTGGCGGCAAGGTGCAGATGCCTTGCCTGTAGACCTCAAGATTGGTTTCAAGATCAAACAAAGTGAGACGAGATGACGCCGTCAATATTGCTTGAGGCCCGAGATCAGAACCCTTGAGCAGAGTTGCTGTTCCATCGTAAGGAATGGGTAGAACCGCTACCTTGGCACTTTTATATTCGCTATACTTCTGAGGAAGAACAGTAAAATCCATTAATTCACCAGCATTGCCTTAAAAACGGCAGCTACCCCTGCCGCTGGTTTGCTGTCTCTGGTACCCTTCTGCATCACAATCCGGGCCACCTTGAAAATATCCTTCATAATTCCTGCCAGAGACATCAATCTTACAGAACATCTTTATTGTACACGCTGAACCACATGCATCGCAAGCAAACCATATCATCCCCTTGAAAATAAAAGCTGTAAGCTCTTCCCCCTCAACCTTGATACAATTGTGCTGCCAGGGCGGCATAAATTGCCTAACAACAAATTCTCATCTCAGAGGGAAGGGACTGCGTACCTGTTAAGACGGAAAGCTGGGGGAAAAAGACTGTCTCATTCCCACGATGAAACGTGAGAATGAGACAAAAAAAGATGCCTAAGCCACTGTAAAAAAATTACAGGACCATCTTAACAGCCGGAGTCTATTTCAGTTTCATCTCAGTCCACAATTTATTTTTCAAACGGCGAACCTTGACATTTGTGGCCTCAAGGGTTTCAAGAGTGTCCAAAATCTTTTGATCAGGGAAAATGGCAGTAAGCTGTTTGAGTTCCGGATTGACAAAGGGCAGGGCTGCCGCATTAGGATTACCAGCCCCCACATCATTGCTGAGACCGGCTGCATTCTTGCCATCCATGAGAAAATCAATAAACTGGAGGGCCAGTTTTTTATTCTTGGCCTCCTTGGGGATGACCACATTGTCAAGAGCCAGCACGGCCCCTTCTTTGGGCAGGATAAAATTAACCGTAAAATCCCGTTTGGCCTCTAAAGCATCATTACGGGCTTGCACCATGTCGCTGGAGTAGCCATGAGCAACCCAGATATTGCCAACGGTCAACTCCTTGATATAGCTCGATGAATTAAAAGCGGCCCAATACGGTTTTGCCGTCATGATCACTGCTTGAGCTTCACGCAGATGCTTCTCATCCACATCATTGACCGAATAGCCCAGGTACTTGAGGGCGGCTCCGAACAATTCATCGGCATCATCCATGACCGTCACCTTACCCTTGATTTTCTCCAAAATCTGAGGATCAAAAATTACAGCCCAACTGGTGGGCGTGATCCCCAACTCCTGCAGACGCTGCTCATTAAAACCAATCAGAGTGGTAGTATAGGCATAAGGCAGGGAATAGACATTGCCTGGATCATAAGAACGATTGAGAAAACCGGGATCCAGATTTTTGATATTTGCCAGACCATCTTTGTCCAATTTTTCAAGAAAATCCTGTTGAATCAAGGCCTGTACTGCATTTTGGGTGGGAACAACCAGATCATAGCCACTGGCGCCAGCCAGAAGCTTGGCCATCATTTCTTCAGTGCCGGAATAATAATCCTGAACAACCTTGCAGTTGCAGCTCTTTTCAAACCCGGAAACCACCTCTTCCGACATATAGTCATTCCAGTTGAAGATATGCAGTTCTTCACCGGCAAAGACCGGAGATGCCAATAACAGTAAAAGTAAAACCAGTAATTTCTTCATGTCATTTTCCTCTTGTTGAATGGATCTCTTTCCGCTTCCATAAAAGAAACGAAATTATTCGCCACGAATAATCGCGGGAGACAACCTTGACGCTACGATAATCACCACCAGGGTCAGCAGCATCAGTAAAGTTGACACCGCATTCACCTCAGGGGTCACCGCAATCTTGACCATAGAATAGATCTGCAAAGGCAGCGTTGAACTGCCGACACCAGCAGTAAAAAAGGTGATGACAAAATCATCTATGGACAAGGTAAAGGCCATGAGTGCGCCGGCCAGGATTCCGGGTATCAACAGGGGCAGGGTAATCTCCCGGAAACAGCGCCAGGGCGAGGCCCCCAAGTCACGGGCCGCTTCCACCAAAGCTGGGTCCATACTCAACATCCGCACCTGCACCGAAAGAGCCACAAACCCTATACAGAAGGTGATATGGGCGAGCATGATGGACAGGAGGCCTAAGGTCATATTTACCATCATAAAAAGAAGCAGCAGACTGACCCCCATCAGGATATCCGGCATGGCAATGGGAGAGAGCACCAGCAACTGCAGGAGACGCAATCGGCATTGAGACATGGCCATCCCCGCCAGGGTTCCGAGAATGGTGGCCACACCGGCGCTGACAGTGGCAATGATCAAGGAGTTCATCGCCGCTGCCAACATCTCCCGATTGTGTATGAGCTTTCCATACCACTTCCAGGTAAAGCCGACCCATTCCGCGTTTAACCTGGAGTCGTTAAACGAAAAGACCACCACAATCACCAGAGGCAGATAAAGAAAGAGATAGACAAGGGCGGCACTGATCCACAAAAATACGTTTTTCTTCCGCATCATCGCCTCAAGGTCGCCTGCCAAGCCGGGATCCCAACAGGACTACAGCCACTGCGGTCACGGTCAAAACCATGGAGAGAACGCTGCCAAAAGGCCAGTCTCGAGACTCCATGAACTGCTGCTTGATGACATTGCCAATCATGATTCCATTGGTGCCACCAAGCAGATCCGGGATGGCAAACATGCCAAGGACTGGAATAAAAACCAGAATCGAGCCTGCGGTGATACCGGACAGAGACAAAGGCCAGGTAATAAGCCAGAACCGCCGCCACTTCCCGGCACCGAGGTCTTGGGCCGCATCGAGTAGATCAAGATCATGTTTTTCCAGATTTGCATACAAGGGCAGAACCATAAAGGGCAGATGCACATACACCAGACAGACAAGCATCGCAGTCGGAGTATACATCAGGGTCACTGGTCCCATAGCAAAGAGCTCAAGGACCCCGTTAAGCATCCGGGTCAAGGCCCCTGCCGGACTGAAAATGATCATCCAGGCATAGATACGAACCAGAAAATTACTCCAGAAGGGCAGAATCACCAGCAGAAGCAGGATGTCGCGATTCTTCCGACCGCTGCGGGCGATCATCAGCGCTAAAGGATAACCCAGGATCGTGCAGAGCAGAGTGGTGGCCACAGCATATCCTATGGATTTCAAGAAGAGACGCAGATAGATATCTGTTTCCAGCAGGCGCTGCCAGTTCTCCAGGGTCAGATCCAGGGTCAGGCTGCCGCCCTCATGGAGATACCAAGGCGCCAGGCCGCCATATTCCCCGGCATAGCGAAAGGTGGCAAAGAACATGAGAAAGGTGGGGGCCGCAAAGAATATCAACAGATACGCCATGGGAGGAAGCGACAAGAGATACTGATACCAGGCCTTTTCCTGCATGACCTTAGTCCAGCACCAGATGGCCCGCATCACATGACCAGGCGACCTCAACGGCATCACCGACCTCAAAGAAGTTGGTCCTCCCGGACGCGGAATTGGCCAGCAGGGCTTCAAGCAGAAGACCATTGGACAGAGCCACAATATAGACGGTCACATCTCCCAGATAGAGCATATCATGAACAGAACCGTTAAAATGGGATTCATCCTCCGCAGGGCTTACAGTGGCGGCCAGACGTATCTTTTCAGGGCGCAGAGTCAGGGCACAACGGCTGCCGGCAACACATTTCGTCTCTGACCTGCACACATGCACCATTCCCAGCCCATCCAGATCTACCGTCACACAATCACCTTGCTGTTCGCGGACGGACCCTTCCAGCAGATTACATTTCCCGATAAAATCTGCGACGAAACGACTCCTGGGAAATCCATACAGCCGTTCCGGGACATCCACCTGGACAATGCCGCCCTGGTCCATCACCGCAATCCGGTGTGACAGGGCCAAGGCTTCACCTTGATCATGGGTGACATAGATAAAAGTAATCCCGACATCCTTCTGCAGGTTGATGAGCTCAAGCTGCATCTGTTCACGCAACTTGGCGTCAAGGGCGGACAAAGGCTCATCCAGGAGCAACAACCGGGGACGGTTCACCAAGGCCCGGGCAATGGCAATGCGCTGTTTCTGACCCCCAGACAAGGCCTCCGGATAGTGCCTGGCTTTATCTGGCAGACGTACATTTTCGAGGGCCTCTGCCACTCGGGCCTGAATATCTTTCTTGGCACATCCTGCCATCCGTAAGGGAAAGGCAACATTTTCGGCCACGGTCATATGGGGAAAGAGGGCATAATTCTGAAAGATGGTATGAAGAGGACGCTGTTCAGGCGGGGAAGAAATAATACTTTTTCCATCAAGAAGGATATCGCCCCCATCCGGTTGATCAAACCCGGCAATAAGACGCAATAAAGTTGTTTTTCCACATCCGGACGGTCCAAGCAGGGTAAAAAACTCCCCCGCCTGTATGCGCAAAGAGACCTTATCCAAGGCAACAAAGGCATCGAAATGGCGCGAGACATCTACTATTTCCAGCAACGCGGCGATCTCCAATTACTGCATAAAACGATATCATGTCGCTTCCCCCCAAAGCGAAGGAGAGACAGAAACACACCTAAAGCCAGTCAGGAAACAGGATAGTACAGCCAAGCATATCCCACCTGTTCCCTTAACGAATACCAGCACATTTTCATAGCAGATAAGAGCATAAAAATCAAGCGGCCCGAGGGTTTCCCCACAGGCCGCTTGATTACAAATCAACATACTACCACCGAGTTCCTGAGTGACAGGAACAATTACCCGACACCCCTAAATCTGTTTCACTTTTGTGTTCAGCAACTCAAGTTGGGCTGAGACGGAGATATCACGCGAGATACGGTCCGTCACCACTTTAATGGAATGGAGCACGGTCGCATGATCCCGCCCAAAGGCCTTTCCTATATCCGCCAGCGATTCCTGGGTGTGCCGGCGGCTGAGATACATGGCAACCTGGCGTGGAAAGACGATGCCTTTCTTACGGGTTCGTGACTGCATATCCTTGACACTGACATTAAACTGGCGGCTGACAAACTCACCAATTGTCAGCGCCGAAAGATTTTTCGGAACTCCAACAATCCCTTCCACCACTGCACGGACAAGAGCCATCTCCACCTCACCACCCATCAAGGCAGATTTGGCCCGGATGGCAAGAATGGCAGATTCAATCTGCCGCACATCTCCCTTTATATGGTGGGCAAGATAGGCGACAAACTCCTCAGCAAGTAAAAGCCCCTGCGACTCTGCTTTCTTATGCACAATCCGGTGACGGGTCTGGATATCAGGCGCTTCAATGGTCGTTACCAGCCCGGAGGTCATCCGTGAGCGAAATTCATCATCAATACCACTCAGGTCCCGCGGACCGCTATTTGCTGTAAGGATTACCCTTTTCCCTCCTTTAATCAAGGAATCAAGGAGCTCGTTCAACTCCTCCTGAGTCTTTTTTTTACCGGTCAGCGAATGGACATCTTCCACCAGCAGGATATCACAATGATCATGATATTTACGTTTAAAATGATCCATGCTATTGGCTTGAATATTGCGCACCATCTCGGCCGAGAATTGCTGGGCGGTAAGATAATGAAGCCGGGCCGAAGGAGAGGTAGACAGGATCTGATGGGCGACTGCATGGGTCAGATGACTTTTGCCAAGCCCGGTGGAGCTGTTGATATACAGACAGGGGCCAACGGTATCAGTGCCTGCAACCATTGACTTACAAGCTGACAGGGCCAGCAGGTTACTGTCACCCGCCATGAACTCATCAAAGATATAACGGGGATGCAGAGAACGGACCGAGGACCCGCCGGCCGGGATATGAGGAAGACGTAACTGACTCACCTGTGGAGAGGCAGGCAGAGCCTTCTGGCCGGCTTCACATAAAACAACCTGCCTCTTAGTGCCATCTATCGCGTTCGCCTGCTCTTGAATCAGGCCAAGATGATGCTGGGCCAAGTGCGCCCGATAAAACCGGTCCGGACAGGCAAGGCGTATACTTTCTTCATCGCATTGCACGCACACAAGGGGCTCAATCCAAAGATTGTATACATTCTCAGCAACGACATCACGCAAACTCTCTTTTACCTTCTGCCACACCATGCCGGATCCTCTCTAAAGTCTTACTTTATAGCTGACGAATCGCTATTTAAGACAATTTATCGCCATAAAATTCACGCTTCAACTTTCCTGTGACTAAAAAACATATACCCACAAACGCTCCTCAATAAAAAATACCACAGTCATAAACAAGCAACTTTTTTTTAGAAGCAGGATTGTTTGTGCAGATCACAGGCCGATATAAAACCTAATTCCGGCATCCAGTCAAAGACGATTGATGCCCATTTCTCAAGGATCTCCATGCAACAAAGGCATTCCCTGACACTCCCATAACAATTGATCTCCAGCCCCATCTCCATTCAGACCCCTTGCTTTTTGGGCATCGACAAAATCACTCCTTTTCTCCTGTCATCCCCGCATGTTACTCAACCAACGCACAAGTTATCAACAATTGCCGACAAAACCATAATTTAATATTACTCTAAAAAACGCAAATTATCTTAAAATATCGCCAAATATCATCAGGCAAACCTTGAATATATCGCTAAATCAGTTACTCCCGCCAAAAGCAATTCTTTCAGTTTTTACCCCACACAAAGATGCATATAAACTGGAACCTAGCAGATCAAGGATACAATACATAAAAAGGACACAACTGGTCCATAACATACGCTCAGCCCTGCAACTTCTTGCCGGAAAGAAAACGCAGGACTCTTATCAACCAGCCTGTTATCAGGGGGAAGATGGTGCTACCGTGCAGGTATTTCAAACCTGGTTTTTTTGAATTTTCCAATGAAGAGAGGGGGGAGAGGAGCAACATGTCGTATCTTTGAAAACGAGCAGCTTTAAGAGGGTGCCGGCTGGAGGGAAACACTTCACACCTCAGCCAGCACCAAAGAATGAGATAAGATGCGAACAGGAAGATACAAGCCATAACTGGTAAAACTTCATCGCCTCCATACCAAAAATATCAAGCAGAAGAGGACTTATTTGTCGCCTGCAATTTTTGATATCCCCCAAGGAAAACGCCAACCATGGAAAAGAAGCTCGGCTTTTACAACCACCTTTTTTGATAATGTATCTTAAAGCCGAACATCACTATTCCACACAGTGAAAATATGCTCATACACATACCTGGCACCCCTAAATGAAGGGCTATATAACTGCATAAAAAAACTGGAAACAGCAAGAAGCGAACTAACAGGCGCAGGGCTGGTTGATCAGCAATCAACGCAGCAATCGGAGGCGAGTAACGATAATAAAAACGCACGAACATTCGACCTGTCTCATGGGTCACCAGATACTTATCCCTGAAAAAACGCAGGCTTTGAACGTGGGGATCAAGCAAAGAACCATACGCCGCGGTTGCAATAAAACAGGCATCTTTGGTTATAAAATCAAATTGGTTCCCGTAATACACATTATTATCAGAGGTAACCCCATACGCCCTGACATAATAACGTGTCCCCGGACTCAACTTGTTGAGAATGCTGCCATACCGACCGACACCCGTTCCATCGCTGGTAAAGCCTTCTATGGCAACATCAGTTGAGGATGTATCCGTTGTTACCGAAGTACTGTCAGAAGTAGTCGCAACAGACTTCGGTACCGGTGTTGTTACCAAAGCACTGCCAGAAGTAGTCGCAACGGACCTCAGTACCGGATAAGGAACAATGGAATACACAACCCCTCTGCCGGTAAAGGTCAGCCCGGAACCTTCTTTAATTTCACCTCCGGTAAAACAACCCACTCTGGTTATTTCTGTAATGCCTATTGTGGCAATAAACTCCGATTCTTTCCCCGACTCAACTGCTTTTTCTGCAGCTAATTCTTTCCCCGTATAGCGGGCCAGAACAAAACTACTGGTTTCACTCTCTTCGCTGGAACCAACAGCAATGAGTTTTGCATCAGCCTGCAAAGCCAATGCATACACCGCACCATCCAACTGCTCCGTTCCAGCTGTTACAACTGAAAATCCTGACTGAGAACCTGAAATCAAAGAGTATTGAAGAAGAACCTGTTCGTGCTTGCCGTCCACAGTTGCATATCCGGCAATAAAAACAGTAGCAGCAGTAGCCAAGACACTGTACCCGACATCGTCTTCACCACCGAGATCATAACTCAGCATTCCGGTATCCCCGACAACGTCACGATCCGCTTTACCGTCACTGGTAAAGCGAAAAAGAGCAATATCCTGATCTTGTTCCTCACCTACAGAACCAGCAACCAGAATAGCACCATCTTCCTGTACCCACAGGCTTTTACCAATGGCCGCCCTGGCATCGTCCACAGTTTCTGCTACGCCACCAGTACCAAATCCGGCATCAAGAAAACCGTCGGCCAAAAAACGAAGCAACAATACTTTTTTCAGCTCTTTTTCTTCATAAGAACCAGCCATGACAATGCAGCCATCATTTTGAATTGCCATGGCGGCGATTTCAGTATTCTCCCCAACTTCAGCAAGAACAACCCCCGCATTACCAAAAGAATGATCTAAAGATCCATTCGGCAGAAAACGAACCAAGGCTCCTACATTCCTGGAACCTTCTGCAAACGACCCTGATACCAGGATAGCACCGCTATCCTGGATGGCAACCGCAGCTGCATTGTCATTCCCGCTGCCGACAGACAACGTGACCATCCCATTCACCCCGAAATCAGGATCAAGATCGCCATCGGCCGTAAAACGCAACAAGGCAATATCGCGATCCTTGCCATTGAAAGTGTAACCGCAGGTAACGATCTTACCATCATCCTGCAGCGCAACCCCCAGAGCCTCATCATCTCCGTTTCCGACAGCAGTTACAACCTGCCCGTTCATGTTAAAGGTATTATCAAGCCCACCTTCCGGATTATAACGCACGAGAGCAAAATCAAGATTGGAATTATTGGATGAAGAACCGGCAACAAGGATCTTGCCATCAGGCTGGACAATAACAGCGTGCGCTTGGTCTTCATAATATCCGACTCTGGTTTTGACAAATCCATTCAGACCAAATGAAGAGTCAAGCACAACGGCAGAAGCAGCATGCCAGGAAAACAATAAAGACAAAAAGACAAAACCACTTACTATGAATTTTTCTAATCGTTTACTCATCACCTTCCTCCTACGATCACACACATTTTGCATACAGGCTACTCAATTCATTATCTAAAAGTAATCATACTCTTTTGTTTCTACCGAAGCAAATAAAAGCCAGAACGATAAGACCTCAGCGGCAAAACCACGGATGCAATATAAAGATAAAAACATTGACAACTCTCATCAGAGATGATTATTTTCATAATTATAGTAACAATTAGCTGTATTCCGGCAGAGTTTGCTTTTACAATTATTTTCCATTCTTAAATTCAACGCTGAAGAGGTCCACCAATGCACAAAATACTTCTCAGTATTCTTCTCCTCTGTTCCGTATTCACCTCATCCTGTGCCACAAAAGGCCAAACCGGTGCCGGCGCAGGTGCCATTGGCGGCGCGCTTGTCGGACAGGCCATTGGCCACAATACAGAGGCCACCCTTATTGGTGCGGCTGTCGGTACTATGCTCGGTTATATGGTGGGTAACGAGATGGACAAATATGACCGGGAGCAGCTCAATCATGCTTATGAGCGAGGGGTTTCCGGACAAGCCACTGCCTGGCGCAATCCTGACAACGGCAACACCTATGAAGTCAGGCCTCAACCCGCCTATTCTGATCCTGCATCACACCGGCCATGCCGACAGGCAGAAATCATCGCCATCATTGATGGCAAGACAGAAAGAACCTATACTACGGCCTGCAGGGACGATAATGGTCGCTGGCAGCTACAGAATAAATAAGCAGACTGTAAAAATTTCACAGTAGATCTAAAAGCAGACATCAGCAATGTCTGCTTTTTTTATTCCGAGGTAGCTCAATGACTCTGGGGAAAATCACAATTACTACCTTCAGTTCCATGGAGCTCATTGATATCACTGAGCAGATAGCTCTCGAAATCAGTAAAGTAAATATCCAAGAAGGAATCTGCTTTCTTTTTAATCCGCACACCACCGCGGGCCTGACCATCAACGAAGGTGCGGATCCGGTGGTCAAAGAAGACATTGTTTCCGGTTTCCAGAAAATGATTCCCATGCACTATGCCTACAAACATCTTGAGGGAAACTCACCTGCCCACATCATGGCATCGCTTATGGGCAGTTCACTGACAGTCTTTATCGACCATGGTCAACTGGTTCTCGGCACTTGGCAGAAGATATTTTTCTGTGAATTTGATGGACCTCGCAGCAGAAGCATTCAATGGCGAGTTATTTAAACCAGCGCTTGATTTCTTTAATCTCTTCCTTTCTCATTCCATGACCCTTGATTCCCAACAGATTTGTTTTGGCCTGAGCCCACAACTCGACCAGCAATCACTCTCCTGTTTTCTACAACTTGCAGGTAGACAGGAATTTGCTGACTTCCTGAGCCAGCGTCTCTCCGAGCAGGAAATTCATGCATTTGTCGATTTCTTTACTGGTATTTTGAAGCGTAACCTCAGCGAAGAGGAGTACCATTGCCTCTTTCTCCAGGACAAACACCACCACCATCATCACCCAGTAGAAAAAGGATAAATCATGGCCGATCAAACCCTGGACGACCTGCGCAGCTATCTCACTCTGCTCGAGCAAGAAGGAGAACTGCTCATTATCGATCAGGAGGTTAATCCTTATCTGGAGATCGCCGAGATCCATCGCCGTGTTATTCAGAAACAGGGTCCAGCCCTACTCTTCACCAAAGTGAAGGACAGTGCTTTTCCAGTGGTAACCAATCTCTTCGGCACGAACAGACGTCTTGAGCTGGCCTTTGGCCGCAGGCCACAGCAATTTGTTCGTGACCTGGTGCATCTTACCGAAACCATTATGCCCCTGAAGCTGAAGAAGCTGTGGGACAATCGTCACCTGTTCACTGAAGGGTTAAAAATCGGCCTGAAAGAGAGCAACAAAGGCGCGATCCTGGAAAACTGTCAAACTCCCGCCCGCTTAAGCAGTCTGCCCATGCTCACATCCTGGCACAGCGACGGCGGGCCTTTTGTTACCCTGCCTCTAGTGTATACCGAACACCCGGACGGACGCGGTCATAATCTTGGCATGTACCGCATACAACGCCATGACGACACCACCACCGGCATCCACTGGCAGATCCATAAGGGGGGGGGCTACCACTACCATGAGGCAGAGAAGCTGAATCAAGCCCTGCCCCTTACCCTCTATATCGGCGGCCCGCCTGCCCTCATGCTCTCTGCCATTGCCCCCCTACCGGAAGATATCCCCGAACTGATGCTCACCTCCCTGCTCATGGGTAAAAAGCTGGCGATGGTGGCTGACCCCAGAGGTGGACATCGACTGGTGGCCAACGCCGAATTTGCCATAAAAGGTGAAGTCCCGCCCCATATCCGACGTCCGGAAGGCCCCTTTGGCGACCATTATGGCTACAACTCTCTGCAACATGATTATCCCGTTTTCCAAGTCAGTCACCTCTACCATCGCCACAAGGCCATTTATCCAGCAACCATCGTCGGACGGCCCAGGCAGGAGGATTATTTCATTGGTGACTTTCTGCAGGAACTGCTCTCCCCCCTTTTTCCCCTGGTCATGAAGGGAGTAAGAGAACTGAAGACCTTTGGCGAGACCGGATTTCATTGTCTGGCTGCGGCCAAGGTTCAGGACCGCTATCCACGTGAGGCCTTTGCCTGCGGATTGAGGGTTTTGGGTGAGGGCCAGCTTTCCCTGACCAAATTTCTCATTATCACCGATGGAGATATCGACATCACCGACTTCCGCGAACTGTGGGTGCACGTCCTGGAACGCATTGAATGGGAGCGTGACCTTTTTGTTTTTGCCAATGTCTCCCAGGACACCCTTGATTACACAGGTCCATCGGTCAACAAAGGCTCCAAGGCCATGATGATGGGGCTCGGCAAAGAAAAGAAGCGGGAGCTGCCAGGATCATTCTCAGGTACTCTCCCCCCTTCCTGCGTACGTCCAGTCGTCTTCATGCCGGGGACGCTGGTTCTCCAGGGGAATCCTTACCAGGAAACGCCGGAACTGGCAGCTGAGCTTTGCCTGTGGGAAGGAGTGGCAGAATGGCCAGTCATTATTCTGGTTGATAACAGCGCGGATGCCACCTGCTCCATGCAGGAATTTCTCTGGACCCTGTTCACCCGTTTTGAGCCGGCTGCCGATATCCATGGCGCAGCCACGGCTGTCCAGCGCTTCCATGTTGGCCTCACTCCGCCTATCGTCTTTGACTGCCGGATGAAACCCTGGTATACGGACATCCTCGAAGTAGATGAGGCCACAAAAACACTGGTAGATAAACGCATCCACACTCTGCTTCCTCCAAATCTTCGATGAGCGAAACAGTCCGTCTACAGAAATACCTTGCCGGATGCGGAATTGCCTCCAGACGAAAGGCAGAAGGGATAATAGCCCAAGGCAGAGTAACTGTAGATGGCGAGATTGTCACCGCCATGGGATCACAGATTGATCCGTCCAGCCAGGAGATCCGACTGGACGGAAAACTTGTCACCCCCCATAATGATTTTCTCTATATCCTGCTCAACAAGCCACAAGGCTATGTGACCACCATGTCAGATCCCCAGGGGCGACCAATTGTCACTTCCCTGCTTCATGGAATCAACGTGCGTCTATTTCCGGTCGGACGACTGGACCTGGACACTGAGGGGGCTCTTATTCTCACCAACGACGGGGAACTGGCCCAGAAGATTCAACACCCCAGTTACGAGGTAACAAAGACCTATGAAGCACGGGTCCTTGGGCACCCCGCTGAGAAATTGCTCAAGAAACTTGAGCACGGAATTCTGTTGGAAGGAAAACAAACGGCCCCTGCCAAGATTATTGTTATCGCCAGAGAAATAGGGACAAGCAGCATCAGAATAACCATCCATGAAGGGAGAAAACGCCAGGTACGAAAGATGTTTCAGGCCATTGGCCATCCTGTCGTCCACTTGAAACGTATTGCCTATGGTAATCTCTTTTTGCAGGGACTCCCGCCAGGGACATATCGTATTCTTGACCCGGATGATCTGAAAAAAATATTTATAAAGAAAATTCCTTTACAAAATAAGAAATAGTTGATTAAACTTAAGCTGTTAGGAATTCAACAATCTTACAAGACTCAACGAAACGTTTCATACGCGTTCTTGCAAAATGAAACATGCTTGAAACTGCCTAAGGCGTAGTGAACTTCAGCCAGTTTTAAACATTAACAAATGATATTTAACACCATACGACAGCAGCTGAATTTACAGGAGTAAGGCATGAACAAATCAGAACTTATTGAAACCCTGGCCCAAGAAGTTGACCTTCCTCATCGTGAAGCTGCAGCCGTCACCAATACCATCATAAACACAATGATCGATGCCCTTGCCAAGGGTGATAACATTGAGATCCGCGGCTTCGGCAGTTTTGTGATCAAGCAGTATCGCTCGTACGAAGGACGTAATCCTAAAAGTGGCAAAAAAATTGAGGTCGCTCCAAAAAAACTTCCCTTTTTCAAAGTAGGAAAAGAGTTGAGGGAGCAGGTCAACGTACACGGCAAGAAATAATTTTGGGGCCAGAGAAGGCCCCAACCTCTTCACGCGATAATTTCTCCCACCAGATCATAGACCTGAGCTTCGTTTATTCTTACCTGAACAATATCTCCAGGGCTGGCAGTACCATCAGTGATATAAACACAGCCATCGATATCAGGTGCTTGAAAACGAGTTCTACCCTCCAACAGCAGATCTGATTCCCGGCTCACCCCTTCCACCAGCACCGGCTCCACTTGCCCGACATACTTCTGCAAATTTGTCGCTGACACCTCTGCCTGCACTGCGAGAATAAAATCAAGACGATCACTTTTCTCTTCCTCAGAACATTGGTGAGTAAATTTTTCTGAAGGACAACCTGCCTCGTTGGCATAGGCAAAGACACCAACATGATCAAGTCGAGCCTCCCTTAAAAATTGTTCCAACTGCCTCACATCATCATCGGTTTCACCGGGAAAACCGACCATCAGGGTGGAACGCAGGGCCACATCTGGGAGAAAGGAGCGGATGCGGCCAATAAGTTGATACAGATCATCACTTGCATAATGACGGTTCATGCGCTTGAGAACCGGATCACTAACATGCTGAAAAGGAATATCCATATAGGGCACGATACGCGGCTGCTCGGCCATCAGGGACAGAAGCGAATCGTTGATACCTGAGGGATACAGATACAGGAGCCGTAACCAAGGAATGGAACTCTCAGCAAGCAGGGAGTTCAGCAGGGATGTCAGGTGAACAGAGTCCCCCAGATCATCGCCGTAGGCCGTCAGATCCTGAGCTATGAGTGAGAGTTCACGCACGCCCTTTTGTTCCAGGGATACGGCCTCATGGACGAGATCAGCTATAGGCCTGCTGCGCAGATCTCCCCTGATGGACGGGATCATGCAATAAGAACAACGGTTGTTACATCCTTCCGTAATCTTCAACCAGGAACGAAAAAAAGGCGTGGAGATACGCCGGGGCATGTTACTGTCCATTAAAAATCGTTCAGAGATATACACCTTGTCTTTAAGGAATCCTGTCATTAACGCTGCAACCAGCTCCACTATTTGATGACAGCCATCAGTGCCGACAAAGAGATCAACCTCCGGCAGCTCATAGAGAAGCTCTTCCCGATATCGCTGCACCATGCATCCTGTCACCACCAGTAATTTGGCAGGATCTTCCTGCTTCAACAGGGCCAGCTCCAGAATCTCCTCAATGGCCTCTTCCACTGCCGACTGGATAAATCCGCAGGTATTGATAAGCAACATTGATGCTTGTTGCGGATCTTCTTCAAAGACCCAGCCGGCCTGCTCCAGAAGCCCGAACATCAGTTCTGAATCAACAAGGTTTTTAGGACAACCCAGACTGATCAGATGAAAACTTTCCATAAACTTTTTTCCTCTACAAAACATAAAAATATTTCTCTGCACCCATCACCAGTCTTTCCTGGTCTCCGCCACAGCTCAAACTCCATTAGACAAACGGGGCATACTCTGCATGGCACCCGTTAACACCCTTGACATCTCCTGACTCCGCTGCCGAAATCCCGGCGTTGAAAATCCAGATTTCCACTCTTTCTGCCACAACTCATCAGAAACCAGCATAAGAGATGCAAATTCTATCCCCCGAAAGATGGCCACGGTGCACAGCGCCGAATACTCCATGTCAATGGCCACAATATCATGTTCCTGGCGCAGACGCGCAAGAAGATCACTCGTTTCCCGGAAAGGGGCATCAGTGGACCAGACCCGCCCTTCCTGCCAGGCAACACCCTTTTGAGCAAGGGTATCACGCAACCAGGCAACCAAGGGTACTGAGGGTTTTGGCCCGGGATCACTGCTATAATAGCGAGACGTCCCCTCTCCGCACATTGCCTGCGCCGGCAATAAGACGCTTCCAGCCTCAAGCCCCTGTTGCAACGCGCCACACCAACCAACAAGAATAATCCGTTTGGCTCCCAGGGCAATCAATTTCTCCATGCAGATAACAGCCATGGGTGCCCCGACTGCCGGCCCGGCCGCAAAGAAGGTGCTGTCGCCATTCACACATAGCATGCTGTTAAAAAGAAATCGTTTCTTACCACCCTCGCTGACCATCGAGGCCATCGCATACGTGGCCTCAGCAGGATTTACAAAAAAAATCCCTGCCTCAGGAATCAGCTTTTCCTTCCTCCCACGCAGCGGCTGCATTACCGCAACTCCTTCATCCTCATACTCACTCATAGAACATTCTTCTGTTGTTACTTCGCTTTGGAGAAAATCACATTACCCACAAACCAAACGCAAAAAGGCCACAGATTTCTCTGTGGCCTTTTTGCGCGATCTGTAACGATCACACGCTGCAGTTATACTATTTGATCAATGGGTTTGCATACAGAAGGATCAGAGAGATAACAAGACCGTAAATTGCAACCGACTCAGCAAGAGCCATACCGAGGATCATGAAGGTCATCAATTTTGGCTGTACTTCAGGATTACGGGCAAGACCCTGGGTAGCACCATTACCAACATTACCAATACCGATACCTGCTCCAAGACCGGCAAGACCGATTGAGAGTGCCGCACCAATACAAACTAAACCAAGCATCAAATTACTTTCCATTGTGTTCTCCTTGTAAAATTAAAGTTTTTTTGGCCTTCTTCCTTAATAAAAAAATAATCCAGGCACAACCCGAATCATTCAAGACTTGATTTGCAACATCAATGCGCATGCTCATTAGACTGAGTGAAATAGACGACAGTCAGCAATACAAAAACCATGGCCTGCACCAGAGAGACCAAGACACCCAGGATCATGATCGGCAGAGGAGCAAAAAATGCACCGGCCAGCATAAAGAGAATGCCCAGCAGGGTTTCTTTCGCCATGATATTTCCGAAAAGACGGATAGAGAGTGACAACAGGCGGGCAAAGTTACTGATAAGCTCAATGGGGAGCATCAAAGGGATCAACACCGGCATAGGTCCAAGAAAATGCTTTACATAGGCAAAGCCATTGGCACGAATACCAATGATGTGATGCGTTATCCAGACAATAATGGTCAAGGCAAGCGTGGTGTTAATACTTGAAGTAGGGGACATAAATCCTGGAATCAAGCCGATCAGATTGGCCACAGCAATATACAGAGCGAAAGTGGCAATCATGGGGAAAAGTTTATCCGTCAAATCTCTTCCCATATTTTCCACGAAGAAGTTATCCATACCACCAATAAGGATCTCCCAGAAATTCTGACCCTTTCCCGGCACCATCTCCAGATTCCCCAGAGTCAATTTACCCACCACCACCAGAAAGATCATAGTAAACCACGTGTAGGTCATATAGGGCGCACACAGTTGCTCAATCAGACCATGACCTACTGGGCCATGGGGAATGGGCAGTCCCAGTTTCTCCAGGATAATTGATATAAATAGTATCGGATGTTCCATAATCCCTCTTACCTCCTGCTGCTGATAATATAGCGTCCCGCCGCACCGACTGTCGTCAGGGTGATGGTAAACACTACCGTTGACAGCCCCACCAGCAATCCAAAGATGTTCACCTTGCCGCTCTTTATGAGCATCAGCAAGACAAGCCCGATGATTGCCAGCCGGAGCCAAAATTTAATAATATAACGTGTTTTTCCGACCTTGAGTGCCTTTTTCTCCCCCTGACCTTCCCCAGAAGAATCAAGAGATTTCATAAAGCGGGCCACATCCTGGTGTGTCAACATAAAACTGACAATGGAAATCACCCCACCGACAGCCACAGCCCAGGCAATCTCCCAGGAAAACAACGCCCAGGAGCCTCCACACAAAATCAGAAGGCAGATCCAACTCAATACCTGCATCTTGCGCAGGGAAACCAATTCATCCGACACGCTGTTGCAACCGCCCAGACCTTAGTCTTTATTTTGCTGTTTGATAATATCGAACAGACTCTTAAAACCAGCGGCTATACCAAACGCAAGTCCGATAAAAGTAAACCATGGAGTGGTTCGATCATCAAACACCTTCTGATCAAGATACATCCCCCCCCCCATACCAATAAAGATTGCCGCAACAAAGGTAAATCCGATATGACCATAGTTGCCCAGCAGGTGGATCATCTCTTTACTCATTTTCGACATCTTCGTCTCCACCTTCGTTCCAAGAACGACTCTTTAACAAACAATCGAATCTGTTAGCACGCCCACCTGCCAAAGTCAACGATTTTTTAATTTTATGCTATTTTTTTGAATGACCATTCAGTCATTTCCAAAGCTCTTTCCAGTTGTTTTTCAGTCTGGGCTGCGGAAATAAAAGCCACCTCAAACTGAGAAGGCGCCAGATAAATTCCCTGTGACAACATTTGGCGATAATGCTGGCCATAGCGACCGGCATCAGCACTCATGGCCGACTCGAAATCAACCACTTCTTCAGTGGTAAAAAATCCGGTCATAAGTGACCCCACCCGATTCAACCGGACGGGAATCTTCGTTCGCTCACTGATCTCTCGAAGACGGTCGGCAAAACCTGCCGCCTTTTCATTTAAGTGAGTATAGAATCCCTCCTGCTTAAGTAATTTCAAGGTGGAAATACCAGCAGCCATGGCCAGAGGATTCCCGGACAAAGTTCCAGCCTGATAAACAGGTCCGTCGGGAGCTATCCTGTCCATGATATCAGCCCGGCCGCCATAGGCCCCAACAGGAAGCCCTCCGCCAATTATCTTGCCCAGACAGGTCAGATCAGGCATGACTCCGAAGTACTCCTGCGCTCCACCATAGGCAAGACGGAATCCGGTGATAACTTCATCAAAGATAAGCACGATGCCAAGCTCCGCAGTGAGCGCCCGCAGCTTCTGTAAAAAACCAGGGGCAGGGGCAACACAGCCCATATTACCAGCAACTGGCTCAACAATCACACAGGCGATATCGAGGGCAGCACCACGCAATGTCTTTTCCAGGATATCTTCATTATTATAAGGAATGGAAACGGTATTTTTTACAATCTCTTCCGGCACCCCAGGACTTCCTGGAATACCAAGGGTGATCACTCCGGAGCCCGCCTTCACCAGAAATGAGTCGGCATGGCCATGATAACAACCATCAAATTTCACAATCACCTTTCTACCGGTATACCCTCGGGCAAGACGGACCGCGCTCATGGTTGCCTCAGTGCCGGAGCTGACAAAACGGACCTTTTCCACCGATGGCAGAGCGTCCACCACCATAGAGGCCAGCTCAATTTCCTTTGGGGTGGGCGCCCCGAAACTGGTTCCATGCTGCATAGCTTCAGAAATGGCTGCCAGAATCTGTGGATGAGCATGCCCCAGGATCATCGGTCCCCAGGAACAGACAAAATCTATATATTCGTTACCATCCACATCATAGACAGATGCCCCCTGTGCCCGTTCAATAAAAAGCGGGTCACACCCCACCGATCGACAGGCCCGCACGGGACTGTTCACACCGCCTGGAATAACTTTTTGTGCCTGCTGAAACATCTGTGCTGATGTGCTTGTTTTCATTGTTCGACTCCTTCAACAATTCCTTATATTTTTGCGGGTTCACGACTCATCATTATTAATTTCCATTAAAAAACGGCACAATCATAGCATGCCGGCAGAAAAAGTGCCAAACAAGTTCCACACCTTGATCTTTTTACAATCATGCACAATTTGTTACCATTTTACTCATATGGAGACTCATGCCTTGCTGACGATTTTACTGTAATTTTTACTTGTCAGGCAAAATCCCAGAAGGTACACTATGAAGACAGTTCGATAAATACCCTTTAAAAATTGAAATACTAGCAAACAGTCATTCTACAAATCAATCAACAACGGAGCTAAACAATGGCAAGCGACAAAGTTCAAGCAATAAATGATGCTGCATTTAAGACAACTGTTTCTTCAAATGTGCCCTGCCTTGTAGATTTCTGGGCGCCCTGGTGCGGCCCATGCAAGGCGATCGGTCCAGTCATTGAAGATCTGGCCGATGAATATGCCGGCAAAGTAACCATCCTCAAAATGAATGTTGACGACAACCCGGTCACTCCAGGGAAATTTGGCATCCGGGCCATTCCTACGCTGATCCTCTTTAAAAACGGTGAGGTAGTGGATCAGATTACCGGCGCTGTAGGGAAAAAACAACTTGTTGACCTCATTAACAAGGCCCTGTAGTTAACGTTGACTCTCATCCCCTTTTGTGGCAAGGGTTTTTCTTGTCACAAAAAGCTACCTGCCATCACCTAAATATGGTGATCAAGAAAAGTAATGGAAAAGACGCATTATGAACTGATCATTCTGGGCTCCGGTCCGGCCGGACTCGCCGCTGGCCTCTATGCGGCAAGAGCCAGGATTGATCACCTTTTGATTGAAAAAGGCGCTGCCGGCGGCCAGGTTCTGCTCACCGACTGGGTGGACAACTATCCTGGTTTTCCTGACGGCCTTTCCGGCTTTGAACTTGCCGAAAAGATGGAAGCCCATGCCCGGCGTTTCGGACTCAACACCCTGACTGCCAATGTGGTCAGCATGGATCTCCTGCAGACCCCGAAACAGCTTACCCTTGAAAACGGTGAGCATGTCAGCTGCAATGCCCTGATCATCTGCAGCGGAGCCCGCCCGCAAAAACTGGGCATTCCGGGAGAAACCGAATTCTCCGGCAAGGGTGTCTCCTACTGTGCCACCTGCGATGCTCCATTTTATCGCGACATGCATGTAGCCGTGGTAGGTGGAGGCAATACTGCAGTCCAAGAGGCCTGCCATCTCACGAAATTTGCCAGCCAAGTGACCCTGATCCACCGCCGTGACGCATTACGGGCCACAAAGGTTGTTCAAGAAAGAGCCTTTGCCAACAATAAAATTGATTTCATCTGGGAGAGTCAGGTCATCTCCATTGAGGGAGAAAAGGGGGTCGAACGACTTCGACTTCGAGATACTGCCGGCAAAGAGAGCACTCTGGCCGTTGATGGTATCTTTGTCCTCATTGGCGTGATCCCCAACAATGAGATGCTGCCCCTGCAACTCCTGAAGGCAGAAGATGGTGGTTTTATCCCCACAGATACTGAAACCAGAACAGCAATCCCGGGAGTCATGGCTGCAGGCGATATCCGCAGCAAAGAAGTACGACAGATCATCAACGCTGCAGGCGAGGGAGCAACCGCAGTGCTCGCCGCAGAACATTATCTGAATAATTTAACAGCATAACTAATAATGAAATCAGCCACCTCTTTCTCCCGCTCCTTGATTCTCACCCTTCTCACCGCAACCCTTCTCACCCTCTCACTGACAGGCTGCGCCACCATGAAATCCTGGTTTGGCATGGGAGGGGAAGAGGTTCAGCTCCCAGCAGACAGCCTCGCCATTAAGGGCATGGATGCCTACGACGTGGGCGATTACTATGAGGCGGCAAAACATTTTAACGAAATTCTGGACAACTATCCTTTCAGCCCCCAGGCAATGCTTGCTGAGTTGAAAGGTGCTGACTGTAACTATTTTATGGAAAACTATGCGGAAGCGCTGGTGCTTTACAAAAGATTTGAGGAACAACACCCAACTAACGAGGCGATTCCCTATGTCTTATACCAAATCGCCATGTGCAGTTACCAGCAGATTGATACTATTGATCGTGATACCTCCGGAGCGACAAAAGCAATTCGGGATTTTACCAGACTGATCAAGGCCTTTCCCGAATCACCCTATACCGATGAGGCCAAGGCCCGGACCAGAGCCGCCAATGAGTTTCTGGTCAACCACGAATACCTTGTCGTGGAATTCTACTTGAGAACCGACAAATACCTTGATGCAAAAACCAGATTGAAGTACCTGATCAACACCTATCCTGACGCATCCATCACTCCCAAGGCCAAAGAATTACTTGCCAAAATCGAGTCCGGCGAAAAGCTGGGATTCAACCTTTCATCATGGTTCTCCGACCTGGTCGAACTACCGGACTGGCACCTCTTTTCCTCTGAGAAGCCAACGGAACAACCTTTGCCGGCCAAATAAGTCTTAGTCAGCCACCAGCAGCCTTCAGTTCTGCAGCTGGCTGACTAACAACCACTCTACTCAGGAAGACAGCTCGTCTGTCAGCTCGTCTTGCCCCAGGGAAAGCTCCATGGCCCTGACCGGACAGATAGGCACACACAGGCTGCATCCTGTACATTTATCCGGATCAAAAAGCACTGCCATATCCGGTCGATGCAGGGACAAGGCACCCACCGGACAAACGCCCGTACAGACCCCGCACTGAAAACATTTTTCATCATCCCGGCGGACGCTGGCCGCCAGACGCTCGACCTTGACCCCACGCTCTTCCAGATACTCAAGCCCTTTGACTACATTTGCCTTAGTTCCTTTCAGCTCAAGGATCATAAGCCCATCCCTCTGTGGCAGGATATCCGCCTTCAGGATATTAAACTCAACATCATACTGCTTCACCAACTGATAAATAATCGGCTCATTGCTGGTATTTTTGGGAAAATGTAAAATATAAATACGGTTATACACGATAAAACCTCTCTTTTGTCTGTTGCAGGCACCATACAAGCACCTGCGGATCTACATTCTGACTATCCACTCCTCAAGCAAGCCCAGGAGTGTGTCAAGGGGGTGATTCGTATCTATGGTTAACAACTGCTCTGGGCCAATCTCACTTGGCATCTCAAATCTCATCTTCTGCTGCAGATAAATCTCCCAGCGCCCATCGGACACCGCCTGCGGATCGTGCTGCCGCTTCTCCATCCGCTCCCGCATCACCCTCTCGGGACAGATACAGTGCACAAAAAGCACTCTGGCCTTTGGAGCCAACCTCTCCTGCACCAACTCCCGCTCACTGCGGGCCTGATACGATCCATCAAGGACCACACAAACACCAGGAGCTGCATCCAGGTCCTGGTCCGCCAGAAGCAGCAATTGATCATAGGTCTTGCGGGAAAATTCGTGACTGTAAATCCCCTGATCAACCGGACCAGCCTGCCTGTTTTCAGGGGCCAGACCTGCAATCTCTTTGCGCACCCTGTCTGAATTATAATAGCCACAAGCATGCTTCCTGGCCCATGCCGATGCCAGATAGCTTTTTCCGGTGGCTATCATTCCAAAAAAAACCACAACCTTTCCAGCCGCCGCCACTTCAGCCTCCCACCTTGGCCGCATATTTTTGGGCCAGAACAAAATAACGGGCAGCGTGCTCTCTGCACCGTCCTCCAACAGACATATCAACCGCAGGATCACCGGCCGTAAAGAGATTTATCTTACCGCGAACCATGGCCCGGTAGCATTTATAAAAATCCAACATCTCAACCAGGCCGGGATCTGCCGACTCTTTTACAAAGCGCTGAACAAAATAGGTAGAAAGCTCCTCCTGTCCATGAAAATCGAGGTCCATGGCAAGAAATGCCACATCAGCCGCCACATCCGAATAGCGGAAACGCTCATTAAACTCAATACAATCAAAGATGTGCACAGGGTTTGTCAAACAGATATTGGCTGAATAAAGATCTCCATGACAATCACGAATCTTCCCTGCCGCCCGGCGTCGCTCAAAGCGAAGTTCATCTTCCAGAAACGCACGGGCATAATCACCAATCTGATCAAACTGGTCGCGACTAAGGGCGCCTTGATCGATAAAAGCCTCCGTCTGATCAAAATTCTCCAGGACATTGACGGCAACAGAGGTGGCACGGCCAAACTCGCTGATGGCCTCCGTTCCCTCAGCCCGCTGATAAAATGGAGCCAGGACCTCAATGATCCGGTCAATCTGTCCATGATCCAACTGACCGGCTTCAATCACATGGGACATCATCCGCTCTTCCGGCATACGGACCATCTTCACCCCATATTCGACAACATCACCCTTCCCGTTCAGACTATATTGATTATCTTCACGAGTAACCGTCACCACATCCAGGTAGACATCAGGGCAGAGACGACGATTGAGAATCAGCTCCTGCTCACAATAATATTTTCTCTTCTCCAGAGAAGAAAAATCGAGAAAACCAAAGTTCACCGGTTTTTTCCATTTGTAGACAAAATCCCCAGCCAGCAGGACAAAAGAGATATGGGTCTGAAGCAGCTGAACGCCCTCCACAGAATGGGGATAACTACTGCTCTGCTGCAGATATTGAATATATTGGGGGAGGATATCTTCACTCATGCATAACTCCTTGCCTACCAGCTTGCTCCTGAAAATAATTTTCTTTCATCGACTGACGCCTCAGCAATCCAGCACGACAAAACCTTTACCTTATTTTACTATCATGATAAACATCCTTTTACAAAAATGGAGTCATTCATGCAAGACAACGCCTCTCTTTTTAGGTGCCGTTATGAAATAAGCAGTGTTTTTTGCTTATTTTATAACGGCACCTTGTGCCGCTTCAAAGAAACAACCAATCTTTTCAGGCGGTTTCTTTGAGCGGCGTATGGCAAACTACATACAAGAAACCATAATAAAATAGCCCGTATTAAGCCCCATAAACCATGAATCAAGATCAACTGACCAGACTTCTGCAAGAAGTACAGGCCGGACAATGCAGCGTCGATAATGCCGTCAGAAAACTGAAGCATCTACCATCAGAAACTATTCAGGATGCCTGCCTGGATCATCATCGTTGTCTGCGCACCGGGATTCCGGAAGTTATTTACGGGGCATCTAAAACCTCTGAACAGATCATTGCCATTGCCGCCACCCTCTTAAAACACTCATCTCTGCTGCTGGCGACTCGGGTAGATGCTGACAAGGCAGCTGTTGTGCAACGCATACTCCCCCAAATTCACTATCATTCCCAAGCCAGGATGCTGACCGCAAATGAACGCAAGCCCGGCCCGGAGATTTGCTGCGGTACCATTCTGATCATCTGCGCCGGTACTTCTGACATTCCGGTAGCAGAAGAGGCCAAGGTCACGGCAGAGACTCTGGGCCATGCAGTGCAAACCCTCTATGACGTCGGGGTCGCCGGCCTGCACCGCCTTCTGAGCCGGCAGCACCTGTTGCAGACGGCCGCCGTCATTATTGTGGTGGCGGGAATGGAAGGAGCTCTTCCCAGCGTCATCAGCGGCCTTACAGCCTCTCCGGTCATTGCAGTCCCAACCTCAGTGGGATACGGAACAAGTTTTGGCGGACTTGCCGCCCTGCTTGGCATGCTCAACAGCTGTGCACCGGGACTTGGTGTAGTCAACATCGACAATGGCTTTGGAGCTGCCTGTCTGGCAACGGCAATTAACAGAAAGGCATAAAACGCAAGCAAAACTTGCAAGATTCAGGCAGTGCTGTATAATCGCCGCACTAACTGTTCAGGTAAACCTGCAACCTTCGAGTTAACTTCATCACCTATCATTTTCCCAGAAGAAATCCCCAGGACATCAATGAACTCATCACTCAAGCTCAAGATCGGCACACTTCTCTTTCTCATCGTCCTTTCCATCGTCACCATTGTGCCCTCTTTTTATTCGGCAACACCTGACTGGTGGAAAAAATATATGGCACCGGAAGGCTTACGCCTTGGCCTTGATCTGCAGGGAGGAATGCATCTGGTACTGAAGGTTGACCTGAAAAAAGCGGAAGCGGATTCCCTGGAACTGGCCGCGACCGATCTGAAAGACAGCCTCAAGGAAAAATCAATCACTGCGGTGCGCAGCGACAGTAAGCCCGGGACCATTATTTTTACCCTCCCTAATACCGGCGCAGTGGAAACCGTCAAAGACCTGATCAAGGATGATTTTCCCAATATCAATATACAGGTGGAGGCCAAAGAGGGTTCATTTCCCCGCATAACTCTCAACCTCAAAGATACTGAGATCGATTTCATCCGTACCCACGCAGTCGATCAATCTCTGGAGATCATCAGAAACAGGATTGACCAGTTTGGTGTGGCCGAACCGGTGATCATCCGTCAAGGCACGGACGAGATTGTCGTCCAGCTTCCTGGGGTCAAAGACCCGAAACGGGCCATGAAACTTCTGGGGGAAACTGCCCAGCTTGAATTTAAACTGGTGGCCGACACCGCCGGGATCAATCTGGAGGACATGATCAATCAGGCAAAAACCAGTGGCCAATGGGCCGATGGTGAGGCGCGGAAAAAGCTCAACCGGGCTCTGCAGAATCGACTGCCGGCGGACACGGAAATCTATTTTGAAAAGGACAAGGACAAGCAGACCGGCAAAGAGGTGATCCGCCCCCTGCTCCTGGAGAACCAGACCCTGATGACCGGTGACATGGTAAAAAATGCCCAGGTCCGCATCGGCGGCCAGTTCAACGAACCCTATGTCAGCATTGACCTCACCGGCCGGGGAGGCAAGATCTTTGCCCATGTCACCGAACAGAATGTCAACCGCCGACTGGCCATTGTCCTCGATGAAGTTGTCCGTTCAGCCCCATCCATCCGGGAAAAAATCCTGGGCGGCTCAGCCCAGATATCAGGAAGTTTCAGCCATGAAGAAGCGGCGGACCTCGCCATTATCCTGCGCGTCGGCGCCCTGCCGGCACCGGTTGATATTATCCAGAACCTGACCGTCGGCGCCAGCCTTGGCCAGGACTCCATCAACAAGGGGTTGACCGCGGGCGTATTCGGCTCACTTATGGTTCTGGTCTTTATGATGATTTATTACCGTCTCTCGGGCGTTATCGCCAATGGGGCCCTGGTACTCAATATCCTCTTTCTCTTTGCCGGTCTTGCCGTACTCAATGCCACGCTGACCCTGCCTGGCATCGCCGGCATTATCCTCTCCATCGGCATGGCCGTGGACTCGAATATCCTGATCTTTGAACGGATGCGCGAAGAGTACGACCTGGGAAAATCAGTCAGATCCAGTGTCGACGGGGGATTCAGTCAGGCACTTTCCACCATTGTTGACTCCCAGGTGACAACGCTGATCACTTCCATGGCCTTGTTCATGTTTGGTACCGGCCCGATCAAGGGTTTTGCCATCACCCTGTCACTGGGCATCCTTTTCAACCTGTTCACCGCCCTCTACTGCTCCCGTTTCATATTTGATCTCCTCCACTCCTTCCACCTCCTGAAGAAACTCAGCTTTCTCCGTTTTACCAGAAAGCCGAACCTGGACTACATGAAATTACGCTACATCACCTTTGGCATTTCAGCGGTCCTGGTCGGCATCGGCCTCATTGCCTCCGTGCAAATAGCCAGGGGCAAGGCCAATATGGGCGTCGATTTTACCGGCGGAACCCTGCTGCAGTACAAGGCCACGCAACCCTTCACCATGGATGAGGTCCGACAGTCCTTTATCCGGCATAAGATGGAGGGCCTTGATCTGCAACAGGTGGAAAACGAACACAGCCTGATTGTCAAGGTCAAGAAATCAGAAGAGGTGATCGGCAATCTCAGCGAACAGATCCATTCTGTCCTCAGCAGCGAACTTCCCGATAAACATTTCACCCTGGAAAGTCAGTCCGAGATCGGTTCTTCCGTAAGCTCCGTCCTGCGTGACAAGGCAGGAATGGCCATCTTGATATCCCTTATCGGTGTGGTAATCTACCTCGCCTTCCGTTTCGATATCCGTTTTGGCGTGGCCGCCGCCGTCGCCACTCTCCATGATGTCTTTATCATCATCGGACTCTGCTGGATGCTGGATATTGAGATAACCCTGCTTATTGTCACCGCCCTGCTCACCCTTGGCGGCTACTCCCTCAACGACTCGGTCGTCGTCTTTGACCGTATCCGGGAGAATATGACCAGGGACCGGAACCACTCACTGCTCAACCAGATCAACGACAGTATCAACCAGGTTGTAGGAAGAACCATTACCACCGGACTCACTACCTGTATGACCCTCCTGGCCCTGTTATTCCTGGGCGGATCAGTGATCCATGACTTTGCCTTTGTCCTTTTCTGGGGGATCGTAGTCGGAACCTTCTCCTCCGTGTTCGTAGCCAGCCCGGTGCTCTTGCTCTGGCCTGAAAAAGAGGAAGAGCCACTATGAGCCCGCCCCTGCTCCCCAGAAATGTCACCAGGATAGAAGAGAAAGAAACGTTTTGTTTTTCCTGTCATCCAGATGTCGACTGTTTTACCGACTGCTGCCGGCAGCTGGAGCTGGCCCTGACTCCGTACGATGTCCTGCGCCTGAAAAAGGGTTGCGGCCTCCACTCTGAGGAATTCCTCGACCGTTATGTGATTATGGAGCAGGAAGATCATGAAACCTTCCCCCGCTTTTATCTCACGATGATCGATGATGGCCGGGCAAGCTGCGTCTTTGTCTCAGACACGGGCTGTACCGTGTATAAGGATCGACCTGGGGCCTGCCGAGCCTATCCCATGGGCAGGGCATCCATCCGTCAGACAGACAACAACAACAGCATGGATGCGTTCTTTGTGCTTCTGCGAGAAAGCCATTGTCATGGCTTTCAGGAGAAGCAGAAGCATACTGTGCTTACCTATAGCACAGAGCAGGAGCTGCCAATCTACAACCGCTTTAATGATGCAGTGGCAATTCTTCTCCAACATGAGCAGATACGGCAAGGAAAACAACTTTCAGAGCAGCAGAGAGAACAATTTATCCTGGCCCTCTATAATCTTGACCAATTCCGTACCCTGCTTCTGGGAGGAAAGCTTCCCCAGACAACTCCATTAGACGATACAAGCAAAGAACGTCTGGCCGCTGACGAGGAACTGCTTCTCTACAGTATCGACTGGCTGCAGAAGATATTATTCAACAACTGATTTTTGGGCACAACAGGCAGCCTGCAAAAGTACGCCCTCTAGGTTCCGTCACCCCCTGACTTATTTATCATTATACTTCAATACACCCATGCTCAAGCTCATTATCTTCGACTGTGACGGAGTCATGTTTGACTCCAAATTTGCCAATCAGGAATATTATAATCAACTGCTTGCCCGTTTCAATCGACCAGCAATGAGTCCAGCAGAGCTTGAGCACGTCCATATCCACAACGTGACAGACTCCATCCAGCACATCTTCCGCCATTACCCAGACCAGGATCTGGCAGCAGTAAACGCCTATCGCATGAGCCTTGATTACACTCCCTTTCTCGACCACATGCGGATAGAACCTGATCTTATCAAATTTCTTGAAAAGGCAAAAACTCATTATAAGCTGGCGATCTCGACCAACCGCACCAACACCATGATGCCAATCCTGCAGATATTTCAACTGGAGAGCTACTTTGAGAAGGTAATGACTGCAGAGAATGCACGTCGTCCAAAACCGGCACCGGACGCCTTGCTGGAAATCCTTGATTATTTTGAGTACGAGACAGATGAGGCCATCTATATTGGTGACTCCATCATTGACCGGGAACATACTGCAAACTGCGGCATGCGTTTGATTGGATTCAAAAATTCAGCCCTGCCGGCCGAATATCATGTGACCAGCTTTATGGAGATTCTGGAGCTCCCGCCCTTTCTCGAGTCTCACTAAGTCCAAACGAAACTCTGCGCAGAGTTAGACGCTCTTTACTAATCTCTCCTGTCGTCCCTCCCGCTCGTCATCCACGCGCTTAACCCCTTCCATAAGAAGCTTCATAAAATCACCAACTTCTGCCGCCTTCATCTCCTGAGGGGAAAGCCCAAGAGTAAACCTATAGGTTCCTTCATGTTCAGCCAGCATGGAGAAGATCGCCTCTTCATTTTCCTGCTCCTGATAATGGGCATTAATGATACACCCTTCGCGGAATGAAATCTTGCCCGGCCCGCGAGGGAGCTCCAGGGCAAGAACACCGGTTTTACTATTCAGATGAAAGATCTGAAACAGTTCTGCTGGAGCCATATCCTGCAATTTACCCTGCATACAAGAGGAAAAATCTTCCGCCCGGGCCTTGTTCACCCGAGTCAGTCGCTGCGCCAATAAACGAGCCATAAAAATTTGGACAGCAGGCAACTTATCAAGAATATAGTTAAAATCATCACTGGAGACAATAAGCACCTCTGTATCACACAGAGCCTGGACCGAGGCACCAGCGACATCCCCTCCCAGATAACTCATTTCCCCACAAAGTTCGCCAGCCGCCAAACTGGTGATCACAACCGGCCCATCCACTACAAGCACTTGTCCCGAGACGATAAGGTAAAGAGAGGAATTCGGTTCCCCTTTATGAATCAGAAGCGTCCCTTCAGGAACAAGTTTCAGTTGGCACCGTCCAAGGAAATCTCTCAATCCATCATCAGGAATTATCTGAATCAAGGGGAATGATTGAATTTTTGCCAGCAGTTCCTTTTCCCTTATCCCCAGGACAGGGGCCGCTTCCGGCTCCAAATTTTCAGGAATTAAGACCGGGACAAATTTAATCAGACCAGTACAACCACTGCAGCTGAAAATCGATTTTTCGGCCACGACATGTTCATTCTTTGCCGCAAGGAGTTTGAATAATAACTGAGTCATTTCCCGTACCAAGATCAAACAAGTTGCTTTATTCCCCGGACAAGAGAGCGCCTTGTCCGACAAAATCAACTTCTCGCCAATCCTATATAAGGGACAATGGTTGCCTTCAACAATTTCAAAAATGACCTGAAAAGGTTTCATACTCTCTGTACATTAAAGAATTATATTTATTTTTAAGCCTGGAGTTTGGAGTTTCAGCCAACAGCATGACTGAAACTATACATTTAAAATTTGCATAAAAAGCACAAAAAACTATTGACATAGCGGCAATAAGCTGTGCCGTTTTCTCAGCCGAATTGAGGACTGTTTGTATTTACTCT
>JBDRQE010000004.1:0-57697 GCA_043826415.1 Pseudomonadota bacterium
CTCCAATTGAGTCTGACTTGTCGCCAGACAAGCAATCGGTCGCAGAATATCCGGTTTTTGCTATGTCAGAGAACAATATAGCGGGAAATTGCCCACCCCCATCGTAATGATGGGAATCATTGTGAAACTCTAAACTCCAGTCTTTGTCAATGATGTCCGTAAACTGCCCCTGCGGATGCCGGAGATTTATCGGGTGTTGACCACTTAGGCCTGTAGTCTGTCCCGGTAGCCGACTTTTCAGTTATTCTGCAAAAAAAAAAAATTATATTACTTCTGCTCAAACCAGCGGCTACGCAGTTTATGGGAGATGCGCAGGAGTGGATGTTCAACCAGTCTGTAGCCGATCCAGCCGTAAGCAAGGACAGCAGCTGACATGATCAGGCAGGCAAGCATATTATCATGGAGGTTGTTCTGTATTGGCTTGGTTATTGCCCAGAGGCGGCCAACTGCCGCCAAAATAAGAATATGAGAGAGATAAATTGTGTAGGACATATCGCCGATGGATTGTAAAAATCGAGGAAGGCAGAATCTGTGTTTCCTCTCAAGAGCCGTAAGACAAGTTAGGAGAAGTCCATAGAACGTACCAATGATAGTGACCCGCATCATGCCTTCATCCTGGAGAATATTGAAAGCGTAAACAAAAGGCAGGCCGGCTGTCGGGATGAGCACGATGCCTATACATGACAGGCGCATCGAGAGAGTGTCGAAATATTTACTGCCGGTGAAGAGTGCAGCGAAGGCGCCAATGATGAATTCAAGAGAATAGGGATGAAGAACAATCCTGGCACCTGGCGATAAATTGGCCGTTGAGGTTACGGTGCCGGCAATGGTGATTATCAAACCCCAGACGAACAGGGACGGTAGGAGGTATTTTTGCTTAAATCTTAGAAAGATAGCGAATATGGTATAAAACCATAGTTCATGAATCAGTGACCAGGCGACCATGACAAACGGACGGTGATGGTCGGGCAGTAAGAAAATGGCAGACAAGAAATCGGTCTGATGACTTTGTGATGAGTTAACCCAGTCTGGTTTGATGAAGAATACCGCTGCTGTCAGAACAAGGTAGACCCAATAGGTCGGATATATGCGGCTGAGACGGCTCCAGAGGAATCGGCTCACTCCTCCACTGCTATCGTCGCGCACCTGTGTGATGGATACCATCACAAATCCACTGATGACAAAAAAGAGATCCACGCCTGACTGGCCGAGTGTCAGAAATTCAGGAAGGAACAGGTCGCCGCCGGAATATTTTTTTTCGATGGTCATCAGGTGAAACAGCACGACTCCAAGAACAGCAAGGCCTCTGAGCGCTTGAATAGATACCCATTTGTTCATATGAGTGCCAAGGGGCGGGCCCATCTTTGGTATAAGGATGGCCAGCGGGAAGGGGAGGGTGCTGGTTTCATCCTGAGTTCTGCTGCCGCAGTCGACTGTGCACTCCGTGACTCATCTCTGTAGCGTACCATCGCCGCTTACTTTGCCATCACAGTATCAAGGTGCATACTTTTTATAAAAATATAAAAAGTATGGACAAGGTTAACAGAGCTCTTCACGTGTTGCACCGTTGTTCCTGTCTGCAAATTCCTTGATATATACATCCTGTTGGGGAAAAGGGATGGTGATGTTGTGTTCAGTAAAGGCGTTGTAAATCTCTTTGAGAAGATTGTGGGTTGTAAGGCCCTTTAAACTGGGGTCCTCGACCCAGCATAGAAGCTCGAAATCTAGTGAAGAGGCACCAAAACTGCGGAGCCGGACGCGTGCTTCCGGCTCCCTGATTACCATTTTGTTGGCTGCTGCTACTGTCAGCATAATTTCTTCGACCTGATCCAGTACACTGCCATAGGCAACACCAACCGGTACCCGAATTCGGAAACGTGGAATAGGGGCACTCTCATTGATAATTTTTGAATTCGCCAGAATGGAGTTGGGAATAGTGATGAGTACGTCATCTCTGGTCTTGATGCGGGTTGAACGGATGCCGATTTCCATTACCTCGCCACGCTCTGAATTGTCGAGAATGATATAATCTCCAACGGTACATGTCTTATCGGCAAAAATTGAGATGCCTCCAAAAAAGTTGGACAGTGTTTCCTTGGCGGCAAGAGCCACGGCGATACCGGCGATACCGGCCGAGGCGAAGAGGGGAGCCATATTGACATGCCAGATGGAAAGAAGCCAGAGTAAACTCAAGATGAGAATGATAACCCTAACCACATTCTTCAACAGCATAAAGAGATCCTGGCCAATTTTACCTCGAGAAATAGCGGTATGCATATTGCTTTCCACCACCAGGCTAAAAAACTTCAAGATGCCGATTATCCAGAATAAAAGAATAATGGTCTTGGCTGTGGCAGGTAGGACCTTCTCCCAAGGTGCACTCAGGTCGGGTGGCATGGCCAGGGCATGCAGCACGCCGACAAAGACGACTGTTATCAGCAGTGGAGCATGGAGTATGGGAATAATTTTGTCATCCAGGGTAAACTTGGTTTTGGCGGTGATCTTGACAAGAAACCTGATCACAACAATATCGGCAAACTTAGCCAGCAGGATATAGATCAGGATTACCGCCAGGCGATGCATAATTGGAATCGCATATAACTCTCTCAGGTATTTGACCGCCTCATTTATGTCCATTTATTTGTCCTTCTGGAATTTTAATACGTTAATTTTATCAACTGTACCGGCTAGATAGCAGGTATGTTCAATCGCTGGTGATAGAATTTGTAGTTGAGTGGATGACCTGAAAAAAGTTGTTTCCCTTTTACCATTTCAGTAATTGGAATATCAACATTTATCATCCCTATGGTGGAACCACGTTTGCCTGCCATCCGCCGCCCAGGGCCTTGAACAGGGCGACCATATTGATAGAGAGGGTGTAGCTGCTCTGGGCCAGTGTGTCCTCTGCGGCATAGAGTGAGCGTTGTGCGTCCAATACAGCAAGAAAATTGTTCTGACCTGCGGCATAGAGAGTGGTGGCCAGATCCACTGCTGTGCCATTAGCTGTTACCGCCCGAGCAATGCTCTGGTGATGTTCCTGCTCTCGGGTTGAGGCGATCAGGGCTTGCTCCACCTCTCCTAATGCATTCAGCACGGTTTGTTCATAGGCCAGGAGTGCCTCTTCCTGCACGGCTTTTTGCAATTCGAGATTTGCGCGACTGCGACCCATGTCAAAGAGAGGCCAGTTCAAAGAGGGACCAAGAGACCAGGCGCTGCTTTTTTGGTTGAAGGTTGAATTGAAAGTGATGTTTTGGAGACCAAGGCTGCCTGTAATGGTGAATTTGGGAAAAAGATCGGCCTTGGCTATGCCGATACGGGCGGTGGCAGCATGGATCTTCGCTTCTGCCATGCGGATGTCCGGTCTTCGCAGAAGGAGTTCTGAGGGGAGTCCCGGTGGTACCGGGGGCGGGGTAACAGGCAGGGGGGCATTCGGACTCAGTTCTGTTAGTAGAGTGGAAGGCTCATGGCCCAGCAACAGGCTGAGGGTATAGATTGTCTGTCGGATAGAGGCCTCAAACAGTGGAATATGACTGGCTGTGGTGGCAGCCAGAGCTTCTGCCTGAACGACATCAAGTTTGCCGACAAATCCTGTGTCAAAAAGTTGATGGGTCAGTTTTACGGTTTGTTCCTGAGCTTTCAGGTTCTTGTGGGCGATGGAAAGTCGTAGTTGTAGAGAACGTAGATTCAGATAGTTGCCGGCCACTTCTGCGCTCAGGCTGACCAGGAGGTCGCGACGGCTTTCTATGGCTGCTTCAAAATCAGCGGTTGTTGCCTCAATGCCACGTCGCATGCCTCCGAAGAGATCGATCTCCCAGGCAGCATCAAAACCCAATTTATAGAGATTCGAAGTAATGGAATCGCTGCTGTCATTCGACAACGGTGACCGGCTGTGTTTGTATGAGGCGGTGCTATCTACTCCAGGGCCAAGGTTTGCTCCGGCAACACCCACGGTGGCACGGGCCTGACGGATTCGGCTCTCAGCCATGCGCAGATCCAGATTGGCCTGTATGGCTCGCTCTATTAAAGAGGTAAGCTTAGAGTCATTGAAAAATGACCACCATTGCGCCAGATCCTGAATCGTTGCAGGTGCACTCTCTGGGAGCATTGGCTTGTCCTCAAGCCAATGGGAAGGCACCTTTACTTCCGGGCGTTGGAAATCAGGCCCGATCATGCAGCTGGTCAAGGAAAGCAGGAAGAGGCCGCAGGCAAGACTACTCCAGCAGCATGTCCGGCGCAAGTGATGGGGCATGAGTGTTTACTCCTTGAAAAAATGAGCCGGGGAAAAAGCTTCCATTGCGATCATTCGAAGCGCAGGGCTTCGATGGGGTCGAGGCGTGAGGCCTTCCAGGCGGGGTAAAAACCAAAGATGATTCCCACTCCGGCCGATACCATTACAGCCAGAGCAATGGCCGTAGGAGAAGTTTCCACAGGCCAGCCGAGCAGGAGTCGTACCAGTTGAGACCCGCCATGGCCAAGAATAATGCCCATGGCACCCCCACTCAGACAGAGAACTATCGCTTCAACCAGAAACTGGTGAAGGATGTCCTGTCCTCGAGCGCCTACTGCCATGCGCAGGCCGATCTCCCTGGTCCTTTCGGTAACGGAAACAAGCATGATATTCATGATTCCCACCCCGCCCACCACCAGAGAAATCATGGCTACGGCCAGAAGCAGGTTGGTCATGAGGGTAGTGGTAGTCGACAGCGTGCGAGTCAGCTCGGCCATGTTACGGATATTAAAGTCGTCAGGTTCATCTGGACGAATGTGGTGCCGTTCTCGCAACACCCTGCTGATCTGGTCAATGGCTAAAGAAATCTCTCCAGAGCTGTTTGCTGCAGCCATGATCTGATCAATATTGGCAAAGCGGACCGGCATGGGGGTGTTTGCCTGTTGGATGGTTGAGCGCTCTGGATAAAGGTTTATTTGCGTCACCGGGTAAAGATTGGAGAGGGTGTTGACGGAGTCGGTGGTGCTGCCGGCGCTCTGGTTAGTGGTGGAGAGGCTGATGCCGGTGACCCGGTATTTGATGGTGGTCCAAGGCGCGAGAATAACATCGTCCTGATCAAAACCCATCATGTTGGCACCTTTGGCAGTAAGCACTCCTATTACCCGGAAGGAGATATTCTTGATGCGGATATCCTTACCTAAGGGAGAGGAATCTTCAAACAGTTCCCGCACCAGTGTCTGACCGAGAAGGCAGACTCGATTGCCGTTAAGCACGTCCCGATCACTGAAGGGTTCTCCCTCGGCGAGAATGCTCCAGTCCTGTACATCAAGATATGCAGTGGTAGTGCCGTAAATGGAATTCGGGACCCAATTGCGGTTACCGTAAACCACTTGAGCCCGGGTGCGAACCAGAGGTGCTGCATTACGGACGGCTGGGCACTCACGCAGAACAGCCTGACAATCTTCCGGAGTCAGGGTGGTGGTGCTGCCTGCCCCAAAAGAGACACCGCCGCTGGAGGCGGTTCCTGGCCGGATCACCAGGACGTTGGCACCCATACTGGCGATGGATTTTTTGAGGGCTGCCGAAGATCCTGCCCCAATCTCCATCATGGCGATGACAGCACCAACCCCGATAACGATACCCAAGGTAGTGAGCATGGCCCGCATGGGGTTACGCCCCAAAGCCTTAAAAGCGATGCAGGTTGTGGCGTAAATTCTCATGAGGCATCATCCGGCGGTGCGGGATCTGCTTTGGAAGGGGACGTATCCCCCTGAATCAGCCCATCATCGATGCGGATCATCCGTCCGGCGTGACCGGCAACCTTGGGGTCATGGGTTACCATAATGATGGTGATGCCGTCTTCACTGTTGAGAAGTTCGAACATCTGAAGCACCTCTTCGCTGGTTCGGGAATCCAGATTGCCGGTGGGCTCGTCGGCAAAGAGTACTGGCGGCTGGTTGATGAGTGCCCGGGCAATGGCTACCCGCTGTTGCTGCCCGCCGGAGAGTTGAGAAGGGTAGTGATCCAGTCGATCGGCAAGTCCAACCCTGACAAGCATTTCCCTGGCTCGTTTCCTCGCCTCGTGTTCGCTTATGTTTTCGGCGGAATATGAGAGCGGCATGGCCACGTTTTCGATAGCGCTGGTCCTGGCCAGCAGGTTGAAACTCTGAAATACGAAGCCCATCTTGCAGTTGCGGATCAGTGCCCGTTCGTCGGCAGAAAGCTGAGAGATCTCTTGACCGTCCAGCCAGTATTCACCGGAGCTTGGTCTGTCCAGACACCCCAGGATATTCATCAGAGTAGATTTTCCGGACCCGGATGACCCGGTGAGTGCAATCAACTCTCCCTGCCGGATTGACAGAGAAATTCCTTTCAGAACGGGCACAGAGATGTCACCCATCTGGTAGGTTTTTTGAATACTGCGAAGAGTGATGAGTTCCATGACCTTGCTTTATTTCGATCCACCGCTGCTCTTGCTGCCGCGACTGAATTTTGGAGTGAATGGGTTGGAGCCTTCATTTTTAACTGTGTCGGAGTTCGGCAGGATCGTCCCGATGATTACCTGCATTCCTTCACGCAGATCTGTGCCTTCAACGACGGTGTTGATTCCATTGCTGGTACCGGTCTGGATTTTAATTCGGCGTGGGGATTGATTTTCATCAAGCACCCAGATAAAAGCGTGGTTCTTGCCATCTGGAGAAGTCTGAACTGAAGAAGAATTTTTTTTTCCGGCGCCCTTTGTATTGGACTCATTTGCAGGTGGATTCCAGCGTAGAGCTGCGTTGGGTGCCTGTAAAACATTATCAAGCTGTTGTAAGTGAAAGAGAACATTGGCGGTAAGGTATGGCAGGAGGCGGCCATTGGCGTTGTCGGTGGTAATCTCCACAGTGTAGGTTACAACATTCTGGGTCATCGAGGCGTTGAGTCGGATTTTGCCAACCTCTCCTTTAAAGGTCTCGCCTGGGAATGCATCCACGGTAAAGCTCACTGGCTGACCGGGTTTAATCCTGCCGATATCTGCTTCATTGACTGCTACCCATACCTGGATGCGGGTGAGGTCTTTGGCCAGCAGGAAAAGACTTGGGGCGTTGAGGCTTGCCACCACGGTCTGGCCGGAATTGACCCGGCGGTCTATGATAATGCCCTTGACTGGTGAGATGATGGTGCAGTAACTGAGGTTGCGCCTGCTGCGTGCCAAGGCTGCCTCTGACTGGCGGATTGCTGCTTCGCTTACGGCCACCTGGGCAATGGCCATTTTATAGGTAGATTCGTAGGAGTCGTAATTTACTTGTGCCAAAGCTTGGGAGGGACCGAGTTGTTTGGCCCGTTGCCAGTTTTGTTCTGCCTGGCTTAATTCAGCTTGCGCCCGTTGCATTGCTGCCTTGCTGGAGAGAAGCTGGGCTTCTGCCTGGGACACATCAGCAGCGTAGAGGGAATCGTCGATCCGGGCCAGTACCGTTCCTGCTTCAACCAGAGAGCCGTAGTCAACAGTTTTGCCGTTGGCATCCTTGCCGAATGAGACAATTCTGCCAGCCACCTGGGCACCGACGTCGATGACCTCTTCCGGTTCTACAGTACCGGTGGCACTGATGGAAATCAGTAGCTCTCCCCGTTTGAGTTCGGCAGTCTTGTAGGCAACCGCTGTTCCCTGGTTGCGGCTGAATTGCCAGGCAGCCAAGCTGCCGAGAAACACAATGGCGATTATTATAAAAGAGAATGTTTTATTGCCGGACTGTTTCAAGATATGACCTCGTTTTTTGACTGTTGCGTATACCGGCTGCTATGGCCATGAATACTACCGGCCATATTGAGGTGGCAAAAAAAGGTCCGTCGATTGGCCCTGATTTCTAAGCATGACTCTCAAAGAGCAGTTGAGGGGCTTTTTACCAGAAACAACAATCCTGGTGTCTCCGGATTTCGATCTTAATTACATGGTCGATCAACGTATTCGGAATAGAGGTAGCGTCCATCCTCGTCATAATAGTTATAGGTGTCACGACAGATCCTCTGGGGTGGCTGTGGCGGCGGGGGATATGATTGTGATAGAGCCATCACTCCAAGAGCTGTGCCGACAATCGCAAACGGTAAAATCCAGTCATTATTATGGCGATGATATGAATTATATCGGGGGGGAGGATGATGTCTTACCCCACGAGATGGCGGAGCATAATAATTATGTCCATATGGTCTTTTTGCGTGTCGTGTCGGGTAATCGTGATAACCAGCGAAACTCATTGTCGGGCAAAGTAGCAGGATAAGTGCAAAAGTAATTCCTTTTTTCATGGCTATGCTCCTTTAACAGTTAGGTATCCATTCCCATAAACATGATTCATATTTTAGCACTTTTCCGAAACATTGTCACAGTAAGCTTTGTCACTTGTTGATAGTTTCCTTGACAATAAAAAAGGGATGAAATAGTATTTTCTATGAAAGGATGTATTGATATAGTCTTTTCCTATGTGTTCTTTCTTCCATTTCTTCTTCAGAGGAGGTTTCTATGGCAAATAAGGATCTCAAGAAGCTCTTGGCTGGTCTTGGTGTGGCTGGCCTGATCACCGCAGGCGGCATTGCCTTGCCGGGCGCGCATGCTGCAGGCAGCGGTTGAAGTGGCGAAAAAAACAGCGCAGGTGGCGCTGAACAAGTAGTAAAACCAGCAGATGAAGTGGTCAAGCCGGCCGGCAGCGGCTGAGGTGGCAGTAAGGACAGCGCCGTGAGCGCTGCAACTGAACAGGTTGAAGAAAAAGCAAAAGATGCAGGTACTGAGGCAGTTGATAAAGCTGCTGATGAGGCAACGGAGAAAAAACCGAAAAAAGCAGCCATTGAAGGTTGCTAATTGAATGATTGGTGAAAGATAACAATCAGTAATTGATTGAATTGTTAGTGAATAAAGTATGCTCAATGAAGCCGGTGCCCCGATGAGGTGCCGGCTTTATTTATTTTATCTGAATTCTGCAGGAATCCATGCCCGTGATTTTTTCTCAACTTCCATCTCTGCATGCTCTCTATCCGGTCACCAGTCGTTTTCTTTCCCATGACCCGGGGTTTGATTCACATCAGGATCTTTCTGGATATATCAGGAGTAGGCCGGAAATCTGTGCTGAATTCCCCTTTCTAGCTGATCTTGCCGCCATAGAATATGCACGCTACAGCGTTTCCAAGACAGAAGGGCAGGACGCTGGTATGGTGCAGGAACGCATTGTAAACCCGGCACTGGAACTTGTGCCTGTTCACTGGCACCATTTACCCTCATTTCTTGATGATCAGACTATTGCGCCGGGGTCAGGTGAATCGTGGGTTCTGGTGTTTAAAAGGCCGGGAACAGAAGTTGTACAGACAATCACCGCCTCAGGTCATGATCTCCTGGCCCTGAAAATAGTGAGTGAAGAGATATCCTCGCGTGAGGCTGCCACTCTGGCTGGTATCACCGTAGGTGCTGTTGATGATATTCTGGCTGCCGCAGTCCAGCGAGGCCTGTTGCTTTCCCCGGGGTCTCTTCTCGTACGTCCGGATTCATTTCCTGGCGGCAAGAGTATTGATCCACGTTATTTTTCAGCTCCCACTTTTACCTTGCAATGGCATATCACTCAGGTCTGCGACCTGCACTGTCGTCACTGTTATGATCGCAGTGATCGTAAGGAGATGGAGTTAGCCCAAGGGATCAGGGTGCTTGATGATTTGTATGATTTCTGCCGGGATCATCATGTCTTCACCCAGGTGACCTTTACCGGTGGAAATCCCTTGCTCTATCCTCATTTCAATACTCTGTACAAGGAGGCGGCAGATCGTGGTTTTATGACCGCAATCCTTGGGAATCCCATGCCGCGCAAACGGATGGAGGAGATTCTTGCCCTGCAGCAACCTGAATTCTATCAGGTAAGCCTGGAGGGGATGCGTGGGCAGAACGATTATATACGTGGCGCGGGACATTTTGATAGGACGCTTGATTTTCTTGACCTTTTAAAGGAACTTGGAATATATTCCATGGTGATGTTGACCTTGACCCGGGCTAACATTGGTGAGGTCCTGGAATTGGCTGAATTACTGCGGGGGAGGGTGGATCTGTTCACCTTTAATCGTCTGGCCATGGTTGGTGAGGGAGCGGATCTGGCCTCGGTTGCTCCAGATGTCTTTCCTGCATTTTTGCAGGAGTATCTGCAGGCTGCGCTGAGAAATCCCTCCATTGGGATAAAAGACAACCTTTTCAATCTGCTGCGCCATGAACAGTCTATTCCGTATCGTGGAGGTTGTGCCGGCTATGGTTGTGGTGCGGGGTTTAATTTTGTTTCGCTTCTGCCTGATGGTGAGGTCCATGCCTGTCGTAAGCTGCCATCGCTGATTGGTAATTTGTACCGGCAACCTTTAGGACAAATCTATCATAGTTTACAGGCTGAGCAGTATCGTCAGGGCTCTGCGGCCTGTCAGGATTGTGAAATCCGGCCTGTTTGTGGGGGATGTCTGGCGGTGGCTTATGGCTATGGTCGAGATATTTTCCATGATGTTGATCCGTATTGTTGGAAGGTCAGGGAAAGAAAAAAATAATAAAATTCGTTAGTAGAATCTGAATAAGGAGTTGAAGCAAATGCGGCAGAGAGATCCCGAATTGAAGTATTGTCCGGTTTGTGATGAAGAATATCGGGCTGATATCAAGATGTGTGCTGTATGTGCGGTGGAATTGATTCTTGGACATGAAAAGATAGCTGCTGAAACAGTTCTGCAGCAGAAGAAGGTGGCTCGGTCGATGGAATTATCAATGAATGATGATCTGGTGAATATTCGCAAAGGGCCATTGCTGGAAATGAAAAACTTGCAGCAGATCCTGGCCAAAGAGCATATTCCAGCCCTGATTGCCGGTGAAAAGAAAGACAACTGCGGCAAAGGATGTTGTGGAACAGAACTATATCTGCAGATCAGAAGAGAAGATGGTGCCCTGGCCATGGAGACCTTGGCCAGGGAATTTAAAAGAACTACTGCTCTGGATCATCATGATTTGAGCCATATCCGCTCCGTCTATGACCCAGGCGCCGGCCAGACGGTGTGTCCGGCTTGTGGATTTAGTTTTTCCCCAACCACCCCTACCTGCCCGGATTGCGGGCTCTGTTTTGCCTGAAGGAGACCATCTTTCTATGGGAGTAAGGGGGTACTTGTTGCGCTGACCATGCAGATTATTTATTCGGCTCTTTCTGAGTCCGGCCACAGGTTGTGAGTTAAATCCACCAGACTTTTCTGCTGATTACTGGTGAGCGGACAGAACGGGGAATTGTCGAAGGTTGTGTCTCTGTTTTCGACAATCAGCACCATCGCATCTTCGCTCAAGGTGTGAGAATGCCAAGACTTTTTTTTGACGTTATAGACGGTATGTGGAATCATGTCCTGTCCATGAAGAGAGGTGATGCTTTGATCCCCCTGGCCCAAAAAGAGGATACAGCGACCCTTCAGCAGGACAAAGACTTCGTCGGTTTCATTATGACGCTGGAGGGCCATGATTTTCTCAGCTCGCAACTCATTGCTGTAATTGAGGATGGCTACCCGCCAGTTGGCATAATCAATGACCGGTTTGTAACCAGCCAGGTTATGCTCGCGTATCTCCAGTAAAGTCTCGCTGATCTTCATTGGTACCTGTTCTTCCCTGTGCATTTCTAATCCCTTGTTAATGACAAATTTATCTGCCTTTTATGTTTTTATTTGTATTCCTGGTAGTGCAATGGGAAAAACAAATCTCGATTTCTTTGTTATAGGTAATAGCACGAAACTTGCTTTTTCCCTGTGTCTCTGCTATATAACTGCTTAAATCTGTGTTGTCCGGTCTAGTAAATGAGTCGTAGCCTACTACTTCTCAGGGATTGGCTATATGTTCAGATCCGCATTTCCGGTAATCGATGATCTGCCAGCATGCCGAAACAGAATAGCTTGATGTTTTAGTTTTCCCCTTTCTTTTGTATCTTTCCCCTGTTGACCTGGCAATAACCCGTTGAAGGGTTTACGCTCTTCTGGAAAATTAGAATAATAGGTACACGATGTCAGAAAAACATGCAATATTGACCATTAAAGACCAGACGTATCAGTTGCCGCTTGTCGAAGGCTCGGAAGGCGATAAGGCCATGGATATTCGTACTCTGCTCAAGGATACCGGGTATATAACTCTCGATTCCGGTTATATGAATACTGGATCGTGCAAATCCGCCATCACTTTTGTTGATGGACAAAAGGGTATTCTTAACTACCGTGGATATGCCATTAATGAACTTGCCGAGCGCTGTTCTTTTGTGGAAGTAGTGTATCTTCTTCTCATCGGAGAGCTTCCTACCCGTGAACAATTGAACAATTTCCGCGAGCTCATGGCCAAGCATGCCTTGATCCATGAGGACATGATTCATTTTTTTGATCATTTTCCTCCCAATGCCTCTCCAATGTCCATTCTCTCCACTATGGTCAATACCCTCTGTAATTTTTATCCGGAACTGACTGCTGACACAGATGATGCCCTTCTGTCTGTGGCGGCAAGGCTCATTTCCAAGGTCAGAACCATTGCGGCTTTTTCATACAAAAAATCCGTCGGCCATCCTTTGGTTTATCCCCGTTATGACCTTTCCTATTGTGGTAATTTCCTCAATATGATGTTTGATAAACCGGTAAAGCCTTATGTTGTGAAGCCTGAATTGGTCGCCACCCTTAACAAGCTGCTTATTCTGCATGCTGACCATGAACAGAACTGTTCAACATCTACTGTACGGTTGGTTGGTAGCGCGGGAGTAAACCTTTATGCTTCAATCTCTGCAGGAATCAGCGCTCTCTGGGGGCCACTCCATGGTGGGGCTAACCAGGCAGTTATTAATATGCTGGAAGCAATCCATCATGATAATAATGATTTTGAGAAGTACATAAAAAAAGCCAAGGATCCTAACGATCCATTTCTCCTCTCCGGATTTGGTCATCGGGTTTACAAGACCTTTGATCCAAGGGCTACTATTATTAAAGAGGCCTGTGAGCAGACCCTGAAGGCCTTGAATGTGGATGATCCCCTTTTGGAAATCGCCGAGAAGTTGGAGGAAATTGCCAGAAATGACGATTACTTCATCAGAAGGAATCTTTATCCCAATGTAGATTTTTACTCAGGTATTATCTATCGTGCCATGGGTATCCCCACTGACATGTTCACTGTCATGTTTGCCATGGGTAGACTGCCAGGCTGGATTGCTCACTGGCAGGAAATGATACAGGATACCAAGGATCGAAAAATAGGAAGGCCGAGGCAGATTTATATCGGTCCGAAAAAACGTAATTTTGTTCCGTTCGACGAACGAGAGTAGTGTTCTCAATTCTTAAGAAAACATCAAGAGCCTGATCCAGCAACTGGATCAGGCTCTTGATGTTTTGAGGAGATCTGCTTTTTAAGCAGAGATTAAATGTGATTTCTTATTTAGGAGCCGTTACGAAATAACAAGGCCATTTTTATCTATTTCGTTACGGCTCCTTATGCCGCTCCGGGCGTTAAAATGGTCATGTTATTTTTTTACAGCGGCTTAATCTTGAGTAGATTTTCCACCTTCTTGACGCCTCTGATGGAGTAGGCGATATCAGAAGCTCTTGTCTTCTGCTCGCTGGTGTTTACGGCACCAGTCAGGATGACTTCACCTTCAAAGGTGGTGACGGAAATAGCAATGCCGCTCAAGACCTTCTCGGCGAGTAAGGAGGTCTTTATCTGTGTTGTGATGGTGGCATCATCAACAACATCGCCGGGGCTTCTTCCTGCTGGTGTATAGCAGGCGCTGAAAAATACGGCGCAGCACGCCATGAGTATAAAAATAATAACGTGATTGAGTTTGTTTGACATGACAGGTCCCTTCCTGAGTTGCTGATTTTGTGATGTATGTTGTTCTGCTCGACAGGGCAGAGTATGCCTTCCAAGCATGTTTAAAAACATCCTGAACTGTAATTTAGCCTATCACAACCCTTTATCAATGGCAAGATCTGAGGGAAAGTGTGTTTGTTATCAAGGGCTTTCAGTGTTAGCCATTTTTGCCGATGGTGGCATGGGGTCCTGGTGAATGGTCACATCTGCGCCTGGGAAGCTCATCCAAATTAATTTTTCCACGTCTTTGCCGATACTGTGAGCCTGGGAGAGAGAGAGGGTGGCGTCCAGATCCAGATGGAGCTGAATGATGGCGATTTGCCCTGATTGTCGGGTGCGCAGGTCATGCATCCCCAGAACTTGTTGATGGCCATGGACTATCTGTTGAATGAGCTCCCGTTGTTCCCGCGGTAATTGATGATCCATCAATAATTGAACGGCTTCACTGCCGATTTTCCAGGCACTGCGGAAAATGATCAGGGCGATGATCATGGAAAAAATGGGATCCATGATCTGGCCCCAGGGGAAACGGGTGAACAGCAGAGCGATGATGGTGCAGATATTAGTCAGGAGGTCGGTGGCGTAGTGCAGCGAGTCGGCCCGAATAGCTGTGGAGTTTGTCAGCCTTATTACATACCTCTGGAAGGCGATAAGAATGAGTGTGGCCAGAATAGAGAAGATCATGATGCTTAAGCCCAACCCCAGCGCCTGAATGGGAACAGGAGTTTTCAACCGTTCTATGCCGTGCATGAAAAGGATCAGAGCAGAACCGGCGATAAAGCTTGCCTGAGCCAGTCCGGCCAATGCCTCTGCCTTGCCATGACCGAAGCTGTGGTCATCGTCTGCAGGGTTCAGGGAATAACGAATTGCCATCAGATTGATGAAAGATGCTATGACATCCATCAGCGAGTCGATCAAGGAGGCAAGGATGCTGAGGGAACCGGTGGCGAGCCAGGCGGCAAATTTACCCCCGACAAGAACCAGCGCGGTGGCGACTGAGGCATAGGTGGCGAGCTTCAGTAAACGCCCTGTTTTATGGGAAGGTGTTTCGTTCATGTGACGATTCGTTCAATAATCGCTCTTGCCGTTTTCGGTCCCCAACTTCCGGCAGGATAATCATGGAGTCGTTGCGAGCGACCCTGGCAGCTCTCGCATTCATTGAGCAACGGTGTGAGAAGAGACCAGGACAGCTCAATTCCGTCCTGCCGCCAGAAAAGCATGTGGTCGCCCTGGATACAGTCAAGGAGTACTTTCTCGTAAGCGTCCGGAGATGGCTCTGGGTAAAAATCATCATATTTGAAGTCCATGGTCATGGAGCGCATGCACATCCTGGTCCCAGGATTTTTCGTTTGAAAGGTGAGGCTGATGGACTCTTTGGGGTAGATTCCAAGAACCAGGCGGTTGGCAATGACCTTGGCTCCAGCAATATTGCGGAACAGAGAATGAGGTACATCCTTGAACTGGATCACGATCCGGGTCTCCTTGCGGGCCATCCTTTTGCCTGAGGCAAGGTAGAAGGGCACTCCCTGCCATCGCCAGTTGTCTACATATACCGGCAGCATGGCAAAGGTAGGAATCAGAGAGTTGGGTGAAACGCCCGGCTCCTGACGGTAGCCCGGGACCTCGTGACCATCAATAATCCCTGATCTGTATTGTCCCAGGACAATCTCCTCAGTACGATCCTGCAGGGGCCGGATTGAACGAAATAGTTTGATTTTTTCATCCCGGACCCGTTCCGCTTCAAAATGGGAGGGTGGCTCCATGGCGATGAGCGACAGGAGTTGGAGCATGTGATTCTGGAACATGTCGCGGAGGACGCCTGCTTGTTCGTAATACCCGGCCCGATGTTCTACGCCCAGTTCTTCCGCGGCTATAATCCCCACAGATTCAATATAGCCACGGTTCCAGATGGGCTCAAAAATAGTATTGGCAAAACGAAAGGTCAGGATATTCTGCACCGTCTCTTTTGCCAGATAATGGTCTATGCGGAAAATCTGCTTTTCTTGAAAATGTTGATGCAGGGTCTGGTCAAGGGCAAGGGAGGAATCAAGATCACGCCCAAATGGCTTCTCTATGACGATCCTGGTCCAGCCTCTACCTTTATCAAATTGCCCGGCAAGCCCTGCCTCGCCGATTTTCGTAACAACTGCTTCGTAGAGGGAGGGCGGCAGGGCCAGATCAAAGAGTCGGTTTCCCTTGGTGACTCTCTGCTGGTCAAGGGTCTCGAGAAGGCTGCCCAATTTCAGGAAGTCCGGAAGTGAATCGTAATTGAGGGGCGAATAATGGATTTTATCCGCAAATTCGTGCCAGCGAGTCATGTCCAGTATCGGATCACTTGCGCAGGCGTTCTGCAGGAAGACGCGAAAAGTATCATGGTTGTAGTCGGTACGAGCGCATCCGATAATGGAGATCGGGTCGGGCAGGCTGTTGCTTAAAAACATCCGGTACAGGGCCGGGATCAGTTTTCTGGCCGTCAGATCACCTGATGCCCCGAAAATGACAATGGCACAGGGGGCGAGTTCGCCTACGCTCAGGCAATCACAGATATTGTCCAGATCGCAGATCTTCCCTTTGATGAGGGTCGGCTCCATGTCTTTATCTCTCATCGGAAATTCAAAATACTTCTGAGCGTTACGATTTCTTTACTGCATGACCGCCAAATTCACGGCGCAGTGCAGCCAATACCCTGTTTTCAAAGGCATTTTCCTTACGTGACTGAAATCTCTGAAACAGGGCCATGGTGATGACGGGAGCTGATACACCGCTGTCGATGGCCTCTTCCACGGTCCATCGTCCCTCACCGGAGTCATCCACATGGCCGGTGATGGCTTCAAGGCGTGGATCTTCTGCAAAGGCATCTTCCAGCAGTTCCAGAAGCCAGGATCGGATGACGCTGCCCTGGTTCCAGAGATGAGAAATTTGTCCATAGTCCAGGTTCTGGCCAAAAGGCGAGGCCTCAAGCAGGGCAAACCCTTCTCCATAGGCCTGCATCATCCCGTATTCAATGCCGTTGTGAATCATCTTTACAAAATGACCGGCGCCTGTGGGGCCGCAGTAAAGGTAGCCATCCTTTGGCGCCAGGGTCTTAAAAATGGGTTCCAGATAATGAAAGATCTGCTCATCTCCGCCAATCATGGTGCAGTATCCGACCTTGAGTCCCCATATGCCGCCACTTACCCCGGCGTCCAGATAGTGAATACCGCTTCCTTGCAGTGCTTCAACGCGGCGGATGTCGTCTTTGTACCGGCTGTTGCCGCCTTCGACGATAATATCGCCAGGTGACAGGAGATTGTGCAGTTGTTCCAGATGCTCTTCGACTGGCTTTCCCGCCGGCAGCATCAGCCAGACGACCTTGGGGGAGGGAAGACTTTCAACCAATTCCTGCAGGGAGAAAACTCCCTTGGCCCCTTCCTTAACCAGTTCTTCTGTCTTCTCGGGTGTACGGTTAAAAGCCACAATCTGATGGCCGCCCAGAAGCAGCCTGCGCGCCATGTTCATGCCCATCCGCCCTAGACCGACCATGCCTATTTTCATGGGAAACTCCTCCTGTTTGCTGATTTTTATATGTCCTTTTAGCCTTCCGGCCATTCCTGTTCTCTGGTGTCAATCATATAGCAAAACCGGTCCCAGCAAAACTCTTTACCGCTGACGGGACAGCGTAAGGTGATTTTTCTGTCATCAAGGCCTGTTACGAGCCAGTCCCCATGACGTGCTCCCGCGGCAATATGTATTTTTTCACCAATGGTGAAAGAGTAAGGGGTAAAGACCGTAACAGGTGTCAGCATAGCAGCTCTCCAGGAAAAAAATCAGACCACAGGAAGATTTAACTTGATTATTGCATACTCGAAAGGGAGAATAAAGTCCAAATGAAAGAACTGACGACAGCACCTTGATTTCTGTCATTATTCTTTGTAATTGAGTCTGTGTCGTCTGTTAGAAAGTTTTTTCAAAGAAGGAGTGTCGTTGAGTGTACGCCATCATTTTGATATATTCTGCGCTTGGCGCGCTGGCTGGAGTTCTGGCCGGAATGCTTGGTATTGGTGGTGGGTTGGTTATTGTCCCCATGTTGGTTTTTACTTTCAGCTGGCAGCATCTTCCTGATCCTGTGATCATGCATCTGGCTCTGGGAACATCCATGGCCAGTATTATTTTTACCTCAGTGTCCAGTTTTTTGGCCCATCATAAACGCGGTGCAGTACAGTGGCTCGTGGTTCGCCGTATTGTGCCGGGAATTCTGGTGGGCACATTTCTTGGTTCTTGTTTTGCTGCCAGGCTCTCTACGGGTTTTCTGAAAGGTTTTTTTGTTGTTTTTCTGTATTATGTCGGTACTCAGATGTTAGTGAACCGCAAACCAAAACCCTCCCGCCAGATTCCAGGCATGTTGGGGATGTTTGGGGTGGGAAATGTGATTGGTGCCTTTTCCAGTCTGGTTGGCATTGGTGGTGGAACACTTTCCGTGCCATTTATGATCTGGTGCAATCTTCCTGTGCATGCGGCCATTGGAACATCTGCAGCCATCGGCTTTCCCATCGCTATTGCCGGAACTTTTGGTTATATCTATAATGGGTTGCCTGTTTCGGGTCTGCCAGTATATTCAGTGGGATTTGTTTATCTTCCAGCACTGGCTGGTCTGGTTTGTGCCAGTGTCCTGACGGCACCCCTGGGAGTGCGTCTAGCCCATAGTCTGCCGGTGGATCGATTAAAGCGTGTCTTTGCCATTGTGTTATTTGTGGTTGCGACCCGGATGGTATATGGTTTTTTTTAACCTGAAAAGCTGTCATGGTAGAGTCGATAAGGCAAGTAAAGGAGAGTAATCATTTTTGTTTTTTCGATTTTTGAGCCTTGCTTTCCCTTGAAAGGAGAAGTTCAGGATGGTACTATCTTTTAATAATTTTTAAAAATATTGATGAAGCCTCTTGTAAACAACAGTTTTATTTTATGATTGCCTTATGGAAGACCGGCTGGAACTTTGCAGGAGTCAGCAAAATGAATGATATTTCACTTTGTTTACTGCTGTGCAGCGTTGCTTGCCAGTCAGTGCCCTTCTTGGCTTAACTGTCTGATATTATTTTTTTAGAATAGAAGTATTTGCGTAAAGGAACGTTGGATGCAGTCTCGAAAAATTTTAGTGATAGACGATGAGGTTATGGTTGCAGATGTAAGCAGAAGTACTCTTACAGCTGCCGGCCATCAAGTCTTTTGCGCCTATAGTGGAGAACAGGCTATTGAGATGGCCATGGCTCTGCGTTTTGATCTTGCTATTATTGATGCCATGTTGCCGGGTATGAATGGTATTGAGACTTTTGAGATTATTCAACAAAGCTGTCCTCATATGAAAGGAATCCTGGTGAGTGGAGACCTGACGGTGAACATGACCCTTGATGCCATGGATAGAGGGTTCAGCAGGGTTCTTGTAAAACCGGTACAAACAGGGTACTTGCTTCGGGCTGTCCAGGCAGCGTTGGTAGAGTCTGATCTGCGCGAAGAAAATATCCGTCTGAATGAAAGGTTGTTAAAGGTAAGGACTTTATTTGAGCAGTATATGGCACCGGAAGTGGCTGCTATCCTGTTGAACCCGAAAGATTCCAGCTCTGAGATTTTAGGCAAGGTGCAGGAAATTACCGTTCTCTTTGCTGATATCAGAAATTTCACCTTTCTGGTTCAATATCTACCATTACAGGAATCGCGGGATTTTTTGACAGAGTTTTTTGATATTGTGGCAGATGTTGTGTCCTCATGGCAGGGAATTCTTGATAAATTTATTGGTGATGCTGCTTTGGCAATTTTTGGTGCGCCCGTGCCTCATGAATCACCTAATCTTTCTGCCGTGTCTGCAGCCCTGGAAATCCAAAAGAAGTTTGAAGTGTTGCGTGCGCACTGGGCACAGAAATCAGAACTTTTTATGCAGATAGGTCTGGGGATTGGGGTAAGTCGTGGGAAAATGTTTCTAGGAAACGTGGGATCTGGTCGTCGTCTTGACTATACGGTTGTTGGGGCTGATGTTAATATTGCGCAACGTCTTGCCTCGGAGACGGTGGCTGGGCAGATTCTTATTACTGAGTCGGTTTATTGTGATGTGGTGGACAAAGTGTCAATTCAGGAGGAAAAGACCAGATTGCTTCGAGGGGTGGAGAAAAAGATCCAACTTTATTCAATTATTCCTTAAAAAGACCTTTGTCTGAAGATCTATCCCTTGTAGCTGATATGTATTATGTTTTTTTGTAATCTATTATTGATAGAGTATCTCCCATCATGACTTGGTCCCCATGGACCAGTTTTCTTCCCCGTCTTGTTTCCAGAATACCATTCACCCATATTTGACCATTTTGTATCTGAATCTTTGCCTCGAATCCATCTTGAACCAGGTTGGCTAGTTTTAAGAATTGTCCAAGGCGAATAGGTTCTTCAGTGATGGTGACAATGTTTTGTTTTGAAGTCATGGTGGATACGAACTGTCTTAAGAGGTATCGGTTGTGACAGATAGTTGTTGCTGGCAAATACAGTATGTAGAGGTGGCTGACTTGTGAGATCTCAGCCGCTGCAATTCCTGCTGTATTATCTTAATAAGCGCATTTAATGTAACTGTTATCTCTTTAGCCGACAAGAGTAATGTGATGGTACTGAGATGCATGTGTTTTTCTGGATACCATTACAGGCTTTTGGCATTTTTTTGGAAATCATATCTGCGAAATGTCCACTAAGCCATAAGTATTGTTTCGTCCTTTTTTTACTGAGAGTGAAAAATATTGAGTTTGCCTTACCTTTTAATTTCAGGAAAGTACATATGGTGTTAAAAGAGAGTTTAGATGGAAAAGTTATTATCGTTTATAACGATGATATAGGGGAATTAGCTTATCAATGAACAATATAAGAGTAATGAAGCCTTTTTTACTCTTTTTTACTGTTGAGCGGTTTGTGTCTGTCGTTACATCTCACAGGTATACTGAGATTAGCAGGCCGGATGAGAAAAATTTTTTTTATTGATGACGTTTTAGTGTGAGGTGAGAGTAATGGAATTGAAAGATCCTGCTTTGTTCAGGCAGGAATGTTATATTGATGGCGCTTGGGTAACGGCAGAAGAATCCTTTGAAGTTATTGATCCAGCTGATGGTCGGATTATCGGGAAGGTCCCGTCTCTTGGTCAGGAGGTTACCAGACAGACTATTGCTGCGGCTAATGCCGCCTATCCTGCATGGAAGGCTCTGACTGCCAAGGAGCGTTCCGCAATCATGAAACGCTGGTACGCTCTGATTGTTGAACATCAAAACGATCTGGCCATGATTATGACCAGAGAACAGGGAAAACCGCTTGCTGAGGCCGCCGGCGAGGTGTTGTACGGCGCATCTTATATTGAGTGGTTTGCGGAAGAGGCTAAACGGGTTTATGGTGATACGATTCCTACAACCCAGAAAGGAAAGCGTATTATTGTCCTCAAGGAACCGGTAGGGGTCTGCGCTGCCATTACTCCCTGGAACTTCCCCTCAGCCATGATCAGCCGTAAGGCAGCACCAGCCTTGGCCGCAGGTTGTCCGGTGGTCGTCAAGCCCGCAGCTCAGACGCCTTTCTCTGCCTTGGCTCTAGCCGAGCTCGCAGACCGGGCTGGCTTTCCTCCTGGCGTATTTAATGTGATCACCGGTCCAGCCGGGGAGATTGGAGGCGAGCTGACGCGTAATCCATTGGTACGCAAGCTGAGTTTTACAGGGTCAACAGCTGTAGGAAAACTCCTTATGGCCGCTTGTGCCGATACGGTGAAAAAGATTTCCCTTGAACTTGGCGGACACGCGCCTTTTATTGTTTTTGATGACGCGGATCTCGATCAGGCGGTGGCTGGAGCCCTGGCTTCCAAATATAGGAATTCAGGGCAGACGTGTGTCTGTGCCAATCGATTTCTGGTGCAGGAAGGGGTTTATGATCTTTTTGCTGAAAAACTGGCTGCCGCAGTCCGTGCTGATTTCAGGGTGGGGCCGGGGGTGGTAAGAGAAAATAATCAGGGCCCCCTTATTGACTTGAATGCAGTGATTAAGGTTGAGGAGCAGATCCAGGATGCTCTGCACAAAGGGGCCAGGCTGGTAGCCGGTGGCAAGCGAGTTGGAAAAACAGGATTTTTCTTTGAACCAACGGTGCTGGTTGATGTGACCAGTGAGATGAAGATAGCTCGGGAAGAGACTTTTGGGCCGGTGGCGCCGCTCTTTGTTTTTAAAGAAGAGGCGGATGCTGTTAGAATGGCCAATGATTCTGAATATGGGCTGGCCTCTTATTTCTATAGTCGTGATATCGGCAGGGCCTGGCGTGTAACAGAGGCCTTGGAGTATGGCATGGTCGGTGTGAATACGGGAGTCCTTTCCTCTGAAGCCGCGCCCTTTGGGGGGATGAAGGAGTCAGGTACAGGTCGTGAAGGGTCTAAATATGGTATAGATGAATATCTGGAGATTAAATATATGTGCATTGGTGGGATTGATGCGTAGGGAAGAGTAATCTCCTGTTTGGCAGTGCCCGGGAATCAAGAATATTCTCGACAAACTCAGCTCGTTAAACTAATTATACTTTATGGTTAGAGTATAAAAATAATTTTATTCTAGAATAAGGGGGATTGGATTATGCAATATATGAAAAAGAACGCAGGTTTCTTTCTGCTTGTAGCTTGTATGCTGGCGCTGAGTGGCTGTGCGTCTCTGGGGAGCAGTGGTGATGCTCCGCCCCCGATGGAGAATCTTCCGCCATTATCAAATTTTGTCGGGGAATATCGTGATATCGAGCTTCCCATTGACATGAAATATAACCATAAAAAAAGCATGGTCGTTCGTACAGATTCCTTTACCGGCGGAGTGTTCTATTTCAGCGGCAAGGTGGAGCGTGATTCATTGAAAAATTTTATTCTTGCTTCCATGCAGAAGAACAAATGGAAACGGGCCGGTGAGGTCTCATATGACAGTGTTCTGCTGGCTTTCACTAAACCGAACAAATCCTGTACGGTAGTTTTGGAAGAGGGCTTTGGTGGCTCCTTAGGATCGACGTATGCAGCTGTTTACGTGGCTGAGGATGTGTCCGCCGCTTCCGGTGGAAATTGATTTGATGATCAGGAGCCGTTACGAAATAACATGGCCATGTTATTTCGTAACGGTTTGTTGTGCTGTCTTTGCCCACAGGGAAAGTCAGTAGTGCTGAATAAAATCAGAATGTATTGAAAACTGCCATTATGCCGCTTCAAGGCATAATGGCAGTTTTCATTTTCAACAGTGCCGCAACTTTTTGTCCGCAACGTTTTGATCCGCAAGATCCACCTCCAATTCCAGTTACCTTCGCAATCTGCTCAAAGCTTGTAGCCCCTTGGTTTATGGCCTCAATAATCCGATGCAGTTTGATTCCTTTGCAGATGCATCCGGGTTTCATTCGGGCGAGGATTTCGTCTTCGGTGGTCATCTATGATTTGATCTCCGGCCGCTTGGATTGTTGGGCAACTTGATGAAAATGCTGGTAGATCTCCTGTGCCAGTTCCGGGCCGATTCCTTGAACGCGGGCCAACTTTTCTTCGGAGGCCAGTTTGATTTGTTTCAGGCTGCCGAGGGTCTTGAGCAGGACTTGTTTTTTCTTGGGCCCAATGCCGCTAATGGCATCGAGCTCAGAAACCAAGGTTGATTTATTGCGCAGTTTACGGTGAAAGGTCACCCCGTAGCGATGAGATTCGTCCCGTATGCGCATGAGAAAGAGTAACACCGGGTTATGGGCCGGTAGGAGTATTGGGTTTTTACGACCAGGCTTATACAGTTTTTCCCCTTCATCCTGTTTTTCCTTGGCTATCCCGAGCCAATCCATGCCTTGAGCGTCTTTAATACCCAAATCACGGGCCACGCGCAGAGCGATTCCCAACTGGCCACGTCCGCCATCTACCATCAAAAGGTCTGGCAGATCATTTTCTTTTAATCCTCGTTTCATCCTTCGTTCCAGTACCTCGGACATCATGGCATAGTCGTCGGGACCATCAACGGTACGGATTTTGTAACACCGGAAATGATGTCTGGCTGGTTCTCCCTGTTTAAAACAGACCAGTGAGCCAACCGCCTGCTGTCCTGAGGTGTTGGAGATGTCCAGGCATTCAATAGTATCAGGGACACGACTCAGATGCAGGCTTTTGACCATTGAGTCTGCGAGTGACTGCCAGGATTGCTCTTTTTTGTCTCGTTCGGCAAAAACCTGGCTGGCATTAGCGTTGGCCATGGTAATGAGCTGAAGGCGATCACCGCGCTGTGGAATCTGAAGTTGAACTGTCTCTCCTCGCAAGTCGCTCAGGTACTCACCCAGGAGCTCTTTATCCTCGGGCTCACATGGCAGGAGAATCTCTTGGGGCAGGTTGTCACCCTGGTCATAGTATTGATTCAGGACTTGGGAGAGGATGTTCGCGTTATCACCGATAGGAGCAGAAAGGAAAAATGTGCGGCTGCCGCTGAGTATCCCGTTTCTGACCTGGAGGATGGCAAGGGCCAGTGAGGCATCTTTTCTGGCCAGGCCGAAGATATCCTGATTCCTAGAATGTGATGCCACGATCACCTGTTTTTCAAGGGTTCGAGACAGCGCCTGGATCTGGTCACGGATGAGGGCTGCCCGCTCAAAGTCCAGGTGTTGCGCGGCCTCGTCCATCTGCTGGCCCATGGATGTGATCAACTCTCTGTTTTGACCTTCCAGTACCATGATGATTCTGGCCACCATTTTCTGATATTCGGCTCGTTCGGTCTGGCCCATGCAGGGTGCCAGGCAGTTGTGCATCTGTCCGTTGAGACAGGGGCGTGTCCTGGCCTGGATCTTGCTGGTTTTGCATCTTCTCAGAGGGAAAATGGAAGCGAGTAGCTTGAGGGTTGTCCACATGGCCGAAGATGAGGAGTAGGGGCCGAAATAGCGTGCACCGTCTTTCTTTTTTCGTCTCGTCATCAAAACTCGCGGCCATTCTTCCTGGATCGTGACCTTGAGAAGTGGGTAATTTTTGTCATCCCGGAGGACAATATTGTATCTGGGGCGATGTTTTTTTATCAGTGAGGCCTCAAGGATGAGGGCCTCCTTTTCGGTGCGGGTGAGCAGGGTATCCACTTTGTCGACATGAGAGAGCATGACAGCAGTCTTGCCCTGCGTTGATTCAGCAAGTCGTGCATAGGAGGCCAGTCGCTTGCGCAGGTCTTTGGCTTTGCCAACGTAGAGGACGCCTGCTTTTATATCAAGCATAAGATAAACCCCGGGAGAATGGGGGATAGAGGCGAGGATGTCAGGGGGGAACATTGTGTATCGGTTTATCTGCGTTTGGAGAAATACATTAACGTTTTAAGGGCTAAGAAAATTGGTGCGTAACTCTTTTGTCTGTTTATGTATAGTTATCCTGCTATTTGATTGCAAGAATTGTCTTTCCATTTCTTTACAATTTGCTGATCATTGGCTAAAGTGTTGTTGAGTATTGAGTGCTATTTTGTAAAGGAACTCTTCCGGTGTCGTCCTGATCTTCAGGTCGGTGAAAAGGGAATGCGGTGCAAAACCGTAACGTTGGGCCAACGCTGTAAACGGGGACAAAGATCGCATGATGTCACTGTCTGTGATTCGGGCAACCGGATGATGGGTGGGAAGGCGCGGTCTGAGGCTGATCCGTGAGTCAGAAGACCTGCCGGAAGAAAAAAGGAATTCTTGTCCGTAGAAGTCCGTATTGTGTCTTGGAGTTAATCTCCATGGCGTGGTGCGGACTTTTTTTATGCCCAAGCGGAATATGATAAGGGGAAAAATGGATATGACGACTCAAATGAAAACTCAGATTGAACTTGCCCGGAGTGGTATTATTACTGAGGCTATGCAAAAAGTAGCCGCAGATGAAGGCTTTGGCCTGGAGCCGGAGACCATCCGCCAGCGGGTGGCGGATGGTCATATTGTTATTGCCGTCAATCCTGACCGGCCTTGGCAGAAGGTGGTGGGGATCGGTAAGGGATTGCGGACCAAAGTGAATGCCTCCATCGGTACCTCTTCCGATATCACGGATATAGAGCTTGAGGTGCGTAAGGCCAGAGTAGCTGAAGCGGAGCAGGCAGACACCCTTATGGAGCTTTCCACTGGTGGGGATCTTGATCTTGTACGCCAACGGGTCCTTGGAGCCTGTAACCTGCCTGTCGGCAATGTGCCACTCTATCAGGCCTTTTCCGAGGCCAGTCGCAAATATCATAACCCAAACAAACTTGACAGTGAGTATCTCTTTGAGTTGATTGAGCGGCAGCTTGCCGACGGTATTTCATTCATGGCCATTCATTGCGGGATCAATCGTTTTTCCATCGAACGGCTGCGCAAACAGGGGTATCGTTATGGTGGGCTGGTTTCCAAGGGCGGCACCTTCATGGTTTCGTGGATGGAGTATAATAACCGGGAAAACCCCCTCTATGAGCAGTTTGACCGGGTCTGTGCTCTCATGAAAAAGTATGATGCCGTGCTCTCTCTAGGCAACGGGATCAGGGCCGGGGCCATCCATGACAGCCATGATCGGGCCCAGATGGCAGAGATGATAATCAACTGTGAGCTCGCTGAGATCGGTCGGGATATGGGCTGTCAGATGATGGTGGAGGGGCCTGGCCATGTTCCCCTCGATGAGATCGAAGGTAATATTATGCTGGAAAAACGGATGAGCGGCGGTGCTCCCTACTACGTACTCGGGCCTCTGCCTGCTGATTCAGGAGCTGGCTATGATCATATCACCGCCGCCATCGGAGCAGCCAGTTCGGCCCGCTTTGGCGCCGATCTCATCTGTTACATAACGCCTGCGGAACATCTGGCCCTGCCCAATGAAGATGATGTCCGGGAAGGGGTGCGAGCCACGAGACTGGCTGCCAGGATTGGGGATATCGCCAAGTATCCGGAACGTCGGGAACTGGAGAAAAAAGTAGCCCTCAGCCGACGTGATACCAACTGGAAGGAGCATTTTCCCCTGCTGATGTTCCCCGATAAAGCGCAGGAGGTACGAAATAGTCGGACGCCTGAAAACAACGGAACCTGCACAATGTGCGGTGATTTTTGCGCCATGGAACGGGGGCTTTCTCTGTTTCAGGATGATATCAAAGGGGATAAAAGGGCAGGTGGCCGTAGATCTGTTTAAATTTACTTTCCATAGTGGTCGTTGCACATTTTGAATGAAATTCCCGCTATGTTTTTTTTAAATCGAGACTGATCTTGTCTTTGATTTTTTTGCTTCCATTGGACATGGCGGGGAAAATCATACTTGATGGTGTTTTTTTCTGAGAACGGTGGATGCTAGAGAGCTTGGGGTATATTAGGAAATAAAATTAACAACCTTTTAAAAACAATAGATGGCACAAATTTTTGATACCTTCAAAGGCCAACGCGTATAATACACAGAAGAAAAGAACTATAAGAAAGATTAGCGGTGACCATAGGTGATACTGTTTAATGCTGTTCGTTACAATTATCAGAATAGTACCATGAATAAGCCATATTGCGGCCGAATGACTCCCCAGAAAAGAAAGGAAAGAACACCTGTTCTGATACAAAAGTAAAATAAGAGCAAAGATAAAGACAGGGGCAAGAATAAAATCTATTCGGGAATTAATCGTTATATAGCTAAAAATATTCAAACCTTTTTTTGAGATTAGTCCCAAAAAATCACCGATATCAATAAAGAAATAACGCAGTAACAGAAGAGTTATAATCAGAACCAACGAAATGCTGCAGCGCCAAAATGGATGTTGCAGTTTTTTTAGTGAGAGTTGCAGAGTCTGTTCAAAGATTCCGGAACAAGCCAAACAAAAACCTGTAAAAAAATATAGTTGGTTGGGCCAGAAGAGATTGACTGGGAAGTTTTCATAAAAGAGTGATGTTAATCCTATCTTCTCAATTAGTTGTGGAAAATAATAAAAACCACTTACAGGGCCTGATAATAGATATAGAAAAAAAGAGAAAATCAGTATAGGACGCCATGAGAAACGACGGGCAATATACACCGAAGCAGGGGTTAATAGCAGTAGCTCAACATAAATGATGAAGAACCACCATGAACCATTTATGGAGACATTAATTCCTACGAGGGTCTCAATTGCGTGCCGCCATGATTTTAGAGGTAAAACGCCACTCCAGAGAAAGAGAAATAACACGGTTGCAAGTACTGTGACTATGAAAATAATATAAATACCTTGTAAGCGACGAAGAGTGCTCTGCCATAGATGATAGTCTTTACGAGATGACTGCCAGATCCCATAACCGCTAATAAAAAAGAAAAGTGGAATGCAAAGTTTACCTACGGATGAGAGAAAATATTCTATACCGCCCCAGTTATTACCTAACACACTAGTAAACCAAAGTTTTTGTGAAGGGAAGAGGAACAAATGATGTAAAATCAGCATAATGATAGCCACGCCCTTGATAGCGTTGGACTCCTTTCTACTGAAGGTCAGTGTTTCTTTTTCTTGTTGCATATGAAGAATGCAGAACGATATTATTTTGGTTTTTTTAATTTGTAAATTTGATGGTCTTGTCTTGAAAACAATCCCTTTAGGATTCTTTTAGAAATTTGTATTTTCGATTTTCATTTACATGTCCTTAATGCAGTGCCGCTTGAAACAATCTCTGGGTGTAGGCATGTTTTGGGGCGGTAAATACCTCTCGGGCCGGGCCTGCTTCGACTATACGGCCGTGTTGCATTACCGCTACCTGATCGGCCATGGCCCGGATCACACGCAGGTCATGGGAGATAAAGAGATAGGTCATACCGTAGCGTTTCTGCAGATCCAGAAGCAGATCAATGATCTGCTTCTGGATAGTCATATCAAGGGCTGAGGTGGGTTCATCAAGAATCAGCAGTCGGGGTTTAAGGACGATGGCGCGGGCAATGGCGATGCGCTGCCGCTGGCCGCCGGAAAATTCATGGGGATAACGATAGGCCATGTCCGGACTGAGTCCAACCTCAAGCAGGCTTTCAGCCACTATCTTGTGACGTTGGTGGGCGGTGCCGCCCAGATTATGCACCCGCATCCCTTCTTCTATAATCTGTTCCACGGTCATGCGGGGGGAAAGTGAGGAAAAAGGGTCTTGGAATACCACCTGTAGCTCGCGGCGCAGGGGCCGCATCTGGCGGTTTCCGAGCTGCTGCAGATCCTGGCCGTCAAAATTAATCGTTCCATGGCTCCTGGTCAGCTTGAGAATGGCCATGCCCAGTGTGGTCTTCCCTGATCCCGACTCTCCCACTACCCCGCAGGTTGTACCTTGGTTGAGTATCAGGCTGACATCGTCAACGGCCTTGATGGTCTTGATCTTTCTCTTGAAAAAACCACTCCAGCCATCTTTGAGATGAAAATGGCAGCCGAGCCCCCGAAGACTGAGCAGGGGCTTCTGCCCTTGCTTCTCTTCAGGACTACCCTGGGGAATTGATTGCAGGAGGTGGATAGTGTACGGGTGCTGTGGCTTGTCCATCAGGGCCTGGGTCTGTCCATGTTCAACAATCTTTCCGTTCTGCATGATATGGACAGAATCGGCAATCTGTCTGACCATGGCCAGATCGTGGGTGATCAGGAGAACAGCCATGTTGAACTCATCCTGCAGGTCACGGATCAGGTCAAGGATCTGGACCTGGATGGTCACATCGAGTGCAGTGGTCGGTTCGTCGGCAATGAGCAGGGAAGGGCGGCAGGCAAGAGCCATGGCGATCATTACCCGTTGCCGCTGTCCGCCTGAGAGCTGATGGGGATAGGTGTGAAGGCGAGCAGCCGGAGTGTCAATACCTGTACGGTCAAGGAGGCGGACGGCTTCCTGCTCCGCCTCCTTTTTGGTCAGGGATCGATGCAGAAGCAGGGGCTCAATCAGTTGGTTGCCGATGGTGTATACCGGATTGAGCGAAGTCATCGGTTCCTGAAATATCATGGCGATACGATTGCCACGGATGGCACGTAAGTGCCGGTCATCCAGGGTTAGAATGTTCTTTCCCTCGAAATTTATCTGACCTGAACTGTGCACCTGGCTACCCTCTTCAAGCAGTCGCAGGATCGAGAGAGCGGTTACTGACTTGCCCGATCCTGATTCACCGACCAGCGCCACGGTTGCACCCTGGTCAACTGAGAGGGACACGTCATGCAGTACCTGATGTGCCTCCGGTTGCTTTCCGCCGGTGTCGAGGGTAAAGCTGACATTCAGTTGGTCAATCTCAAGGAGCATGGTCAGTGTAGCTTGTCAGGAGTGGAGGGGATTGCAGTAGTGATGACATTATTTAATTCATCAATCTTGAAAGGCTTGGAAAGTACGCCGCAAAAACCATATTCCTGGTAGTTGGCCATAATAGGATCGTTGGCATATCCACTGGAGACAACAGCCTTGGCTGTGTGGTCGATGGCCAGTAAAGCGGTAATGGTCTCCTTCCCACCCATTCCTCCTGGTATGGTAAGATCCATAATGACAAGATCAAAAGGGGCACCTTCATTTTTTGCCTGCAGATAAAGCGCGATTGCCTCTTTTCCGTCACAGGCGTGCTCTACATTGCATCCGATAAAATTGAGCATTGCCGAGATGATTTCTCGAACGGTTATGTCATCATCCATGATCAGTATTTTTTTAGCTGCAATCGTTGTGAGTTTATCCTGTGTTTTTGGTGGATTGGTGTTTTTCCTCAGGGTTGCCGGTAGGAGAATGGAAAAAACAGTACCCTGGCCCAGTTCGGAATTTACAGTAATCAGGCCATCATGGTTTTTGATGATGGAGTATGATATGGCCAGTCCCAGGCCGGATCCGGTGCTTTTACTGGAAAAGTAAGGGTCAAAAATCCTGGTGATATGTTCCGGAGGAATCCCTGTGCCGGTGTCTTGAAAAAAAAGCTCTATATACTTGCCTGCGGGCAGGGATGAATGTTCATCCGCAGAAAGAGTTTTGTTGGTTCCTTTGATGGTTATGGTGCCACCGTTTGGCATGGCCTGGCTGGCGTTAATGACCAGGTTCTGGCTGACCTGACTCAACTGGCCCGCATCGGCTTCAACGGCCCAGAGATTGTCGTCAAAATGGTAATCGCATCTAACCTTTGATCCTCTGAGCACAAAACTGGTGGCATCCTTGATCAGTTCCGTGATCGTGCTGACCGTTTTGATGGGTGCGCCACCCTTGGAAAAGGTGAGTAGTTGCTTGGTCAGACCTTGGGCCCTGATGGAGGCCTTTTCTGTTTTATCCAGATATCCGCTGATAATATCCTGCGGATTGGTGTACATCTTGGCCAGTGAGATATTGCCAAGGATCGCGGTCAGCAGATTGTTGAAATCGTGGGCAATGCCACCAGCGAGAACTCCCAGAGATTCCAGCTTCTGGGCCTTGATCAGCTCTTCAACCATATGCCTTTTTTCGGTGACATCATTAAAAATGCATTGGGTGGAGACGGGTTTTCCATCCTCAAATTTGCAGATGGCATTGCCTTCAATGATGACCTGTCTGCCGTCTTTGGTGGTAAAGACTGTGTCGAGATGATGAAGTTTCGGTTCGCTGATGATCTGTTGAAAGGTGGTTTGACAATGTCCCTTACAGTCAGGGGAGATCAGATCAAAGATGGAAAGGGAGGAGATTTCCTCTTCACTGTAGCCGAATGTCTCACGCCAGGCCCGGTTCACATACTTAAAATAGCCGTTGGGCAAGACGATCTGGATCAGGTCCGAGGAGTTTTCAAAGAGAGTTTTGTATTTTTTTTCACTCTCCAGCCTGGCAAGTTCGCTGCGGGTCAGATCACTCATGTCTCGGAAAATACCGGTCATGAAGAGTGGCTTACCATCTTTAAAATGGGTGGAACAACGGCCTTCCACGATCACACTGTCGCCATTTTTGGTAATAAAGGTGGTGGCGTTGCGGTCAATCTTTTCCCCCTTCAGCAGGTTCTTGAAGATAATGGCGCATTGCCCCTTGCATCTATTATCGACAATATCCATGAGTGACAGATGTCTAATATCTTCTTCCGTGTAGCCGAGTGTGTCCCGCCAGGCCTGATTGGTATAGAGAAAGGCCCCTTCAGGAGTCACGCTGTGGATAAGGTCACTGGCGCTGTCAATGAGTAAGCGGTATTGGCCCAGCTCTTCTCTGAGTTGTTCGCTTTTTTGGACAAGACCGTGATTTGCCACCTCCAGTTCTTTAATCTTGAACAGCAGTTCTTCTGTAGTCGGGTGGGCAGGCATCTGGTTACGTTCCTCTGTTGTCTTATCACTCATGGGAAGAGTTGTGAAAAAGGTTGACACCGGTTTTGGGTCGACTATTCTTGAGATTCATCAGGCTATCAGGCGGTTCCTAAGCCGCTGTAAAAAAATAACATGGTCATTGAAGTCACCGGAGCGGCATAAGGAGTCGTAAGGAAATTGATATACATGGTAATGTTATTTCGTAATGGCTCCTAACCTCTTATGATCAAATAAATTCACTTGTATCCAGAATATCCTTTTCCTTCGCATTTTGCCACCATTGATGGCCACCGTCTTCATTATATTGATGAAGGAGTCGGGCGGGTTATTGTCATGGTTCACGGTAACCCCACCTGGTCTTATTATTATAGGCATCTTATTGCTTTGCTCTCTAAAACGCACCGGGTGATTGCCATCGATCATCTCGGCTGTGGTCTTTCCGATAAGCCGCAGAACTACCCATATCAACTGCATAATCATATAGATAACCTGCAGGCCCTGTTGCGTCAACTGCAGATCAGCTTCTATTCCCTGATTGTTCATGACTGGGGTGGGGCCATTGGTTTAGGGGTGGCCGGCAGGAATCCTGCCGCTCTCGAAAAACTGGTGATCCTCAATACCGCCGCCTTCCGCTCCCAACGGATCCCCTGGCGTATCCGCCTGTGCCGCTGGCCGTTTATCGGCAGACTTTTAGTGCGAGGGTTGAACGGATTTGCCGGTCCTGCGGTCTTTATGGCTGTGTCCCGCCGCCTGCGTCCGGAAGTAGCCCGAGCCTATCTGGCACCCTATGATTCCTGGCAGCACCGGGTGGCCGTCTATGGCTTTGTCCGGGATATCCCTCTTGTTGCTGCGCATCCTTCCTATGTCACCCTGAAGCATGTTGAAGAGGGTTTGCAGGATATTGCCGCAAGGGATGTCCCAGTATGTATCTGTTGGGGAGGCAGGGATTTCTGTTTTAATGATCACTTCTATGAGGAGTGGCGCCGACGTTTCCCCCAGGCAGAGTGTCATTATTTTAAGGATGCCGGTCATTATGTGCTTGAGGATGCCTTGCCCGAGATCAGACCGTTGCTGGAGAATTTTTTCACTGACAGCAGTTCAGCAGCAGGACATGGTGAGAGAGTGTGAATATCGGCGAACTTCTGGCTGAGAGGGCGCGTGACCAAGCCGATGATGTCGGTCTGGTAGAGGCGGCCACGGGCAAGGTCCTGAGTTTCCAGGAACTCAATGGCCACGCTGATGCCCTTGCTTTCTATCTGCAGGACAAAGGAGTGAGGGCAGGTGAACGGGTGATACTCATGGTCAGGCCTTCTGCTGATTTTATCTGTCTGACCTTTGCCCTGTTCAAGCTGGGGGCGGTGGTCATTCTCATTGATCCGGGCATGGGATATAAAAACCTGCTACGCTGTATTGCCGGGGTGCAGCCACAGGTCTTTATCGGAATTCCCGAGGCGCATCTTTTTCGCCATCTCTTTCGTTCCCCCTTTCGTTCTGTCAGGAGTTCCTTCTGCTGTGGTGGCTCTTTGGGGCTCCTGGGGGCTGACCTATGCAAAGAGGCGGGAATATCCTCTCAACCATTTCCAGCCTATCCGGCACGGGCGGATGAACTGGCCGCCATTATCTTCACCACCGGCTCCACCGGACCGCCCAAGGGTGTGCGTTATGAGCATGGTGTCTTCAATGCCCAGTTGCAGCTGATTCGCGATTATTATCAGATTGGTCCGGGCCAGATCGATCAGCCGGGGTTTCCCCTTTTTGCCCTGTTTTCAACGGCCCTCGGGGCCAGGGCTGTTATCCCTGATATGGATCCGACCAGACCTGCCAAGGTTGATCCGCAGAAATTTATCCGCTCTCTGCGCGAGCAGCAGGTGACCTTTTCCTTTGGTTCGCCTGCTATCTGGAATGTGGTCAGCCGCTATTGTCAGGAGCAGGGGATCATTCTCGAAAGCCTGCAGCAGGTGCTCATGGCCGGGGCGCCGATCCATGGTGACCTTGTTGCCAGAATGCAGAACATTTTGCCGACTGGGGCCAGGATTCATACCCCCTATGGCGCCACCGAGAGCCTCCCTATTGTCTCTATTGAGGGAAAAGAGATCGTGGAGTCTACCTGGCCTCTCAGTCGCCAGGGGTATGGTATCTGTGTGGGCAGGCCGCTACCGGGAATTGAGATTCGGGTTATTGCCCTCTCTGATTTCCCTGTTCCACTCTGGAATGATACTCTCTGGCTACCTGATGGGGAGATCGGTGAGATTGTGGTTCGTGGTGATGTGGTGACACGGGCCTATGAAAACAATATCGAAGAAAACAGGCTGGCCAAGATCAAGGACAACACTTCCTTCTGGCACCGGATGGGGGACCTTGGATATCTTGATACCCAGGGACGTCTCTGGTTCTGCGGCAGGCGTGCTCATCGTGTCAGGGTAAAAGATGGAACCTTGAATACCATTCCCTGTGAGGCCATTATCAATGAGCACCCAGATGTTGCCAGATCCGCCCTGGTAGGGATTCCGGACCCTCATCACCCTGGCTGGCAGCTCCCGGTCATCATTGTTGAAATGGTCAAGACCAGGAAGATAAACAGAGATACTCTCCTTGCAGAGGTGCGGAAGCTGGCTGCAGCCTCTCCCTTGACAGATTCCATCCAGTTTTTTTTAACCCATCCTGATTTTCCCGTAGATATCCGTCATAATGCCAAAATTTTTCGTGAGAAGTTGAGTTGCTGGGCACAAAAAAAGATACAGGGGCGAGCATGAACAAGGTACTGATTACCGGTGGTGGTGGTTTCGTCGGCCAGAACATTGTCCGTCAGTTGCTGGCACGGGGAGTTCAGTGTCAGGTCCTCGGTCGTCATTCGTATCCTGAGCTTGCATCCTTGGGAGTAACCTGTCGGCAGGGCGATATCAGTGATCGTGAATTCGTTCGGATGTGCTGTCAAGGTATGGACACTGTCTTCCATGTGGCCGCTTTGGCGGGGATCTGGGGGAAGTGGCAGGATTATTATGCCACCAATGTTCTCGGTACTGAGAATATCATTGCCGGCTGCAGGGCGGAAAATGTCAGGCATCTGGTCTACACCTCAACTCCTTCGGTAGTCTTCAACCAAGATTCCATCTGCAATGGTGACGAGCAGTTGCCTTACGCCGATCGGTTTCTCTGTCATTATGCCAGAAGTAAGGTCATGGCAGAGGAGTTGGTTCTGACCGCATCTGATCAGAACTTAAAGACCTGTGCGATTAGACCACATCTGGTGTGGGGGCCAGGTGATCCTCATCTGATCCCCAGGCTTATTGACAGGGGGCGAAAGGGGCAGCTCAGACAGGTGGGAGATGGCCGGAATCTCGTGGATATCTCTTATGTGGATAATGTGGCCCATGCTCACCTGCTGGCGGCTGACAATCTGGCTGGGGTGGCGACGGCTTCGGGCCGGGCTTACTTTATCAGTCAGGGAGATCCGGTGAATCTGTGGCAGTGGATTAACGAGCTGTTCTTCCGACTTGACATTGCGCCAATACGATCTAAAATTTCATATCAGGCAGCCTATGGTCTTGGCGCCCTGCTTGAGGGAGGATACCGTTTAGCAGGCTGTCGGAATGAGCCGAAGATGACCCGGTTTCTGGCGCAGCAACTTGCTAAATCGCATTATTTTTCAACTGCTCGGGCTCGCTGTGACCTTGGCTATCAACCAATTGTCTCAACAAAAGAGGGCATGGAGCGTTTACTTGCATCACTGATGATACAATGACAAAGAACTTTCAGAAAATCTGGGCCGTGATCCTTGTTTTTTCTTTCCTGCATCTTTCCTGCGTTCGGCCTGTTGCCGCTTTCACTGTAGGCGAGGAACGAGAGGTGGGCGAGATCCTGTTGTATCAGATTCGGCTGGCTTTCTCCCTTGTTGATGACCCTGATATCTCTCAATATATTAATGAGCTTGGCGCAGAGGTACTGCAGGTGGCGGGAGCTCAATATTTTGATTATCATTTTTTTGTCATTAAAAATAAAGAGTTTAATGCCTTTGCCGCCCCTTCCGGCCTGATTTTTTTTCATTCCGGGCTCATAGAGACCATGGGCAGTGAGGATGAACTGATTTCGGTCATGGCTCATGAGGTTGGTCATGTGGTCAGTCGCCATATTGCCTCCCGCATGGATAAAGGAATGAAGGTGGGCCTTGGCGCTCTCGCTTTGGCTATTGCCGGGTTGGCCCTTGGTGGTGGAGGTGCCGCCGGTCAGGCCCTGGTGGCAGGTTCGATGGCAGCCAATCAAGCGCTGAATCTGCACTTCAGTCGTCAGGATGAAGAAGAGGCGGATCTCCTCTCTTATGGCTGGATGAAGAAGCTGGAAAGAGATCCGGTGGCCATGGAGAGGATGTTAAAGACCATGCGGAGGATCACCCGGTATCGTATGGGTGATGTTCCCCCGTACCTCCTTACCCACCCTGATCCCGAGGCCCGTCTTGGCTATGTCCAATCTCTTATTGCCATTGAAAAAGCTCCCTTAAGTGATGTCAGTCAGCAGACTGATAACTTTTCTTTTTTACGTTTCAAATATCGGATTCTCTCCCAGATTGAAGATGATGGTCAGTTCCGCAATTTTCTGGCCACGAAGAGTGCTGAGCCCAAGTCCTCTCTTCTTGAAAGAATCATGGCCAAGTATGGCCTTTCTCAGGTGGAGAAAGAGGCGAACAATTATGAGCTCAGTCGTGCCTTGTTGAGTGAGGTGATTACAGCATATCCCGACAGATCAATCCTGCTGGTTGATCTGGCCCGCGTAGAACTTGCGGCTGGCAACAATGAAAAGGCTTTGGAGCTGACTTTGCAGGCCTCAAGGCAGAATCCTGCAGACCTGTGGGCTGTCTTTCAACTTGCCAAGATCTATCTTGAGCTAGGCAGGCTGAAAGAGGCGGAAGAAAATCTCTTCACTGTGGCCCGGGAGATTCCCGAATATTCCAAGGTCTATTTTGAGATCGGGAAATTGAGGTCAAGCCAGGGCAGGCAGGGTGAGGCGTCTTATTACCTTGGAAAACATTATCTGTATGAGGGGCGTATTGAACTGGCCAAAGAAAAGTTTGAGCGGGTTCTCAAGGATCAAGCGCTTTCTCTTGATATTCGAGACAATGCCAGGGTGCAACTGGAGACGATAGAACGTCTGGAGGAAGGGCCAGGCTCTAAAAAGGAACAGGAAGAAGAAAAGAAGCGGCAAGAGGAAGAGGAAAGGAGGGCTCGGAGGCTGGTGCCATTTTAACAGGGATGGCGGGCGGGCTGTTATCCAGCATGGGTCAGATAGATAAGAAATTCACTGTTCCCTTTAGGACCGACAATGGGTGAGCGGACAACCCCCCGGCTTATCATGCCAAGTTTCTGGCAGAAGATCTGAATCTTGCTTATGGCCTCTTCGTGGAGAAGCGGGTCGTGCACGACCCCGCCTTTGGGGACCTTGTCTCTGGGGAGTTCAAACTGGGGTTTTATCAAAGCGAGCAGGTGGATCTGGTCGCCGAAAAGGGGAAGAAGTGGTGGAATCAGTTTGGTCAGGGAGATAAAAGATGAGTCAATGACAGCCAGATCAATATTTTCATGGATCTGAGTTTTTGTAATCTTTCTGGCGTTAAAACGTTCAATCACCACCACTCTCGGGTCCTGACGCAGTTTCCAGTCAAGTTGGCCATAACCAACATCTACGGCATAAACCTTACCGGCTCCATGTTGGAGCAGGCAGTCGGTAAAACCACCGCTTGAGGCGCCAATGTCCGCGCAAATCTGTCCCCTGGGATCGTAATCGAAGGCATTGAGTGCGCCTTGGAGTTTTAAGCCGCCTCTAGACACATAGGGACAACTAGCCTTGACCTGAATTCTGACATCCAAGGCGAACAAGCTTCCCGCTTTATCAGCCAATTGCTCATTGACCAGAACATGTCCGGCGCCTATCAGGGCTCTGGCCTTGACCAAGGTGTCGGTCAGGCCTAAGGTGACAATGAGCTCGTCAAGTCGTTGTTTCACTGGTTAGGTTGGACGTCCTTACAAGGAAGAAAGTTTGCTTTTGGCTTGTCCGGCTTCGGGGCTGGAACCATAAGAGCTTATAATTTTCTGGTAAATGATCTTGGCCGTATCCTTGTCCGACAGTTGTTCAAAGGCCATACCCTGTTTCAAGAGAGCGGAAGGTGTTTTAGTATGTTTAGGCTGACTGGCGATGATCTTTTGATACTGGAGGATCGCCTGATCGTATTCTTTTTGCTGGTAAAGACATTCTCCCATCATATAGCGGGCCTGGATGGCGTTGGCGCTACTGCCGTTTTTGTCAATATAGGATTCAAACATCTCATAGGCATTCTGGTAATTTCCTGCCTCGTATTTCTTTTGTGCCTGATTGAAGAGATCATCCGTTGCTGTTGCAGTTACGGCTGGTGATGCTTGAACCGTTTTCGGTACCTGTTCTGTTACGGATGCAGCTGGAACTGCTGAGGCAGTCTGCTCAGGAGATACTGGTGTTGCTGCCGGCTGTGCTTCTTCAGAAACGGTTGTGGGGGCTGCGGGATTCTGTTGTACTGATGCCGATTCCTGTCTTTTAAGCTGTTTTTTTCGTTCAGCCTGTATCTGAGCAATGCTCTGAGTACTGCTTGCCATTTTTACCTTTAACCTTGCGGCATCAGCTGCCTCGGCTGCTGCTCGAGCTTTACGTTCTGCCTCGAGTGCACGAGCTGCCTGCAGGGTAGCCACGCTATCCTGTTGTTGCTTAAGCTGCTCATTGAGCTGCGTAATCTTGATGTCGGTTTCAGAAGATTGCTTGGAAACTATTTCCTGGAGTGAGGTCTCAAGCGCTTTGTTTTGCTCCTGAAGCTGGCGATTGGTCATTGCCGTTGCCTCCAGTTCACTTTTCAGTGCCAGAAGTTCCTGTTGCATTTCAGTTAACTGCCCCGCTGAACTGGCCTGTTTCTTCTGCATCTTGTCTACAGTATTGGCCTGCATATCCTCAAGCTTTTTATTCACCGCCCTTAATTGATAGGAAAGGGTTCTGACTTCATCCTGGCTTGCACACTGGACAAGAAAAGGCGTTAAAGAGAGAAGAACAAAAAATGTGGAGAGAGATTTATTCATGGCATTTACCTGTTTAATGGTATTTTTTGTGAATACTATTTTTTGGATGACCAACGGGGATAGGTCTGGTTACCTTTTATGGAAAAAAGTTGTCGCTGAAAAGTGCCGTTTTTCAGGATGGCATAAATTTTCCGGGAGCCACCATCGCGTTGTGAGTAGATCAGTTGTTTGCCGTCCGGTGACCAGTCTGGTGACTCGTGCTGACCTGCATCTTTTGTAACCTGAAAAGGTGTGGCACCTTGCTGGGGAGCGATGGTACATATCTGGTATGAGCCATTTGCTAGACTGGAGTAGGCCAGAAGATCACCTTTTGGAGACCACGAGGGTTCTGCATTCTCTGATCCCTTAAAGGTAAGCCGCTGTACATTCTTAGTTCCGAGGTCCATAAGATAGATTTGAGGCTTGCCACTGCGGTCCGAGACAAAGGCTATTGTATTACCATTCGGAGACCAGGCTGCTGAGACATTGATACCTGAGCGTTTGGTCAGTTGTTCCAGGACATTCCCTTGACGGTCAAGCAGATAGAGATCAGGATTGCCGTCCTTGCTCATGGTCAGGACCATCCTCTGTCCATCCGGTGACCATGCAGGTCCAAGATTCATCCCTTTCCTCCGTGAAAGTACTTGGGTTGAGGTGCTTTGGTTGAGGTCGGTAATGTAAAGATTCTGATTGCCTTTATGGTAGGAGGTGTAGCTGAGACTCTGACCATCAGGGGTAAAACGAGGAGAAATCACCAGATTTCGATGGCGGGTTACCTGTCTTGTTTTATCGCCGAAGATATTTGTCAGATAGGCCTCTTTGGCACCGGTGCTGTCTGCAATAAAGGCTATCTGGCTGGAGGCAATACCCTGCTCACCGGTGAGCTCTTTGATGACACTGTCACAGAATTTAAAAATTATCTCCTGCTTCTGCTCTGTTGTTCCGGTATATTTTTTACCAAGAACCATGTCGCCACGTCCCACATCGAGAAGGCGCATCTCAAAATTGACCCCTGTCGGTGATATGGTGTAACTTCCCAGGATGGTATAATCAGCGCCAACCTGCTTCCAGTCAGGAGATGATGATCCGGAGTAGCTCTGATTGGGGATGATGGAGATGATCCCATGAAATTCCAGTGCTTTTTCAAGAGTGCTTGCCAGTTCACGACCAAAGGCCTGTAATTCACCAGACTTTGCCGTGTTGGTAAACCAGGGAACGGCCATGTTGATCTTCCGTGTTCCTGATGCCGTAATATCTAAATAGACCTTGGCATCTGCCTGTGCTAATTTAGCAGTATTGCCAAGAGTCAGGAGAAAACCCAGGAGAAACATAACTAAAAAGCGTAGCGTATTCATAATGTGATAAAGGGGTAAAAGGAAACAGAGAATGGTTTAAATATTCACAGAGTGTACCATTGATAGATGAAAAAATCACTGAATTCCGCTTGGTTTGAAGCGAAGTCCTATTTCAATGCGTTGTTTTTGCAGTGCTGGTGGCGGTGTGGGCAGGGGATTGGCCGCCTCCAGGGTTTTGAGTACAAATTGATCAAAAAGGGTATCACCGGAGCCTTGTTCAAAGTTTTGGCTGACAATCTGGCCGTCACTGGCAATGGTGATGCTGACTATCGTTAAAATATTGGGATCCCAGTTCTTGATATCGGGTGGTTGCCAGTATTGCTGGATATGACCCATGATAGTCGCATAATATTGTTGTTCCAGTATTCCCATGTTTTGAGCATTACTGGCACCGGTCTGCGAGGACGTCTGAGATGTGTTGGCAGAGTTTGAAGCCCTGAGCTGATCTCGCAGGGCATTCTTGGCGTCTGCTGCGGCCATTCTGGCCTCCAGTTCAGCACGTCTGGCCTCCTCGCGGGCTGCAGCCAGTTGTCGTTGACGTCTGATAGTCTCCTGGGCCGCAGTTTCTTTTTTTGCCTCTTCCTGGAGCTTCCTGGCAATACTTTTCAGCTCGTCTTTACGAATCTTGGCATCCTCAACCCGGGTGTCAGGAATATCCTTGATTACCTTTTTCAGTTTTTGCTTTAACGGTTTAATCGATATGGCCTCGGCTGGTGCCGGGGGCGCAACCGGTTCAGCAGGTGTCGTTGGTTCTGGGAGGGGAACTGCCTCCGGTGTTTCAGGGGGAAGAGGGATCTGCTTTGTTTCTTCCGGTGTGATGGTATCCGCAGGTTTAGGTGGCGGTGGTGGGGCAATAGCCTTTTTTGATTCCTGTTTTATTGCCGTAGGAGCCGCTGGTTTACTTGGGGTGGCTGGTTCTCCCATGCTCACCAGATCGATGGTGGTAATCTCAGGGAGAATGGTTCGTTGATCCAGCAGGCCGGGAAGTACCATAGCGCAAAACAGGGCCAGAAGATGAAGCCCGATTGCCAGGTTGATCGGCAGTTTCCATTCATTGGGCGGGGCATGGAAGAATGGTTGATTTGCAGGCACGTTACTGTTTTTCATCCGCAGGTTTAGTGACCATTCCCAGTTTGGTAAAACCTGCGGCTTTAATGTCAGCCATAATCGAGGCTACCTGTCCGTAGGTGATATTCTTGTCCGCTTTGAGTAAAATAAGTTCTTCCTTTCCTTTTTCAGTAAACAGTTTAGCCAGTTGGTCGCGAAGAACAGGCTGAGTATATTCGATTTTCCCCAACATGATCTTGCCGTCTTTGTCAACGCTTACCACCTGGGGATCTTCTTTCTGTCGTAGAGAATTGGCTGTGGTTTCCGGCAGATCAACATCCAACCCCTGAGTCATCATCGGCGCGGTCACCATGAAGATGATGAGCAGCACCAGCATAACATCTACCAGAGGGGTGACATTAATATCGGCAACCAGTCCTCTCGGGCCATTTCCCCTGCTTGATCCCATTCCCATTTGATTCGTATCCAGTAAAAAAGAAAATTACGAATTACGAATTAAAAACAGACAAATCGTAATTCATAATTCGTAACTCGTAATTAATTCGTTAGCCGCGTCCTATCATGTCGCGTTCAACAAGGTTGAGAAAATCGGTGGAGAAATTCTGCATTTCGCCGTCAATATAGGTCAGTTTATTGGCAAAATAATTATAGAAAATAACTGCTGGAATAGCCACGGCAAGGCCGGCGGCTGTTGCAATCAGGGCCTCGGAGATACCCGGGGCGACAACGGCCAGGGAGGCAGAACCGCGCATGCCGATATCGTGAAAAGAGGCCATGATCCCCCAGACAGTACCAAAAAGACCAATAAAGGGGGTGGCGCTGCCGGTAGTTGCCAGAAAGGGTAAGTATTTACCCATTTCAGTGATCTCCTGGGATTCTGCCTTGCGGATGGCCCGTTTCAGGTTGTCCATGGTGGCCATTTGCATATCCAGGGTTTCCGGCTGATTACCTGTATCTTTGCGGCTGCGTATCTTGTTTATTTTTTGAAGTTCGGTGAAACCTGCCGAAAAGATGGACGCTTCAGGGCTGTATTCATATTCCTGAGCAGTGTCATAGGCATCGCTGAGCTTGCTCGAGGACCAGAAGGCCTCAAGGAAGTCCTGGGAATCGGTGGACACTTTTTTAAATAGACGTGTCTTGATAAAAACAATAGACCAGGAAATGACGGAAAAAAGAAGGAGAACAAGCATGACCAGTTGTCCAACTGGACCGGCATGTAAAATCATATTGGCGATCGATAGCTGCACGTGTGTATTCCTTTAAGTGTTTGTCTTTGTATTGTTTTAATAAAATGTATGGAAACAGATTTTATTGATAAAAAAATACTTTATTTGGGTAAAAAGTCAACTGTCGGATCTCTGGCATATTCTTTCCTGCCATATATCTAACTGCTCTTTATAGTCATCGACTGAAGAGATCATTCCGCATCCCGTGCAGACGGCCTTGGCGTTGTGTCAGCGCCCTTGCAGGTGTACTTTTTTCTGATCACAGTAGATGCAGATAAAGACAGGTTCACCGTCGCTCATGTTTGAAGGTTGGGGGGATGAATCGTTCATGGTTGCAGGGCGGAGCTGATGGTACAGGAAAAATCAACCTGGACGGCAATCTTCTCTTTGACACGCAGAATTCCTTTCATGAACCAGGAACCGGCTACTTTCTCTTTCAGGTGCACCTGCATCCGGATAGTGCTTCCCGGACCCACGGGACGTTTGAAACGGGCCACGCCAATCCTGGTGAGGACAGGGATGCCTTGTTTGGTCTCTTGTGAGTCTTGTAACATCCTGGCGATAAGCAGGGCACCGGTCTGAAACAGGGCTTCGCAAAGAATTACTCCCGGCAGGATGGGATGCTCGGGATAATGCCCTCTGAAGATGTCCAGATCTTCAGGGATCGATTTCTCAGTGATCATGGTCCCTTGCTCATAGCTTATAATCCGGTCAATCCAGAGGAAAGGAGGTCGGTGCGGAATCAGATCGGTAATGAGTGGATCAATGGACATGTGTATTTATAAGCCTCCGTTGACATCCAGCACAGCGCCGGTGATGTAGGAAGCCTGCGGGCCGGCAAGAAAGAGAACCGCATCCGCCACTTCATGCGCGGTGCCAAAACGGCGCATGGGGACCAGTTTTTTATAGGCAGCCACTTGTTCGGCACTGAGATCAGCCAGGAGATCGGTGGCGATAAATCCTGGGGAAACACAGTTGACAGTGATCTTTTTGCGCGCTGTTTCTTTGGCCAGGCTCTTGGTCATGCCAATTTGGCCGGCTTTAGAGGCCGCATAGTTGGCCTGACCGGCAAAACCGAGATGGGCAACAGGAGAGGTGATATTGATAATTCGACCGTATTTCTGTTTCATCATCAGTAGTACTGCCTGTTTGGACATATTAAAGGTGCCGGTGAGGTTGATGTCGATAACCTGTTTCCAGTCCTTGCTGTCCATGAGGGCCAGGAGTCCATCACGGCGGATTCCCGCATTATTGATCAGGATATCAATGGTGTCAAACTCATTTTCCACCTGACGGAAGAACTCTTCGACCTGCCTGCTGTCTGAGACATCGCACTGGTGAAGTTGCAGTCTGTCACCAAATTGCTTGCATTCTTCAGCAAAGTGTATGGCCGCATCACTGTTGCTGCCATAGATCCCGATGACTTGGGCGCCGGCACTAAGAAAAGCCAGGCTGATGGCCCGGCCCAAGCCCCGGCTTGCTCCGGTGACAATAACTTTCTGATCAGTAAAGGGAGTCATTTGCTTTGATTATACGCTGCGGATATAGCTGTCAACATCATTGGAGACGATGACTCCGTAATTAATTGCTCCAAGCCAGCCGGACATGATGATCCCCACTGAGCCGACATGAAAGAGCCCGGGGACCTCTTTGAAGATGGATCTGGACACTGCCAGGCCCTCGAATTTGGTGCCGAATGAAGTGCCGTGGGTATGCAGGGTGTAGCGGTTAAAGGTCTTGGGCGTTGCCGCCTCCAGCCAGTCAATTTTGTCATTAACCCCCGGGAAATAACGGTTCAGATCCACCAGGGTCCGCTCGATAAGTGCTTGTTTTTCGGATTCATAGGCGGCTGGGCTGAGACTGTTCCAGTCATCATAGCGGCTGTTCATGGAGGCGACAATGGCATATCGATCGTGGCCCGGTCGTGTTTTTGGATAATAGACCGAGAAGGTCTTGGAGCGGGTGTGCATATCGAGCAGCTCGGCAGAATCGAAGACGGGCGCAGTTGAGGTGAAAAGGAGATCTCCCTTGTCCTCAATGGCGGCATCTTTTTTCAGCCCTATATAGACCTGACAGCTGGAGTTATTCACTCGAATCACATCGGCTTTTTCCAGGAAGCCGCCTGAAAAGACATCACGACCAGCCAGATTATAGATTGTATTGGTAATGCCGCTGTTTGAAACAACGGCCGGGGCGGTAATCGCCCTTCCGTTCACTTCAACGCCGCGTACCTTTCCTTTCTCTACAAGAATTCTGTCAACCTTGGCATTGGTGCAGATCATCACCCCGTTTTTTTCAAGGTCCTCAGTCATCATTTGGATGAGCTTGTCCGTGCCGCCTTCAAAGGTAAAGACTCCCTTGTTCATGAAGTTGGAGAAGACAATGCCGTAAGTGATGGCCGGATCGTCCAGGGTGGAACCGTTGGCGTAGGTGATGGGTTCCATGAGCAGGCGATGCACGTCAGTTCTGCCGGGGAAAAATTCTTCAAAGAGCTCCCGGGTGGTCATGCTCTGGTCATCATAAAAATTCATCCCGGCCACGGTTGCAAAAAAACGATCGATGGTAGTTTGGGAAATCTTGAATTTTTTGTTCAGCAGGGTAGAGAAATCAACCCGGTCAAAGGTGGTTTTCAGAGAAAACTGGGGGTTGTCAAAGACAATGTTTTTGAGCTGGACAATGGACTCGGTGATCTCTTTTGTCCAATATTTTCTGCAGGTTTTGACCATGCCATAAGGAAAACCATGCAGGGAGATGTCGAAGATATGACCTTTACGCTTGAACCAGGTGGCAAGACCTCCAAGCTGGTGGTGAAATTCGAGAAGCAGGACTTTGTGGCCGCAGTAAGAGAGACGTTTGGCCGTGGTCAGGCCACCAAGGCCGGAGCCAATTACAATTACATCGTAGCTGTCAGCAGCTTTGTCTAAAGGAAAAGGCATGGAAACTATCGAATATATCTCTTATTGTTTGCTTACAAATGTGTCTAAAGTCGGGGCAGAATGTGTTGATTGATCATGGAAACACCACTCAGCATAGAACCTACAATCCCTAGGAAACCCTGGTCGGTACCGGCAAGAAAGAGATTGTGGTAGCCTATGTCGCCATTCTTGATTTTGTCAGGACAACCATAAATAGCGCCTTCTTTTTTGGCTGTAAAGCGTTCTATGGTAAGAGGGGTAAAGGTATCCTCATATACAATATCCTGCCTGAAATTACCAATGATTTTCTCGAGAGCCTGTTTGGATTGGTCGGCTGTGTCGATTTTGGCCGCAAGATAAGCGGGTCTGTCGGCAGCCAGGGATTTCCATTTGCCGTAATCGGCAAGATGGGTGGCTCGAATCTCAAGATGCGGCTGAGCGTTAATCCCCTGGAAATTTCCCGGAAAGCAGATAACACCACTGCTGAAATCAACGAAAGATTCAGGGCGCTGATAGTAAAATTGCTTGTTTGTATTGTAAAAAATAATAGTTTTATCTTGGGGCAGAATATTCTTCCGCCAATCATGGGGCAACCGAAAGATCGATTCGACAAAGCCAAGTCGGGGCCGCTGTTTATGTGTTGGTGGGGCTGCAAGACAGGCCAGGGTCTCCTCGTAGCCAATAGTAGAGAGCAGGGCATCGCAGGTGATTAGCTCACCGTCGGTCAGTTCCACGCCAATTACCTTTCTGTTCTCGTGGATGATTCTGGCAACAGGGGCCTGCAAGCGAATTCTTCCACCAAATTCCTGATATTGATGAAGCAGGACCTCCAGAAAATCTTTGATGTTACCCTCAGGGCGGAACATTCCTTCCAGAAAGATCGCCCGGAACATGATGACAAACTGGCCCAGATCCATATCGTTTTCCACACTTGAGCCGTAAAACATCAAGGGGCAAAGCAGCATGTCGACGAGAAGCGGGTTGTCGAGTGTTGCAGTCAGTAAGGTTCTGGCCGAGCGAAAGGGTGCGTCCTGGAACGGGTCATATTCCTTGATGGTCTGAAGAAGTCTGGTAAATCCCGGCGTACTGCGGGGGAATTTTGTCACTATCTCATGGTGCAGCAGGTCAAAATCGTTGGAGAAGGTCAGTGTCTCCTGGTTGGCAAAAAAGATTTCGCTCTTGATCTGTTCATGAAAGGTGAAATCTCTGCGCCTGAGTTTCAGTTGGCGGAGCAAACGGTTGAGGGGGGCGGTTTTATCCTGGGGCGGGGCAAAATTGGTGACGGCGTGGAGCCCGGTTTCAAACAGGGAGTTGTTACGGTAGTAATAGGAGTTGAGGCCACCGACGCGGGAGTGTTTTTCCAGGATAAGGACATCCGGATTGAAACGGGCGAAACGAATTGCGGCGGCCAGCCCCGAAAGACCGCCGCCGATGACCAGCAGAGGAATGTGCACCTTTAGGCGTTCTTGAGTAGTGGTTCCAGGTAGTTGACGCAGCTGTCAAGGGAGGCCAGCTGGGGATAGTCTTCTTCGGGGATCTGTAATTTGTGTCGTTTGCGGAGTTCCATTACGATATCAAGAAAATCCATGGAATCAAGATCCAACTGGTCACGTAGCGGCTGGTCGGATTGCAATGTGTCAAAATCGGCATCTTCATCTATGTCTTTGATAATCTCCAGAATGAGATCTTTAATATCATCACGTGTCATGTTTTCTCCATGTTCGATCTCTTATGAAAAAGAGTGAATGTTATCTGTAGTTTTGTGCAAACGTTGGAATGAGTAAGATCGTTTCTCGAAGCAAAACATTCTTTATACCATACCTTGCCGCTCTTTTTTATATATTTTTTGAGAAATATCTTTACTCTTCGTATTTTTTAACAATAATAACGGAATTGATCCCGACCATGCCAAAAGAGTTGTTGAGAATGGTGGATACGGACTTCAATTCTGTTGGTTTATTGAGAACCATGTTGGGCAGGGCGCATTCCGGATCAAGGCTGCTGACATTGATGGTGGGATGAACCATGTTATCTTCAAAGGCAGGAAGGTTACCGGCAAGCTCAAGAACGCCGGCGGCCCCCATGGCATGACCAATGATGGATTTTGTATTGTTAATATAAGTGGATGGCGCTTCAGCAAAGACCTGGCGAACAGCCTTACATTCTTCAATATCTCCCTGCCTGGTTCCTGTGGCATGGGTGTTGATGATATCAATATCAGCAGCATTGAGTCCGGCGCGATTCAAGGCCTGCTGCATACATTCCGCCTGTCTCTGGCCATAAGGGAGTACAAAGTCACGGGCATCGGAGTTGATGCAGTAACCGACAATCTCTCCATAGATTCCGGCTCCACGCTCAAGGGCCTTTTCCAGTCTTTCCAGAACGTAGATACAGGCTCCCTCCGAAACCACAATGCCGTTTCTCTCCATGTCAAAAGGCCTGCAGGCCTGACGCGGATCTTCTGCCTCGGCGAGTGCCCCCTGAGCCTTGAAACTGGCGAAGATCCCGAAGGATCCGGTTGACTCAGAGATGCCGCCGGCAAGAGCCATGTCCACCTCGCCCAGACGGAGCATCTGGACGCCTTGAATCAAAGAGGCATTACCGGCTGCGCAAGCTGCTCCGATGGCGTAGTGAGGGCCGGTTATCCCGAGGCTCATGGTGATTTCGCCTGCAGGATTGTTGAGAACGGTTCGGGGATTGTGGTGGTGAGTCCAGTACTTTACGTCATAATTGTACTTGCTGATATTGAAAATCTCGTTTTCTGTCTCGACGGTTCCATGTTCGGTGAGACCGACATAAACACCAATGCGAGACCGATTATAGTAGTCAATGTCGAGCCTTGCATCGGTCATGGCCTCGTGGGCGCAATAAACACCAAGGCAGCCGGCACGGGTTCCCCGTTTGTTATCCTTTTTTTTCCGGTATCTTGTTTCGTCAAAGGTGCAGATGCCTGCAGGTGCCGGGCCAAAATAGCGGAGATCTATCTCTTTGATTTCACTGATCCCCGCCAGAAGTTTCTTCCGAAAATCCTTGAGATTGTCAGCGTTGGGTGCGGCCAGGCCGACGCCTGTAATGACGATTCTTTGCTGATAGCTATCCATGATGGTTGATTGACGAATGGATGTTGACTTATTATAACTGAAAACTGGTCAGGTTATTTAAATTCCAAAGTAAGCGTTAACGTTCTTGGTTGCCGTTTTTGGTTGCATATGCGCCATCTCTGGTTCGTGCGACCCCCGTCGAGTGCTCTGCTCTGCGACTGTACCGGGCGGCTCCTCGCTGTACTGTTTGTACCAGGAGTGTTTTCTCGCTGCTTGCTGGCCGTTTCCTTTCTATCTTAGTTTAGAAATGGAACTATTCATATTGAATGATTAGGAGCCGTTACGAAATAACAGGGCCACCTATATGAATTTCGTTACGGCTCCTTATGCCGCTCCGGTTACTTCAATGGCCATGTTATTTTTTTACAGCGGCTTAGGCCGAAACTCTTTATCTTTAGGATATATTGCATGAGAATTCAAGAGGAATGCAGACTGATAAAGAAAAAGTGGATCTTGGTGGAGATAAAAAATAGGCTTTTGGGAGAAAAAAATGGATGCTCTTGTCTTTGATGTGGTGATTATTGGTGCTGGTCCAGCAGGAATTCAGGCCGCAATCCATGCAGTTCGCAAAAAAAGCAGGGTTTTACTGCTGGGACGGATTGAACGGAGTTCGCTCTATTCAGCTCATGTGGAAAACTATGCCTGCGTGGAAGGGGTGAAGACCGGCAAGGAACTGCTGGAGGCGGGGGTGATGCAAGTCAGGAGCTTTGGTGCTGAGTTGATGGATGACGATGTGTTGAAGATTCATCAGAGAGATGTGCTCTTTGATCTTGAACTGGAAGGCGGTGCAACGGTCACCAGTCGTACGGTCATCTTTGCCACAGGAACGGCTAGAAAAAAACTGAAGGTGCCAGGCGAAAAGGACTTCTCCGGTCGAGGGGTTTCTTATTGCGTTGATTGTGATGCTAATTTTTACCGAAAGGCCACTGTGGCAGTCGTGGGTAATGCCAGTGCTGCCATTGACGGAGCTATCACCCTTACCGGTTATGCCTCCAAGGTCTATCTGGTGAGTCAGGAGCTTGTGGCTTCGGCAGATCTCATGCAGAAGCTGTGCAGCTCCACTGTTGAGCACCTGTCAGGAACCTGGATCAAGGAAATTAAGGGTGAGAATGTCGTGCAGTCTATTCTTCTTGAAAACGGTAAAGAGGTAATAGTCGATGGCGTTTTTATCGAACTTGGGGCTAAGGGGGCCATGGAGTTGGCCCTGGAAATTGGGGTCCAGCTAGATCTGGATACCATGACTCATATTGAAACCAATAAACTGGCAGAGACCAATGTTTCTGGTGTCTATGGTGCCGGAGATATCACTGGCCATCCCTATCAGATGGCCAAAGCCGTTGGTGAAGGCTGTGTCGCCGGAATGGAGGCAGCTAATTTTGCCAGAAAACAGAAGGGGAATGTCTAGTTTACGGTATCTGTCTAGTTATTCTTTATCGTTTTCATTCACAAATAAACTTTTCAGGAGGAACGAATGTCATCAACCACAGAAAATCTTATGGATGCCTTTGCCGGCGAAAGTCAGGCGAATCAAAAATACAGAGCCTTTGCCAAAAAGGCGGAAAAGGAGGGCTTTCTTAATGTCGCCAGATTGTTCCGTACTACGGCAGAGGCTGAGCGGATTCATGCCGAAGGTCATTTGAAGGCCCTGGATAAAATCGGCTCTACCGTTGATAATTTGCAGGAAGCCATTAATGGCGAGACCCATGAATTTCAGGATATGTACCCGCCCATGATTACCCAGGCAGAAGCCGAAGGCCATAAGGCCAAGGTTATGTTTAAGTTTGCGGTCAAAGCGGAGGCGGTTCATGCCGATTTATACAGCAAGGCTCTGGAGGCCGTAAAAAAAGGTGTGGATTTGGATGTGACCGATTTTTATCTCTGCCCGGTCTGCGGGTATATAGAATTTGGAGCGCCGCCGGAAAAATGCCCTGTCTGCGGTGCGAAGAGTCATATTTTTGAACAAATCAGTTAGTCTCTATCCTGGAATCGGCTGGTCAAATCCACGATTTGCCTTGCCGGTTCCAGATGCCTGCCCTTTAGAGTCTTTGTAAGCGTCAATTAAACACCACTCACGATATGCCCGAGAGTTAAATCTGTCTGGCTGAGATTGAACGGCAGTAACGCTCTGTAGTCATCCTCTGACGAGGCAAAAGGCAGTTTCTCAAAAAGATAGCGAAGATATTTGTATAGCTCAAGATTGTTGGCCTTTGCCGTCTCGATCAGGCTGTACAGGCAGGCGCTGGCTTCTGCACCTTTCTGGGGCCCGGCAAAGAGCCAGTTTTTTCTACCGATCACAAAAGGCCTGATGGCATTCTCCGCAGCATTGTTATCCGGGGTGACCTCTCCGTGATCAAGAAAGGTTGTCAGGCAAGGCCACTGATTGAAGGTATAGTTCACCGCCGTGCCCAGCAGACTTTTGGGCACAACCTGCAATAATTTCTTCTAAGTAAACCCCCGGCTTTGCCGGGGGACAATAAAAGTTTGACAGTTCCGGAAAAATGAAGAAGCCTCAAGACTCGTGGACCGCTCAAAGTCACGAGAATGAGGCTTCAATGAACAACGTAAACAGCTTAAGTCACTCAAGGTGGGAATGCAAGTACCACGTAGTTTGGATACCGAAGTCTCGTAGAAAAGTGCTCTTCGGTCAGCTTTGGCAACATCTTGGAGAGGTGTTTCACGATCTTGCGCGTCAAAAGGATAGTAAGATTTTAGAAGGACATCTACAAGCAGATCATGTCCATGTGTTGACATCAATTCCACCGAAGTACTCAGTTGCTCAGGTGGTTGGTTACATAAAGGGGAAAAGTGCAATTCACATAGCTCGCACTTACCTTGGCCAAAAGAAGAACTACGGTGGAATGAGTTTTTGGGCGCGAGGTTATTTTGTTCCAACTGTTGGTACCGATGAAGGTGTTGTTCGCACGTATATCCGTGAACAAGAAAAAGAAGATAATCGAGTAGAACAACTGTCGTTATTTAAATAGTTAAATAGGCGACCACCGAATGGTGGTCAGTGAATCTTTTTAACATACCGCTTTGAGCGGTTCACAATTTAAAGCCACCGGTTTTACCGGTGGATACTTACTTCCAGGGACTGAGAGCAGATAATCTACACGTATCAAGGTTATTTATTTGTGCAATCATACATCAACAACACGATCATATTTCAAATTTCCCCATTGGATATTGGCTGGGTCAAGATGCTCTTCCTTACATTGTAGCCAATGCATCTCATGAACAAACTCCTTCCCCGCATTGCCAAGGTCTGCCGGCCAAGAATTTCACGAATTGTCCACAGAGAAAGACTTTTCAGTTTACTGGACAAAAGATTAGAGAATCAGTTCCTCTGGATTTCAGCAGCGGCAGGTTCCGGAAAAACAACCCTTGTTGCTGACTTCCTTGACCACAAAACTCTTCCCTGTATCTGGTATACAATTGATGCAGGGGATACAGACCTTGCCAGTTTCTTTTTTTATCTCAGGGAGGCATGCAACCAATATTCGCCAGAAGCAAGATCAAAACTTCCCTTACTCTCTCCTGAATACATGATGGGGCTGGTTGTATTTGCCAGAGGTTTTTTTGAGAGGATGTTGCAGCTCATCCCGGCACCTCTCATTATCGTTCTCGACAACTACCAGGAAGCTGATTGTTCATCGCTTTTTAACGATGTTGTACTGACACTCCTTAAAGCCCTTCTTCCAGGATTTCGCCTCATTATTCTAAGCAGGAAAGAGCCACCCGCACATTTTTCCCGCATTAGATGCAAAGGTGAAAATATCCTTCGCTGGAGCGACATTTGCTTCACTTTTGATGAAACCAAAAAGCTACTGGAATTAAAAGAGAACAAGATCATCCCAGCAGATATAACTCACCTCCTTCATGACAAAACAGAGGGATGGGCGGCAGGAGTTACGTTGCTCATTGAGTGGGCAATGTCCACTCAATCGGATTATAAAGCTCTTGAGAAAGAAACACCTGAAGAAATCTTCGAATATTTTGCCTATGAGATATTCAAGAATGAAAATCAGACCACACAGATTTTTCTTCTGAAATCAGCTCTTCTCCCTGTCATGACCATTGAACAGGCCAAGAGACACACCGGGCTGCCTACTGCAAAATCAATACTTGCAACGCTCTCGCGAAAACTTTTCTTTATTGAAAGGACCATCTCAACAGAAGTCAGATATAGCTATCACCCCCTATTCCGAGATTTTTTGCTCAATGAAGCTGAAAAGCAGTTTGGATATGAGGAGTTACAATCACTTCGACGCCAAGGTGGCCTGCTGTTACAAAACGATGGCCAAATTGAAAATGCTGTAAAGCTGTTTCTTGAAGGCAAAGAATGGGACTCTCTCGTTTCCCTGCTTACCCAGAACGCTCAACAAATTATTGCCCAGGGGCGATGTGTGACGCTTTTATTCTGGCTGCAAGCAATACCAGAAAAGCTTCGGGAAGAATTACCTTGGATCCTCTACTGGCTTGGTGTCTGTACGCTGTACGTCAATCCACCGGAAAGCAAGGCCTTTTTTCAACGGGCATTCGCGATTTTTTGCGATGAAGAAGATAATTGCGGATCTTTGCTGGCTTGGTCAGGCCTTGTCAACTCGACATTTTTTTCATTTGATAATTTTCTTGTTCTCGATGGTCTTATTGTTTGGCTAGAGAGGAAGATTGAAGAGCAAAGCTCAATTCCCTCGCGTGAAATTGAAGTAACTGTTGCCACAAGCATGATTATAGCACTTATTCATAGGCGTCCTGGTAGCAAACGTTTGCAGGAATGGGAGGATAAAATTATCTCCAGGCCTCTGGGGGAGGTGGATTTACAGTTGTGCCTTCCAGCTTTTCCTTTTTTTGCATATTACTACCTCAGTGTCGGAGATTTTGATAAATGCGAAGTGATGATCAGGGAAATGGAGAGGGTAATACATTCTAACTCAGCTTCCCCTTTGCTGATTTTAACCTTTAAGCTTATGAGTTCTTTGATGAATACAACGTCACCATCACTCAGCTCAAAAGGAATCGAGGTTGTTGAGGAGGCTTTGTCACTTGCCCAAACGAGCGGCATCCATATTTTAGACACTCTGCTGCTTGCAACAGGGGTGCACAATGCATTGAATAACATTGCAAGTAATGAGGCGAAAAAATACCTCTTACAAATGGAACAGGTTCTGCCGAAAGGAGGAAGCGGAAATATAGGATATTTTTATTTTCTCTCTGCATGGTATCACCTTTTTTCTGGTGACAAGTTCACAGCCTTAGCCCACGCCAGAACATCAACGAAACTTGCTGAACAGGTGGGGTTGGTGTTTCCTCGGTTTTTCTGTCAAATACTTCTTTCACTTGCATGCAATGAAAACGGGGACGTTTTAGAGGCACGAAAACAGTTGGCACTCTCCCATGACATTGCTGTAAAAGTCCCCGGATCCATCATGGACTATATCTACAACCTGCTTTCAGCATATTACTCCTTTTCTGGTGATGATGAGAAAAATGGCTTGGACCACCTCACCCATGCAATGCAACTTGGCAGGGCAAGAGGGTTCTTTACAATGGTGAATTTCTGGGTCCCATCTATCTGGCAAGAGCTATGCGACCGAGCCCTTACGTATAATATTGAAGTTGATTACATCCGGAATCTTGTTCGAAAACTGCAGCTAAAACCAACAAATAAAATATACATCAACGAGAATTGGCCTTGGTTTGTTGAAATCACAACCTTTGGTGGACTCGCTGTCATCAAGGATGGGAAAGAAGTTGAATTCAAAGGCAAATCTCCACACAAGATTCTTCAATTACTGCGGGTAGTCATTGCCTTAGGTTCAAAAGGGATTAGTGCTGAAACAGTCACCAACATTCTCTGGCCGGATGCCGATGGCGATAGAGCGAGAAAGTCTCTAGAAATCAGTTTATACAGACTTCGCAACCTCATCCGAGAAGATAAGCTGATTCGCCACCGGGACGGACTGCTGTCATTAACAGATGAAACATGCCGGGTTGATGCACTCGTTTTTGAGCAGATGGTGCAGCATACTAGCGAACAGCGCCTCGGCGAGATCACAAATGAAAAGTCTCTTGAAATACTGGAGAAGGCAGTCGCACTTTATGAAGGCACTTTTCTGAAAGAGATATCAGACTCCTGGGTTCTGTCCTATCGACAACTGCTTCAGAAGAAGTTTTGCTCTTCTGTCAGTAAACTTGCAGATATCTACCAGTCACAGAATCAGCCCAACAAGGCTATTGCCCTGCTTGAAGAAAGCATTGAAAAGGAAGGGGCTTCATCTCAGCTCTACCTCAAGCTCATGAACTCATACCTCATCCAAGGCAGGAGAAATGAGGCTGTCGCCACCTATGAACTCTGCAGAAATTCACTCAAGATTCTCCATGACTCCGAACCATCAACCGAAATAACCTCACTGTATAAGCGCCTGTTAAACTGATAGGTTTTATCACTGACAACCAGAGGCTGTTTTCCCCTTCTTGATCCTTCGCTAAATAAAAAATCACCACTTTTTTCGATCTGTGGGCCATTTGTAGGGTCTTCTCGAATATCGTTCATTTATTTTATGTTCACGAGGAGAGGGCAAAGTCCCGATGACCAGAGATGATACGATAATCTGAGTATGTCCTCTCTTTTTTATTCACTTTTGCGAGGCCACATGAAGATACTTCTATTTTTTCTTGCAGTTGTTATCATGCTGCAAAACAAGACTGCCCACAGCGAAACCTATCCTGTTCTTTATGTGGCCCCAAACGGTGAAGCCACTTGGCCGTGCGGCTTACTCTCTCATCCGTGTAAAAACATCGAAACCGCAGTTGCCCATGCCAACGATTACGCAACAACCACCATCAAGGTCGCCCAGGGTGAATATTTAGAACATATCTATATTACTTCTTCCCTGCCGGCATCACCTACGGAGAAGCTGGTAATCGAAGGCGGCTGGGATTCCACTTTTACAACGCAGGATCGCGATCCGCTGCTAACTCGACTCTCACCTTCAGCCAACAATGCAGTTGTCACTATTTCTCCCAGTAGTGGAAATCATGCCAACCTCCGCCTTGTCAACCTGTCGTTTTACGGGCTAACTGATCTGCAGAGAGCAGGTATTGAATCAATTGTCATTGGCAGCACAGTTAACTTGGAGATAGAGCAGGGTGTGATTGAGTCGTTTCGTGGGAACGGGATTACCCTTACCACATATGACAACGGCAGTATAACGTTTATTCTTCACGACACCATAGTCCAGGGTAATTTTCAGTTTCCCCAAAACAACCCCTGGCCAGGTGCCGGAGTGTATGTTTATGTAGACAATAGCGGCACAGCTGCTGTGACCATGACCAATAACAGGATTGTCGACAATCAGACCACGTCCGATGGCGGTGGGCTTTATTTCGCATGTAATAATGGAGAATTACATGCAACCCTGAAAAACAATCTTCTAGCCGGAAATCAAGGCGGGTATGGAGGCGCAATCTATGCAGGCTCGAGCGGTTCCGGCACAATGACGCTTGACCTTGTCAATAGCACTATCAGTAATAATTCCGCACTCATAGGGCAGGGGATCACACTTGCCTCAAATACTACTTCCACTTCACAGGTTTATCTGAAAAATTCAATTGTCTGGCAGGATGGAACTGATATCCGTTTGCGCCAGATAGGAGCGTCTTCGCTTTCTTTGATGGCAGATTATTCAATTGTTGGTGAAGTGGATATTACCGAGGGAGGCACCTATGATAACAAGCCAACCAACATTCACAGTGACCCTCTGTTAGACAGCAGCTATCATATTTCTTCTGCGTCTCCTGCCAGGGATAATGCTCTCTGCGGTTTATTTATTTTTGGCCACTATGCACGAAGAGCCCCCTACGATGATATTGATGGAGATCTGCGCCCGCAGGGCGATATCACTCTTGGCTGTGACATCGGGGCCGATGAGTACAAATTCCCCTGGATACTTTTTAATGCAGTGCTGGCACAATAGTTGAGCGTTTGGTGACAGTCTATACCCTTGATCTGCCAGAAGGCGATGTTATTCGCAAGCAAGGGATTGCCTGTTTTCTGTCCAGATACTCTACAAATAATGGTGAACACCATGAACAAATTGCAGCTACATTACAAGAACTACCTCATATAGAGCACCATTATCCTCTTCTCTTTTTTGCCGTGTTGTCTGGAACTAAGTTGGGCAGTGGGGAAAATGGGCGCATTGGTCGTTGGCGTTTCAGGCGAGGATATCGCATATGCTCAAGGTACAGGAGCTTTTCATATTCCTCGAAGATCGATATCTGCAAGTCAGTTCCGGCATCAGGATTCACTAAGTATTGTTGGCTTTTCAGACACTGTCGATTTCTTTTCTGACTCACTGGCGATTGGTGATTTTAAGAATGATGGATATTTCGATATTGCCGCCCGTGTTCCTGAGGAAGGAACATATCATCGCCCTGAATACGGTGTGGTAAATGTGTTGTATGGTTCAAGCGAAGGCATTGGCAGCTCAGGAAATCATCAGGCATGGAGTTAGGATTCACCGGGCATCCAAGGCATTGTCGAGAGTTCTGAATATTTTGGAGACGCCCTTGCCACTGGTGATTTCAATAATGATGGTTACGCGGAACATGCAATAGGCGCGGTCGGAGAAGATATCGACCCGATTGAAAATACGGGTGTAATCAATATTCTCTATGGCTCTGCAACCGGTTTCAGCAACACCACCGGGTCATTCAACACTGCTGGTGGGTTTTCCTCGTTGTTAAGCAACACCACAGGCGACGGTAACACTGCCAGTGGGATTGGAGCGCTGGCGTACAATACAACAGGTTCCTTCAACACTGCTGATGGGTATTCCTCGTTGAGGAACAACACCACCGGCATAAAAAACACCGCCATTGGTCTTAATTCCCTGGTCGACAACACCGAAGGCTATGCCAATGTCGCCTGCGGCACAGAGGCACTCGAGAACAATACCACCGGCTACAACAATACCGCCAGCGGCAGATATGCCGGTTCAAACAATACC
>JBDRQE010000005.1:0-3814 GCA_043826415.1 Pseudomonadota bacterium
CGGCCATCCAGTAAAACCAGCAACCGAACCCAGCCCTTTATGTGGCTATTGCAATCATCTCACCACCTGTCCAAGATTTTCAGCCGAAGAGGTTCCGGAGCTGGAAAATACAGTGGCAGAATTACAGGAATTGCAAGAGAAGGAAAAAAGCCTGAAAAACCAGATCGAACCCAAAAAAGCCAATCTGTTTCAGATCGTAGAAAGGGCAGGGCATCCGATTAAAGTCAATGGCAGTATCCTTTCCAAGGCAATCCGTTCCCGCAAGTCTTTTGATATCAGCCGCCTGACAGCGTTCTTGGCTGACCAGGGCCATACGGTAAATGATTTTCAGGAATCAAGTTCGTTTTCTTTCCTGGAGATCAAAAAGTCAAAAGCAATCAAACCAGCCACAACCAAAAAAGCGGCATAAACCCATCTACCAAGGGCAAAACAACTCCTGCAGGGGAAGTCTTGCCCCTTTTTCATTAGGGAGGAAAAATCATGAATAAGTCAGAAATCGAAATGATGGCCGAACCATTGGAAAGGGAAGTTACTGAGAAATCGACCATCACAATCAAACTGACTACACGACTGCGGAACAGTGCAAGAAGGGCTGCCGAGAATGATTGGCCTCATTGCAACGTGCTCCATGAAGCTGCAGACGAGATAGAGCGCCTACAGAAATTGATAGGAAGTAATGACCCAGTAGTTCTGTTGAAAGAGCTATTGAGGCAGCATCAGCCCGTCTATCTCTTTGAGGCCATCGCTGACGCAACGCAGAAAGAAGTAATCTAAGGGAGTTGACCTCGGATCTGTATCCGAAGGGTCGGATACAGATCCGACCAATCATTCCACCATTTTTATATCACCCATCAGGGGAAAACAACCCCTGCCGGGGAAGTCTTGCCCCTTTTTTATTCCGACTCAAAGGAGGCAAGATATGATTATCAATCTAATTAGAAGTATGCGGAATACTGCAAAAAGAACCGACAAGACCAACCTCGGCCATTGCATCCTGCTTTTTGAGGCTGCAAATGAAATAGAACGCTTGCAAAAGAAGCTATCTGTTGCAGAAACCCGCAGAAATCAAACCACCAGGAGCAAAATAACCACTTTGTCTTTGGTAAGGTCGTATCCCTTTTTAATTCACAGAAGGAGATAAGGCGATGCAGTTATTTATCAAAGATGAACAAGGACAGTACATCACTGCGACAACCCCTGAAATCATCAAAGAGGGCCGTAGCCGTACTCGCTCCACACTGAAAAGAGGATCTGAATTTATCGGAGGTTCACAAGCGGCAAAGGAAGCAATAGCCACAAAAATCTCTTCCTACCAGCATGAGGTCTTTGGTTGTCTGTTTTTGGACACCAAAAACTGTATCCTCGCTTGGAGGGAAATGTTTCAAGGGACTATTGATTCGACAACAGTTTACCCGCGTGAAGTGGTCAAGGAAGCCCTGCGGCTCAATGCTGCAAAGGTTATCCTTGCTCATAATCATCCCTCTGGCAATACTGACCCATCACCACAAGACATTGAATTGACCAAAAAACTGAAAGAAATCTTAAAAATCATAGATGTTAAGGTTCTTGACCACATAATCGTAGGGGATAATTTAACGTCCTTTACGGATATGGGCATTCAATTTTAGCTCAATTCTACGCAACCAATATCAACCCATCAACCCATCGGGGCAAAACAACCCCTATGGGGAAGTCTTGCCCTTGATTCTTCAATCTCATAAGGAGACAAGACCATGATAGATCAGAAAATAATCAATAAACTCCAAAAATTACTTTCTCTGTCTGCAAGTGATAACGAAAACGAAGCTGCCCTTGCCATGAAGAAGGCTGAGGAACTGATGCGTGAACACAACCTGTCCGTTGCTGATGTGGCTCTTGACGGAAGTGGAGCTCATGTAGGTTCTGCAGAAGTCTATGGACTGACCAAGACTTCCCAGACATGGGAAATCTCCCTGGGAAGCTCCATCGCCAAAACCTTCAATGGCCGAGCAATCCGTACCAGAAACAGCAATGGTTGGAGTTTCACTTTCGTGGCCGGCCAGACAGATTTAATAATCATCACCGATCTGTTTGAACGACTGCGCTCAACCATCAAACGAATGAGCCAGGCTTATGTGAACTGCGCAAAGGACTTTACCAGAACTCATGGTAAATCCCTGCATAACAGCTATCGCCTGGGAATGATCAAAACAATCAGCCAGCGGTTAGAACGTCTGAAGCAGAACACAACCCCGACTGATAGCCGTAATTCCTTTGGGATGACCGGCACCGCATTGATGATAATCAAGGACAAAGCAGTTGACCAGCGAGTTAATCGGCTTTTCCCGCGAATAAAAACAATAATGTCAAGAGCCAGTCGTGTTGATGGCAACGCCTACCAGCAAGGTATGACTGATGGTAATAATGTTAGTCTGCATCGGTCGGTGGGCGGTGGGTCTTGTGCTCCTCTTGGTCTTCGGAGGTAGGATATGAATATTTTTTCAAGAAAATTTGACAAGGAACAACCTCCATCTGAAAAGTGCCTTGACTGTGGCGAGATGATTGAAGCCCAGAAACTTGGGGAATATGGCTGGATATACATTTGTGAAAAATGTGAAGCCAGTTGGGAGGCATGACCTAAAACAAATATCAACCAATCAATCCACCAGGGGCAAAACATCCCCTGTTGGGAGTGTCTTGCCCTTTTTTATCTCATAAGGAGCAAAGCCATGATAGCAAACTTCTTTTACATCCTTTGTTTGGCAGGATTCTTTCAGATTTTTACTGGCATATTTGCTGGCTGAAACGACCCTGACTAACCACACCGACTAAATCATATCAACCCATCAGGGACAAAACCTCCCTGACGGGGGTCTTGTCCCAATTTTTTTAATCTCAACTTGGAGGCACGACCATGACTGCACCTAATTTTATGACCAACGATCTGATTGTACGGTACGCTCCTGCTGCTGGCGCAATCGAACCCATCAATAAAGTCTCAAGTCGCTACACATTCGTCTCAACCTTAGAAGCGGTAGATCTTCTGCGTGAAACTGGCTGGTATCCAATCAGGGCCCAGCAGAGCAATACCCGTCTTCAGGAGAAGGAAGGTTTTCAAAAGCATTCCATTCGTTTTACCAGGAATGAAAACTATGAACTTAAACCAAAAGACGAAAGGGTGGACCTGGTACTGTATAATTCTCACGACCTGGGCAGTTCTTTCAAGCTGATCGCTTCAGTTTGGCGGCTGGTATGTGGGAATGGTCTGATGGTGGCATCTGATTTTGCAAACTTCACTCATCGCCATGTCGGATTCAAGGGAGATGATTTTATGGAATCCGCTGAGAAGATCACCGCATCCGCGAGTATCATCAATGATCAGATGGATTATTTGAAAGGTATTCAGTTGAATTATCAGGAGCAGCTTGTTTACGCTGAATCTGCTCATAAACTTATATATGAGGAAACTGAACACGCTCCTATTAGCTCTGAAAGGTTATTGAACTGTCGTCGTTTTGAGGACACAAAAAATAACCTATGGAACACCTTTAATACCGTCCAGGAAAACATTATCAAGGGCGGAATTAAAGGCTACACCCAAGGAGAAAACGGCCCCCGGAAGCACACCACTAGAGCAGTCCAATCACTTGATCGTAATATTAAGTTGAACCAGGCTCTTTGGGTATTGACCGAAAAAATGGCTGAACTCAAGTCTCTGTCAATTGCCGCATAATCCTTTAACCACAGCCGTCTCCTTCGGGGGGCGGCTTTTTTTTTAGCTTTTTATTTGCAAATTTAAGCAATAACGATTCCAAGATTATTGTATTATTTTTTA
>JBDRQE010000006.1:0-35033 GCA_043826415.1 Pseudomonadota bacterium
ATCGACCGGCCCTCTCGAAGGTACCAACAACAAAATCAAAACCATGCAGAGGAAAGCCTATGGTTACAGAGATATGGAATTCTTTAAGTTGAAGATAATGGCACTTCATGAAACAAAGTACGCTTTAGTCGGATGAACCGATAATAAGGAACCGGCTATTTCTTGACGGCTCATTCTTCCCCAATTATGGCAGACTTGATCTGCCGTAATTGGGGGAGAATGAGGGCCGCACTCATCTGACTCCCTGTGTCATTACGTATATACAGTAGAAAATGTAAAGTCTGCATAGATAGATCGCGGATAAGATTGGCAGGTCGAAGCTCTACTGCTACTTCATTATATGGATTTTGCAATCCGTGACCATTTCAAACCAAACCTTTTCGCAGAGAATCTTTAATTTATGATTCTTGCTATTTGGTAAAGGTTTGCAATGGGAATACTATCTTCTTCCCATGTCTGTCATTGCCGGCAAGAACATGCTCCACGGAAAACAAGCGTTCTGTCTTGTGCAAGCATTATATACAAAATTTCTCAAACCCGCATTATAGACGCCGTGACCTGGAATGGTGGTTAAAGTCCAATTGGGATCGTTGGTTGTAGAGCTACTGAAATTTCCACTGGTAATGAACGCCACTTGTCCGCACCCCAAAGTCCGGAGTGTCCAAGTGTAGCCCGGTTCGGATGGGCACCCGGTGGACCCCGAGGTAACCAGTCCAATCGTGCCAGAGGTGAGTGGAACACAAAGCGAGTCTTCGTCACCAACGTCATAAGGTTGCTGGCCACGTATATCGATTAAGCCAGTTGTAACGCTATTGGATACGTTTGCGATAGTGCTGTATACGTTCCCTTGGTCAGTACCGCCAGAACCACCTATTAGGCTGATTAGGCCGCCATCATTGCGAATTGCATCCGGTGTCGTGATTAACACATGCCCACCCGAGGTTACCCAGTTTGACAATGTGGTGACTGCTCCAGAAACGTCCTTGTTGTAAGCATAAGCGGCGCTCCAGACGACGGCGCAATATTGATTCAGATTGGCACTCTGGAAATAGGTGCTGGCGGTTTCGGGTGGTACATTGACAGAAGTGACCGAATGTCCATCTGTAGATATGGCTGTCGGGATGCCGTTGTCACTGCCGTTGTAGTTGACGAACAATATATTGCCTGCCATGGCACGTCCTGGAAAGACAATAAAATACAAAAGCATATACAGGGCTAAGGTTCTGCTCATGTTCCCTCCTATATTTTAAAAAAAACGAGTCGCCTCTTTCATAAGGCAACTCGGCTATCTTATAAAGACCTGTGGTTTTCCATCTCTGCTTCACAACAGGTTTGGCATTGTCTTAAACTAAATTGTATATTTCAGTTTATAATTTAAGAAAAAAACAGTCAATTAGTAAGATGTGGTACATTGGCACTGGCAATGATAACCTTTCGATAATATTGAGAACTAAAGATTTATCGTAAAAAGCTCGCTACGAGAGCTTATGTCGTATCTATGATACGAGGCGGCAAAAGTCAAATAGCATTGCCAGTGGTAAGGTCAACAGCGGAGAGGAAAACGGATACTTGAGCTTATTCCTGATAAGGTTGCTGGCCAATATACGTAACAAATTCCACTCGGCCCATAGTCAAGGTCTTTCCAAACATGCTGAACCGGTGGATAGGAGAGATCTGGACTTCCGGAAATAGGAAAACAGCTTGCCAACAGGAGATAAACCTGATGAGAAATTCAGGAAATTGTGCTATGATTAGCTATGAAAAAAAATCTCCTCAGCCAGACAAACCCTTATTTGCGCGATAGAGAGAAGCGACTATCCGGCCTCGTCATTTCCGTGTGCTCGTCTTCTGCTATTGAAGGAATTGCGGCACAACCCCTCATCAAAAAATATTTATTGATTAAGGGGCGCCTTTCTACTCCTCATACTCCTGCAACGAACGAGCAATAATATCAGTGAAGATATTGGCCATTGGCTTGTAATTGCGGTCTAAACCTTGCCGAATTGCCGCAAAATATTCTTCCTGACGTTCTTTGTCAAATCCGCTGAAATCAAGTAGAGGCAAACCTGCTTGCAGGGCCATCAATGTGGCAAGGAGTCGTGCTATTCTGCCATTTCCTTCCCTGAAAGGATGGATGAGAATGAGCTCCGTGTGAACTATTGCCAAAGCGAAAACGACTTCCTTGCGTGATTTGAAGATACAAGGGGTATATTTGGCCAAGATTTCTTTTTCGAAATCCGCCATCAACTGCGGAATATATGCCGGTGCCGCAAACATGAAATTCCCTTTGCTCATCATAACCTGACGATATTTCCCCGCCCACTCATACACCGACCCCAGCCATCTGCGGTGCATTTCTAATATATCATCTGCAGAAAACTGACGGGTATTATCAAACTCATCCAGCAACTGATCTGTTATCTCAAAGAGCAGTTCTGTTTCGATTCGATCAATCTCCTTCTGCGTTGTGATATACAGAAGATTTCGCAAAACTTTGCCTTTTGACCCAAGCATATACTGGTCGTCGACCAAGCCAGACGTTGAATAACGGCCCTGTTTTTTCATAGTTTGATACTATTAGGAAATTTCGGAGGGATGACTGATCATGCTGTTATTCCAGATACACAATCCTTCCATGCGCCAGTTCACTCTATCATAGGAGGCATGCCATGAAAGTATCAAGTGCTATCAATTTCTGCCTGCAATACCACAAAATCAGCTCAAGGGCCAACACGATAAAAAACTACACCTTTTTGCTCAGCAAATTTAGCATTGTCAACAATGACAGAGAAATGGAATCCATAGCAACTGAAGAAATCATTTCTTTCCTCGTAGGGCTGTCCGAGGGAAGAAAACAAAATACCAAACGATGCAGATACACAACTTTGTCGGCTTTCTTTAATCTGATTATCAATACACTTTTACCTGAAATGCGAAACCCTTGTCAATCACCTGCCGCAAAGAGCCTTTTTCGCAAGCCCAAGACATCTCAATGTGCAATTTTTGATAAAGATACAATCGATGAAGCGATTTTCAGAACCTTGAAAATCCGCAACCGAATCATGCTTGAACTCATGGCCAGGGGCGGAATGAGAATCAGTGAGGTACTTGGTCTCAAGCCAGGAGACATTGACGACCAAAAACTTTTTCTTCATTCACCAAAAAGCGGTCGCGAGCAGGAGGTCGTGTTTATCCCGAAAAAACTGAGCAAACGACTCTTGGATTATGTGAGGGCCAAAGATATTCAACCAGATCAGAGAGTTTTCCCAATCACTTATGCAGGGGCAAAAAAGGTGGTGGCAAAAATTGGAGAAATGGTCGGGATTAAACTCCGGCCACACAATCTTCGACGGCATGCAGCAACCTATGCCTCACGATCAGGGGTGCCGATTGAGATTATCAGCAAAATTATACTCAGGCATGCCGACTTATCAACGACCCAACGCTACCTTGGTAAGGTGTCCGATTGCGAGGCAATCAGGTGGATAGAAAATCTACATGGTTAGTGTTGCTCTTAAAGTGACAGGAGAAATATTGTTTATCATGGGGGAGTCAGCTATGATTTTTCCAATCATCACAACTGACAAACAATCACAGTGATTTATCAGATCTGAAAAATATTTCCCCTTACTATGTCATAAAACGTCATATCTGTCATGTTAAGTACCTCTACAAATCAACCAGGAGGTATGCATGCAATCATTTACAACAGATCATAACGAACAAATATCTGAAGAATCCATCCCGAAAATTTTAACTTCCGCGACAGCGGTACTCTCAACGGAGAGGAAAGGCCCTACTAAGAGTCAGGAGACAGGGCTAATGGCAGTGGGGTCGCTTCTGCGTTATGATGAACAAACCAATATTGATATCTTAAATGCAGCACTGGGAGTTCAGAAAAATACTTGCCCGCAAAATCTCACTCTAAATCTTCAGGCGGTCATAGCTGAATTCATGGCCAACAAAAAGCGATATGATAAAAAAGATAAGATGGTCGCCGGTGTAACTACCGGATATGTAGAGCTTGACAAGATGACCGCCGGTTTTCAACCATCAGATCTTATTATTCTGGCCGGTCGGCCCTCTATGGGTAAGACCGCTTTTGCCATGAATATTGCCCAGCACATGGCGCTGTTTGATAATATCGGAGTAGGAATTTTCAGCCTGGAATTGTCCAGTGAACTCTTGATTAAGCGTTTGTTTAGCTCAATGAGTCGGGTTGATTCCCAGAGAATTTGCTCTGGTGGACTCTTTCCTGAAGACTGGCCTATATTCTTTGCGAGCTTGGATATGCTCAAAAAAGCGCCTATTTATATTGATGATTCCCCAGGGATTACCGCCCAGGAAATAAAGGCGAAAGTTAGCAAACTTGCAGTTCGGCATAAAATTGGATTGATTATCGTAGATTACTTGCAGCTGATGATCGGAACGACTACTAACGGAAATCGCTTCCAGGAAATCCGTGGCATTTTAAAAGACCTTAAGGCTATAGCCAAGGAGTTTGAAATCCCTGTATTGGTCTTGTCCCAACTCACACGGAACCTGGAAAGTCGACAAGATAAACATCCCGTGATGTCTGATCTCCCTGAACCAGAAGCTGTTAAGCAGGAAGCTGATGTGATCTGTTTTATCTATCGCGACGAGATCTACAATAAGGCAGTCGATAATCCTGAAAATGGAAGCGCGGAGATCATTATCGGACAACAGCGAAATGGTCAGACTGGCACCTGCAGGCTGACATTTCGTCGTGAGTGCATGTTGTTTGAAAACGAAAGTTGCTACGATGAGCCAACAAAATGGTGAATTGGCCGACGGGCAGGTGGTAGAAAATCATATAAAAAAAAGCAACTTGTTGCCGCTGTTTGCAAAGAGATGATTGCCGAAAAAACCATCGTCAGGCGATAAACCAGGAAGATTTTTTTAATGCCCCATCCATCGATTATTGAAAAAAGGTTGAATTTTTCCTTTGTAATTCCTGGCCGTTTGGCCGGAATGGCAATGCCGGGACTTAATAATCCCTTGGAGGAGGAAGTTGGCTTTCTGCAAAGGCAAAAGGTCAAGGTTCTGCTCAACCTTGGCGACATGGAATATTTCTACGATGATTATCGCCGTCTCTTTCAGGTCGTCGATGAGCCCATACCAGAATTTGCCCCTCCCACTATGCCACAGATGGAGCGGATAATGAGATTATTTATGATACTCGATCAGGATGTCGCCATGGGGGCTCATTGTGCCGGTGGAGTTGGTCGTACCGGCACGGTCTTGGCCTGTCTTTATGGGAAAGTAAATGAAATTTCAGGAGAAGAGGCTATCAGGGTTATCAGAGGGCTTCGTCCAGGAAGCATAGAGTCGGCTTCACAGGAGAAGTTTATTCTGCAGTATCTGGCAAAAGGCGTTTGATCTGTCTCCGGCTTTCATGCGGAGACAAGCCGAAATTCCCTGCCCTGATAAACACGGACTGGATTGCCTCGTTCAAGTTCATTATGTTGCTGCCAGCGTTCCTGCTGGGCTTCTCGTTCATTATCCTGGCGTAAATTTTCCAGCAGTTGATGTAGCCTTGCCAAGGCCAGGCGGCGATTCTGCATCTGGGAGCGCTCTTCTTGAGCCATCACCTGAGTCCCGGTGGGCAGATGGGTGATCCGAACAGCGCTCTCGGTCTTGTTCACATGCTGACCACCGGGGCCTGAAGCCCGCATGGTTTCTACTCGAATATCGTTCTCACTCCACGGGGGCGTCGTTGGCTGTCTCAGAATTTGTACGCCAACAAACCAGTTCTTGCGTTTATGATGAAGCCGAAACGGACTGCGGCCGATCCAGAGGACGCTCCCCTCCCAGCTCGACAGTACGGTCAGATCACGACCTTTCACAGAGAGAAGCGCTGAGCGCAGAGTTGCTGCCTCAGAGCCGCGCTCCGAATCCAGGAATTGAATTTCCAACCCCAGCCTTGACCCTTCCCTGATAAAGGTCTCGGCAAGTCTGGCAACTACCCAGCAACATTCCGCAGGCCCTCGCCCAGAGGTAATCTGCAGCCAGCAGGTTTCTGTTTCGCCCTTGTTCATTTTCTCACAGATCCTTTACGGTCACCACCGGCCTGAAGGTGGCGATAATCTCGGCCAGTCCGTGGGTAATCAAATCGTTGATCACAGTATCAATATTCTTGTATGCCTGTGGCGCTTCCTCGTAAAGTAAATCTCTATTGCGACAAATGACCCGGCCGCCAAGGGATGTTCGCAGCAGATCTTCATGGCGGTATTTTTGTTCAAGCCGACCTCGACACTCCCCGCGTTGCCACTTCCTTCCGGCCCCATGGGGAAGCGAGTGCAGAGAAACAGCCGGATCACCCGTTGGCCGTACCAGATACGTCAACCCTCCCCGCGATCCGGGAATAATCACTGCCTGCGCCTGTGAAGAAATTGCTCCTTTCCGATGCACCCAGAGAGCACGGCCGGCAACAGTTTCCTGAGCTATAAAGTTATGCGCTATATCAAGAACAGGCACCCCGTCGGCGCTGACTGCCGAGAGAACGGTTTCCGCTAATGCTTTGCGGTTCTGTTGCGCCCATATCAGGGCCTCTGCATGTCTTGCAAGATACGATGAGGCCTCGGGGGAATCAGCCTTCAACCCAGCATCCCGAAAATGGTCAACATGATCACGCAGGATCATCTCGCCAAGCCCCCGAGAGCCGCTGTGCACTAGGAGGGTGAGGGCGTTTTCTTTCAAGCCAAGACGGACAAAGTCCTCTTCCATTTCTATCCGGTCGAGTTTCTGTAGCTCGGCAAAATGGTTGCCGCCACCCAAGGTTCCCATAGCGTGCGCCAAGGCTAACTGCCCGTCGGATGCGGAATCCAGGCCTTTAACCATATTGGCCAGCCGTTTTTCAAAGCGCTCAAACTTGAACTTGTTGAACAGCAGATCCGTCTGCCAGAGAGCAACCCCGCAGCCGATATCATTTCCGATCAGGTAAGGATAAAGCATATCCGGGCTGGCAAAGGCTGCGCCTATTGGATACCCCTTACCGGGATGTAGGTCGGGCAGGCCAACAACTTCTTCCATTCCGGGCAGCGAGGCCGCACGCTCAAGCTGCCGCACTGCCTCACCCTCGATCCAGTTTTTTTCGGTAGCGAAAATTCGTACTGTCATCAAAAGAAACCAATCTTTATATAGTCTTGTTCATCGGTTGGAAAAGGGTCGTGTTCCGTCCAGCCTTCTTCTTTGAGGTCGGTCATAATATGCTGCCGGGCAGCGCAGGCGGCTTCTTCACCCAGCATTTCCCAAACCTGCTGAATACCTGCCAGATGATGCCTTACCCGCCGGTGTCGCATACCATATCCAGGTTTACCGGCAAATTCGTCCAGCCAGCGGTGGACCGCTTCGTAGGGGTTGCCAAATTTGGTAATGGCTTGCTGGCAGTGTTCTTCAAGTACTGCCATAATTGAATTCCGTAAACTGTGACATTTTTTCAAAGATTCATGAATAATCTTTACTAGTTATCAAAAAACTTTTTTTATGCTACACTCAGCGTATGACATTTTTTGTCACACTTGAATGAAAAAATATATGAAACCAAAACTTCTCGTCCATAATTTGTGATAACATATTTTGAAAAATGAAAATCATTGGAATTAAGGAGACATCATGACAGAGGATGAGTTTTTTGCATCACCAGAACACCTTGAAAAATTAGGTTGTTTTTTTACTGAGTTACGAGATCCTTTGGAATTAGCACATAAAGCCGGCCTGTTTTGTGATCCATGGGCTGCATCCAAACTTGAAGATAAAGAAGTTCGTAATTCATATGTCCTTTCTTGGTGGTTAAATCCGCACGAAAGTCATGGTCTTGGCAAGACATTTCTTGTCCGTCTTCTCCAGTTTGTGAATGAAAAAAGGCCGCATATTCTTCCATGCGATGTAAACAACTATTGTCGCGTTGGGGTTGAAAGCACCCCTGCAGGAAATTGGGGGAACAGGGTGGATATTGAAATTGATGCCGATAATTTTTATGTTGTTATTGAGGTGAAGATCAATGCTTCATCAGATAAAAAACAACTTGAAAGATATTGCATAGATGCGGCGATAAAGTCGCAAAAAACAAAACGTCCTTGGATGTTACTTTTTCTTACTCGGCAAGGGAAAAACCCTTTAGAAGGAAATCAAAATGTCTTTTCTATTTCCTGGAGGGATATTTCTTTTCTACTTTACGATGCAGCGACGAAACACACTGGAGAATCAGATAGTTATGAAGCTTATTTTGTCCGAAGACTTGCCCAAACATTCTGTAGCCATATCTACCAATTTTAAGGAGAAATGATAATGACGACAAACAAATCTCTTGAAGCAGGTATTATGATCCTTAAGAATCTTGACATGTTCAGCGAGGCTACTCGCCTATTGGACAGAATTGAAGTTGAAATTATTAAGCAGATCTCAAGTTTTGTTGATAATTGGGGAAGTGACAATCAATCATGGCAAATTGATCCTCCTGAGGAAAAGGGGCTAAAAAAACGAAGCATGTCTGGTTATTCTGAACATTGGACAAAAGAGGGCACGCCAATAGCCTCGATATGGTTTGACCCAGAAGATGAAAACAATAAAGCTCCATTTTTTATAGCTAATCTATGTTACGATTGCGGAAGGACCAGGATGGGATTCTGGTTTGGTCTTGTTAATAAGGCTAACAAAGATGCTTGGGAAAACGCTTTTAATTCCATTACTAATGAGGATTCAATCATACTGGAAAGAAATGGATTTATAAAAAAGGATAACTATAAAGTGGGTGGTATGTTTTTTTTACCCATAGAAACCATTACCTGTAAAGAATTGTCAGAGGCGTACAAACAAGACAACTATAAGAATATCGTTGAAAAAATACGATATGAGCTTGATAAATTTCTTAATCCTGATGTGCAAGCTTCTTTAGATAAAATTGTCAACAAAGTGAAGGAGCAACTATAATCCATTTAATAACACCGCAGAGTTTATATGAATTAGTTTAGGGCTATTTGGGGTCGGAATCATTTTTTATGCAATGTTCTATTGCTTCGCAACTTACTGTCTTTATTGTAAAATTGTCATTTATCGTAGAGCCTTTTTATTTTTTTAATATCATTGAGTACTTCCGTCCGCAGCTCTACCGGTTCCAACACCTCCGCCTCCGCCCCGAACGACAAAACCCACCGCTTCACATCCCACCATCCCGAGGTTTGCAAGGTGAGAATCACCGTGCCATCGTCCTCATCTTCTATTCTTTGCTGATCCGCCCACCGTCGTTCCTTTATATACCGAGCCTGACCGGCGCTGAAGCGAATCCGGACTTCAATTGGGTCGTCCATGGTGATGTTGAAGGCCGAGCGCAGCCTTTCCTCGGGGTCAAAACCTTCAGGATACACAAAGGCATCTTCGGTTTTGACAAGCTCTTTGATCCGCTCCACCGCAAGAACTCTAATATCGCCATAGGCGGTTGTGCGGACAAAAAGATAGAGGCCGCCGTCCCGTTCAAAAAAATGGAGGGGATCAATCTGCATCTTTCGCTGTTGGTCATCATGAAATGAATGATAGGTCACCAAACAGGTCTTTTGCGCAATCATGGCGCTTGACAGGGTATCGATGATTTCGTCGAACCCGGAATAATCTTTGGCAAATTTTGCCGTAGGGACAAAGAGCGTCCGGATTTTATCCAGTTTAGGCAACAATCCCGCCGGTAAAAAAAGCTCGATCTTGCGAAAGGCGTCCTGGGTGGCGGCTGTCAAAGTCGTTCCTTGCCCAACATTTTCAGCCCCCTTGAGAAAATAGAGCCCAATCATCTCGGCCAGGGTGAACTGGATGGCGGGGACAGTCATATTGGGCAGCTTTTTCTGAAAGGAATCAAGCAGCTTCCATTGTTTTTTCCGTCCAAGAGGTTCTTTTTCATCCACTACGGGAAACCCGAGTTCATTCACAAGATCCAGCATCCGATAGACGGAACGCCGCTCTATTTCCAGATGCTCCCCGATTTCCTCAATGCCAGCCCCCTGCGGGCGACTGAGGATATCGATACACTTCAAAAATTTTATAAGATTTTTGCCAACCATTATTCCCTCACTTTTTCCATGAAACTGTGACAGAAATTGTCACTATCCTGGTGTAAAAAATGCTCAACGAATTGAAAAACAAATAGTCCGGAGAACCTTGGTGAATAACAAAAACCATTCACCCATAAACAACAAAAAAAATACATAAATATGGACAGATGTATCCAATAATAAAAAGGAGAACTTACATGAGGCGATTTGTAATTGCTGCAAACTGCATGGTTTTGCTGTCCAGTTGTTCACCAACAGCCCCGTCCTGCAACGAAGCATCTGTGACCAAGCTTGTCATGGAAATTACAACAAAAGAAGTAAGAAATCAGGTTTTTAATACAAACATGACGTTGGGCGGAATGATAACGCTCCAATCCTACGATGAATTGAATGCCCAAAAAGATGCGCCAGGGGCTGAGAAAGTCAAGGAAATCATTCGCAGCACAGATCAACAAATTGCTGACAGCAAACTTACCTTGTCTGGAATCAGGGTGAATAGCGTTAAAAATGAAATTAAAAAATGCGAATGTGGCGGGAATATCACGAATGCCAATGGAGCTTCAATTCCAATCACCTACAGCGCGCAAAATACTGAAGACGGACAAGTCTATGTTGAAGTTTTTGGATTAAAGTGAAGTTGTTCACCATGCTGGGATTGCTTAACCCGATTGGAATAAAAACATTAGCGGAAAATAATTCTGGTTTCTGAGTTTTCTTGGGCTGGATGCAGATAAAAGATTCCATTGATCGTGTATTTGGCCAACGAAGTACATGAGGGCGATGAGGGGGGAGAATATGCAGTTTAGAATGACTGAAACTGGCAAAGTCACTGCCATAATTAAGGTTATTGGTGTTGGCGGTGGCGGTGGAAATGCCATTAATACCATGATCAACAATAAACTACAGGGGGTTGAGTTTATTGTTGCCAATACTGACAATCAGGGGCTGCAGAGTTCCCTAGCCGATATATGTTTGCAGATTGGCCAGGGGAACACCCATGGTGGCGGGGCCAAGGCTGACCTTGAGGTTGGCGCTCAGGCTGCCTATGACTCTCTGGAAGAATTGAAAAGAGCCCTGAATGGTGCAGATATGGTTTTTGTTGTCGCTGGTCTTGGTGGCGGGACAGGAAGCGGTGCTGCTCCGGTTGTTGCCAAGATATGCAAAGAACTTGGCGCTCTTACAGTCGCCGTTGTCACCATGCCCTTCCATTTTGAAGGGCGTATACGGGAGAGGAATGCCAAATTGGGCTGGGAAGAGTTGCGCAAGAATGTCGATACCATTATCACAGTTTCCAATGACCGCATTTTTTCCCTGATGCCGAAAAATAGCCGCCTTTCCGATATACTTGTGCATGTAGATAATGTCTTATTCCAGGCGGTAAAGGGAATTACGGATCTGGTCAATATGCAGGGAAATACCAGCGTTGACTTTTCCGATTTGCGAACGGTGACGCTGGAGGGCGGATCGGCAATTATGGGTGTGGGTTCAGCGGTGGGGGAAAACCGTGCGACCGAAGCGGCTGAACGCGCCATTGGTAGTCAGTTGCTGGAGGATGTTGGAATTGAAGGTGCGCGCGGTTTGATTATCAATATTGCAGCAACTCAGGAAAGTTTGACACTGTCGGATTATATGGAGGTTTCGGCTCTTATTCAAAGTAAGGTAGATGAAGATGCCAAGGTTGTGCTTGGGGTGTTTTTTGATGAGACCCTTGGGGATGAGTTGAGGGTGATCGTGATTGCCACTGGAATCGTGTTCGCAACAAGAAGACCATAGAAGGAAGACGGATTATGCGAGATGATTCCCAACACATGAAAGGATACGAGAGGGAGGCAAGCTTACGCAAGATGTTTTGCCACCCCAATATCCAAAAGCGCCTTGTCATGCACGGGTACTTCCTGGCCGTTGTACAAATGATCAATCCCGAGTTGTACGAAGGAGCATTCGAACGGCGGCCATGCGAGCGGACGTTGCGCTACATAGGATTTGATGAGTTTGACGAGCCAGAGCGCTCCCAAATGACAAATCCTAACTTCGTCCGTGGGAACCTGTACCATTCCATTGACTTCAATGGTGCTACTTACACTATCAAGGAAACGGGGTCGGTCACAGGAATGGTATACTTCGAAATAGTCGACAGCGAGTAAACGAGACTAAAAAAAATGGAAATAATAGCATTTAAACAAGTCATAAAAGCCATAACTTAAAGGCTTAGAATTCTTATAAATCAATGCGTTGAGACTCGCACATGATGAGCCATAACACTACTGAGTATTCCACTGACTTCGTATCCTGCTCAGCAGAAAACGAGTTGATCTTGAATTTTTCTGGGGGGCGGGGGCGTTCATGTTTTACAATCGTCAGCAGTTGGACATCTGGCATCCAATGTTCGTGCCTTATCGATGGAATTCATGAGAAATGCGATTGGTCGGACAATCTTGTTATTCCGTTGCATTTTTTAATGAATGAGCCAGCCGCCCAGGCATGGGTACAAACAATTCCTGTAGAGCTGCTTATACCTCTACAGGAATTTGAAAAAATCTTCTCCAGCCATGCCCTTGCGGCACTGTGGTTTCTCAGCCGTTATTCAAGGGCTATCGATCTATTACGAACCCACCCCCTGCTCTTGGCTCTGATTTTCTTTAGAGCGAAAAACGAGGGATGGAATACACGTAAGGTTGTAGAGATATTGGCGTTTAAAAAAAGGTTGATGCTTGAAGCTTGCGGTTTTCAAGGCACCCAGGAGAATGTTCGTCTCCTCAAAAAAATGACCTGTGCCCATTTTGGTAGCAGGGAGTTTGATATACTTTTGCAGAGTCAGAAATTACCAAATTATTGCGAGCTCGGCATGTTGCCATTTGTGGACATTGAGTTGCTTAAGTTTTTCAACAACCACAAGAGCTTTGTGACAAGTACTCTGTTCAAGAGTTATTCTGCCGAATGGCCATGGCAAAAATTCAGGTATCTGCGAAGGGAAATCATCGTGAAAGCGTGGGTAATGGAAATTAAGTATGCCGAGAGGAAAATAATGGATTGTCTTGATATCGTATCGTTAAATCGTTTGCATGACCAGCTGGAAGAGGAATTGGATGTATTTGAGGAGGGCACATTGCCATTCATTGAATATCCAGTTCCCCCTCTGGTCGGTACCGACAGGATTATCCCCATAACAAATTCAGACCAGCTTTTCCTTGAATGGAAGACCCAGCAACTTGATTGTGTTTACAGCCGTCATTTCGATATCGTTCAAGGAGGCTATTATGTGTACATGGTGATGGAACCTGAACGGGCAACTTTAGGAGTACATATTCTCCCTCACAATGAGATAAAAATTGATCAGCTCACATTACAAAATAATGTTAATCCCTCGGAAGATACTCGATCAGTTGTATTGGATTGGCTTGCAGAGGATGATCGGCGGATGTCTCGGGATGCTACAACGATATGGTTTTGCCCCCAGATGAATTTAGGGAAGGAATCGTGAATCATTCCCCCACCAAAGTTTTTGTTCCCTGCACAACACAGAATGTGTTGGCCAACAAATTAAAGGAGAAAGAATGAGTGCCGTTGATGAAAACGAAGAGATTGATGCCGACGTATTTGGCGGAAAGGATGTGATAGATTTCGATCCAGTACCGAGAGTATTTATTGGAACAGTCTGTTATTTTAAGCTTCTCAAATCAAAGCATAACAAGGATACGTGCCTTATTTCTTTAGAAATAAATGATGAAAAGTTTCTTGTGACTGTTTTCCCCACAGCTTTCAAACAAAGTTCTTTTGATTTAAAGAACAATTTAAAAGTCGGCATACAGATCAAGATAACGGGCGTCATGGATACTGAAGGGAAAAATATGTTAACCGCTGAAAACATAGAAGAACCTTAATGAATATTAATAGATCTCATCACTCATATCCCGTTGCGCTCAATCCAGCAGCACGAATAAGGATGGGCTGAAAAGGATAAAAAATGAAAATATGGCAAGTTGCAGCTGGCGATGGCACCCGTGATTACGCTGATGACTTCTTGAGATGTTGCGTAATTCTTGTGGTGAGGTAGGATGGTGCGGTGCCATTCTTCTGAAATTTGATTCCAAAAGTTTGGTCTGATGAAGCAATGCTCACCAAGGGTGACGAGGCGTGCCACTCGATTGCTGTGGCACTCAGATAAAACCATAGGGCGCCCCGCCGATTGCAGCGAACGGCCCAACTTACCGCCGCTGACCCGGGTCGTTACGCTTTGCTATGGTGCAGATATTTCCAAACTGCCTGTACCCACCTCCAACCAGCTTCTATTGGCGCAATCCAAGATGAGTTCGGATGGCATCCTCTACTAAATGCATATCCGCCTTGGACAAAACACCAAGCTGGCTTTTCAGGCGGCTTTTATCGGCGGCCATGATCTGGTCCGCCATTGTTTGCCATCCATATTACTTTCTTTTCACCCCATCGCCAGATTGCTCCAGTTCTTCTGCCGTGATCAGGCGGTAACTTGTACTTCGTCCCCCGCCCGGATTTTGAATCAGAATGTTGCGGGCGACGAGTTCCCGCATATCCCTAAGTGCGGTGTCGGATGAGCATTTGGCACACTTAGCATATTTCGATGTGGTCATGTGTCCCTTAAAATTGTCGAGCATGCGATTAATAATGAGGCGCTGTCGTTCATTCACCGGATCTGGATTTATCCGGTTCCACAGTTCTGCCTTAAAGAGAACCGATGACAGTGTGTCTTCAGCATTAACAACAGCGCGCGAAAAGCAATTTAAAAACCAGGACAGCCAGGATGTAATATCAACACTGCCTCTTTGCTGCCTCTCAAGCTGAGTGTAATAAGCTTTGCGTTCCCGTTCAACTTGTCTGGACATAGAATAGAAGCGACTGGATGTTTCATCTGCCCTTGCCAAAGCCATATCCGCAATTGCACGCGCAATCCGCCCATTGCCGTCTTCAAATGGGTGAATAGTGACAAACCATAGATGGGCAATACCCGCTTTAAGCACAGGGTCAAGCTTCAGGTCAGTTTCAAACCATGCGAGAAACTTCGTCATTTCCGTATCAAGCCTGGATGCTTCTGGCGCCTCATAATGCACACTCTCATGCCCTATTGGACCAGACACAACCTGCATCGGACCTGCTTCTGCTGGTCGCCAAGCACCAACGGTAATGCGGTGCATACCGCTTCGACCTGTCGGAAACAAAGCCGCATGCCAGTCGAACAGGCGTTCCACAGTCAAAGCTTGATCGAAGTTTTGTGTCGCATCCAGCATCATCTCAACAATGCCTTCAACATCTCGACCAACAGGCTTGTCGTTTTGTAGAGAAATTCCCAGTCTTCGGGCAATGGAAGATCGAACTTCATCAGTATCAAGTCTTTCGCCCTCTATGGCCGATGAGTTCACAACATCAGTAATGAGGGTATTCAGGCTGGCCTCCTGCCGGATCGGGAATCCTAACGCCTCCATCTTACCCAGTAAGCGCCCCTGCCGGTGACGAGCCTCGACAAGCAAAGACGCAAGGGCTTTACCGTCCCATATGAAATTTGGCCAGTCTTTCTTTTCATAAATCCACATGCATAATCTCCGTAATATTTGCGGTGATTATAGCAAGTATTTGCCGCAATGGCAATTGAGAACCGCATATCATGCGGCGAATAGCAGCCTTAACCGCCGCAAATACTCTCCATTCCGGAAAACAAAGGGGATGTTTTGGACTTTTTGCTAATTTCTTCTGATCGAGCAGGGAAATCCTTGTCTCGTTTACCATCCTCTGGCAGCTTTTTAAGGCGCAATGGTTGACACCACACCATAACGAGCATCCGGAGACTGAAAGTTCATTTTGCCAATACTAAAGGGTAGACCAAGTGTCCAAGTTAAAATTACCCCTGATAAGGTTGCTGGCCAATATACGTAACAAATTCCACTCGACTCAAAGTGAAGATCTTTCCAAAGTACCTGCGCCCCACCCACCTCCAACCAGCTTCTAATGGTGCAATCCAAGATGAATTCGGATGGCATCTTCCACTAACCGCATATCCGCCTTGGTCAAAACACCAAGCTGGTTTTCAGGCGGCTTTTATCGGCGGCCATGATCTGGTCCGCCATTGTTTTGGCTTGTTTGCCATCCATATTACTTTCTTTTCACCCCATCACCATATGGCTCCAGTTCTTCTGCCGTGCTCAGACGGTAACTTGTACTTCGTCCCCCGCCCGGATTTTGAATCAGAATGTTGCAGGCGACGAGTTCCAGCATATCCCTCAGTGCGGTATCGGATGAGCACTTGGCACACTTGGCATATTTCGATGTGGTCATGTGTCCTTAAAATTGTCGAGCATACGAGTATTAATGAGGCGCTGTCGTTCATTCACCGGATCAGGATGAATCCGGTTCCACAGTTCCGCCTTAAGGGCCGAGGACATCAATGTTCACCCTCTTCTATCGTCCAACCCTGGGAGACCAGAAAGCCGCGGACGATATGGGCCTGATCGTAGCCGGCCTTTCCCGCCATGCCATCAACGATCGGCTTGAGGCGGAAAAGGCCGTGCTGCCTGAACAGTTCCGTCATTGCAGTGCGTAGCTCCCGATCAACGTAGCGATTCACATCCAATCGTTTGCCCTGCTGCAGGAGTTCCCCGAGATGGGCGGCGATGGTTGATGTCTTCAGCTCCCGCGCGGCGGCGATCTCCGTAAGGCTCATCCCGGTCTCCGCCAGGCGCAATGTCTCATTGAGGGTCTGACCGCCTGCAGGCTTGCGGGAAACAGAGGGTGCGCCGTATTTTTCAGACTGCTGCCTGCAGGCCTCGGGATGATCGAGCAGATACCTGCCGATTGCCTGCAGAAAAGACTTTCCATACCGTTCCAGCTTCATCTGCCCCACCCCGCTAATGGCCAGCAACTCATCAGGCGTCTGCGGCATGCAACTGCTCATCTGATGCAGGCTCCTGTCGGAAAACAGGATATACGGCGGCACCCCTTCTTTGGCAGCCATGTCGAGCCGCAGTTTTTTAAGCAGGGCAAACAACTGCACGTCACAGGAAAGCTCTTCCTCTCTCCCCTTCTTACCTTTATTCGTATCCTCCAGCATACGATGAGTAACAAATTCCGCCCGGCCAAAGAGCACCTCTTCTCCTGATGACGTGATCTGCAGCATGGGATAGGGATCGCCTTCACTCTTAAGCAGCCCCTGACTGAGCATGCTGTCGATGAGCTGCCGCCAGCATCGCTTGCCGCGCTCCCGGCCCACCCCATAGGTCTTGAGCTGATCATGACCAAGGGCGCTGATCCTGGCCGTTTTTGCCCCATAAACAATATCGACGACATGGGTGGCGCCGAAACGCTGACCGGTCCGATAGATAGCAGACATCACCATCTGGGCCTCAGTGGTGGCATCAACGGTTTCCACCCCATGGGTACAGATATCGCAGCTGCCGCAGTTATCCGGTGCATAGTCCTCGTCGAAATAGCGAAGTACGGTCCGCCTGCGGCACACCGGTTGTTCGGCAAAATCCATCATTCTTGAAAGCTGCGCCAGACCGAGCTGACGCTCCCGCTCATCCGGCAACTGATCGACAAAGGGCCGCAGGCGGAAATAATCGCCCCGCGAATACAAGAGCAGACAGAGAGCCGGCTCGCCATCGCGGCCGGCCCGGCCTGTCTCCTGATAATAGCCCTCCATGCTTTTGGGCAGATCCCCATGGATCACAAAACGGACATTTGATTTGTCAATCCCCATTCCAAAGGCAACGGTGGCCACCACAACCTGTACCTCATCGCGATTAAAGGCCTCCTGATTGCGGCTGCGGGCCTGCTTGTCAAGCCCCGCATGATAGGGCAAGGCCTTGATCCCGCTTTTCTGCAGCCAGGCGGCGGTCTTTTCGACATCCGCACGGCTTAAGCGATAAACTATCCCGGCCTCATCGGGATGGGCACGCACGACCGCCTCAATCTGGCTGTTCACCTGATCACGAAGTTGTACCTGATAAAAAAGATTGGGCCGGTCAAAAGAGGCGCGGGTCATGAGCGGCTTGTTCAGGCCCAGGCGGCGGATAATATTCTCCTGCACCCGCTGGGTGGCTGTAGCGGTAAAGGCGGTGATCGGCACTCCGGGCAGTTCCTGTTTGAGACAGGAAAGCGCCAGGTAATCAGGACGGAAATCATGACCCCATTCAGAGATGCAGTGCGCTTCATCCACGGCCACAAATGAGAGGGGCGCCCGCTTCAAAAGTTCCATAAATCCAGGGACAGCCAGCCGTTCCGGCGAGAGATAAAGCAGATCATACAAGCCCTCCCGCAGACGGGCCAGGACTTCGTGCTGTTCAGTATTAGCAAGAGTGGAGTTAAGCAGGCCTGCATCCATGCCAACGGCATTGGCGGCATCTACCTGATCTTTCATCAGGGAGATCAAAGGGCTGATTACCAGACAGGTTCCCTTCATCATTACGGCTGGAAGTTGATAACAAAGGGATTTCCCGCCGCCGGTGGGCATGACCGCAAAGACATCACGGCCTGCCAGGATGGATTGGACAATTTCCTCCTGATTGGCGCGAAAGGAGGAAAAGCCAAAGATCCTCTGCAATTGCTCTGTGTAATTCAAGATAGACCTTGGAGTTGGTAAAATTTAACCAATAAAGTAGAATAGAGCCCATTCAATCAAGGACGGAGAATTCATGCAACAAAAAAAAAAGAGCCAACAGGAACGAATAGCCGGGGGCTTCTGCCGGGATTGCGGCGGAGAACATTCCTTTCATGAAGGGAGTGCCCGCGCCCATTGCCGGAAACTCATGCAATTCATGGAAGAGGAAAAACGGATAGACATCCTGGCCACAAAAGGAGGAGAGGATTCGCAGCTGACGACAGCCTCCCTTTTTGGTGAGGCCCGAGGCAAGATGTTCGGGGTTATGGTCTGCCGGGCCGCAGATGGGAGTGAACGGATTCTGCGGGCCTTTTCCGGTCAGTACAACGGAATCTGGCAAGTGGCGGGCTGGGCACCACCACTTTTCAATGTGGAGATATACACCAGGATCTATACGGAGATTGAGCCTCAGATCAAGCGCCTTGGCAGGGAGCTCCAACATGCGGATCGCCACTCAACCCAGTGGAGAGATCTGACACAGCAGCGCAGGCAACTCTCCCGGGAATGGATGCGAAAAATCCACGCCCTTTACACCCTGAGCAACTTTCGTGGCCGGCAGCGCCTCTTACCCGCCGCCTTTGCCGGCAGCGGAGGTATCCCCACCGGCACCGGTGACTGTTGCGCCCCTAAATTATTCAATCAGGCGGTAAAAGAGAATCTACACCCCCTGGGACTGGCGGAATTCTACTGGGGCCGGGAGAATGCATCGCGGACACGCCGGCATGGCCGGTTTTACCCATCCTGCGCCGGCAAATGTGCCCCCATCCTCGGCTTTATGCTCTGCGGCCTGGATGAGATGCGGAGCATCAGGCCGGGCTTGACGGCCTGACTGGATCCGCCACCAGAGCAAGAATAGTCCAGCCGGGTTGCGGACTCAACTGCTCCTCCACAGTAAACACCTCAATTTTCCCCTTGGGGTTCACGGCAAAAAGCGGGATTGCCGCCTGCCCAACCTGTTTCTGGTAGGCTGCGAAATCAAAGGTCTGGCTGAGAGTGGTGCTGTGCATCTTCCAGCCGTCCTGGGTCAGGGCTTTGGCCAGGCTGAGAAAAGTCACCTCGGGTCCAAAAAGAACCTGCCAGCGTCGATGTGAAATCGCCTTGCGCTCCTTGGACATCTCCAAGTCAGCAGTTGCCTGGATCGTAAAAACAGCCTTGGGCCCCAATTCCATCCGGTAATGCATGCAGGAAAGACTGTTGAGCGGACCGCGTGGTGAAAGAGCGAGTAGTTTGCCGATGCCGACCAGATCAAGGTTCCGGTCGGCATGCTCGGAAACCGGCTCTCCGTAATATGTTTCCAGCCCCTCCAGTCTGGCCTTGCCTATCATCTCCCAGTTACTGTCAACGAGTAATACCCTGAATCCTGCCTGCTGCAAGGCGCTGCCGATGGTTCTTGCCACCAGATTGGCCCCGATAATCAGAAATCCTCGAGGATCCGGTTCTGCCACACCGAGCCTTTTGGCAATAAAGCGAGCCGTAGCGCTCTGCAGAACCACGGTGCCTATAATCACCGAAAAGGTTAGGGGGACCAGCAGCTCCGCCTTATTGTACCCGGCCGCTTCAAGCTTAATGGCAAAAAGAGCGGCAATGGCGGCAGCCACAATGCCGCGCGGACCTATCCAGGAAAGCAGATGCCGCTCCGGCCAGCTCAGCTTGGAGCCAAGGGTAGAGATCATCACACTCAACGGCCTGGAGAAGAGCTGAATGGAAAGAAAGATAAAAACTACATGCCAACCCAGATGGATAAAACGCTGAAAGTCAAGACGCGCGGCCAGGACGATGAAAAGGACAGAGATAAGCAGAACACTGAGGCTCTCCTTGAAATCAAGGATCTCCTCCAGGGAAACGTCCCGCATGTTAGCAAGCCAGATGCCCATGACCGTAACCGTAAGCAAGCCGGATTCATGCTGAATACTATTGGAAACGGCAAAGACAAAGATGACCAGCCCGAGGGTGGTCACACTGTGGAGAAATTCGGGTAGCCAATGACGCCGAAGGATGCTGCCGTAAAGAAAACCGCTCAGAGAACCCAGAAAAAGGCCGATCCCGACAAGCCTGGCAAAAGCAAGCAGGGTATGACTCAGGGCGTTGCCGCTACTGCCGGCAAGGATGAACTCATAGACGAGAACGGCCAGGGTCGCGCCGATGGGATCAATGACAATTCCTTCCCAGCGCAGGATATTGGCCACAGCGGCACAGGGTCTGACCGTACGCAGCATGGGAACAATGACAGTGGGGCCGGTCACCGAGGTGATCGCTCCAAAGAGCAGGGCCAGCCCCCAGGGAAAATCAAAAACCAGTCGGGTGGCAGCGGCGGTGATCAACCAGGTAACCAGGACCCCGAAGGAGATCATATTGCGGACGACCCGCCCCAGCCCGGCAATCTGATGAAAACGCAGGGTGAGACTGCCCTCAAAAAGGATTACCGCAACGGAGATGGAAATAAAGGGAAACAGCAGGTCGCCGAAAAGTGCATCGGAGTCAAGCCAGCCAGTGAGCGGGCCGGCAATGACCCCGGCAGAAAGGAGAAAGAGAATGGCAGGCAGCTTTACCCGCCAGGCAAACCACTGACAGAGGATACCTGTAAAAACAACAGTGGCGAGGATGAGAACTTTATCAATCAGCACGGGGCGGGGACTACTTCTTCTTATTGTAATTGATACAGTAACCAGTCAGGCCGAATACAATCAAACCCACCCCTGTAGAAGAATAACGGAAACACTACCTGTCACCGGGCTGCGGAGAATGCACAGGCGGAACACGATCCGGTGGAGCAGGCTCCATCACAGGTGCGGGAGCCTGTTCACAGTTGGCAACACAGACACTGGAGGCAGCAACCTGCCCACCGCAACTCTGATAACACCAACGATACTCCTCATCACAATGCTCATAGTCAGTGGGACACCAGACTCTTCCATCGTAACAATCCTGGTATCCGGATTTTTTGCATCGTTCGTATTCCATCCTGGCCCAGCGGTTCTGGTTCTCACAGTTCTGCTTATTCATATCCTCATTGCGGCGGCACTGATAACGCAGCTGCTCGCACTGCATGATACACATTCTCCCCTCAGGAGTTGGAGGCGGGGTAAATGCATAATGGACCTGATACATTGGGCCGCAACCGACAATCCCCGGTAATACCGACAAAATCAGGAGCCCCAGGAGTATGGCTCGTTTGCTGTTCAGCATACCTTCCCCTCTTAGATAGTGCCTGTCCATAAATGGTCTTTTTGTCCGATCTCTGCGTCATGCTCAAAAAATAATGCTCGGAATATCATTTACATGCCTGCGCTTATTTTTTTCGCAGTCCTTGATATCGAACAAAAATCCTTATTTCTGGACAGACAGTAGATAGGCCCACGTCTCAATGCGCCGCAGCAGGAAGAATCCCGCATTCTCACCCATTCACAACCTTAATTCCCTCAAGCCGCCAGGCCTCGGTTCCAACCGGTCTGGCCCAGGTCCACTCTTCGGCAAACTTGACCGGCTCCGTCATACTGCCTTCCACCAGGGCGTCACTGTGCTCATCCACAGTGTAATCAAGGAGATTAGCGGTAAAGAGTACAGTGACAAAATCCTCACCACTCTCTTGACCGGCTGCCACAACCTCCACCTTACGGATAGAGATACTCTCCAGTTTATTGATGTGGCCAAGCTGTCGCATCTCTTCAAACTGACGACCATACTCTGCGGCAAGTTCCTCTCCCAGCAGATGACGATAGGAGGCGATATCTCGCCGCATCCAGCCGGCCTGCACCTTGAAAAAGACATCTGAGGCCACCTCGACAAAATGATTCACATCAAAACCAGAATCTGTCCGGCGGATCATGGCCAGCCCCTCGTCAAGGGTTCCGGGCAAGGCGCCGGGTGGTGGAGGGGGCACCGAGCCACTCATCCCGCCGGGTTGATTGCCGGAAAAAAACGACCCGGGAGCCTGCGTGGGTGGCTGATATCCCTGTTGCGTCCCGGCAACAGGAGGTTTAATAAAACGTTTATATAAGAAATAGCCGACCCCGCCCAAGAGAAGCAGGGGAAGGATCCCCATACCGCTGCCACCGCCCATACCGAACATGCTGCCAAGCAACATGCCGCCCAATGCGCCGCCCAAGAGACCGCCAGCCAGACCGCTGCCGAATCCGGATTTTTTTGTAGCCTGGGCACCAGGAGCGGTCTGAGTCACAGGCGCCTTCGGGGCCGGCGCACTGCGGCTGAAAGAGCGGCCACCTGAACGGGAACGGGCATCGGCAAAGTCGGAGGTAACCCCACCCTCAATGAACATCAGGGCAATCAACACCAGGAAAAAAGGGGTCAGGCGGCTTAAAAAAGAAAACATAAGGAGACTCCATGGGTTAAAAGATTTTTCTGAACTTCTTTTCGTATTAATATGGTATGAAGATACTGTTCTGCTTCGGGGACATTAATACACAAACAAAAAAAAACCAGTATCAATATTCTATTACTGTAGCAAGCCGGATATGGGTTGTCACCTCTTTTCGGCACCATAAACATTCACGAAACTTCAATCCAGACAGCAGGCATGCTCCTCATCAATCCCCCCCTGGCCAAACCCTGCGAGGCCCCGGCCGGCATTGCTCAATTGGCTGGAGCCCTGCGTGGCCATGGCCTGCCCTGTACCCTGCTGGACGCCAATCTGGAGGGACAGCTCTATCTCCTTGGCCGGCAGCCACAGACTGATGACACCTGGACCAGACGCGCGCACCGGGCCATAGGCGATAACCTGTGCAAGATGCGCAGCCCTGAGATCTACACCAATCCGGCTCGATATCAACGGGCCGTGGCCGATATCAATCGCCTGCTGGAACAGGTGGGATTAAAGCAACAGCTTGGCCTGAATCTGGCCAATTATCAGGACCCCCGCGTATCACCACTCAAAAGTGCCGACCTGCTGCGTTGCGCCGCAGATCCTGAAGACAATATCTTCTACCCCTGGTTTGCAGAACGGCTGACCCGGATTCTGGAGAGCAGCAATCCGCAGATGGCAGGCCTTTCCCTCAATTATCTGAGCCAGGCCCCAAGCACCTTTGCCATGATCGGGTTTCTCAAAAAAATTGCGCCGGGACTACCCATAGTTGCCGGAGGCGGCCTGATCACCTCCTGGCTGCGCAACCCGGCCTGGAGCAACCCCTTTGCGGAAATCATCGACCATCTGGTTGCAGGGCCAGGTGAAGAGCCCCTACTGAAGCTTTTAGGCATCAAGGACAAGGGACAACACGATCCGCCCGACTTCCAGGATCTTCCCCGCAAAGGATATCTGGCACCTGGTTTTATCCTCCCCTATGCCGCCTCATCCGGATGCTACTGGAACAGATGCTCGTTCTGTCCGGAAAAAGCCGAGGAGAACCCCTATCACTTCCTGTCTGCAGATATGGTCCTGGATGATCTTGCCACCCTCTGCCGGGAGACAAAGCCCAGCCTCATCCATTTTCTCGATAACGCCATTGCCCCGGCCTTGATGCACAGACTGATCGACACGCCGCCAAGTGCCCCCTGGTATGGCTTCGCCAGAGTCAGCCCCCTGCTCACTGATCCGGAATTCTGCCGCAGGCTGCGCCAGTCCGGCTGCCTGATGCTCAAACTGGGAATCGAGTCGGGTGATCAATCGGTACTGGACGCCATGGACAAGGGCATTGATCTGCAGATGGTGGCGGGTGCGTTGTCCGCACTTGAGCAGGCAGGGATTGCCACCTATGTCTATCTGCTTTTCGGCACCCCGTCGGAAGGACTGGAGCAGGCCCGTAAAACCCTGAATTTTGTGACAACTCACCAGCACGCCATCACTTTTCTCAATCTGGCCGTTTTTAATATGCCGGTATGCAGTCCTGAGGCCCATGCTCTACAGACCAGCGATTTCTACGAGGGCGACCTCTCCCTCTACAGCGACTTTGTACACCCGCAAGGCTGGGGCCGCAAGGCGATCCGCACTTTTCTGGACAAGGAGTTCAAACGTCATCCGGCCATCGTTCCCATTCTCCAACGGGATCCTCCCATTTTCACCTCAAACCATGCACCATTTATGCTCTGAAAAAATAATGAAACAGGAAACAGAAAAAAATGAATAAACGAAAAGTCATCGTCGTCGGCGGCGGCGCGGCAGGCCTGATGGCAGCAGGACAGGCCGCTGCATCCGGCGCGGATGTCCTGCTCCTTGAAAAGATGAAACGCCCAGGCCGCAAGATCTGCATCACCGGCAAAGGACGCTGCAACATCACTAATATTGCCGGGATCAAAGAGTTTATCGACCACTTTGGCAGCAATGGCCGCTTCCTGCGTCAGGCCTTCTCCCGCTTTTTTGCCCCGGAGCTCATGGCCTTTCTCGAGCAGCAGGGACTGGAGCTGGTGAGTGAAAGAGGAGGACGTGTCTTTCCGGCCAGCGGCAAGGCACCCGACGTGGTCAAGATCTTTCAACAGTGGCTGCAGAAATGCGGGGTCAAGATGAACACGTCAGCAAAAGTTGAGATGCTGCTGACCACTAATGGGCACGTCAGTGGAGTATTGTGCGACGATGAAGCGCTGGGCTGTGATGCCGTCATTCTTGCTACCGGGGGCGCCTCTTATGCCGCCACCGGCTCAACAGGGGATGGCTATCGACTGGCGGCATCGGTGGGGCACACCATCGTCCCCATCAGGCCGGCACTGGTGCCCCTGGAGATCGCCGGAGACCTGACAGCGTCCATGGATGGTCTTGATCTGCGCAATATCAATGTGCGGCTGATTATCAATGGCAAGCGTTGCCGACAGGCCTTTGGCGAGATGAGCTTCACGAAATTCGGAGTCACCGGACCGGTGATTCTTACCTTGAGCGGCGACGTAGTGGACGGCCTGCGCCGGGAAGACAGCATAACCCTCTCTATTGACCTGAAACCCGCACTTGATGAACAGAAGCTGGATGCCCGTTTGCTCCGTGACCTGGAAAGTCGCAACAAAGAACAAATCCACAGCATCCTGCGTGGTCTGCTCCCCCGGGAGATGATCCCTGTTTGCCTCAAACTCACAGAGATCCCCGCAGATCGCCTGGGCGGACAGGTCACGGCCAAGGAACGTAAACGACTGAAAACCTGGCTCAAAGACTTCCGCCTGGAGGTCAGCGGCCATCGCTCCTTTACCGAGGCCATCATTACCGCAGGAGGGGTGGATCTGAAAGAGGTGGAGCCCCGAACCATGGAGTCACGCAAGGCGCCGGGACTCTATCTGGCAGGCGAGGTACTGGACATCCAGGGTGACACCGGCGGCTATAACCTTCAGGCCGCCTTTTCCACAGGCTGGCTGGCCGGCCGTTCGGCTGCCCTTGGACCTGATGCCAAATAAGGGAGCATCCCCGCAGGGACATCGCTAAAAAAAGAAGGAGATAATGAGGGAACCGAAACTGTGATTGTCGGGCTGGCCGTCGAATTCCTTGGTACGGAGCACCTGTGTCCAGGTCAGTTTCACTTGTTTAAAGTAAAAGGCCGCCCCACCGGCCAAGTCGGCAACAAATATCTTTTTGCCAACGCTGTGACTGTCGGCAAAGGTATTGCCATCGAGAAAGATATCCCGCAGAACAGCTCGAGTATTCAACGCAACGAAAAGGTAGCCACCCTGCTGCTGCCGTGCGGAAAAGCTGGTGTTGCCAGCCGGACGGATCAAACTGACGCCGAAGTCATCGGGCAGGTTCCAGCCCATGCGACTCTCAAAGCCTGTATTGGCATAGGTAGCGACATTTCCCAGGGAACATCCCAAATGAGTGATAGCATCAATGGCAAAGATGCCCCTGCTGAAAATAGGATCAAGTTGCCACTTGCGTTCATAAATTGCGGCCAGACCCGGCTCGTTTTTCAGCTGATTATCCCAGCCGTTTGGCCGTTGCAGATCACGGAGGTCATGCACTGCCTTTTGTGTCTCCTCGGCAAAGGAATCCGGACCGACCATACCCAGCTGCAGCTCGATAGTATCCATCCGTTCGCTGCTTCTGGTGTGAAATGCCGCACCAAAATAGGTCCAGCCGGCATAGGGTCGGTCATCAACAATCAAATCGTTGCGGGAGATGTCGGCAGGGGTATACATGTTCTGGCCCAGGGAAAACTCCACCTTGCGTTTCAAGGCCGGATCCGGGTCATTAATAAAGGGTAGCCGATAGATGTATTCAAGACTCCAATCCGGCAGCTTGCCGCTCTCGACAAAACTGACGAGATCCGGAGAGATGAGGGAGATTTTGACGCCATTGGTATAGTTACGATCCGTGCCACTAAAGAGGTCGTTTTCAAAGTAGACATGAACCGTCCACGGTAGCTCCGCTTCTTCTCCAGCCAGAGAGGGCCTTGCCGCAGCAATGCAGAAAAAACACAGGATACCGGAGAAAACGACCAGAAGAGTTGAGCGTAATTTCACCAGACCCTACTTCCGCACAGCAACAGGCTGCATGTTGTCATCAATGGCGACAAAGGTAAAGAGTCCTTCAATCGCCTTTTTCCGGCTCTCGTTATACTCGTCATACTCATCATACATCTGCTCAAGATAAACAGTCACCCGGACCTGCAGACTGGTGTTGCCCACCTTCACCACCCGGCCCACCAGCTCGACAAAGGTGCCGGCCGGTATCGGGTGCTTGAAATCAATGCGGTCAGAACAGACCGTCACCATCTTCTGCCGGCAGAATCGGGTGGCGGTGATGAAAGCAGCCTCGTCCATCCATTGCAGGGCTGTGCCTCCGAACAAAGTAGCATAATGGTTGGTGGTGTTAGGAAACACCGCCTTGGTGATCCTGGTTTCTGAAGCCTCTATTTTTTCTTCGCTGGACATGATAACCTCACGAGGGTAAAGAACTGAGCAATTCCGGCGGCGAGGATAGTCACCCCTTACTCTTTGGGGTTTTTCCGATCTTTCGGACCATCCAGAAAGTTGATCACAAACTGAATCAAAAAGACAAACACATAGACTGTGAGAAAAACGGCAAGCCAGTCAAACAGGCCACTTGTATGACAAAGTATCCACTTCAACAAGATCTCAATTCCTCATGGGCAATATCAACTCGGCATAAAGAAGAAGGGATTTGACAGGTAAGATTTTTTTTTGGAAGAAAATCAAGGGTCAGGCTGGATATCTTGTCATTAAGACTCTCGAGAGTATCAAACCTGACCTCACTGTGTAGTTTCAAAATAACCGGTTCCTGCGATCAACAAATAGCTACCAGTTCCAGATCAAATATCAGCTCTTGCCCAGCCAATGGTGGATTAGCATCGAGATAGATATGAGTATCATTGATCTCTCTTACGGTCACAATCACTATCTCACCATTGGCTCCACCCACTTCAAGCTTCTGACCAATCTCAGGACTGAAATCCGGTGGAACCTGTTCAATGGGCACCTCCATGACCATTTTCGGATCATGGTCGCCATAGGCCTTCTCGACCGGAATGGTAACCGTTTTCTTTTCACCCAGCCCCATACCGACCAAGGCCTCATCAAAGCCCTGAATCACATGCCCGCTGCCGAGCACAACCTCCAAGGGTTCACGCCCGTCCGAGGAATCAAACACCGTCCCGTCAACAAGCTTGCCCGTGTAATTCACCTTTACTTTACTTCCCTTCTTTGCCTGTGTCATATTCCACTCCACTTATAATATTTCAGGCCCGAAGGCCCATTCTGATTTCAATTTAACCGGGCCACTTTAGCATATATCCCCTAAAAAAACCACAGTATGGCAAGGGCCGCAGCAAGAATAAAACATCCCGTCTTGCTGGTCTTTTCAGTCATCTTCTTCGTCACGAAAAGAGTTTCATAGCCCTGCTATGCGCCCCTTTTCGCTCCTCGAATATGACTGAAAATCCTGCGCAATACGGAACAACTTATTCTTGCCGAGGCCCTAAGGCTAGAACAACCATAATAATCGGAACACCCTGCAACATGCATCGTCGAGCCAGACGTTACTCTCCTCACATCGTGCAAAGCTGTACCTGCCACGATAATCACAGTACCAACCTGTGCAAGGGACTATTATTTTTCTTTTGACTTTCCAAATCCTTTTTTTTAATATGATAATATATTGAAATTAATTTAAAAAATGAAACTATCAAAAACGAGACCATGCCTATGGGTGTAGCCGAAGATATTACCATTCATTATCATCATTGCGGCCTTGATTGGAAGTCAGCTGAACATCTGTACTGAGAAGGGGATCCCATGAAAAAGATATGCTGTTCCTTTATGCTGCTGTTCATGCTTTTCGCAGTGAGTAACCCGGCATCATCGGCCTATGCCGACGAAGCAATAACTCTGTCGAAGGGGCAAACGATTTATGTGCCTTGCTACTCCCATATCTATGCGGGCAGTCGTGAGTTGCAAGTGTTGTTGACAGTGACAATCAGCATCAGAAATATTGATCCAAAACAGTCAATCACGATTACTTCTTGTGACTATTACGGGACTAAAGGGGAACTGCTCAAGAAATATTTAAGTCAGGCCGTTGTTCTTGGCCCTTTTGAGTCAACACGCTATGTCATTGCCCAGAAAGACAAATCCGGCGGCTCCGGCGCCAATTTTTTAGTTACGTGGAAGTCTGAAAAATCTGTCAATCCACCTCTCATAGAGTCGATCATGATTGGCGCAGAGCGTCAACTGGGGATTTCCTTTACGTCCCGCGGACAGGTCATCACAACTGCAGATTAAGGGTCCCTGAAAAATCAGTCCTGGTGCTCGAGCGCCAGACTACCAACAAATTACCGGCGGCATACAGAACCGGAGCAGGCCTCGATAATCGCATCACAGATCTGCGCCAGGGTCAGCCCGACGCATTCAATCCTGATGTCGGCATACTGGCGGTACAAGGGCTGACGTTCAGCAAACAACTCGGCAAAACTCTGTCCTTCCCCCCGCACCAGCCCCCTGCTTGCCACATCACCGACTCTGGCCTCCAGAACCGGAAGCGGCACATCTAAAAATACCACCAGCCCACTCCGCTGCAGGTGCTTCATGCCCGCCGCGCCATAGACCGCGCTGCCGCCGGTGGCAATAACATGGCGCCGCAGGTCAAGTCCCAGGAGTATCTTCTCCTCCAGCAGACGAAACCAAGCCGGGCCGTGCTGATCAACAAGCTCCTGCAGAGACTGCTGCTGGTCGGCCTCAATGAGGTTATCCACATCCACAAAACCATAGGATAACATCTGCGCCAGCAAAGGGCCAACCGTACTCTTTCCGGCACCGGCCATCCCAATCAAAACAAGATTCGTTTTTTGTTCAGACATGCTATAATACACACTTATTCAAAGGATAAAAAATCTAACAGACGAACAAAAAACTCGCCATGCTCCAGGTAACAGACACCATAAACATCCCGGATGATGAAATCGAGCTGCATTTTATCCGAGCCAGCGGGGCCGGAGGTCAAAATGTCAACAAGGTAGCCAGCGCTGTTCACCTGCGTTTCGACATCAACAACTCTTCCCTGCCCGAAAACTGCAAGCAACGGCTGCTGGCACTCGGTGATCAGCGACTGACCCAGGATGGGATTATCATCATCAAAGCCCAGACATACCGGACCCAGGAACAAAACAAGGAAGATGCTCTGAACAGACTTCGCCGGATCATCACGGATGCCATGGTGGTAGCCAAGCATCGCCGCCCCACCCGGCCCGGGAAAAACGCCAGGAAGAAACGAACGGATCTGAAGACGCAACGGGGGACAATCAAGGCCCTGCGCAAGAAGATCGTATGACCCTGCGGACAGAGCACGAGACTACAATGACGGATCTTTCAGCCTATTACCCGCTCTGGGGCCGGCAATTACTGGCCGAGTTTGCCAATATCAACTGGCAGTATGGACTAAGGCTCAAGACCCCGGTCTTTGAAATCACCGAGACAGAAAAACAGTACGGTTCCTGGCAGTCCGTGACCAGAGTCATCCGCATCAGCACCCGCCTGATCACCGGCCACTCCTGGGATATCACCTGCCAGATCCTCAAACACGAGATGGCCCACCAGATCTGTTCGGAGCTCTTTTTCGAGACCGATGGCGGGCATGGCCCGCTCTTCCACAAGGCCTGCGACCTCCTCGGCCTGCCGGCACCCTTTCGTCTCGCCTCAGGCGATCTGCCGCAGACCGGAGCCACTGATACCAGCGGGAATCAGCAGACAGAGAAGGGGCGGCAGTTCATCCGCCGGATCGGCAAACTCCTGGCCCTGGCAGGCTCAAATAATGAACACGAGGCAGCCATCGCTATGGAAAAGGCCGGCCAGTTGATGGCGCGTCATAACCTGCAGCAGGTCCAGGAAGATCAGCAATCGGAATTCACCTCCCTGATCATCAACAGCAGGAGCAAACGGCTGGAGAGATGGCAGCACAAGATCTGCGCCATCCTCCTCCGCTTTTTTTATGTGAAGGTGGTCACCGCCAGCCTCTATGATCCACTGCAGGATACCCAGCACAAGACCATTGAGATTTTTGGCAGACAGGAGAATGTGGCCATTGCCGAATACTGCTACGCCTTTCTGGCGGGACAGCTTGTCTCTCTGTGGCAGCAGAACAGGAGCAAGATCTACGGCAAAGGGATCCGTGCCCGGAACAGTTATTATCTGGGACTACTGCAGGGATTTTACGACAAGCTGCTGGCCCAACAGGCGCTGACAACACGTACACTGCCAGAAAAGAGTAAAGCAGACAGGTCTGCTGACGCGGGCATGGCTGCTTTGATCCAGACGGAAGAAAGAGCATTAGACCGCTTTGTGGGGATGCGCTTCCCCCGCTTGCACCGGCGTTCAGGAAATGGGGCCATGATCTACCGGGAGACCTATGAACTGGGGCGAATGGATGGCGGAAACATTACCCTCCATAAAGGGGTTGCAGAGCAGAACAGCGAGCGAGGCTTGCTGCTTTCCAGATAACAGACAACAGAAACTCATCACCCTCAGAATTCTCAGACAAACATTCCTCAAGCACAATCACTCAGTCAAAATCATCAGGGGCAAAAGAAACCACCTCGCCCACGCTCTCCCTGCCCATCAGGAGCATGAGCAGGCGATCCACCCCCAAGGCAATACCTGCGGCCCGATCAAGGCCTGCAAGCTCTTCCAGAAAACGCTCGGGCATCGATGAACGCTGCCTGCGTTCCTCATCCATGAGTTCCAGCTCCCGCTCAAAACGCTGGCGCTGCTCCTGGCTGTCAGTGAGTTCGGAAAAGCCATTGGCCAGTTCGATGCCATTGATATAGAGTTCAAAGCGCTCGGCAAGCTGGGGAAAGCCATCCTTGCGTCTGGCCAGGGAGGCCAGTTCCACAGGGTAATCGTAGAGGAAGAGAGGCTTGTCCACCCCCAGACAGGGTTCCACATACTCGACCAGAATTTCATCGAATGTATCATCGGCCATGGCCTGTTCAATAGAGACCGGACTGTAGCGGGCAAAGGCCTCATGCACCGACAGCCTCTCCCACGGCGCTTGCAGGGCAATAACCCGCTCACAGGTCGCTCCAGTGCCGTCCTTGGCACCTGCGACACTAGGCCACCCCTGGCCGTCGCCCACCAGTAGACTTCCATTGGAGACAGCACAGAGATCCATCCCGCCCAGATCAGCCAGCAAGGAGCGGAGCAGCGCCTCACAATCCGCCATCAGCTCCTCATAGCCGGCACCAATCCGGTACCACTCCAGCATGGTGAATTCTTCCAGATGGAGACGACCGCGCTCGCCCTTGCGGAAACAGTTGCAGAGCTGAAAGATCCGGTTGCATCCTGCGGCCAGAAGGCGTTTCATACAAAGCTCCGGGGATGCCTGCAGGAACCAGCCCTCTGAGGCCAGGGGCTCGATATTCAATTCAGGAAGGAGCAGGGGCTGACGAATGGGAGTATCGACTTCGAGGAACTGCTGACGGATAAGAAAAGAACGGAGAGAATGGAAAAAGGCTGCGCGAAAACGCAGCCCCTGCAGATCAAGCATAAAAATTACTGCGAACGGTCTTATTAACGGGAATGGCTAAGCGAAAAGGCCCAAAGACGAGGCGTACAACTTCTGAGGAATGCGGCGTACTTTTCGATACGCCGCAATGACGAAGAATGCAGTACAACGCAGGCCAGGGATGGCCTGGTGTCGCTCGCTCCAGGGATGGATAAAGAGCGACCGAATCATTTGAGCCTTTGCGCGACGCCATCTATTCTTTGACCCTCGTCACATAAGCCCCGGTGCGCGTGTCGATCTGGATCTTGTCGCCTTCATCAACGAAGGGCGGAACCTGAAGCACATAGCCCGTCTCCACCGTCACCGGCTTGCTGTCTGAACCAGAGGTATCGCCCTTGGCCCAGGGATCAGCCTTGGTGACCAGCAGATTGACAAACATGGGCAGGCTGACATCGATGGGCTTATCCTGAAAAAAAAGAACCTCCATATCCATATTATCAGTCATGTAATTGACATTGTCGCCCAGATGTTCCTTATCGATAACAATCTGTTCATAATTCTCGGTATCCATGAAATGATACTCGTTTTCCTGACAGTAGAGATACTGCATCTTCCGCTCTTCCAGCTCCGGCTTCTCAAACTTGTCATTGGAGCGATAGGTCTGAACCAGCTGGTTGCCGGTGATCATGTTTCGCATCTTGCAGCGATAGAGGGCCTGACCCTTTCCTGGTTTGGAGAACTCGAAATCGGTAACAATAAATGGTGCTCCATCAACTTGAACCTTCAACCCCTTGCGTAAATCTGCCGCGCTGTACATGCCATTCTCCCTGAATTCCGACCTCGGGCCTGGAATATTGAATTAACCATTGAAACAATTCAAACACACATTAAAAAAAATAAACACTTATTATACCTGCACAACAGCACTTTACGCAACCGATAAAACTCAGCACGCTTTCTCCAAAAAAAAACAGAGGGCACCCTGTGGAGAGTATTTCCCCTGTCTAAGCTGTCATCCAGAGAAGGAATGGAGAGTCTTTATTTTTTTTACACATGTGTATTCAGAATCACCTTAATTTGTGATAAGCTAAAAAGAAACATTCATAATGAGGTTCTCAATGGCAAACAAAAAGACAGCTTGTCAGATCTGTGAAAAAGAAGTCGATTCATCCACCCTTAATGCCTGCCATGGATGCGGCAAAAAATACTGCCCTGCCTGTCAGAGTAAATCCACCGATCAGAAATATTGTCAGGAATGCGTGGGCCTCAGCGGTGTGGTGACCCACAAGAAATCTTCCCCGTGACTCGCATCAACCATGAGCGTTTTGAGAGATTGACGACAGCCACCTGTAGCGGCCCATCGTTTTCATGAGTATTCAGACGAAAAAGGCCAGGAGAGCTTACTACTCTTCTGAAGGGTGTTGAAAAGATTTGACAAATATGCAACAAAAACAATAGATTAAAACAGAAAAGCCTCTATAGTGGAGGGGTACCCTTTCAAAAGAACCCTACCCAAAACAGAGGCTTTTCATGCACCACAAGGATATCAAGCTGGCAGTACGAAAACAACTAAAAAAGCAGTTCCCGGACTGGAAATGTCTTTCCAGGAAGGTCAAGAAGGAGCTGGCCGGGAATGTCCTGGCAGAAGTGGTCAGTGGATATAATTTTAAACAGGAGATAACGGCCCCCCTTGCCGAACTGTTGACCATCGAAACACAGTTTCCGGCCAAAGGCATCATCAGTCTTGATAAGATGGCAGGCTTTATTGACATGTTCAACAATAATCGGATCATCAAATTCAGTAACATTAAGCGGTCATCCACGTATATCGCCGATAAGGAACTGCTGTTCATCGACCAGTTGATTGACAACGGGCTCATTAATCGTCTCCTGGCCTACGATGGCTATAGTCCTGCAATGCGGGAGATTTTCCCTGCCAATCTTCTTCGTGCTGAGCTGCTCAAGGCAATCAAATATCCTGAAATCAGTTACCGGAAATTCTGCGCCGAAGAGTATCTGGGACTGGATCGCAAGCAAAACAGGGTCTTTATTGGTTTGCCGCTCCACCGGAAAACCATTATTGATCACAGTCAGCTCTGTAAATTCCGTTTGGGCCTCTCCTTTACCCAGCAGATCAATCTGATGGTGTATTTTCTCCATTACTTCAAACAATCCGGCTTGCTTGGCGACTGCCATCTGCACGGGGTTGATTCCACCGAACTGGCCAACGAGTGCAAGATCCCCCTGGCCAGTATCGAGATCAACGGAAAAAAGATCCGCATCTATAATGACCTCGACTGTGACTGCGGGGCGCGGCGTAACAAACGTGACAAATCAAGATACGTTGTTGGTTATCGGTTGCATACGCTCACCGCCATCGACGCCAAAACAGGCCACAGTTTCCCTCTCGTCTCACTCCTGGCCCCGGCAAACCACCACGACAGCCACTTTCTTCCTTTTCTGGTCAAGTTGGCGCAGG
>JBDRQE010000007.1:0-72746 GCA_043826415.1 Pseudomonadota bacterium
CAGCAGGTCGCCCAGATGCACGGCCCGCTCTCCCCGGGATTCGATGAACAGCACCTGATGGCCGCGGGTGTGGCCGCCGGTGAGGCGCAGGCTGATGCCGGGGGCCACGATGGCGCTTTCATCCACCAGGGTCAGCAGATCACTGGCGGCCAGCAGGTCAAAGTTAACCGGCCAGTAGGCAGCCCCGGAACGATTGGTGGGCTGACGGATATCCTCCCACTCCCGCCCCTGGATAAAGTGTCTAGCGGCAGGAAAGGTAAGCTCCTGTTCTCCGGCATCATTGACCATGACCACACCGCCGGCGTGATCCCAGTCGCCATGGGTAAGCACCACCGCGTTGATCTCCTCGCGGCCGATACCCAAGGCTGCCAGATCAGCCACCAGATCCCACTCCCGCTGCACGTGGAAGATCTGTCGCTGCTTTTCGGTGAGCTTGTTGCCAAATCCCGACTCCACCACGATCCGCACATTGGGGCCCTTGATCAGCATGGGCGAGGCCATAAGCCGGATATAATTCTCCTCATCCACCGGATAACGCTTCGACCAGATCGCCTTGGGCACCGGACCGAACATGGCCCCACCATCCAGGGCAAACTCGCCGCCGTTCAGCCAGAATACCTCATAGTCACCTATCTGCAATCCCCGATCCTCCATGAGGCATCCTCTTCTTATTTCCCTACCCGGATATGGTTAAAGGTCTCGGTGATCTCCTCCAATGTGGTAGGATCGTCGATGGTGGAGGGCATCCGGTAATCCTTGCCGTTGGCGATGGCCCGCATGGTGCCGCGCAGGATCTTACCGGAACGGGTCTTAGGCAGGCGCGGAACCACCGCCGTGGTCTTGTAGCAGGCGATGGGTCCGATCTTCTCCCGCACCATCTGCACCAGTTCCCTGCTGATATCTTCCGCCCCTTCGGTGGCCCCGGCCTTGAGCACCACCAGCCCCACCGGCAGCTGTCCCTTGAGGGCATCGTCGGCACCCACCACCGCGCACTCGGCCACGGCCGGATGGGTGGAGATGATCTCTTCCATGGCACCGGTGGACAGGCGATGTCCGGCAATATTGATGACATCGTCCATGCGGCCCATGATAAAGATGTAGCCGTCCTCATCCTTGTAACCGCCGTCGCTGGTGAGATAATAGCCGGGAAAACGACTGGTGTAGGCGCTGACAAACTTGTCATCGGCCTGCCAGAGACTGGCCAGGGTGCCGGGCGGCAAGGGCAGCCGGATCACCACTTCCCCCTCATGATGGGGAGGAAGCTCATGGCCGTCGGGATCGAGGATGCGGACATCGTAGCCGGGAACAGCCTTGGTGGGTGAGCCCGGTTTGGTGGGGAAATGTTCAATGCCGAAGAAGTTGGAGACGATGGGCCAGCCGGTTTCGGTCTGCCACCAGTGATCAATGACCGGGCGGTCAAGCAGGGAGCAGGCCCAGTGATAGGTGTCGGGATCAAGGCGCTCTCCGGCGAGAAAGAGGCACTTGAAGTTCGACAGGTCATATTTGCGGCAATAGACGCCGTCCGGATCTTCCTTCTTGATGGCCCGGAAGGCAGTCGGAGCGGTGAACAGGATCTTGACCTTGTGCTGCTCGATCACCCGCCAGAAGGCGCCGGGATCGGGCGTGCCCACCGGTTTGCCCTCGTAGATCACCGTAGTACAGCCCATGAGCAGCGGGGCATAAACGATATAGGAATGACCCACCACCCAGCCCACGTCCGAGGCCGACCAGAATACATCGCCCGGGGCCACGCCGTAGATATGCTTCATGCTCCAGGCAAGGGCCACTGCGTGGCCGCCATTGTCGCGGATTACCCCTTTGGGCATGCCGGTGGTGCCGGATGTGTAGAGAATATAAAGGGGATCAGTGGCCTTGACCGGCACACAATCTACAGGGGCGGCAGCAGCCACCAGCTCCTGCCAGTCGAGATCACGACCGGCGCCCAGTTCAGCCGTGACAAAGGGACGCTGATAGATCACGCATTTTTCGATTTTGTGATCAGCCATCTCCATGGCCTTATCCAGCAGCGGTTTATAGGCCAGGGTCTTCTTGCCTTCCATGGCCCCGGATGCCGAGATGATCACCTTGGGTTTGGCGTGATCGATGCGCAGCGCCAGTTCACTGGCGGCAAATCCACCGAAGACCACCGAGTGAATCGCCCCGAGACGGGCGCAGGCCAGCATGGCCACCACCGCCTCCGGAATCATCGGCATGTAGATAATAACGGTATCCCCGCGATTTACCCCGATCCCGCGCAGGGCGCCGGCAAAGACGGCAACCTTGTCCAGCATCTGCTTGTAGGTGAAACTGGTGATGGTGCCGGTCACCGGCGAGTCATAGATCAGGGCATTCTGGTCGCCGCGGCCGTCGCGGACATGGCGGTCCAGGGCGTTAAAGCAGGTATTGAGCTCGCCATCAGGAAACCAGCGATAAAAGGGCGGATTCGAGTCATCAAGGATGCGGTCACATTTCTTATGCCAGTCAATGGCCTCAGCCGCCTCCTTCCAAAAGGCCACCGGTTCTTCAATACTCTTGCGAAAGACCTCATCGTAGCTGCCCATGTACTACCTCCCCTGTTGAGAAATATATGCCAAAAAGCCAAGATCAGAAAAACTGACGCACTGTAATAAAAAGATGCCCCTCTGTAAACAGGACCTTTTACGGCAAGGTGAGTTCTGCGTTGTCACATTGTTTTGCCGTCGTATCCGGCAACCTTTTCCACCCCCCTTAATCCCCCCTGAATCAGGGGGGATTAAGCTTATCCCTCTCCTTGATAAGGGGGGGTTAGGGGTGATTGAGCAGTTGCTCTTTCAGGCAATGTGACATAAGTAGAATGAAACTGCTTTAATAGAACATCCTGAATCAATTCATCTTGTTGCAAAATCTTGTGTTTTTTCTGTTGTGGGCCGTATTTTTTAAGGATATGCTGAGTCTCACCATTATTTACAGTTGAACAAAAGAGGCCCCCCACCATGAAAATACACGAATTTCAGACCAAAGAACTGCTGCGCTCCTTCGGGGTCACTGTCCCGGAGGGCGCCATGGCCAAGACCCAGGAGGCTGCCGTGCAGACCGCTCATGATCTCCAGGTCTGGCCGGTACTGGTCAAGGCCCAGATCCATGCCGGGGGCCGCGGCAAGGGCGGCGGCATCAAGCTGGCCGCCGACGCCGACGCCGCGCGCGAATCCGCCTCCCAGTTGCTGGGCATGACCCTGGTCACCCCCCAGACCGGGCCCGAGGGCAAGGTAGTGCGAAAGATCCTGGTGGAGGCTGGCGTTGACATTGCCCGCGAACTCTACCTCTGCCTGATGGTGGACCGAGCTCAGGCGGCCATCACCATCCTCGCCAGTCAGGCCGGGGGCATGGATATCGAGGCGGTGGCCGCAGCCACGCCGGAGCAGATCGTCCGCGTCAGCGTCAACCCCCTGCTGGGCCTCCAGCCCTTCCACTGCCGTCAGGTGGTGTTTGGTCTGGGACTGGCTGCGGATGCGGCCAAGGGGTTCACCGCCCTGCTTGGCAATCTGTATCGGATGTTTGTCGCCTGTGACTGCGAACTGCTGGAGATCAACCCCCTGGCCGTCACCACCGCCGGAGCGCTGGTGGCGCTGGATGCCAAAGCGGTCTTTGACGACAACGGGCTGTTCCGCCACAAGGAGCTTCAGGCATACCGCGACAGTGACGAGGAATCACCCCTGGAGGCCGAGGCCGCCCGCTTTGGCCTCAACTATATCAGCCTTTCCGGCAATATCGGCAATATGGTCAACGGCGCCGGGCTGGCCATGGCCACCATGGACATCATCAAACAGGCCGGGGCCGAGCCCGCCAACTTCCTCGATGTCGGCGGCGGGGCCAGCGCCGAGATGGTGGAAAACGGGCTGCGTATCATCCTCAGCGACCCGCAGGTACGCGGAATCCTGATCAATATCTTCGGTGGTATCCTCCGCTGCGATGTCCTGGCCGAAGGCGTGGTTCAGGCCGCCCGCAAGATCGGGATCAGCGTGCCGGTGGTGGTGCGGATGGAGGGAACCAATGTGGAAGAAGGCCGCCGGATTCTCGCCGATTCGGGCCTGGGCCTGATCACCGCCGCCGATCTCCACGACGCGGCGGAGAAGGTGGCGGCCATGGTGCAGGGAGGTGGACAATGAGCATATTCGTCAACAACAAGACCAGGGTTGTGGTGCAGGGCATCACCGGCAAAGAAGGGGGCTTTCACACCAGCCAGTGTCTGGCCTACGGCACGCAGGTGGTGGCCGGGGTCACACCCGGTAAGGGTGGGCAGGAGACGCAGGGCGTACCGGTGTTCAACAGTGTCCGCCAGGCCGTTGCCGCCACCGGGGCCGATTGCAGCCTGATCTTTGTGCCGCCACCCTTTGCCGCCGACGCCATCCTTGAGGCCGCCGACGCAGGCGTTGCCCTGATCGTCGCCATCACCGAAGGCATCCCGGTCATCGACATGATGCGGGTCAAACGCTCTCTGGCCGCGACAATCGCCAAAAACGGTCAGCCCACCCGGCTGATCGGGGCCAACTGCCCCGGCATCATCTCGCCCGGCCAGTGCAAGATCGGGATCATGCCCGGCTCCATCCATCTGCCCGGCGGCCCGGTGGGTGTGGTTTCCCGCTCCGGCACCCTCACCTACGAGGTCGTCCACCAGCTCACCGGCCAGGGTATCGGCCAGACCACCTGCCTCGGCATCGGCGGCGACCCCATCGTCGGCACCACCTTCATCGACTGTCTCCAGGCCTTCGAGGCCGACCCCGAGACCCGCGCCATCGTCATGGTGGGCGAGATCGGCGGCAGCGCCGAAGAAGAGGCCGCCGCCTTCATCCGCCAGCATGTCAGCAAACCGGTGGTGGGATTTATCGCCGGACTCACCGCCCCCCCAGGCCGCCGCATGGGCCACGCCGGGGCGATCGTCAGCGGGGGAAGCGGCACCGCCCAGGCCAAACTGACGGCCCTGACCGAGACGGGGGTGCATGTCTGCGAAGATTTGACCAGCCTTGGGACGTTTTGCGCGAAGGCGTTTGCCGGGGTGTTGGCAAAAGATCGAACGTAACTTGAAGGGAGAGGCGTGAGCAGGCAGGCTTCAAATCGCGGCAATTCCAAACCCAAAAAGAGGGATGTCTCCATCATCCGCTCCTCGGCAGCGGAATATCTCACCTTTGTCGCGGCCACCGGCGACCGGGAAACCAGTGTGGAGATGCGCTACGAGGATGAGAACATCTGGCTGACCCAGAAGATGATGGCGACCCTCTATGATGTCTCGGTGTCCGCCATCAACCAGCACCTGAAACGCATCTTTGCTGACAACGAGCTGGAAGAGGCGGCAGTTATTAAGCAGTACTTAACAACTGCCGCTGATGGCAAGAATTATCGGGTCAACCACTATAGCCTGCAAGGCATCATCGCCGTCGGCTTCAAGATCGAGAACGAGCGGGCCGTGCAGTTTCGCAAGTGGGCCAATCAGATCGTCAAGGACTACACCATCCAGGGCTGGGCCATGGATGTGGATCGCCTCAAGCACGGCGGCAGTGTCCTCGACAACGAGTTTTTCGAGCGTCAACTGGAGAAGATCCGGGAGATCCGGCTTTCCGAACGTAAGTTCTACCAGAAGATCACTGATATCTACGCCACCTCGCTGGATTACGACCCGACTGCTACTGCCACCAAGCGCTTTTTCGCTGCCGTGCAGAACAAGCTGCACTATGCCATCCACGGTCAGACAGCCGCCGAGGTCATCCTTGATCGCGCCGATCACCGCAAGGAAGGCATGGGGCTGACGAGTTGGGAGGGCGCGCCCCAAGGAAAAATCCACAAATACGATGTCAGCATAGCCAAGAACTACCTCTCCGGGTACGAGCTGGCCCAGATGGAACGTATCGTCTCCGCCTATCTCGACATGGCCGAGCTTCAGGCCATGCGCAAAATCCCGATGACCATGGCAGACTGGGAAAAACGCTTGGCAGGCTTTCTGACATTGTGGGACAGGGAGATTTTGCAGGATGCTGGCAAGGTCACTGCCGAAATTGCCAGGACCCATGCAGAATGCGAGTTTGAGAAATATCGCATCGTCCAGGACCGCCTGTTTGAAAGCGACTTCGACCGTTTGCTGAAACTGTTGCCTTCGAGCAATCCCCAGGAGGAGAAACCATGAATCTGACGAAAGAGGATAAGATGTTACTGGAAAAACTCTACCTGCAACACGGCATGTAAAGAATTGAAACTTAAAGAGTCGAGGTCTATACCGAATTCCATGAAAATCCCTGTAGAACTTGAAGATATTAAAAATGAAGTTCAAAGAAAGATCGGGAGAAATTTGCTTTTATATCAGCAAATAGAGCATATAATCAAGTGGTTGGTTGCGAACAAGAGAATCGATGGATATATCAGTGACATACATTCTGTTCGGAATCAACAAAAAGAAAAAATAGCAAACAAGCCTTTAGGATGTGCAATTGGTCAATATATCAATAGCCATCAATCAATAAGTGATTTCAACAATGAAGCAGGACAGACCGAGCTGAAGGAAATGTATGTGACATTCTCATGCTGCCACGGAGATTGTGACACTACTCGTGTTAAAGAGAGAAATGAGGCTCTTAAATCACTTGTGGATGAACGAAACGAGTTTATTCATCATCTGCTTCCACGTTTAAATCCTATGTCAATGGATAGTTGGACTGAACTCGAACAATATCTTGACCGTCAAAGGGATAAAGTTCTTCCTGAACTTACGCAACTTCAAAGCGAGATGAATGGGATTCGAGAGAGTAGAAAAGAAATGGTCGAATTCATAAATTCCGAGAGAGGAATAAAGTTATTCGAACTCTTTTTATTTCGCCCCGAAGGTCATCTTGTTTCGATACTCTACTATGAAGCAAGCAAAGCACTTCAAAATAATGGGTGGATTTTACTGAGTTCAGCCGGTCAACTTATTCAGAAGGCTGTACCTGGGGAAAAAGGGAAGTTAATAAAGAAATATGGATATAGCACATTGAAAGCCCTCGTGTTAGCAACAGATCTCTTTGAAATTTTTGAAGAACCCACAGCTAAAGGTGGATTACGAGTATTCTATCGATTAAAGCCTGAAGAAGCATTGCAGTAACACTTTTTGGGTCATAGCGCAAAAATGTTTGTCCCAAGAAACACATAGAACAGTATGCAATATTTTCACAATATCATGTAATAACAATTACAAGGATGCTTTTTATGACCGACACCCCATACAAACATCGAGTCCTCATCGGCAAGGCCGGGCTGGACGGCCACGACCGTGGCGCGAAAGTCATTGCCAGGGCCTTGCGCGACCATGGCTTTGAGGTGATCTACACCGGCATCCGCCACAGTGGAATAAAGTCAGGCCTTGAAATCAATCACGGTTTATATTCAAAAATTGGCCATCCAAGCTTCTCACCACCGTATATTGGGGTTACAACGAAACTCATCAAATGCCTGTTTGAACAAACACTGGCATTACGCAGAAGAAACCTCCGGCCAAGGAGAACACTATGAACCAACTTGATGAAAAATCCATGAGTAATCTGGAAAGGCGTATCCCCGAACTGGCAGAGGGCGCGATTAAACAGGCTTACTGTAAAACACTGGCATCCGGCCGGCGGGTCATCGAGGCGATCAACGGGCAGCTGGTTGAATCAAGTCCCGATGGAACGACAAAGGTTCTTAAATCACTGCCAACGCCAACCCCTGTAATTCCTGGGCAAAAACGGGTACGGATAAAGCGATGAGTAACGCTGTTCCGCGTATGAGAATGTTTGCCGGCCCGAATGGTTCTGGGAAAAGCACCATCAAGGGAGTGATTGAGCCGGAACTGTTAGGGGTTTATATCAACCCTGATGAAATTGAGAAGGACATTGCCACCTTTGGTTTTCTTGATTTGTTGTCATACGGTGTGGAGACCACTGCTGATGAAGTGTTACCTTTTTTCCAGCAATCATCTTTTCTGGAGAAAGCGGGACTCTCTGACGAGGCTGCCGAGCTGCGTTTTAACGATGGGAAACTGAGTTTTTTCGCGGTGTCGGTCAACTCCTATTTTGCCTCGGTCGCAGCCGATTTTATTCGGCAAAATCTGTTGAAAGCCGGAGTTTCTTTTACCTTTGAAACGGCCATGTCTCATCCCGACAAGGTAGCCCTTCTGGAAAAAGCACAACAACGCGGCTTTCGCACCTATCTCTATTATATTGCGACTGAAGCCCCCGAGATCAACATTTCCCGTGTTGAGAACCGCGTTAAGGCCGGTGGTCATCCGGTACCCAAAGAAAAGATCGTTGAACGATACCACCGTTCTCTGGAACTCCTTGCGGATGCTGTACGATACACTGATCGAGCATACATCTTTGACAACTCCTTTCATGAAAAGGTCTGGATTGCTGAGATCACTGGTGGTAATGAGCTGGAAATGAAAACTGACACCATGCCGCACTGGTTCCAGATAGCGCTCTGGGATAAATTCGCTGCAAATTTGGAAGAATGATGGTTGAGGCAGCCCATATCCTCAGCTCATCGCGGTGCAGATCGGCATCACTTATCCCGTTTATCGGGGTTAGCCCATACACAAGGATTTTACCATGACCGACTCCCCATACAAAAATCGAGTCCTGATCGGCAAGGCCGGGCTGGACGGCCACGACCGTGGCGCGAAAGTCATTGCCAGGGCCTTGCGTGACCATGGCTTTGAGGTGATCTACACCGGCATTCGTCGGACGCCCGAGGAGATCGCCGCCGCCGCCATCCAGGAGGATGTGGCCGCCATCGGGCTTTCTTCCCTGTCCGGAGCCCATCTGCGCCTGTTTCCGGCGGTGGTTGAGGCATTGCGGCAGGCCGGGGCCGGGGATATCCGGGTGCTGGGCGGCGGCGTCATCCCGGCTGAAGACATTCCCTCGCTCCAGGAAGCTGGTATCATCGAGATCTTCACACCCGGAACCCCCATTGAGCGGATCATCGCGGCCTTTTCCGAGGCCTGCGCCGCCCATCGCAGCGGCAGGGCCCTGTGAGCAGCGACCCGATCACAACGCTCGTGCGGCAGGTGCAGGCCCGCGACGCCCGCGCCATCGCCCGCGCCATCACCCTGGTGGAAGACCATGACCCGCGCGCCGGGCAGCTTCTCGCCGCCCTCGACCCGCAGCCTATTGACGGTATGACCGTCATCGGCATCACCGGGCCGCCGGGGGCGGGGAAATCCACCCTCACCGGGCGGCTCATTTCCCGCTTTCGGGGTGAAGGTCGCCGGGTGGGGATCATCGCCATTGACCCCTCCTCGCCCATCTCCGGCGGCGCGATCCTGGGCGACCGGGTGCGGATGATGGAGCATGCCCTGGACGGGGACGTGATTGTCCGCTCCATGGCCACCCGGGGGCGGCTGGGCGGCCTGTGCGCCGCAGCCGGGGCGGCCATGCGGATCATGGCCAATGGCGGTTGTTCGGTGGTGCTGATCGAGACCGTGGGCGTTGGCCAGTCGGAGATGGACATTGTCAGTCTGGCCGATCTCACCCTGTTGGTGCTGGCGCCGGGCTTGGGCGATGAGATTCAGGCCATGAAGGCCGGGCTGCTGGAGGTCGCCGACCTGCTGGTGGTCAACAAGTCCGACTGTCCGGGGGCCGAGACCCTGACCCTGGAAATGGAGGCCGTGACCCCAGACCGCTCCCTGGTCTGTCGGACTGATGCCCTGACCGGCAGAGGGGTGGCCGAGCTGACTGATCGCCTGCTGGCCCTTGATCGGGAGCATCGAGAAGACGGTACCCGCAGCAAGCGGCGTGGGCAGGCCCATGAACGGGAAGTGATTGACTGGGCCATCGAGCTGTTGCGGCCCCGGCTAAGTGTGGCGGCCAAGGGGCTGGATTGCGGGCGGGGTGGTGATCCGAGGCGGCTGGCGGGGGAACTGCTGGCAGGGCTGGGGCTGGCTGGAATAGGCGGAATGAATTGATAAACTCCCCTCCTTTGTTAAGGAGGGGCCGGGGGTGGTAGCTGCTTTTCTCGTAGATTGCAAGAGAACCACCCCTAACCCCTCCTTAAAAGAAGGAGGGGGATTGGTGCGGTGGTAGAGTTGGGCAGGCTGAACGTGATGGGCACGGCCTGTCGGCCTTTGCCCATCCTACCACTACCACCATGTTTCTAAGCTAAAAAGTAGGATGGGCAGAGCGCAGCGTGCCCATCAAATACCTCGACAGAATCCAGACAGGGTAAATTGTATCAACATAACAGCCATCACCCGATGAACACCGCTGTCACGGATTCCCCAATCTGTGACCATCCGTGTTCATCTGTGGTTCAAAACAATAGGCAAACAAACTGAAACCAAACACAAGGGCAATCCCCGATGAGCAAACATCCCCAACAGACCGAATGGGAAGAAAATATCCTTGGCAAAAGCCTGTCCCGCTTTCCTGAGCGGCAGGCGCAGTTCAGCCACCACGGCGGCAGTGAAATCCCCCGGCTGTCGCTGCCCGAAGCAATCGACGAGCACTATCTCGACAGCCTGAACTTTCCCGGCAGTTACCCCTATACCCGCGGCGTCCAGCCCACCATGTACCGGGGCCGGTTGTGGACCATGCGCCAGTATGCCGGGTTTTCCACCGCCGCCCAGTCCAACCAGCGCTATCGCTATCTGCTTGATCAGGGCACCACCGGCCTGTCCGTGGCCTTTGACCTGCCCACCCAGATCGGCTACGACTCCGACCACCCCATGGCCATGGGCGAGGTGGGCAAGGTGGGCGTGGCCATCGACTCCCTGGCCGACATGGAGATCCTTTTTGACCAGATCCCGCTGGACCGGGTCTCCACCTCCATGACCATCAATTCCCCGGCGGCGGTGCTGCTGGCCATGTATGTGGCGGTGGCGGAAAAACAGGGGGTGGACGCCGCCAAGGTTCAGGGCACCATCCAGAACGACATCCTCAAGGAGTACGTGGCCCGCGGCACCTATATCTTCCCCCCCCGGCCCAGCCTGCGCCTGATCACCGACATTTTCCAGTGGTGCACGGCCCAGACCCCGAATTTCAACACCATCTCCATCTCCGGCTACCATATCCGCGAGGCCGGGGCCACCGCCGCCCAGGAGGTGGCCTTCACCCTGGCCAACGGCTGCGCCTACGTCCAGGCCGCCATCGACACCGGGCTGGACATCGATGTCTTTGCCCGCAGGCTCTCCTTTTTCTTCAACGCCTCCTCCGACCTGCTGGAAGAGGTGGCCAAATTCCGCGCCGCCCGCCGGATGTGGGCGAAGATCATGAAGGAGCGCTTTGCGGCCAAACATGCGGCCAGCCTGATGCTGCGCTTCCACACCCAGACCGCCGGCAGCAGCCTGACCGCCCAGCAGGTGGACAACAACATCGTCCGCGTCACCCTTCAGGCCCTGGCCGCAGTACTCGGCGGCACCCAGTCGCTGCACACCAACTCCCGGGATGAGGCCCTTGGGCTGCCCACCGAGGATTCGGTGCGCACCGCCCTGCGCACCCAGCAGATCATCGCCCACGAGTCGGGGGTGGCCGATACGGTCGATCCCCTGGCCGGATCGTATTTCATCGAGGCCGCCACCGACCGCATCGAGGCCGAGGCCATGGCCCTGATCGGCAAGATCGACCAGGCCGGGGGCGTGATCGCCTGCATCGAAGACGGCTTTATCCAGCGCCAGATCGAAAACAGCGCCTACTCCTTCCAGTGCCAGGTGGAGAGCGGCGAACGGATCGTGGTCGGGGTCAACCGCTTTCAGACCGATGAAGCGGCAGGCCCGCCCCTGCTCCGTCTTGATCCGGCAGTGGAAGCAGATCAGGTGGCCCGCCTCCGCGCGGTGCGAGCCTCCCGCAATCAGGAAGAGGTGGATGCCGCCCTGCGCCAGCTCCGGGAAGCGGCAACCAGCAGCGCCAACCTGATGCCGCTCATCCTGTTAGCGGTCAAGGCCTACGCCACCATCGGCGAGATCTGCCAGGTGCTGCGCGAGGTCTTTGGCGAACACCGGGATAAGGGATATTTATAAGAATGGAAGATAAAAACCTCACAGGGTATTGCGGCCTCTACTGTGGTGACTGCATTCGATACCAATGCAGAGCCTCAGATTTATCTGCTGAGCTGCTCAAGGAACTTGAAAAACATCATTTTTCTCACTACGCAGAAGTGAAGCAAAACCACACAAAAGAGTTCGAGAATTTTGAATCATTCGTGGCTTTGTTGAGAGCGATTTCCGGGATAAAATGCGAAACACCTTGCAGTTCAGGCGGAGACGGTTGTAGCGGATCATGCCCGATCATCAGTTGTGTTCGAGAAAAGCAAATTAACGGCTGTTGGGAGTGCCCAGACTTTGAAAACTGTGAGAAATTTAACTTTCTCAAACCTTTCCACGGTGACAGCACAATTAAAAACCTGCGGAACATACGGAAATACGGCGTAAATGCTTGGGCAAAATACCGAGAGAAATGCTACCCATGGCTTTAGGCAATCAAAACGGATATTGAATCTGATTCAGCTGTTTGCGTTAAATATTATGAGCATATATAAACGTGTCAAAGACGCCCAAATATTGTACGAGAACGGTAGAATAGAAGGTGCTTTCCTAACTATGCTGGTCGCAGTGGCAGCTACTGCAAGACGCGAAGATCCAGACAGAAAGATGAAAGATAGGGAGTGTTTTGAGTCATTTTTGGACAAAAAGCGCAGAGGTGTACAAAAAGTAGAGTTTCGCAAAGAGTTCCATACAATTCCCCACATTCTTTATAAATGGTTCAGATGCGAACTCATTCATGAAGGTGGCCTGCCAATCGATGTTGAGTTTATTGAAAGTGAAGAATTGTCTATTCGGGCTGGTGGAGCCCCTAATTATATTCTAAAAATCTCTTATGGTTGGTTCTACTGGCTCTATGACGCCATAAGAGAAGCGCCATGCAATCAAGAGGAATTCAAAAAGATATAAGCAAATTGCTAATTAGGGCGTCAAGCGGACGCCGCTAAGCGAAGTTGCTTTCGGGAATTTCATTGGTAGCGTCCCGCTTACACCTATCGTTCAAAAGAGGCACTTATGATTAAAAAAATAGCCCATTTAGGCATTGCCGTCCGTTCCATCGCCGCCGCCCGTGTTCTGTATGAAACCGTACTGGGTCTACCTTGCGAAGGGGAAGAGGTGGTGGCATCGCAGCAGGTGCGCACCGCCTTTTTCACCGTCGGCGACACCCATATCGAACTGCTGGAGCCCACCGGGCCGGAAAGCCCCATCGCCAAATTCCTGGAGAACAGGGGCGAGGGTATTCATCATATCGCCTACAGCACCGACAACATCGACGCCCAACTCCAGGCGGCCCGCGAGCAGGGGTTGCGGCTGATCCATGAAACCCCGATCATCGGCGCCGGCGGCAGGCGGGTGGCCTTTGTCCACCCCAAAAGTACCGCTGGCGTCCTGACTGAATTCTGCGAAGAGGAGAATACTCGTGCATAATATCGCCCATAATACCCTTGAAAAACTCGAGACCATGCGCCAGGAGGCCCTCATGGGCGGAGGCAGTCAGAAGATCGATGACCAGCACCGCAAGGGCAAACTGACCGCCCGCGAGCGCATCGACCTCCTGCTCGATGAAGGCTCCTTTGAGGAGTTTGATCAGCTCATGACCGGCCGGGCCCGGCCCGAGACCGGAACGCGTGAATTCCCGGGAGATGGCGTCATCACCGGCCACGGCACCATTGACGGCCGCGAGGTCTTTATCTTCAGCCAGGACTTCACCATCATGGGCGGCTCACTGGGTGAGGCCCACTCACAGAAGATCTGCAAGGTCATGGATCATGCCGTGCGCGTCGGCGCCCCGATCATCGGCCTCAACGACTCAGGCGGCGCCCGCATCCAGGAAGGGGTTGAATCCCTGGCCGCCTACGGAGAGATCTTCAGCCGCAACGTCATGGCCAGCGGCGTGGTGCCGCAGATATCCTGCATCATGGGACCCTGTGCCGGGGGGGCAGTCTACAGCCCGGCCATCACCGACTTTACCTTCATGGTGGATCAGAGCTCCTACATGTTCGTCACCGGCCCCAATGTAGTCAAGACGGTTACTCATCAGGATATCACCGCCGAAGAGCTGGGCGGGGCGGCAGTCCACAACCAGAAAAGCGGTGTGGCCCATTTCGCCCTGCCCAACGACATCCTCTGCCTGCGCGAGGTGCGGCGGCTGATCAACTACCTGCCCTCCAACAACCGGCAGCGACCGCCCATCCTTGACCTGCGCGACCCGGTGGAACGCATCGACCCCGCCCTCGACTTCCTGGTGCCGGCCAATCCCAACCAGACCTACGACATGAAGATCCTGATCACCAGCATCCTCGACGGGGCCGAGTTCATGGAGATCCAGCCTCATTTCGCCCGCAATATCATCTGCGGCTTCGGCCGCCTTGGCGGCCAGACCATCGGCCTTATCGCCAACCAGCCGGCGGTGCTGGCCGGGGTTCTCGACAGCCAGGCCTCGGTGAAGGCGGCCCGCTTTGTCCGCTTCTGCGACGCCTTCAACATCCCTCTGGTCTGCCTGGAGGATGTGCCGGGCTTCATGCCCGGCCCCGAGCAGGAACACGGGGGCATCATCCGCCACGGCGCCAAGCTCCTCTATGCCTTTGTCGAGGCCACCGTGCCCCGGCTGACAGTCATTATCCGCAAGGGTTACGGCGGGGCTTATGTGGTCATGAACTCCAAACACATCGGCTGTGACATCAATTTTGCCTGGCCCACCGCCGAGATTGCCGTCCTGGGCCCGAAAGGAGCAGCGGAAATCATTTATCGCAAGGAGATCAACCAATCCGCCAATCCTGCTGAGACCCTGGCCCGCAAGACCGACGAGTACCGGCAGATGCATGCCAATCCCTTCCTGGCGGCGAAACAGGGCTTCATTGATGATGTCATTCTGCCCCGTGAGACCCGACACCGTCTCATCCGCAGCCTCCAGTTTCTTGAAGGCAAGCAGGTAGAGCAACCGCCACGCAAACATGGGAATATTCCACTTTAGGAGCCATTACGAAATAACATGGCCTTTTCTATCAATTTCGTTACGGCTCCTTATGCCGCTCCGGTTACTTCAATGGCCATGTTATTTTTTTCAGCGTCTTAAGACCTGACATACTGTTTTCGTGAATGTACATTTTTCATTTATCATGCTATTTCTCTTATAAAGAGATCCATTTCCACGAATTGTCGGCAACACCGCCACGCAACCCTTACCACGCGACAAATCATCATGAGTTTTCCAAAAGTTCTGTTCAAGGTTACTGAGAATAAGAAATGTCCTCTCTTCAGCTTCGGGGATACCTTCAGCGTGACCGGTATCACTATCTCCATGACCAATGAAGAAGAAAATACTCTTTTCAGTACGGTCATTATCACCTCCCCGCTTGAAAAAGAAAAATGCAAGGTTCTAAGCAGTGATCTGGCCAAAATCCTGATCCAGTATGAACGGGCGGAAAAGATCCCGGTCTGCCTGGTCACCTGTAGTGGCTGCACAGGCTCGCTCCGTCTGGAACACAGCAAGGAGGACACTCTGGATGAGCTGGAATTCGATGCTGACTCAAACCCGGCCGAACTGGACTCCATCTTACATTTTCTCAAGGATTTTGAATTCTTCAAAAGTGTCGACGAAAAAAACATCAAAAAGGTAGCGCAATACTTCAAGATTAACAAGTTCAAGGCGGATGACATTGTCATCCGCAAGGGAAGTCTGGGCGGTAATTTCTTCATCATTGTGACAGGCAGTGTTAATGTGATCAACACAGTGGGCATCACCATTTCCACCCTGAAACAGGGGGATGTCTTTGGCGAGATGAGTCTGATCTGTAATGATCCAGTCAGCGCAACCATCCAGGTCTGCGAGCCCTCAGCCATCCTCTACATCGATCGAAAAAACTTCCTGAAAATCCTCGATCAATATCCCGCCATTCAACTCTACTTTACCCGTTTGATGGCAAAACGACTCAGCAAGTCCAACACGATTCGCTCCCAGGATCTCTCCTCGGGTATGATCGGTAATCTGTCGGAAATCCCGGCCGAAGCCCTTTTTCAAATCCTCAACATGAACCAGAAGACCGGAATCCTGACCATCACTGAGCTTTCTAAAGGCACAGCCCGTTTCTCCTTCCGGCAGGGAGCTCTCATCAAGGCCAGATATGGCGACATTAGCGGTGCAGAAGCTTTTTATGAAATTCTCAAAGAGCCGCAAGGGCGATTCCGTTTTAATCCCGGCATTCCTACGGAGGAATTTGAAATCCCGGAAATCGGTTATTTCATGAAGCTGCTCATGGAGGGCATGCGCCGCCTGGATGAAGGCCGCAACCAAAACGTCAACTGAGCAGATCTGGACGCAACTCTTTGCCTGGAGCAGTTTCATGCCGCACTTACAATTTGAAATCAATCAGACACTCACCGATGCTGATAAAGTCACCTTTGCCAGGCAAGTACGAAAACTCTTTGCCGACATTATGGATACGGGAACCGACCATATCAGTATCTCAATCCGTGAATTCGGCACCTGCAATTTATCCATCGGTCGGGTCAGCGAAGCTGAGAAAGGCATAGCCCTCGTCAACGCGGATATCAGGGAGGGGCGAACAATGGAGCAACGCAGAGCCCTGGCCCTGGGGTTCATGGAGTTGCTCAACACTATCTTCCATATCCCTGAGGCTCACATATACGTCACCCTCACCGAACACAAGGGAGAGGATTTTCACCTGGTTGAGAAATATCTGGCAAGCTGGCAGGAAGGGGAAGACCCACTGGCGGATTAGAGGCGGATCGCAACCTGTCAGTTCAGCTCACGCCGGACACCCGTACAGCACTCATTTTCAAGGGACGTCTTCCTCAAGGTATTGAAACCTCTACATGACAAGATCATCTGTATGGAAGAACCGCGATTACAAATCATTGGAGTGCTGCATGGTGATATCACCAGCCGCGAGGATGCTCCGAAAAACTTCGATGAATCCAGCAGAGTGGGAATACTGGAAATCTATCCCGAATACCAGGAAGGCCTTGCAGGGATTGCTGCCGGCCAGACCATTGTCGTGCTTTTCTGGCTTCACCAGTCTGCCCGGAATACGCTGAAGGTATATCCGCGGGGCGACCGGTCAAAGGGCCTTCGGGGTGTCTTTGCCACCCGCAGTCCGGTGAGGCCCAATCCGATTGCCATTTCAGAACTGAAAGTTCTGGAGATCCATGGGAATCACCTTGAAGTATCAGGTCTGGATATCCTCGATGGTACGCCGATCATTGATATCAAGAAAAAGATCAACCAGTAGACAAGGAGGGATCCGCTGCCATGAAAATCGCATTCGCTCTCATTATGGTAATGCTGTCATTCGGGGCACTGACAGCAACCGCGCAGGATACCATGCAGAAGGATATCATCAAGACCTCGGCCGGCGATCTGGAATTGGGTTTTATCGGTCATGGCTCACTGATGCTGAGATTCGGCGGCAAGGTTATCCATATCGATCCCTACAGCAAGATCGGCGACTATACGAAGCTGCCCCAGGCCGACCTGCTCATCCTCACCCATGATCATCCCGACCATCTCGACCAGACGGCCCTGCAGAGCGTCCGGACCTCCAGGACATTGCTGCTACAGCCCCCTGTCTGCGCCGACAAGGTGGCGGGTGGAACGATCATGAAAAACGGCGATATCCAGACAGTGCTGGGCATCCAGGTGGAGGCCGTCCCCGCCTATAACATCGTCCATAGGCGGGACAACGGTCAACCTTTTCATACCAAGGGAGTCGGTAACGGCTACATCCTCACCTTTGGCGACAAACGCATCTACGTGGCCGGTGACACCGAAAACATCCCGGAAATGAAGGCCCTGCACAACATCGACTGCGCCTTCCTGCCGATGAATCTTCCCTATACGATGACCCCGGAGATGGTGGCCGATGCGGCCAGGGCATTCAAACCAGGGATTCTCTATCCCTACCACTACGGAGAGACAGATCCGACAAAGCTCACAGAACTGCTGAAAGATACCCCGGAGATCGACGTCAGGATTCGCCCGATGCGCTGAAGGCGTTTCTGCTGCCTGTTCTCTCTGGTAACAAAACATTATCAAATTCGTAGAGAAAAATATCTTGTTCACCGATGAGGGTGATCAATAATCAACCGAAAAAAAAACAGGATCATTATGTTTGAAAAAATTCTCATTGCCAACCGCGGCGAAATTGCCGTCCGCATCATCAAAACCTGTAAACGGCTGGGCATCAAGAGTGTGTCCGTCTTTTCGGATATCGATGCCCGTTCCCTGCATGTCCGTGAGGCGGATGAAACCGTGCATCTCGGGCCGTCTCCGTCGTCGGCCTCCTATCTGGTGAGGTCCAAACTGATCGAGGCCGCCCTGGCGCACGGGTGTCAGGCGGTGCATCCAGGCTACGGCTTTTTATCTGAAAGCGCGGATTTCGCCGCTGAAGTGACGGCGGCAGGCCTGGTCTTCATCGGCCCGGCCGCCGAGGTGGTGGCCACCATGGGCGACAAGATCGCCGCCAAGGAGATGGCGATCAGGGCGGGGGTGCCGGTGGTGCCGGGATATAATCAGGCCCTGTCCGACATGGCGGTGATCAAAGAGAAAGCGGCGCAGATCGGCTATCCGGTGCTGTTCAAGCCGGCGGCCGGGGGCGGCGGCCGGGGCATGCGTATCGTCCATAGTCCCGATCAACTGGCAGCGGCCCTGCAGGCGGCCCAGGATGAAACCCGCAAGGCCTTCGGCGACGACCGCATCTTCCTCGAACGGTTCATCGAAGGCCCCCGGCATATCGAGGTCCAGATCATGGCCGATGAGCACGGCCGGGTGATCTCGCTGGGTGAACGGGAATGTTCCATCCAGCGCCGTTACCAGAAGGTGATTGAGGAATCGCCCTCACCGGCAGTCGACCCGGAGCTGCGCCGGAAACTGGGCGACATGGCCTGTGCCCTGGCCCGGGAGGCAGGCTACAGTAATGCCGGCACCGTGGAATTTATCCTCGACCAACAGGGTGATTTTTTCTTCATGGAGATGAACACCCGGCTGCAGGTTGAACATCCCATCACCGAGATGGTCACCGGCCTGGACCTGGTCGAACTGCAGTTACGGGTGGCGGCGGGAGAACACCTGCCGCTCAGCCAGGAGGAGGTCAGGCTGGACGGCTGGGCCATCGAGGCCCGGATCTGCGCCGAAGACCCGAGCCGCAGCTTTCTGCCCTCAACCGGCCTCATCACCCGCTACGCCAGGCTTCGCGGCGACAATATTCGTCTGGACAGCGGCATTGAGGCCGGAAGCAATATCAGCGTCTTCTACGACTCCCTGCTGGCCAAGGTGGCCGCCTGGGGGCCGACCAGGGAAGAGGCCCGCCGCTCTCTGGTGCAGGCCCTGAACCGCACCCATATCGAAGGGGTCATCACCAATGTGGACTTTGCCAACTCCATCCTCAATCACCCGGCCTTCATTGAAGGTGCAATGACCACCGGCTTTATCGAGGAACATTTCGAGGAGGGAATGGCCCGGATGGCCCCGCCCCGCGAGCAGCTCACGGCCATGGTCATCGCCGTCACCATGGTCTATCACAACCGGGAAAACCTGATGCGGGAATCACTGAAACCCCTGACCCCCAAGGTTGGAGCCTCACCAAGACCACGGGAGGGACACTGTTATACGGTCAAAGACAAGGAGAATATCTTCACCGTTGAATTCCAGGGGGACCCTATAACCCGACTGTGGGATTTTCATATTGACGGACAGCACTACAGCGTCAGTTCACCCGAGTTTGAGTTTTTCCGCCGTCGCCTGCGACTTGAGATCAACAATGAGACCCACTATTTCCGCCTCCAGTACCGACAGAACTTTATCTGGGCGGCCTTCTGCGGCATCAGCCGCATCTTTGAGATCTACACCCCCAGGGAATGGGAACTGGCCCAATACATGCCCAAAGAGACCAGCACTCTTCGTCAGAACGAACTGACCTCACCGCTGCCCGGCATGGTGGTAGGCGTCCTGGCCAAGCAGGGGGAACGGGTGTACCGGGGCCAGGATCTGGTCATAATCGAATCGATGAAGATGGAAAGCGGTGTCTCATCCCCCTGCGACGGCGTGATCGACGAGATCAGGACCAGGCCGGGAGTGGCCGTGGAGACCGGCGACATCCTCATCACCTTCCAGGGCTGAAACAGAACATTTCTCACTGTTTAATATGGAAATAGATGGAAACTCTGCCCTGCTATATTGTGTAATATGATGGACAAATTTCCATTTATTGATCTGTTAGCGATAAAAGGCATAAAAGCATAAGAACAGCATTTGGCGCGGATGTTCCAAGCTATCGCAGTGCTGCTCCTTGTGTTGCAAGCGCAGGGGGTGGCGAGAAAAATTACTGAGTTTCGACAATCGGGTAGCCGGGAGTTTTTCTCCCCCAGCCCCCACAACACCCTGCGTGCGGCTCCGCACAGGGCGTTTCATCAAGATTACCGGGCCGTAACCGGGTAGTGTATTTTCACCCACTGTTCTTTGACAGATATTAATCCATTCTGATACAGCCACTTATTGGTCATTCCGGTTTGTGCCGCCAGGGTCCGGGCATCGATACCGGGCGCACCCTTATTAGCACGAACCCGCATCCAGGCCTTACCGATATTTTCATTGGAGAGGATACGTTCCAGTAGTTGAGATTGTGAGGGTGCTTCTTCCATGACGCGCCTGGACAATACTCCTCCGGTCGGATTCATTGTATGTTCAGAGCTCATAGATACCTGTCCTCTCTTGATGTTCGGCCCTTCACCATGTCCGGGGCATTATCCATCGCCTGTGCCGGGACATTGGGGAACCGGTAGCCCGCCGGTAATTTCACTGGAAACGACATTATGTCGCATGGAAAACAGGTCTCCCCGGACTCAGTTCAGTACCCCCTTAAGGGGTGTAAGAACGTGAACTTCCGATGCACGACCGCATCATTTACCGTATCCCCTGCTCCTTGGGCTTTGTGTGCTATCTTACCCGGGGACTCGACCTTGTATGACATTTCTGTTCGTCGGCCCACATCTTCGAAGTCTCGTTCCTCGCTTACCTGCCTCCAGCTTCCTTCAGACCCAACCTCGCGGTAACGCCCTGGCCGGGCCGTACCCAGACATTGCAGCAGATTTGCTAACCTCGACGGTTTTAAGTTGCTTCCAGAAGCTGTCAGCATTAAATTTTTTTTCACATCTATCTTTCATCTCCGCAAACTCCTGAATTTTATCATTCGGTTTCAGATAAATACCTTCCGTTAATTTTTTCTTGACAGACAGGTCTGTCTACATTAAACTTGATTCATGTCATCAAACAAAGAAAACACTGCTAGAGATCGCATAATTGAAACGGCCCTGAATTTATTTTATAAACAGGGATATCTTGCAACTGGAATAAATCAAATTATTGCAGAATCTCAAGTTGCAAAAGCCACTTTTTACGCTCAATTTCCATCAAAAGAAGCACTGTGCATCGCCTATCTACAAGCTCGCCATGAAATTTGGATGGGGTGGTTGGCAGACAGCACTCGACATAGTGCAACACCTAAAGAAAAGCTTTTAGGGATTTTTTCCTTTCTTAAACAATGGATGCAAGAGAGTAGTTACCGTGGTTGCGCATTTTTAAATATAGCAGCTGAAGTGCCATTATCAGACTCTAAAATACGAAATGAAGTTGTTAAACATAAAGATGGATTACAAAAATACATAAAAGAAACTATCGTTGATATTTTCGAATCAAGTCAAAGTAGCCTCAATATTGATCCTGAAAAAATGGCTAAAACTGTCTATGTTTTGATTGAAGGTGCTATTGTATCCAGTCAAAACTATAGTGCAATCTGGCCCATTGAAATCGCCCAGGAAGCTGTAGAAATTTTGTTGCCCGAATAATTTTTTTAAAACCGCACGGACAGACCTGTCTGTGTGCCAAGGGTTCTGGTTAGAAAAAAATATGCACAACCCTGCACAGAGACAGACAGACTGGTCTGTAAACTAAAAACCACTATATGGAGGTTGCTATGAACAAAAGATTAGGTATTTACATTTTCGACAATGCAGAGGTTCTTGACTGGGCAGGACCAACAGGTGTATTTGCAGTTGCCAAGAGATTGGATCCGGAACTTGAGACATTCCTCGTTGGCGATACCACCACGCCGGTTGTAGCCACTGCCGGGTTAAGAGTAATTCCCAAATATGGTTTAAATGACAATCCCAGCATGGATGCTTTTCTCATTCCTGGTGGTATTGGCACAAGACCAGAAATTCACAATCAGAGGTTACTTGATTTTGTAAAATCGGTACCACAGGAAACATTGCTCGTAAGTGTTTGTACAGGATCATGGGTTTATGGGGTTGCCGGGTTACTTGATGGCATCAAGGCGACTAACAGAAAAAATGGTGATCCAAACGAACCCATTGTGCCTATTGATCGTTTGGCACAACTTGCACCGAAATGCATAATTGATCGGCATAGAGTTGTCGATACAGGACGTATTGTGACCGGTGGTGGAATTACATCTGGAATTGAAGTCGGTTTTCACCTTCTTAAGCGCTTTGGCTATGATGTTGATTTTGTAGACAAGGTCGCTTACATAATGGAATATGAAAAACAATGGGATCTGATGAAATCGGATCTGATTGAAACAAATAGATAGGGGCGTCCAATCCTACAGCAGGAGAAAACCGAACAATAGCGTCAAACTACCGCGTAAACGCTGGCGGCGCTACGCGGCAAGTTCACTGGCGCGGTCAGGTTACGCAAAACGTTAGCGCCTAAAAAACACTTGCACAGCGCACCACATGCGCATATTATATAGCATTAAATAAAATGCGCATGTGGTGCATAGTGGCCATAAGTATAACAGAAGATATTCGGTCAATCACAGATCTCAAACGAAACACCAATGCGGTTCTTGATCAAATTCACAAAACAAAACGGCCAGTTGTATTAACAGTTAATGGCAAAGCAGAAGCGGTGCTCGTTGACGCGAAAGAGTATGAAAAAATCACAAATGCTTTCAATCTGTTAAAGTTGTTGGTACCGGCAGAGGAAGACATTAAAGAAGGACGTTACACCGAGGCAAAAGATTTCTTTAAAGAGTTCAAACGTGCCAAAGAAATTTAAAGTCCACCTCACCCGTAATGCCCAAAATGATCTCGAGCATATCTTTTTTTATATTGCCTCGGACAACATAAATACTGCCAAGAAATTCATATTAGAACTCGAAGCAAAAATATACAGTTTGGACACATCTCCGGCACCACTTTTCTCCTCTTTCAACCCTTCATTCGATAGCCGACCCCGCGCACTGTCTCGATGTATTCACCGGCGGCCCCCAGTTTTTTTCTCAGACCGAAGACCTGCACATCCACCGCCCGCGGAGTAATCACATAATCGTAGCCGCGCACACCATCAATGATCTGCTGCCGGCTGAAGACCCAGCCCGGACGGCGGGCCAGCAGATCGAGGATGCTGAACTCGGTAACCGTCAGCGAGACCGGGCTGCCGCCCACCACCACTTCATACCGTTTGGGATCAATGACGATGTCATGGATCTTGAGCAGTCCATCTTTTACGTCCCTTCCCTCTTCACCGGACAATTCCTCCCGCCTGCGCAGGATCGATTTGATCCGGGAGACCAGGATTTTGGGACTGAACGGTTTGGTGATATAATCATCGGCACCGAGATCCAGACCGGCGGTCACATCATTCTCCTCCCCCTTGGCCGTCAGCATGATAATTGGCAGGGTTCTGGTCTGCGGGTCCTTGCGCAGAATCTTGCACACCTCAAAGCCATTGAGGGTCGGCAGCATGATATCCAGCACCATCAGGTCCGGCAGCTCTCGTTTTACGCTTGCCAGGGCCTGCTCGCCATTATCGGCGTAGAGGACATTAAATCCAGCTTTAGCCAGGTTATAGCCAACCAGCTGCTGAATATTTTCGTCATCTTCTACAATGAGGATCGTTTCTCGTGCCACTCGTTATACTCCTTGTGCATATTGATGATCAGCATATCACACCCTGAGCCCTTTGAATACATAGAACGGTCTTTCAATGAAGCCTGCAGCAAAACGTGCCTGCTCATATCTGAAAAAATACGGCCATAATAGAGTTTCCTAAGAATTCATATGGCGGACAATCTTGCCTTGCTGCATGTAAATGATATCTTCACAGATATTGGTACAGTGATCGGCAATACGTTCCGTGCTTCTGGCCACACTGAGCAGCTTGGCCAGATAGACATGCTGGGCCGGGTCATCCATGATAATCTCTTCAAGTTCATTATAAATGGCGCGCTTGGCCTTATCCACTTCATCGTCCGCCAGACAGACCTTATAGGCAAGATCCGTATCCTCGTTGATAAAGGCCTCCATGGCCTGTCTGAACATGCACAGTGTTTTGTCAAACATCCCATTGAACATTTCCGGTACCTGCATCGAATCGGCCAGGAATTTCACCGGATCCAATTTATAAAGCAAGAGAACCTTATCGGCAATCTTCGCCACCAGATCACCAATGCGCTCAAGATCACTGTTGACCTTCAACACCGTGACCAGAAAACGCAGATCACTGGCAACGGGCTGATGCAAGGCCATGATACGCAGACATGCCTCTTCCACATCAATCTCGAGAGTGTCGACCTCAACCCTGTCTGTCTGCACGACCTGAAAGGCCAGGTCAGGATTTTTCTCAATCAAGGCCTTGATCGCACATTGCAAATTCTCCTCAACAACGGTGCCAAGATATACAATATGACCTTTCAAGGTCTCAATTTCAGTCTGGATATTTGCTGCCATCAAGGTACTCCTTCTTCCCTTTCAGAAACTTTATCAATCAATAACTCACAAGGAAAATACGTCAATTTTTGTTCCCCAAAGAGTCGCTCCTTCGAGGCTTCCATAGTTTTCAACCAAAACGGCCGGTGATATAGTCCTCGGTTTCCTTTCGTTCAGGCACGGTAAAGAGTTTCTGGGTAGGTCCGTATTCAATCAGTTCCCCCAGATACATATAGGCGGTATAATCTGAGATACGGGCGGCCTGCTGCATGTTATGGGTCACAATGATAATGGTATATTCTCCGCGCAGCTCCCGAATAAGCTCCTCAATTCTGGATGTTGACCGGGGATCAAGGGCGGAACAGGGTTCATCCATGAGAATAATCTCGGGATTGACCGCCACCGCCCTGGCAATACAGAGACGCTGCATCTGGCCGCCGGAAAGGCCCATGGCCGATTGCTGCAGGCGGTCTTTGACCTCATCCCAGAGGGCCGCTCGTTTCAGACTTTGCTCCACTGCCTGATCCAGCACATTTCTATCCTTGATCCCGGCAATACGCAGGCCATAGATGACATTTTCATAAATGGATTTAGGAAATGGATTCCACTTCTGGAAGACCATGCCCACCTTGCGTCGCAGTTCAATGACATCAAGGGAAGGATCATTGATATTTTCACCATCAATGCTGATCAACCCTTCAATGCGCAGCCCCTCCACCAGATCATTCATCCGGTTGATACAGCGGAGGAAGGTCGATTTCCCACAGCCGGAAGGACCGATCAAGGCCGTCACCTGACTGGCGGGAATCCCAAAGCTCATGTCAATGAGCGCCTGGCTGCTGCCGTAAAAGAGATTCAGGTGTTCAACCTCAACCTGCGGTTTTTCAATAGACATGATAGCGGTAGTGGAGTGTGACATAATATATCCTTCTTAAAGATCAGCGACGGAAAATCGTTCCCGCATTCTATTGCGGAGATAGATTGCCGTGCTGGTCATGATGAGTACGATCAGGATCAGCAGCAGCGTGGTGACATAAACCATGGGCTTGGCCGCCTCGACATTAGGCGATTGAAAGCCGATATCGTAGATATGAAAACCCAGGTGCATAAACTTGCGGTCCAGGTGCAGATACGGAAAACTGCCATCCAGCGGCAGCGCCGGTGCCAGCTTGACCACACCGGTGATCATCAGGGGTGCCACCTCTCCTGCGGCCCGGGCCATGGCCAGAATAAAGCCGGTCAAAATGCCAGGGGAGGCCATAGGCAGCAGGATCCTGGTGAGGGTCTGAAACTTCGTCGCCGCCAGGGCCTGTGAGCCTTCGCGAATACCAGGTGGAATCGAGCCCAGAGCCTCTTCGGTGGCGACAATGACCACAGGTACGGTCAGCAGCCCCAGAGTCATACTGGCCCAGAGAATTCCACCCGTACCAAAGGTGGGAGTGGGCAATTTTTCCGGGAAAAAAAGCAGATCGATCTGGCTGCCTATCCCGTAGACAAAAAAACCAAGTCCGAAAATGCCGTAGACAATGGACGGGATTCCGGCCAGATTATTGACGGCAATACGCACCATCTTCACCAGATATCCTTCTCTGGCATATTCTCGCAGATAGATCCCGGCAATAACACCCAAGGGGAAGGAAAGAATGCTCATCATAAAAATCAGCATGATCGTGCCGAAGATCGCTGGAAATAACCCTCCTTCGGTATTGGATTCCCGCGGCTCGGCAAACAACAACTCCTTCAGTCGTTTCCCGTAGTAACTCCATTTCTGCAACCAGGACATGGAATTGGGTTGATAATAGCGGACGATTTCGGCCAGCCGGATCGTTTTCTCCTGACCATTTGCATCGACGAAGACTGCCTCATTAGCCGCTACTATCGCCTGCTTAGTGCCAAGTTCAGCAACCAATTGCTCAAACTCCGCCTTAATAGTGTTTATCTTCTCGTGCAGGGCAACGGCAGCCGTGGTATGTTCTTCCTTCTTGTAGCGTAATTTGAGAAGCTTATTATTGTTCTGTTCAACCTTGGCATTGAGGGCAGCAATCCGGCGGGCAATTTTTTCCACCTCAACTTGTTGCGGCTCAATTGCATCCAGGGCTACCCGCAAACTCTCTTTTTTCTCTGCAGGCAAGTTAAGACCGGGGGTTTTCAACCCCTTCAGCGAACCGTAGAAATTTCCATTTTCCTGCCGTTCCAGAACAAAGATATCTGCAGGAGTGCTGAGGCTATTAATGTCCTCGGCATCAATCCATTTAAAATCAAGACCATACAAATCACGGTTGCCGATCTTGAATTGAAATCTTTTTTTACCGGTGACGGGATTTTTTTCATCCTTAACTATCACGCCAAGCGCAAAACCACCATCCGTCAAGGTTGCCAAGGTCACTTTTTTAGGCCAGAAAACAGTTATCCCATTGGCCAGCACCACATAAAAAAGGAGCAAGGTCATAAAGAGAACCATCGTCAGGGCCAGGGCTGTACCCCACACAAACGGTTCTCCTTGCCGCCAGAATTTATTTGCCGATTTCTTTGTTACCATTATTCCCTCCTGTTAATAGCGGCCATATTTTTTCCGCAGCCGCTCGCGGATGACTTCCGCCCCTGTGTTTAAAATAAAAGTCAGGGCAAAAAGAAGGGTGGCACAAAGGAAAAGCACCCGATACAAGGTCCCATTCAAAGGCGCTTCCGGAATTTCCACCGCAATATTGGCCGATAAGGTTCGCATGCCGTTAAAGATCGACCAGTCCATAATAGGGGTATTGCCGGTGGCCATAAGGACAATCATGGTCTCTCCCACGGCCCGGCCGAAACCGATCATGATGGCGGCAAAGATCCCGGGACTGGCAGAGGGAAGCACCACCCGCCAGATAGTCTGCCAGCGGCTGGCACCAAGGGCCAGAGAGGCGCCGGTGAGGCTGGAGGGGATATTGGAAATGGCATCTTCAGTAATGGAAAAAATAATAGGAATAACGGCAATACCAAGACCAAAGGCGATAATAATGCTATTGCGCTGATCATAGCGAACGCCCAGATCACTGTAGAGCCATTGCAGAAAGTTACCGCTGAAAAACATTTTTTCCACTCCCGGCGCCATCCATACCGCCAAGCCTGCAGTTAACATGATCACCGGCAACAGCAGCAGAAATTCATAACCATTACACCTGTTCTGCAGGGTGGGGGTTTTGTAATAGGGCTGCATAGTCGTCATCATGATAACCAGCACAAGCGGCAGCAGCATACTGAAGAGGAGAACCTCAACGATAAACTTTTCAATAACAGGACCCAGCCATAAAGCGATAAGAAAACCAATGACCACGGATGGCACTGAGGCCATGATTTCAATCAGAGGTTTGATATTCTTTTTAAAGACATAGCTGGTAAACTGACTGGTATATACAGCGCCGAAGATGGAAAGCGGAATCGCAAAGATCATGGCATACAGCGTGCCTTTAATGGTTCCAAAGAGCAGGGGAACAATGCTGAGTTTTGGTTCAAAATCATCGCTGCCGCCAGAGGATTGCCACACATACTCCGGTTGGTTATAGCTTTCGTACCACACCTTGCCGAACAGGGTCTTCAAATTCACTTCCGGATGCGGATTATCAATATTCCAGACAGTCAGATTGTTGCTCCGATCAAGACCGATCAGGCTGCTATCACTCCCGGCAAGAGCAAAACCGATCAAGTCATGCTCAATGTCAAGGAGGTGCTTTTCGCTGGTCATATGATCATAATGGACCTTGCCGTCAGCTCCGAAACTGACTAACGCCTTAGTACGGCGTGAGGCCACAATAGTGACGACAGCGGCCTTGTGCGGGGTAAGTTCATGGATTTTTCGTATCTTTGTTACCCGTTGCGCCCCATCCCCGGTCCAGATCGGACTCCAGGTGGTAAGCCCGCCTTTGGCATCACCAACCGCCACCGAGACATCACCAAAGACCATGGTCAAGGCCGTAATAGCCTCTCCACCAGGAACCGCCAGCACATTATCAGTCTGCAGCCCCTTTTCATCCCCGCTGACATCAAAACGCAACAGACTGCCGGAATCCATGCCCACATAAAGGGTATTGCCCTGTTCATCAAGGGTAAAAGCCGAAATTTTCCCCGGGATATCTTCATGTACGGGAAAAGAGATATTTTCTTTTTTTTCATTGCCAAAAAGGTCCGTACTCACCAGTTCACGCGTCAGCAGAAAGCTGTTGTCGTCAAACAGAGATACTTTAGTAAGACGGCCATCAGTGGCCTTACGGACAGCTACACGCAGGACGTTCATGACCCCTGGCTCAGCGGGAAATTCTGCAATGGTCTTGATCTCAGGCTTGATAGTCCGTTTCCCATCCTCAGCAAAGTGAAAGCGGAAAGCAACCTCTATCAGACTGACACTGTTGTCGGCCCACAGCATGCTATACTGGTTATTCTTATGCAGCTCTATGGATTTCAGCGAAAAATTCTTGCCGGCACCACTCTCCAAGCTCAGAAACGACTTCCCCCCCGCCAGATTGTAGAAGGTGAAAACGCCATTGTCATCAAGTGTATAGGCTGTTTCCTGGTAATCATCAATTCCCATAGCCAGTACAGATTCTGAAACGGAAGTGAGCGGAAGTTGAAAGATGATATTGGTCCGGGCAGGCTGAAAAAGAGGAATAGCCACACGGACAATCAGGACCAGAATGGCAATAACACTGGCTATAACCAGCAAACCGCCCAAGGTGATAATCCGGGTGGCAATCCGATCCTGAAGACGGACTTTTTGAATGAACTGTGTATCAAGTTTCTGCATGGAATTCTCGTTTCACATAAATTACGTCGGGTTTCAACCCGACGTATCCTTTAGGAGCCGTTACGAAATAACATGGCCATTTATATCTATTTCGTTACGCAGGCCAGGGACGGCCCAGTGTCGCGAGCGCCATGGACGGCGTAGGAGCGACCGGCTCCTTATGCCGCTCCGGGCGTTAAAATGGCCATGTTATTTTTTTACAGCGGCTTAGCTCAGATGGACAGTCCAAGCCCGTCAGACTGTCAGCGAACTGTTCGCCAGACTACAGACTATCCACCTGAGCACCGGCTTCAGAGATTACTGGAGTTTTGCCAACTCTGTTTCAATAACTTCAGCAGGCAGCGGCAGATATCCGTCTTTCACCACAATCTCCTGACCTTCTTTGGAAAGAACAAACTTGAGAAATTCCGCAGTCACTGCCGGCAATGGCTTATTGGGTTCCTTACCAACATAGATATACAGGGTCCGTGACAGGGGATACTTGCCGGAGAGAACATTCTCATAGGTCGGCTCGGCTGCATCTTCACCCTGCTTAGCACTCAAAGCGATTGCCTTTACACCTGAGGTTTTATAACCAATACCGGAATAGCCGATACCGGAAAGGTTTTCGGTGACACCCATAACCACAGAAGCGGATCCCGGCTGTTCTTTGACGGTGTCCTTAAAGTCACCCTTGGACAGGGCATGTTCCTTGAAGAAACCATAGGTGCCGGAGGCGGAGTTACGACCGAAAAGGCTGAGGGGCATGTTCGCCCACTCACCGGTCAGGCCAAGCTGCCCCCAGGTCAGGTAATCCTCGGCGATGCCGCCCTTATGGGTCTTGGAGAAAACAGCATCAACCTGAGGCAGGGACAGAGACTTGAGAGGGTTGTCCTTATTGACAAAAACCGCCAGAGAATCCAGAGCCACACCGATACGGGTTGGCTTATAGCCATACTTGCTGACAAAGGCATCCTCTTCTTCACTCTTCATGGCCCGGGACATAGGTCCTAACTGAGCGGTTCCGGCGATCAGTGCCGGTGGTGCAGTGCTTGAACCTTTTCCTTCGATCTGGATACGAACATTGGGATACTCCTTGCGGAATGACTCCGCCCAGAAGGTCATCAGATTATTCAGGGTATCAGAACCAATACTGTCCACGTTACCGGACACACCACTGGTCTTCTGATACGGAGCAATCTTTGGGTCAACTTCAACACCGGCCCATACGCTCGTGGTGGCCACTGCCACCAGACAACCTGCGACCATAGCCTTCTTTACTGCCTTTCCTATCAAACTTTTATGCATCTTCATTTTTGCATCTCCTAAAACAAGAGTTGAGTGGCTTATACCCGGAGGGTCCTTGCCGGTAAGTGATGCTGCCTATAATGCCCCCCTGTTGTTAGGATTTGATTAGGATTGCATTAGGAGATGAACAGGGCTTCAGCGAAGCCCTCCACTCTCATTTTTTCATGACCATCTTCCAGAATAATCAACAAACAAAAAATAGCGCCTTGCCCTCAAATTTTGTGTCAGATCCAATTGAGCCGGATTCCTGAAGAGAACAAGGCGTAACGTTTTTTTTAATTAAAACTGAACCTCAAGGAAACAATTCTCGAATAATCGAGTGATATTTTTATTTAAGAAACGAACAGATATAGACATCTACTCTCTAATTCTTCTTTGTCACATTATTTGCCGTCGACTCAACCGGCGGGGCCCGGCCAATAATCTAAAAGTAACTTTTTGTTACTTAGAAGAACTAATATACATACAGAAACTTAATCATGAGCCTTTATGCCATAGAGCGGGAAAATGGAACCGCGCTTTACATCCAGATCACGCATTTTTTGAAAAAAGAGTTCATAGACGACAGCATGCCTGGTGATCGTCTGCCGCCGGAGAATGAATTGGCTGAGCGATTTGGTGTCAATCGTCATACATTACGCAGGGCCGTAAGCGAACTTGTCGTTGCTGGAATACTTGAACGCCAGCATGGTGTTGGAATTTTTGTCACCAATCAGCACCTCGACTACCGAATTGACAGCAGCACCCGTTTTACGCAAACACTCACCGACCTTGGAGTGTCATGCGAAAGCAAGGTCATCAGGAAAATGACCCTGATTCCTTCCTCAGGTGTTATCAAGGCCCTTAAGCTGCAGGAAAATCTGTCTGAAAAATCGCGGGTTTTGTGGATAGAAACACTTCGCAGCGTTGACGGCACCCCTTTTTGTTTAATCTCACATTTTATACCCCTGCACCCTTATGGCGAGGCGCTTCATGACTATTCAGGCGGTTCCCTCCACGCACTGCTTGTTGAGCGGTACGGACGACTACGTCGGACAGAAAGTCTTATCACCGCAGTGATGCCGCAGGGTGATGACGCCAGGATCCTGAGTTCCTCACAGGCCCGACCGCTATTGCGTGTTAAAAGCGTAAATGTGCTCGAAAGTAACGACGCCCCTATTGAATATGCCATAACAAGATTCAGGGCCGACCGGGTTCAGCTGAGTATCAATATGCAAGAAGCTCATGGGTTTTTGAATTAATAAGGCAGACGCAACTTTATTTAACTAACTTTGAATGTGTCCCTATTAAAAACAAAACAATGATCCGCTATTTTAATTTGCAAAAGGCAGATGTGTATACATCTACAACAAGCTGTTAATCAACCAAGATAGGAGAAAAAAATGGAACTGAAGGCAAGAAAATGGTGCGCTGCCGGCATTATGGGATTGGCAATGGTGTCGGCCGGCACGTCGGCACTGGCCAAGGATATCGTAATGGGTCTTATTCCGGCTGAGAACAACGAAGAGATGATTCAGACGTTCGAGCCGATGCGCATCTATCTGGAAAAGAAACTGGGCGAGAAAGTAAAGGTGTTCACCGCCACGGATTACGCCGGCGTCATTGAGGCGATGAAGAAAAAGCGCGTGGACATCGCCTGGTTCGGGCCGCTTTCCTATTACCTGGCCGAACAGGAAGCCGGAGCAGAAGCCTTCGCCGTTGGTATCCGTGAAGGCAGCAGTTCGAGTACCTACAAAAGCATTTTCGTGACCCCTTGTGATTCCGGCATTAAATCGATCAAGGACATGAAAGGCAAAAACGTGGCCTTTGTCGATCCTGCCTCCACCTCCGGGGGCTTGATGCCGACCTACATGGTCAAGCAGGAGACGGGCATGATGCCGCAGGAGTTTTTCGGTAAGTTTACCTACGCCGGCTCCCACGATGCCGCCGAGTTGGCGGTCAAAAATAAGACCGTGGATGTCGCCGCCGACAATGACATCACCTATGCCAAGATGCTTGACAAGGGGCTCATCACCAAGGAGACCAACTGCATCGTCACAGAATCCGAACCGATGCCAGGCTCACCGCTCGTTTATCGCGGTGATCTGCCGGCCGAGTTGAAAGCGAAGATTCAGGACGCTATTCTCAACGCCCACAAAGAAATCAAGGTTACCGGTTACGGTAAGCTGGATCACTACGTGGCCATCGGCCCCAAGGATTACCAGATGATTCGCGACATGGTCAAAGAACTCGGCCTGAAAAAAGAGCAAATGCTCAAATAATAGACACTCTGGACAGACAGGCCTTAAAGGCCTGTCTGTCCAGAGCAAAAGAGGGAAATTCATGTCAAAAATTTCAATTAAATCCTTATTCAAGCGCTTCCCGAACGGCTTCAAAGCCCTGCAGGGTATCAAACTGGAGATTCAATCCGGTAGTTTTACTGTCGTGTTGGGCCCTAGCGGTGCGGGGAAGTCCACCCTGCTCCGCCTCATTAATGGCCTGGAGACACCAAGCGGTGGTGAAGTGCTTATCGCCGGCGAAACCGTCAACCGTGATAATCTGCGCAAAATCCGCTCTCAGGTGGCCATGGTCTTCCAGCAATTCAATCTGGTAGATCGTCTTTCGGTCGTGACTAATGTCCTGACCGGTCGCCTTGCACACCGCTCCTGGGTTGGCAGCGTGTTCTACCTCTTTCGCAAGGAAGATATGGACATCGCTCAGAAAGTACTGTCGCGGGTGGGCTTGACCGACAAAGCGTGGAGCCGGGCCGACAAGCTCTCAGGTGGGCAGCAACAGCGTGTCGGTATTGCACGGGCAATGGCCCAGCAGCCTAAAGTCATCCTGGCCGATGAGCCGGTCGCCAGTCTCGATCCGGTATCGAGCGAGGAAATCATGAACCTGCTCCGAGAAATCTGCGACCGTGACGGCATCACCGTCGTAGTCAATCTGCATCAGGTGGAACTGGCGCGACGCTTCGCCGATCGCATTATCGGCATGAATAGTGGGAAGATCGTTTTCAACGGCACCCCAGAGCAAATGACACAGTCCGTTCTTCACACCATTTACCAACGTGAGGGCATTGATGATGACAATAGTCTCGACATGGCGCTGGCCTACGCCTAACGGCCTGCTGCCGCTGCCGCTCGTGGGCGGCGCGCTGGCACTGTTGTGCTCTCTCTGGCTAACCGCCTCGATCGTCGAGGTGGATTTCATCCATCTATTCGGCTCCGCCAGCAGGATACTCGAATTCTCCAGACAGATGTTCATCACACCCGACTGGGATTATGTACCGCAACTGCTGGCGAAGATGCTCGAAACCATCGAAATGACTATGTTTGCTACTGTCATCGCCATTGTTATCAGCCTGCCACTCGCCGTTTTGGCTGCCAGCAATGCCACGCCCAATATCTTTATCTATCGGATCACTCGCGATCTACTGAGCCTGATGCGTGCCCTGCCGGAACTCGTCTGGGCGCTGGTTTTCGTATCAGCGGTCGGCCTCGGTCCACTAGCTGGAATCATGGCTCTGGCCTTCGTGACCGTCGGCTTCATGGGTAAATTCTTTGCCGAATCTATTGAGGTCGTTAACCCCAAAGCAGTTGAAGGCGTGCGTGCACACGGCGCAGGTTGGATGCATGTACGCCTGTTCGCCATGCTGCCCCAAGCCTTGCCCGACTTTGTCGGCACCGTGATGTACATCCTCGATCATAACCTGCGCGCCGCAGCAATCCTAGGATTGGTCGGCGCCGGCGGTATCGGCTATGACCTGGTGATGTCCATGCGCCTGTTTCAATACGAAAGGCTACCCATGATCGCACTGTCTATATATCTGGTGGTTACCACCCTTGATCGCGCATCCGACCGCTTGCGCAGCCGAATCATAAACGGGAGGAAGGGATGAGCATCTTTCACCTGAATCCGGATCGTCCACAAACAGAGGCTTTCCCGCCAAAGCCACCTAGCCCGATACCGGTCGGGATAGCAGCGGCACTGGCAGTCCTCTGGCTGATCATCTGGGATCTGGATATTTCCTTCGAAGCCTTGGCCTACGGAGTAAAGGACATCGGTGAGTATTTCAGCCGCTACGGCCAGCCTGACTTCACCGACTTGTCTAGATATCTGCTTCTCATGGGTGTCACTCTGGCAACGGCTCTTTGGGGAACGATGTTTGCCCTCATAGTCGCATTTTTTCTGGCACCGCTCGCGGCACGCAACTTTTCCCCTAATCCGGCTGTTTACCGAATCGCCAGGGAAATGCTCAATTTCATGCGCGCCATGCCAGATTTGTTGCTGGCCCTGATCTTCGTCACTGCACTGGGGTTGGGCCCATTTCCAGGCGCCCTGGCGCTCGGTGTGCATACGGCCGGCTTTCTCGGCAAGTTCTTCGCCGAAAGCCTGGAACGGGTAGACAAGGATGTCTGCGACGGAGTGGCATCCACCGGCGCCAACTTCCCGCAAATGGTGATGTATGCCGGCTGGCCATCGATTATGCGCGAGGCCCTGGGCAACACCCTCTACATCCTGGACCGCAACGTGCGCATGGCTTCCGTGCTCGGGCTGGTGGGTGCCGGCGGCATAGGACTGGCGCTGCACGACACCTTGCGACTCTTCGAGTATGACCAATCAGCAGCGCTGATTCTGGTCATTCTTACCACCATTTTAATCATCGACTATGCCTCGGCGTGGTTGCGTAGGAGACTGGGCTGATGAACCTGGAACGAAAAGACTGGATTCGGGCGCTCTCGGCCCATGCTGCACCCGTATTGAATGCTTTAGCCGACCAGTTGGCAGAGGGCTGCACAGTCGTGCACACGACCCTGCCCCAGGCGGGCCTGGGGCTGCTTCAACTGAGCGACGGCGCCTTTCACGAACCTTATTACCTCGGTGAGTTTCCTCTTTCCAGTTGCCGCATTGAGATCACCCTTGCGGATGGCCGACGGGCTGAGGGCGCCGCCCAGATTCTGGCGGACGACGCGAAACTCGCCCGCTCGTTGGCGATTCTCGATGCCATCCTTGCGGCAAGGATTCCGGGCTGGGAACAGGTATCCAAGTGCGTCGAGTCAGGAACTCTGCAAAACAGTGAGAAAGACCACTGTCGCCGCGTCATGCTCACAGCCACCCGAGTCGATTTCGACCTGCTGGGCACCACCGAGGAGAATATCAATGAAGACTGAAAATATCTGGCAGGCTGATAGTCAACAACAGATGTTTCGCCAATTGGCCGAGGCCTTTTCGCGGCCGAGCACAGTGTCCGACCTGACGCCCCTGCTCAATGGCGCCACCGCGCAACGCGCCGTGCTGGCCACCCTGATGGACGGAGAGACTACGCTGGCCGATCCCCACGGACAAATCGCCTCGGAGGATTGGCCCTTGCTCCAAGCCCGGCGGAGCGTGCCGAATACTGCCCGTTATATCGTCGCCGCCGGGAACTGTCCACCCGATTTTCAACCGGCCCTGGGCAGCCTGGAAAGCCCCGAATTCGGTGCAACCTTACTTATCAAGATTGACGCCGTGGTCAGTGGTTCCCTGACCATGGAACTCAACGGTCCGGGTATCAAGGGCCGGAGAGAATTGTGCCTTTCGGGATTACATATCGATTGGCTTCACCGTCGCGCGGATTGGGTCGTCGACTTTCCGCTCGGCGTCGATATCCTATTATTCGATGCCACATGCATCGTCGCGCTGCCGCGCACCACGCATGTGGCGATTACAGGAGGGGACTTTCTGATATGAGTTACGTTGCCATCAAAGGCGGCGGCCGCGCCATTAGCGGCGCTGCCGCCGTCACCGAATACTTGCGCACCGAGGAAGGTCTGGCCAACCCCACCGCCGAACCGCTTGCTATAAATACCATCCTCCATCAACTGCGCCATCTGGTGGATCGAGTCGTCTCCGAGGGCGGGGTCTATCACCCGAAATTCGCTGCCCTTGCCATCAAACAGAGCCTCGGCGACACCCTGGAGGCCGCTTTCGCACTGCGCGCATGGCGTTCGACGCGGCCGCGCCTGTCGGCAACGCCACCCCTCGACACTTCCCAGATGCGCTTGATTCGCCGCATCTCATCCGCCTTCAAGGAAATCCCCGGTGGCCAGATGCTCGGACCGACATCGGACTACGCCCTGCGCCTGTTGCGTCTGGAGCTCATGGACGAGTCACCACAGGCATTTCAAGCCGTGGCCCGCGACTGGCTCGCAAACTGTCCAGAAACACTGTTGCCTGACAGCTTTCCCAAGGTACTCGACGCCCTGCGTGCGGAAGGTCTGTTGCCTCCCCTCGCAGTGCCCCGCAGCCAGACCGCTTTCGATATCACCCGTGAGCCACTGGTCTTTCCAGTGCCGCGTTCGGCAGCACTTTCCACCATGGCACGGGCGGAAACCGGGTCACTACTTGCCATCGCCTATTCCAACATGCGCGGTTACGGCGACGTACACCCCACAGTGGCCGAACTCCGGGTCGGCTATCTGCCGGTGCTGCTGCCGCATCCAGTCACCGGCGAACTGACCGAAGCCGGCGAGGTGTTGATGACCGAATGCGAAGTCGTGGCCATGTACGAGGCCAAAGACAGCGGCGGCAGGCCGACCTTTACCGTCGGTTATGGCGCCTGTTTCGGCCACAATGAGGTCAAGGCCATCTCCATGGCCATTCTCGACCGCGCCCTGCAGAAAGGCATGAAGGACGGCGCGGATAACCCGTCGGAAGACCCTGAGTTCGTGCTTCTGCATGTGGATGGCGTCGATTCCATGGGTTTTGCCTCGCATTACAAGATGCCGCATTACGTCACATTTCAGTCCGACCTGGACCGACTGCGCACGACGCAGAAAAAATCAGGAGAGTGCACATGAACGCCACACCCCACACAACCACCGGCAGCGCCTACAACTTCGGTTTTCTCGACGAGTACGCCAAAAAGGAAGTGCGCCGCGCCATCCTCAAGGCCATCGCCATCCCCGGCTACCAGGTGCCCTATGCCTCACGAGAAATGCCTATGGGACGCGGCTTTGGCACCGGTGGCCTGCAACTGAGTCTGTCGCTGATCGGCCCGAATGAGATATTGAAGGTGATAGACCAGGGATCAGACGATTCGGTGAACGCCGTCAATCTGCGCCAGTTTATCCAAATGACCTGTCCCGGCATCTCGACAACTACGAAAACGGCGGAGAGCACGCTCATCCAGTCGCGCCACCGCATCCCGGAGATGCCGCTGAAGGCGACGCAGATCATCGTTCTGCAGGTACCCTACCCCGACCCGCTGGTCGCAGTCGAACCCTCCGAAGACAAACGCAAAACCATGCACGGCGAGGCCGATTATTCGCGCCTGCTGGTCAAACTCTACGAGGACATCGTCAAGTTCGACGAGATCACCATCTCGCACCGCTATCCGACGCGCATCAATGGCCACTACGTCATCGATCCTTCGCCGATTCCACGCTGGGATGTGCCCAAACTCGATGATTCAGCGGCGCTCATCCTGTTCGGCGCCGGGCGCGAGAAGAAGATTTATGCTGTGCCGCCGCATACCCGGGCCGAGCCTCTGGTCTTTTCCGACGTGCCTTTCCGCGTCGAAGATTTCCGTGATGAGTCCGGCCATCGGCGCACCTGCGCCCGTTGCGGCTGCATGGGCTCCTTCCTCGACGAATTCGTCACCGATTCCGGAAGCAAGAGCTATCAGTGCTCGGACAGCGACTGGTGTGATGAGCAATTGATCCTTGCCCAACAAACTCTGGGAGAAGCGGCATGAACAAGATTCTCGAAGTCCGGGGTTTGAGCAAGATTTACGGTCCCGGCTGCCCGAAATGTGTCGATTCTACCGGTCCGGAAGCCGACACCAACCTTTGCCCCTACTGTGGGAGCGTAGTCGCCATCCATGACGTCACCTTTGACCTGTTCGAGGGTGAAATTCTGGGCGTCATGGGCGAATCGGGCAGCGGCAAGTCGACGGTGGTGAAGAACCTTTATTTCGACCAGGCGCCATCCAGCGGAGAAGCGATTTTCTACGATGGCGACAGGCAGAACAACCTGTTCTCCCTCAACGCCGCCCAGCAGCGCTGGCTGCGTAACCACCGTTTCGGTATGGTCTATCAGAATCCGAATATGGGCCTGAATTTCAACATTACCGCCGGCGGCAACATCGCCGAGCGACTGCTGATGAGCGATTTAATGGACTACGGCGCCATCCGCGAACGGGCCAAGGAGCTGCTGGCCCGGACCGAAGTGTTGCTCTCCCGTGTCGACGACCTGCCGAAGAACTTTTCCGGCGGCATGCAGCAGCGCGTGCAAATCGCCAAGGCGCTCGCTACCCAGCCGCCCCTGCTGCTACTCGACGAGGTGACAACGGGTCTCGATCTCTCGGTACAGGCCCGCATTCTCGACCTAATCCTGGAAATCCAGCAGGAACTGAAAACCGCGATGGTCGTGGTCACCCATGACCTGGGAGTTATCCGTCTGCTGACCGGGCGGGCCATCGTCATGAAATACGGCCGCGTCATTGAGTCGGGGTTAACCGATCAAATCCTGGAAGACCCACAGCACGCTTATACCCAGCGTCTGGTGGCTTCCGCACTTTAAGGAGACCGCCATGAAACCACCCATTCTTCATGTCAAGGGCTATGGCAAGCATTTCCAGCTTCATGAGCAGAACAAGCTGATCCCCTCCTCGCATAACGTCAGTTTCACTGTGCGAGAAGGCGAATTGACGGCCCTGATAGGTCCCACCGGTTCCGGCAAATCCTCGGTGCTTAAAGGAATTTACCGCACCTATCTGCCAAGCGCCGGTCGCATTCTCTATCGCGATGCCTTAGGTCACGAACTTGATCTGGCCATGGCAAACGAGCACCAGATACTGGAACTGCGGCGCCGTGAAATCGGGTTCGTCACCCAGTTTCTGCATTGCCTGCCGCGACAGTCGACACTCGATGTCGTCGCCCAACCGCTGTTCACGCTCGGTGTTCCTCGTTCAGCGGCAAGACATAGCGCGGCCGAGCTGCTTTCCGCCATGTATTTGCCCGAGCGCCTGTGGAGTGTCTCACCGGCGACTTTCTCCGGTGGCGAGCGACAACGGGTGAACCTTGCCCGTGGCTTCATCGCTAAACCCCGTCTCCTGTTGCTTGATGAGCCGACGGCCAGCCTCGATCCAGCCACTGCCGACTGTGTGCTCGGCCTCATCGAAGGACTCAAGGCCGATGGCATAGGCATGCTTGCCATTTTTCACCATCCAGAAACCACCATCCGTCTGGCAGATCAGGTCGTCGAACTGGCGCCGCCGCCGCCTGTCGAGGAACTTATCAAGGAGATCGCATGAACAAGCTTTATCTTACCGGTGCTCGCGTAGTGCTCAACAACAGCGTACTCGAAGACGCCGCGATACTGATAGAAGACGACATTATCGCTGCCATCTGCCCCGAGTCGGGCAACGGTGCACAGACCATCGATCTCCGGGGCAAGACGCTGATCCCCGGGATGATTGATCTTCATTGCGATGCCTTGGAAAAGGAGGTCGAACCGCGCCCGAATGTGCATTTTCCGCTCGATTTCGCTTGTGCCCAGGCCGACAAACGGAATGCAGCCGCCGGCGTGACCACGGTTTTTCATGCCCTGTCCTTCGCCAATGAGGAACTTGGGGTGCGCAACAACGCCTTCGCTGCATCGGTGGCACGTGCGGTTCATGCCTGGACCCCCCACGGGTTGGTTGATAATCGGGTACACTGCCGTTATGAAGTGACCGATCCGGCCGCACCTGAAATCCTCCTTGAGCTGATGGCAAACGACGAGATGCACCTGCTTTCGGTGATGGATCATTCCCCCGGTCAAGGGCAGTTCAAGGACATTGCCGCCTACCGTGACTATCTGGCCCGTACCTACAAAAAATCTGAAACCGAGCTGGACATCCTGATGCACAATAAACTCGCTCAGGCGGAAGGGGCGATTGAGCGCATCCGTCAATTGATCACCATGGCAAAGAAAAAAGGAATCCGTATCGCCAGCCACGACGACGATACACCGGAAAAAGTCGAAACCCTGCACGAACTGGGTGTGGGGATCTCTGAATTTCCGATCAATCTGGAGTCCGCCCGTGCCGCTCGCAAACGCGGCATGAGCACTGTGTTCGGAGCCCCCAACATCGTGCGCGGCAAGAGCCAGTCCGGTGCAGTGCGGGCACTGGAGGCGGTGATGGCAGGCGAAGCCGATTGCCTCTGCGCTGATTATCACCCGGCGACCTTGATCGTCGCTGTTTTTCGCTTGCCTGACCTGGCGGGAATCAGTCTGGCCGACTCGGTGCGAATGGTCACGGCCAATCCGGCCAAGGCCGCAGGACTGGCGGATCGAGGTGAAATTGCTGTCGGCAAACGTGCCGATCTCGTATCGGTCACCCACATCAACGGACTCGTCCAGGCGAGCAGTGTTTTCTCGGCCGGCAAACTTGTTTTTGAGGTATGTTTCGACCATGGCTGAAGGAAAACTTTTCTACATCATGGGCCCCTCCGGCAGCGGCAAGGACAGCCTGATACGCTACGGGCGTAGGCACCTTGCGGGCGATCCCGGCGTGATCTTCGCCCACCGCTACATTACACGGCCAGTGGAACTCCTCGGAGAGAACCATGTCGCCCTGACCGAAGCCGAATTCGATGCCCGCCTGGCCGCCGATCTCTTCGCCATGTTTTGGAGCAGCCACGGACTGCGTTACGGCATCGGCCAGGAGATTAACATCTGGTTGGCTAAAGGCTGCCACGTGGTAATGAACGGCTCCCGTGAATATTTGCCGCAAGCCAGACGCAGCTATCCAGCGTTGATTCCTTTGCTGGTGACCATCTCCCCTGAGATTCTTGCCGCTAGGCTGCGGGCTCGCGGCCGGGAAACGGAAGAACAGATCGCACTGAGGCTGGAACGTGCCACAGAGTTCATGCCCCCCGCTGCGCAGGTGGAGATCATCCGGAATGACGGAGAATTACACAGGGCCGGCGAGCGCTTCGTGCAATTACTTTCATTCTCCAATACCCCAGCACGGACCTTTACCTGACATGCGTGTCACGTTTCTCGGCACGGGGGATGCGGGCGGCGTGCCGCTATACGGCTGTGATTGTCCGGCCTGCATGCCGGAGCAGGTGACTCCCAATTTCCGTCGCCGCCCCTCTACGGCATTGGTGGAGGCAGGCGAGACATGCCTTCTTCTCGATGCCGGTCTGACAGATCTCACCACAAAATTTCCGCCCGGAAGCCTGTCGGCCATCGTATTAACGCATTTCCATCCCGACCACGTGCAGGGTCTGTTTCATCTACGGTGGGGAATCGGCAAGCCCATTCCGATTTACGGCCCACCTGATTTGGAAGGGTGCGCCGATCTTTACCGCAACCACGGACTCCTTGAGTTCCACCCGCTTTCCCAGTTCGAAGCGTTCGCGATCGGCAGTCTCACCTTAACACCGCTGCCCCTGAGTCATTCCAAGATAACGTTTGGCTATGCTATCGAAGATACCGCCGGCCGGCGCTTCGCCTATTTGACCGATACGGTTGGCTTGCCGGCACAAACAGAACGGTTTCTGAAAGACTGGGGGCCAAGATCAGTGGCGTTGGACTGCACGCATCCACCGCAATCCGATCCACCACGCAACCACAATGATTTAACCCTTGCCTTGGCGATTGCAGAAACACTCGCACCGGCCAAGGTCTGGCTGACCCACGTCAGCCATGAACTGGATGCCTGGCTGTTAAGGAACTTCGAATATTTACCGCCTCACGTTGCAGTCGCCCGTGATTCGCAAATTGTACCCGAGAGTGACATCATAGGATGCGGAGATCATAATCCCCTGCCGACGTAATCCCGACAAATGGCTTCAATCCAACGAACCGCCTACCCATAGTTCAATTCTCAGCCCGCTTTTGCTTACTGCTATATCATTCAGGTGCCGGACGCCCCCAGGTGGCCGATACGGATACCCCTCACACCTTTCGCTCCTTGAGCGACAAACATGGATGGCGCCCTGCTTCTGTAAAGAGATCACTCGAACCAACAATTAACGACTTTCTAACATAGCGATAACCCTATCCTAAAACTGCTCCGCTATTGTCACTATAATCATTCATTTTCAAAAAATGGATGGATAGCGAGCTCGTTAAAAAACGCCCAACGGGGGCGCATGGTAAGTGATAAAAATTAATGAAGTAAACAGTCAATTTTACAAAGGAAGGAGAGAAAATGAAAAAGGTATTATCAACGGCAGCAGCTCTCGGCCTCTGCCTGTATCTGCCCGGAGCCGCCTTGGCCGGCGGAGGCCAAAGTAATGATGAAATTTTACGGGAACTTCAGGAATTACGGTCAATCGTTTCATCCCAACAGGCGGAGATCGATATGCTCAAAGAGCAGAAAGCTACCGTCCCTGCTGAAGATATGGAATATCTGAAGAGCAAGGTCACGGCCCAACAGGAGCATATTGACGCCATTGAGGCGAAAAAAGGCTTTGTCATGGCTGACAATAAGCTCATCGACCAGATCACACTCAAGGGCGATATGCGCGTTCGTTACGAGATGCGGGACCGGGAATATAAGGAAGGAAAGGGAACAGACCTTACCCGTGAGAGAATCCGTACCCGTTTTCGCTTGGGTGGTATCTGGGACAATAAAGAGGAAAGCTGGCAGGTGGGAGCAGGACTTATCACCGGCAGCGACGATCCAACCAGCGGCAATGACACATGGAGTGACACCAAGCCCTTTAAAACCGGCGACATTCGGCTCGACTATGCCTATGCCAAACATAAATGGAATGATGTCAGCATGACCCTGGGTCAGGCCCAAAATCCCTATAAAACCGCATGGGTCCTATGGAGTGGCGATGTTCGGTTGGCCGGTTTGACCATGGCCTATGCCCAGAAAGAAGGCGTGTTCGCCACAGGCGGCGCCTATGGCGCCAAACTGGTGCAGGACGATGACACCGCCATGCTTTATATGGGACAGGTTGGCTATAACGGCAAGTTCAGCGAAAAAGGTAAATTCACGGTTGCCACCGGCTATCAAGCCTATGACAATAAACTCTTTGACGATGCCGCGGCAGCTGATTTTGGATTTGGCAGTATTGATCCCAACGTCTATGATCTGAGCATCGGTGATCTCTATGGTGATATCAGTTTTCCTGCCGGGCCGGTTAAACTCAAGTTGTATGGTCAGATCTGGAAGAACTTCGGTGCCGATGGCCTGATTGGCCAGAGCCAGGCCGGCAGTCATTTTCCAGGAACCCCAAGAGATAATGATCTGGGTTGGGTTCTGGGCGCCGACGCTAAAATCAATGACTTCAAAGTGGGTTACGCCTACTCCATCGTCGAGGCCGACTCACTTTTTGGCTACCTCGCAGACGCAGGTTTTGGCGATGGCCTCTCCAAAACCAATAAGAAGGGACACAAGGTCTCACTTGGCTACGATATAACCAAAAACTGGTCAACCGATGTTGCCTTTTACAACTTTGAACGCGAACAAGACTTTGACGCAGCCAAAGAAGACCATGTCAATATCACCCAGTTCCACGTAAACTATAAGTTTTAAGCAGCGCCGCTTTTCCTGATACACATCGAGCAGGGTGAGGTGAGTTCAACTCTCACCTCACCCCCTCTCACAGAACCTTAAGTCCGCGCCTTTTCTCCCCGATTATTTCCCTTCCAAAGGAAATAGAAAATCCAGTCATTAGTTCTATTTTGTCACATTACCCATCACCCTGCCGTTTGTATGCAGAGTCAATGGATGCTTGCCTTTGCCAGTGCCTGGTATTCATCTGCCGGAAGACCTTTTCCTGGGTTATATATGTCGCCGTGGAAAAAAATGGGTAAGCAAGGTAGCAATGTCAGGGCAACTGAGCATGGGTACGAATCTTTCTGTTCTATTGTCTTACAAAAAAAAAACTCCTCTGCAACACCGTCCTAACAAAACATCACTATGCTTCTCATACATAAACTCACAACCAAAAAAGCAATATAGGGAGGAGCTGCATGTACTGTCAGATTCTCTTTTGCTACATCCTGCAAATAAAACCTGCTCAGGGCTGGATTTAAAAGGCATCCATTAAACAATTATTATTTATATCAACAGTTTCATTTTTAAAGACAGAGGTAAGATATGGAAAGAAAACTGGGAATTTGTGTGAATTTTTGCAAATGTACTTTGGCAGACAGGCATTATGTAATCGATGCAACTGAAGACAATTTTTTCTGTACGGAATGCAGTATGCCGCTCCGTCCTTCTATATCACTACCGGATACGGTGGAGAGAAGAGGCTTTTTATCCAGGATTCCTCACTGGGCTTTACTGACACTGCCAATGCTGCTCTTGGTGGGAGTTGGCGGTTTTTCCGTCTGGAAGCTTGTCAATGAGCCATTTATGCTCGGTACCTTTGTTGCAGCTACGCCGACCCTTACTGTATCATCTGCTGCTGTGGCTGTAGGGCAGTCAGCTTCTCCCCGATTGCCTGAACCAGTTACATTAACAGAGTCAAGTCCTCATATTATCCTCAGGCTCCACGGTTCAAATACTATTGGGGCAAAGCTTGCACCAGCTTTGGTCGAAAATTTCATGAAAGAAAAAGGGTATAAAGAGATTGAGAGAGTCCCGACATCTGATTTGGAGGTGCTGATTAAAGGGAAAAAACCGAATGCGACTGAAGCGGATACAATTGAAATCAAGGCGCATGGTTCCCATACGGCATTTGATGAAACCGATAAAAACAAGAAGGTCGGTTTGTTCGGCGGGTATTGCGATATTGGCATGTCTTCGAGTCCGGTTAAGAAAGAGATTGTCGATAAATTTCAGGCGCATAATTTAGGTGATCTTTCATCAAGGACACAAGAGCATGTCATTGCGCTTGATGGTTTGGCTGTTATCATCAACCCGCATAACGTTATTGACAAGCTGAGTGTAGACAAGATCAGAAAAATTTTTCTTGGTGAGATTACCGATTGGTCGGAGGTTGGTGGTTCATCAGGGGGAATCAACATATATTCTCGCGATCATCAATCAGGTACCTACGACACCTTCAAATCTCTGGTTTTATCAGGGGCCAATCTTGATTGTAATAAAGGGAAAGGCCTGACATGCTTTGAAGACAGTATAGTATTATCTTCACATGTGGCGAGTGACTTGAACGGAATTGGATTTATCGGCCTGAATTATATCGGCATATCCAAGCCATTAAAGGTCAGTATGGCTGATAATGTGAATGCGCTTGCCCCTACCCGTTTTGCGATCAAGACGGAAGACTATCCGCTTGCACGTCGTCTCTTTTTGTACCAGGCCAATCAAGCAACACCATTAGCAGCCGAATTTATTCAATTTGCTTTAAGTAATGAAGGTCAGAATGTGGTAAGCGCTGTTGGTTCTGTTGGACTCAATCTGGGCGAGAAAGATATGGAAGTAGCGGCCAGATCTGCAATGGAAGGGAATACGGACAAGCAACGTCTGCTGACTGACCCGGCAGTTCCTAAAGCGTATAAAGAGTTGATACAAAATGCGGATCGTCTGGATACACCGCTGAACTTTCGTTTTCAATCCGGTTCGTTTGAGCTTGATAATCGATCTTTTCGTGATCTTAAACGTCTGTCATCAAAACTAACCGGACCTGAGTTTGCCGGATCAAGGCTGATTCTGGTCGGTTTTGCTGATCCAAAAGGCGATGCAATGAAAAACCTCGGGCTTTCTAAACAACGGGCCAGCAGGGTCAAAGAACAGTTGGAGGCAGAAGGTTTGAAAGTGAAAATTGCCACAGGTTTTGGGGCAATCCCATCGCTTCTGCTTGATCCGCGTGAAGATGAGCCGGCAAGTCTGGCTAAAAATCGCCGAGTGGAAGTCTGGTTATATCGAGCAAGACCCGAGCTTAGTCAACGGTAAGCTATTGTTGAGTTAGGGGGGGCTGACCTGGCGTGGAGAAATCACGCTCAATCTATTTCCTGATGTTCTCCGCAGTGCAGGAACTCCTGAAATCCTTGACCAAAAACGACAAGAAACTCGGCGGGCAAGGTTGTACGGCTTTCTCCATTCATGCAGCAAAAAACTCATCAATCTGCTCAAATTGCTCCTGCGATTCAACCCGTTGCATAGTCTTGCCGGAAAATTAAAACAGCGGCCGTCCATTACATGCCCGGTTTGCGGGGCCGCCATGGTGATCATTGCCACAATGATTCCACGGCCACCGGCCAAGCCATGTAAATATCACAGGTGAGTCAACCGGAGGCAAAAGATATGTAAACCGCAACCCCACAGCAATGCATGCCATAACCGGATTTCAGCGGAAGAGGATATTTGCGTCCATATAAAGACCGATATCAATGAGTAACAGCCCAATGTATCATCAAAATCATCTTCAAAAATCATTGCAGAGGAAATTTCCTTCTCTCTGCCACGCCGCCGACTGATCTGATACTCTCAGACGAAAAAGCTCTTTTCTATATATATCCACCGGGCTTGTCCAACCACCGGTTCAGATTGTGGTTCGCTTCGCTCTCACAATCTAACCTTGTCCGTTATAACTGCTCCGGTTACTGAAAGCAATGTAACGCACGGATATAACAAGGCTAAATTTTTCTGGGCACTAAGCGGCTACCCCTCTTCTTTTATTCAGATTTCAACTCCCTTCTCTTCTAATATTGAAAAATAACCCCTTTCTAATCTCACCCTAATACAGAGCTTTTACATTTCTTTTTGATAAACGTGCAATCACGCAGTTGTCCAAAGCAACTATAATAATTGGAACAACGTAACAACAGAAAGAGCCGTTATGAAATGGTCAGGGCATACACTCGCCATCCATCGTGGAGCCGGCGAACACTTAGCCATCCCTAGCCTGCAAAAGGTAATGGTTCTTTCGTAAAGGCTTTTAAAATTCGAATCAAGGAGGAAGAATATGCACTGTCAATATCTCTCTTATTATAGCCCTGCCAACAACACCTGGTCCGTAGCCAGCTGTTCATTCAAAAGAACACCCTATATCCCAAGCGTTCAGGAGCTGGAAAAGTACTGCAAGGCCAGCAGAGATCAGCAGTGTCCTGCATTTGCTCAATCACTTCCACCTCTGCAGGATCAATGTTTCAGCCCGGAATTGGCAGTTATCGCTCTGGCTCAGTGTCGTTAGCAGGAATCACGGGGAACTCGTATTCTCTGTTTTGTGATCTCTCTCCCTGCTCTTTCAAGTAATCTTGAATATGCAAGAGGTATAAACAATGCTCTTAGAATCATCCATTTTTGAAAAAAATGTGCAGACAACCGTGTCGCGTGAGCTGTTGCTCCATCTTCTCGATACCAACAACCTTACCTCCTGGTTCCAGCCAATATTCTCCCGGCAGAACGGTGAGATATACGGCTATGAGGCCTTGGCCAGAGTTCGGGATGGCGTTGTTCCCCCTTTTGATATCTCAAAACTGTTTCTCAAGGCCCAGGCTGAAGGCATTATTGCCAGTCTGGACATGCAGTGCCGGGAAAATGCCTTTTGCCGGGCGGCAGAATTAGGTTTCGTACAAAAAAATGCCTACCTCTATGTAAATATCTGCCCCGGCACTCTCATCCATTCAGATCACCGGGGAGGGGTCACCGATCGTCTGGCCGAAGACTGCGGTATCCCTAAAGACAGGATAGTCCTGGAGATCACCGAGCAGGAGGCCATCAAGAACTATGATCTTTTTCAACGGTCAATTGATCATTACCGCAAGCGTGGCTACAAGATTGCCATTGACGATTTCGGCGTTGGCTATGGCGGCCTGAAGATGCTCTCCATTGTTCAGCCTGACTATGTCAAAATTGACCGCCACTTCATTGATGAACTCGATCGTTTTCCTTTTAAATATAATCTGGTGGATGCCATGGCCACAGTCTGCCATAAGCTTGGCATCATGGTAATTGCCGAGGGAATTGAGCGCCAGGAAGAGATGGAAATTGTTTCCCGTTTTGGCATTGAACTGTTTCAGGGCTATTATCTTGAGCGTCCCGGCCCAGGGTTGTCGGATGCGAGAGTCCACATTCCAGGAATACAGAAAAATGTCTATGACTGCACCGACTCAGTAGTCTCCTCCTGCGTAATCGGCAGTATCTGCCGCTATGTGGAGCCCTTGGCCCCTACAGACTCGGTGATGTCGGCATTCAAGCGTTTTCATGACGATACCAATCTGCAGGGAATCGCTGTGGTCGCAGAAGAGCGGGTGCTGGGCATGTTGCCCCGCATGCGTTTTCTGGAACAACATTTGATTGGACCACACGGATTTGGCTATGCCCTCTGCCAGCACCGGATGATCAAAGATGTACAGGAACCGGATTTTATGCTGGTGGAGGCCTCAACCCCGGTGGAAGAGGTTGTTCGCATGATCCAGGGACGGCGCGGGGTCTCTTTGTATGATGATATCTGTGTGAGTAAAAATGGCAGATATAAAGGTACCGTTGCCATTGCGGCCTTGCTCGATGCCATTACCCAGAAAAGCATCCAGTTAGCCAAAGGGGCAAGCCCACTCACCGGTCTGCCCGGCAATGAGTTTATCCAACGCACCGTGGCCCGACTCATCGAGCAAAGAGTGACCTTTGATGTTTGTTATATCGATATTGATGATTTCAAGCCCTACAACGACTACTACGGCTTTGAGAAAGGTGACATGGCCATCAAAGGAATTGCCCAGCTCATTGTGGATGTGGTGCAACCGGACGGCCATAATGATCAATTCCGCTTTGTCGGCCATATCGGCGGCGATGATTTTATAGTCATCAGCCGACCACACGCCTCCTTATCGCTGTGTGAACAGATTGTTAACAGGCTGCAGCAATTATTGCCAAATTTTCATGGTGAAAAGGAATTTGCGAATGGATGTTACCAGGCCATGGACCGCCAGGGAAAGATTCGTTGTTTTTCTCTCCTTTCCTTATCGATTGGGATCGTCAGCACCGAAGATTGTGCGGTGAATTCCTACGCGGAATTGGCATATCTGGCTACGGGAGTTAAACGGGCAGCCAAAAAGTTACACGGCTCAGCCATTGTCAGCAACAGACGAATGGCAGCGCAAGCTGAGTTACCATCTTTAGCTGCCTGAAAGGTCTTAGTCTTTCTACGATGTTCTTATCTGCCGGCTTCTCTTTTGACGGTTACCGGAGACCAAGGGAAAATGCCAAAAATGTTCATTTTTGATGGACTCGTAAAAAGTACAAATTGCCATAATGTCATTTCGACCAGCGGGAGAAGTCTTAATAGTATCCATTGGTTGAGGAATAAGATTTCTCGCTGTCACTCGAAATGACAGACTTTATTGAGTTTTTACGAGATTGTCATTTTTAACAGGGGAATAAACATGCGTATAAGTATTCGTAAAAAATTAATTCTGTCATTTCTGGGAATTGCCCTGATTGGTCTGATCACCGGCGCCTTTGGTTACCACGGGGTCTCCATCAGCGAACAGGCCCTCCATGAAATAGACAGTGTCCGTCTGCCGGCCGTGGACAGCCTGCTCACCATTGAACGGGAGGCGGAAACCATTCGCGGCAGTCTGCGCACCTTGGGTATCGCCGGTCTGGATGAGGCAACCCGGATCCGTCAATACACCAATATAGATGAGGCACGCACCCGCTATCAGTCAGCCCTGGCCATCTATGAATCTCTGCCGCACACCGACGAAGAGACCGCTCTGTGGAAGCAATTTGTCCCGGCGTGGTCGGCCTGGCAAGAGGCAAATGATCATTATCTTGAGCTGAATCACCGCATAGACGAAAATGGCATTGCCGCTCCCGAACAACTCGGCCGACTCTTTGAACAATTCATCAAAGATCATTATATAGTGGCGCAACGTATCAGTGAGACGCTCCTTTTGCACTCTCCGGCCTTCGACGGCGGTGACGACGCAACCACCTGCAACCTTGGGCACTGGCTCTCCACCTTTACCACAACCAATCCCGACCTGCAGACGGCCACGGAAAGAATCAAGGCGCATCACCTCCGCTTTCACGAGCTTGTCCATGAGATCAAGGCGCTTGTGAATGAAGGCAGACATGAAGAGGGGGTTGCCCTCTATCAAAAAGATATGATCCATCTGATGCAGGAAAATATTTTCATGTACTTGAAGACCATGCTCTATGTGGCCAAGGATTCGATCAGCCTGACGGAGCAGGGGCAAGCACTGCTGTTTGGCGCTGTAAGGCATCACCAGAACAGCGCCCTCACCGTGCTGGAAAAAATCGTCCATCTCAACCAGAACACCGCGGCCATGGTTGCAAAAGAGGCCAACGAACAGATCGCCTTTTATAAGATGCTGACCATGACGGCTGTTTGTCTGGGCATGGTGTTGTCTTTGATCGTTGGTATTTTAAGCAGTCGCGCCATCACCCGACCTCTAGGGCGTATTGCTTCTCATCTGCAGGTCATGGCTCGTGGCGATTTTTCGCTGGAGGTCCATGAAAAGGATTGCCGCCGGGGTGATGAAATCGGCATTCTCTCCCAGGCCGCCGACTCGTTGACGGAAAGCATGTGCAAGGTTATTGGCAATATTCATACCGGGGTCGCAACACTTACCTCTTCTTCGTCGGGTCTGGCGGTGGTGTCCGATCAGATGAAGGCAAGTGTGGTGGATATGTCCGGCCGAACGATGAATGTAGCGGCGGCGGCAGAGGAATCAAGCGTCAATTCCCTGTCCGTAGCCGACGGCATGGAAAAGGCAACGAGTAATCTTTCGACAGTGGCCTCGGCCACGGAACAGATGAGCGCCACAATAACCGAGATTGCCGCCAACGCCGAACAGGTGCGGGCCATCAGTGACGAGGCGGCCCGTCAGGCCGATGGGGTGACGGCAATAATGAGAATCCTGGGAGATGCCGCCCAGGAGATCGGCAAGGTTACCGAAACCATCGCCACTATTTCGGGACAGACAAACCTGCTGGCCCTGAACGCCACCATCGAGGCCGCACGGGCCGGCGAGTCAGGGAAGGGCTTTGCCGTGGTGGCCGGAGAGATCAAAGCACTGTCCCGGCAGACATCGAGTGCGACCAAGGATATTCGCGAAAGGGTTGAGGCCATCCAATCTTCGACCTCTCTCGCCATGGATGATATCAGCCGTATTGCCGGAGTAATCAAGACCGTGAATGCCATTGTGCCGCAGATGGCCGCCGCCATTGAAGAACAATCCGTGGTAACCCGGGATGTGGCCATCAATATTGCCCAGGCCGCCGGCGGGATAACGGAAAGCAATGAACAGGTGACCCAGACGGCGGGGGTCGCCGCTGACATTGCCCACAACATTGCCACAATCAGCAGAAGCGTTGCCGGAATTCAAACGGAGAGCAATCAGGTGCAACAGAGCGCCGCAGAGATGTTGACCCTTGCCGGGCAACTGAAGGCAACTGTGGCTGACTTCAAGATGTGCACCGGAAGATCAGTGCACCAGGTAAGCTCTGAGCTGAACAGTAAATCGCCCATGAAGGAGAAAGAGCCTGCGGTGCGATTTGATTTTACTGATGCAGTACCAGTTGCCGCCTAAGCTGCATGCATTCAACCTGTAAAAGAGAGGGGTACCCCATGCGGACACCCCTCTCTTCTTCCTTCAGTCTTGTCCACTCCACCCCGGAAGCGGTTCAAGGTCTCACCTTTGACCATTGCCATCCCTTTCTTTTCCAGTTCGCCCTGACCTTACCGACATATCCTTGAACTCCTCGAACTACAGGCCGCTGCAAGAGGCCCCTGCAACTCAGGCCCCGGGCGCACCCATGAAAACAGTTGACTGCCACACCACCGTATTGTAATTCTTCCATGATGCCATCTCTAATCAACCCTGAATGCGACAATAGCACACCACCCTTAACCAGAGTACCCTTTGATGAACCAGGAAGTCCGGATACCAGAAACACTGCGCCCCTTTTCAGAAGCGTTGCGGCATTCCATGCAACTTTACGAAGAGATCCGCTTTGACTTTCACCGAGACTCCCTGCTCAAGGCCTTTGTCGACATCATCCACGATGATCATTCGCTTAAACGTTTTTTCCAGGTCAGTGTCACCATCCCCCTGCTGTTAGGAGGACTGCAGGCCCGTTTCTATCTGTATGAGAAAAAAACGGATCGTTTCCTCTGCGTGTGCGACAGCGAAAGCGGCCTGCTGGAACCTCCCCTCCCTGCCGGTTCCGACCTGCCACATGACCGCCGCGAAGTTCAGGAGTACGGGAATCAGCTCTTTTACCCCCTTTACCCCCGGACCTCCGCCGCACAACAGGAAGGCCAGGCCTGGCAAGGCGGCCAGGAGATATATGATCCTGATCCCTATTTTGCCAGCCACTCCCTGCTTGGGCTCTATGCCGTCTCACCGTTGTCCCAAATCTCTAACGAGGACAGGGACTTTTTCCGCATTCTCAGCCGCTGGATCGGCAACAAACTCAACAACCGCCTCATTGCTAAACGGCACCTGGAGCACCTGAAATTTCTCAATGACCTGGGCAGAGACATTGGGCACAATATCATTATCCCCAACATGTACCTTAAATATCTGCTGGGGCAGATGAAGAAACAGATAGAAGCGCTCAAAGAAACAGAACAGGACGCAAAAACCTTAGCCGTCAAGGATGCCGGCAGCAGAGAATACGACACCTTACGTGACAGTTGCCGGGAAAAGCGACTGGCATTGGAACAAACGCACCGCGACCTGCTCAAACATCACAACCAGATCACCCTCTTTCAGGAAAGCCTGTTCCGGAAGCAACATTTCAGCGAAGGTCATCTCGTCCTCCAACCGACCAGCTGTTATGTGGAGCGGGATATCATCCTGCCCCAGCTTGATCTCTATCTGAAAAAACTTGAACGGCAGGGTATCACCATTGATAAACCAAGCAACCTCTTCACCCAGGAGTTTCCGTTGATGGTGGACATTGGCCTCCTCTCCCAGGTCTACGCCAACCTTTTTGCCAATGCGGTTAATTACACCCGGGAAATTCTCGATCACCGTGGACGACCGCGCAAGGCCATCGCCTACGGTGCTGAAGAGGTGAATGACTTTCCTGAAACCGGACAGCAAGGAATAAAATTCAATGTCTTTACGACCGGGCCCGCCTTATCGCCAACGGAACGACAGGAGATATTCGAAGAAGGCGTCCGGACCAAAAGCAGCCTGGAGATTACGGGGTCTGGTCACGGCCTGAACTTTATCCGCCGGGTTATCGAGGTGCATGGCGGCAGGGTCGGATGTGAGGCGACAGAGGAGGGGAATAACTTCTTTTTTATTCTGCCGCTTTCCCAAAGAGAACAGCAGGCAGACGAACCGTCACAGAGATGACGGACTGACACGCTACAATCAATAACTTTTTCGCCGAATAGTTGAATCCAAGGGCAAACAACCGCTGGTATTGTCCGCATCTACAATAAAAGGGCTCATACTCATGAATATCCGACAACGGCAGTTATATGGCCACTGGTTTATTTTCCTGATTATGCTTGTTCCCTTGCCCCTGCTTGTTCCAGCAATTTCGCAAGCCGCAAACACGATAGCCGGATGTTCCATCTTTCCGGTAAATAATATCTGGAATACCCCGGTTGATACCCTGCCCATAGATCCCAATTCCGCTGCATATATCAACACCATCGGTGCCGGCACCCCTTTTCATGCCGACTTTGGTTCCGGTCTGTGGAATAACGGCCCCATCGGTATCCCCTATAATGTGGTCTCCAGCTCTCAGGCTAAAGTTCCCATTCGTTTTGACTATGCCGGTGAAAGCGACCCCGGCCCCTACCCTGTTCCACGAAACGCCCTGATTGAAGGCGGTGCGGCCGGCGACGGAGATCGTCATGTCCTGATCCTCGACAAAACTCAATGCCGGCTTTACGAACTCTATTACGCCTGGCCGCAGCCTGACGGTTCCTGGTATGCAGGCTCAGGCGCCATCTTCGATCTGGCCTCACATGATCTGCGTCCGGCAGGATGGACATCCGCTGACGCCGCCGGCCTTCCCATCCTGTCCGGTCTTGTCCGCTATGACGAAGCGGCCGGCGGCGCCATTGAACATGCCATCCGCTTCACCGTACCCAAGACCCGCAAGGCCTATATCTGGCCGGCCCGTCATCATGCCTCAGAACTGACCGGCACTCAATACCCTCCCATGGGCCAGCGATTCCGGCTGAAAGCCAACTTTGATGTATCCCATTTTTCTCCCATTGTTCAGACCATTCTCAAAGCCATGAAAAAATACGGCATCATTCTTGCCGATAACGGGTCAGCATGGTACATCAACGGGGTACCGGATGAACGGTGGGATAATGATATGCTGCACGAATTGGATCACGTTTACGGTTCCGACCTGGAGGCCGTAAATGTCTCATCACTGATGAAAGATCCGGATTCAGGAGAAGTAAAGGTTAGCACCCCGCCCCCTTCCACTCAAGGATTTCAACTAGGACTCTTTTTGCTGCTCAGGCAACAATAATCCGCAACCGCTCGAGATCATGGATATTCTCATTGCCAGACAACCCATCTTTGACGTCAATCGCAGGCTTTTTGCCTATGAGCTGCTTTTTCGCGGAACCGAAGGACATGATATCGATAAGTTAGAAGGGGATAGAGCGACCACCAGTCTCCTGTCTGCCACCTTTCTGACTGAGGGTATTGACCGAATTTCAGGATTTAAACCCTGCTTTATAAATTTCACCAACGATCTGCTGCTCCAGAATCTGCCGGCCTCTTTTCCCAGCAGCCAGATTGTCATTGAAATCCTTGAGGATGTCATACCAAGCCCAGAGGTTATAAGCATCTGTCGAGCCTTATCCAAAAAGGGATACACTCTTGCGCTCGACGACTTTGTCTATGACCGAAGGCTGGAACCACTTATCGAAATCGCTGATATCATTAAAATCGATATCATAGGGACCCCACTGGACACCATCCACAAGACACTATACCGCTTGTCCCGCCATGACAAAATAAAATTACTGGCCGAAAAAGTAGAAACGTATGCTGAATATGAAAAAGCGCTGAAGCTGGGGTTCATCTATTTTCAAGGCTATTTTTTCAGCCAACCGGAAGTGATGAGTATCAAGGAGCTGACTACAGCCAAGATCAACCTGCTGCGTCTTCTGGCCGAAGCGAGCGCGGAAACTACCTCCGTCTCCCGCTTGACCGAGATCATTTCCCACGATGTCGCCATCAGTTACAAGCTGCTGCGCTTTCTCAACTCTGCCTGGTTTTCCCGCATATCAAAAATAGAATCCATCAGCCATGCCATTGCCTATTTAGGAGATCAAGAACTCAGACGATTTCTCATGCTGATGATTATCTCCGAGATGGCCACAAAAAAACCTCAGGAACTGGTTCGCCTCGCCATTGTCAGGGCACAATTTTGTGAGTTGTTAGCGGCGGCAAGCGGCAAGTTCGGAAAACAGAACAATTTATTTTTACTGGGACTTTTCTCCCTGATTGATGCCATGCTGGATGCACCAATGGAGGATCTGATGAAAGATCTGCCCATTGATGAGCAGATCAAAGAGGCCTTGATTAAACAAAACGGCCCCTTAATGCCCTATCTGGATGCTGTCATCACCTATGAAAGAAAAAAGGCCAAGGAGTGTATTCAGGCCCTGGTCAAAATTGGTGTTGCCGGAAAAGATGTGTATGAACTCTACCTGCAGTCATTGGAGTTTGCCCAGGCGCTGACCAGCAGCGATACACCCTAACCCCTGACCGGCAGATGAATGGTAAAGACACTGCCCTGCCCCGGACGGCTCTCCGCGGTGATGAGGCCATGATGGGCTGTAACGATATGTTTGACTATGGACAGTCCCAGACCTGTCCCCCCTAGCTTGGCACTCCGTGCCTTATCAACCCGGTAAAAACGTTCAAAGATCCTGGAGAGATCCTGCGAAGCAATGCCAACACCATTGTCAGAGACCCGGATCAGGACTTCGTCCTGCTGTTGCTCAGCTTCTACCCTGATTCTGCTTCCTTTACCGCTGTATTTAATAGCGTTATCCAACAGATTGACCACGGCCTGCTCCAGCAGGGCGGCATTGATTCGAGCGCTAATTGTCGGCCCACACTCCAGACTGATCGTCATATCTTCCTCATCCGCCCTGGGACTGCAAGTCTGAATCGCCGATTGCAGTATCTCCCCCACCGGTAACTCCTGCAGGACTATTTCCTCCCGTTTGGCCTCCTGTTCAACACGTGAGAGGGCCAGCAAATCTTCAACAATAGCATGCAGACGAGTGGCCTGTTTGCCGATAATTGCAACAAATCTACGGGCATCTTCCGGCTCGTCCAGAGCGCCATCAAGCAGAGTCTCAGCAAAGCCCTCAATGGATGTTATCGGGGTTTTCAGTTCATGGGAGACATTGGCCACAAAATCACGACGAATAGACTCCAGTCGTCGCAGCCTGGTCACATCATTAAGAACGATGAGAGCGCCGGCAATATTGCCTTGGCGGTCCTGCAGGCGGGTGCCATGGGCATAAAAATATTTTTCCTGGCCATCCGCACTCATCCGGCTGCTGAATTCACCTTCAAGGGGAGAGGCACAGGCAAGTGAATTTTTAACAAAATTCTGGAGATGGGTATTGCGCACAGCCAGCAGGATACTTTTCCCCTTGACCTTTTCGGGATCGACATTGAGCAGCTGGGCGCCGGACTGATTCACATCAATAATCCGCTCCTCAGTATCCACCGTAATCACGCCCTCAACCATACTGGCGAAAACCGCCTGTAATTGACTGTGCTGACGGACAATGGTCTGGATGCGGATATCAAGTTGGGTCGCCATTTCATTCAGGGCACGAGCAAGACTTGCCAGCTCTTCAGCACCTTCTTCCCGTATTCGCGCGCCAAAATCACCTCTGGCAAAACGTTCAGCCCCTGTTCTCATCCGCTCCAATGGTTGGCTGATGCGGCGGGCGATAACCCAGGCGACAAGGGCCGCTACTCCTGCCACGCCAAGACAACCCCAGACAATTTTCCGGTAAATGACTGCAAGTGCCCGTTCCATGGCGGTCACGGGGATTGCCGTGCGGAGTACGCCTATCCTCTTGCCCTCCTTCTGAAGAGCAATGGCCACATACATGAGATTTTCCTGTAAGGTCTGACTGAAACGTAAAGAGGGAACAATCTTCCCGGAAATTGCCGCCATGATCTCAGGGCGATCATTATGGTTTTCCATCCGAAGCGGATCTTCATCCGAGTCGGCAAGGACCTTGCCGTCAGGTCCAATCACTGTCAGCCTGGTAGTGGATTTTTTTCCCGCCTCGCGACAAAACGCCTCAAGACCTGTCAAATCATCGTGACCCAGATACACAGTAACAGGGCCGGCAACAAGATGAGCCTGGGCCTCCAGATTGGCCGCAGTCTCCTGCAACTGAAAAGAACGGATGGAAGATGTACCGTACCAGGTAAAGGCCAGCAAGGCCCCGAGGGTAATAAGAAGCTGACTGGGATACAGCTGCCAGATAAGACGTTTATTGTGCATGGGAATCCCCTTCTTTGGTTGAAGTTAAAAAGCAGGAACCAACACAATAGCACAGGATTGTTAGGATATGATTAGCAGGGAAAAAGAATTTTATCCCCTTTTCTGAAACTGTTCAGTACGGCACTTGGGATTCCGCCTACCGTACTGAGCAGGTACTTCCTTCTTATTCTTTCCAGTCAGGACGGAGATAAAGCTCTGTCAACTGCTTCCTGGCAACAGACGCCGGGGCTTCGGTGAGTGGACACGTTGCCTTCTGCGTCTTGGGGAAGGCGATGACATCACGGATGGACTCACTGCCGGTGATCAGCATCATCAAGCGGTCAAGACCAAAGGCCAAACCTCCATGAGGTGGAGCCCCAAGCTCAAGGGCCCGGAGAAGGAAGCCGAATTTATCCTGAGCCTCTTCTTCGCTGATGCCCAGGACTGAAAGTACCCGGCTCTGCATGGCCCGCTGATGGATACGGATAGAGCCGCCGCCGATCTCCGTGCCATTTAACACCAGATCGTAGGCCCGGCTGTACACTGCGCCCGGGTCGCTTTCCAGCTTATCCTCATCTTCTTCCCTGGGAGCGGTGAAGGGATGATGCAGGGCCTGATAGCGTTTTTCCCGTTCGTCGTACTCAACCAGAGGAAAATCTGTCACCCAGATAAAGTTGAAACCACCGCTTTTCAGCAGGCCAAGACGCCGGGCCAGCTCCAGGCGCAGTTCTGCCAACACCTGCAGGACTACCGCCTTTTTATCAGCGCCGAAGAAAAGGAGATCGCCCTCCTCGGCATCGAGAGCCTGGCTCATGGCAGCCCGCTCCTCATCACTGAAGAACTTGGCAATGGGCGACTGCCACTCACCATCAGCCTTCATCTTCACCCAGGCCAAACCCTTGGCCCCATACTGGGCCACGTATTCGGTCAGATCATCGAGATCCTTGCGGGAAAAAGTGGCGCAGCCTTTGGCGTTAATGGCCCGCACGGTTCCGCCTTCATCTGCAATGGCGCGGAAGACCTTGAAGCCACAGGTGCGGGCAATTTCCGTCAGATCGGTCAGTTCAAAGCCAAAGCGGGTATCAGGGCGATCCGTACCAAAACGACTGACCGCCTCGTCATAGGTAATCCGGCCAAAGGGCGGGGCCACATCAAGATCAAGGGTATCCTTGAACAGTTTGGCTATCATCCCCTCAGTGATCCTGAGAATCTGCTCCTCATCCACAAAGGAGAGCTCCATATCAATCTGAGTGAATTCCGGCTGGCGGTCTGCGCGCAGGTCTTCGTCACGGAAGCACTTGACGATCTGGTAATAGCGGTCCATGCCCGCCACCATCAACAGCTGCTTGAAGAGCTGCGGTGACTGAGGGAGGGCATAAAACTTCCCGGCATTGACCCGGCTGGGCACCAGATAATCTCGCGCCCCCTCCGGGGTAGAACGGGTGAGCATGGGGGTCTCAACCTCAAGGAAGTCATTATCGTTGAGATAGGTACGGATGGCCTGCACGGCCTTATGCCGCATAATCAGTTTGTTGGCCATGGTCGGACGCCTGAGATCCAGATAGCGATATTGCAGACGCAGGGTCTCAGAAATATCAGATTCCTCATCGAGGGGAAAGGGCGGGGTCTCGCTGGTGTTCAGAATCCGCAGCTCATCGACGATGATCTCGATTGCGCCGGTCGCAAGCTTGGGATTTTCCATGCCGTCCAGCCGAGCCACCACCCGGCCGCGCAGGGCCAGCACCCACTCACTCCGCAGCTGATGCGCCTTGGCATGGACTTCCGGGTTGATCTCCGGGTTAAAGACCACCTGGGTTAAACCATGGCGATCGCGCAGATCAATAAAGATTACACCGCCATGATCTCGCCGCCGTAAAACCCAGCCCATAAGCACAACTTCTTCACCGACATTTCCCTTGCCAAGATCGTTGCAGGAATGTGTCCTGCATAAATTTCCCATTGATTCCATGAGGTTTTCAAACTAAAGGTAAAATTTTTAAGAGTATTGAAGTATAATTCTAAAATTCTTCTCTCCTGCAAAGGAGTGAAGCAATACATTGTTCAAAGTCATTTATACAACTGGTAACGATCAATCTCATCAAGTCTGCACTGAAGCTCGGAAAGCGACTGCATTCACTTCACATCTCTGCATCTCGACGCAAGACCTGCCTGTTCACCTGAAGCATCAGAGTTTGCACTGTTGTTGCCTCATCCTGTAACAGGATTTCCTGCTGCTCCTGGGTGGCCATGTTCCTGAGCACAGCCTTGCCTTCGGCAAGTTCATTCTCTCCCAGAATCAGAACATACGCCACACCGAGTTTGCCCGCCTGTTTCATCTGACTCTTCAGGCTCCTGCCCTCAAGATCCATGACGACCCGCATGCCACCCGCGCGCAAGGCATGGGTCAAGCCAAAACCATAACGTGACGATTGTTCGCCAAGGCCTGCCACCAGGAGATCCACCCCTGAAACTGCCAGCTCCGCCTCTTTCTGCTGCAACAGTAAAACAAGACGCTCCATGCCGAGGGCGAAACCAATCCCGGGCACCCGCGGCCCACCCAGTTGTTCAATCAGCCCATCATAGCGCCCACCGGCCCCAACGGCAGCCTGAGCGCCAAGATCACCGGTGATGAATTCAAAGGTGGTTCGGGTATAATAATCAAGGCCACGCACCATGAATTTATTCAGACTGTACTGCACGCCAAGTTGTGCAAGCCCCTCCTGGACCCCGCTCAAATGATCGGCACAATCAGTACAGAGATGCTCCAGAAGAGACGGAGCCTCCAGCACCTGCTCACGGCATCTGGGATTTTTACAATCAAGAACCCGCAAAGGATTGGTGGAACTCCGTCTTTTACAGTCATCACAAAGCGCCTGGTGACGATCATCCAGGAAAACCAGAAGGCTGGTACGGAACGCGGGACGGCAGGCCGGACAGCCAAGAGAGTTCATCTCCAGACTCACCGAAAGCCCCAGCTCTGTCAGCAGCATGGCACCCATGGCCATCATCTCTGCATCCACGCGCGGACTGTTTGATCCCAGCACCTCAACGTCCATCTGATGAAACTGGCGAAGCCGACCCTTCTGCGGTCGTTCATGGCGGAACATGGGACCAATAGTGAAAAGACGCTGCACCGGTTTCTGCACATGCAAGCCATGCTCGATATAGGCCCGCAGCAGCGAGGCCGTGGCCTCCGGTCGCATGGTTACCTGCTTGTCGACAAAGGTGTACATCTCTTTTTCGACAATATCCGTTGCCTCACCAATGGCACGGGCAAAGAGGTCGGTCTTCTCCAGGATGGGTAGCCTGATCTCAGAAAAGTTGAAACGGGCAAAGATATCACGGGCCAGGGCCTCCAGCCGCTGCCACAATTCCACCTCTCCTGGAAGTATGTCTTTAAAGCCATTCAAGGCTTTTATATTCACAGTCCGACCCTCCAAATTCATCACTGATTACCAAATCATCTTATAAAAAAAGATTTAAAATTAACTGCAAATCCGGGGAAAAGTCAAGGATGGCGCAACGGACACGGGAATATTCAGCCTTTTTCCAGACAGGCAAAAGAAAATAATCTGTCTTAACCCCGCTTACATCTCTTCTTTCTGCACTTTAGAGCGGCACTGCTTGACAAAACATGGTAAGCAGTGCATTATATTTTTTTTATTCGACCCTATGTCAGAGGAGTTTTCTACGCACATGAAGTTACCACCACTAAAAATTGCAAATTTTACGGCCAGAGTTCCTTTAATTCAGGGCGGCATGTCTATCCGTGTTTCCACCTCTGCACTGGCCGCACCGGTTGCGAGTTGTGGCGGCATTGGGGTGATCGGCGGTTCCGGCATCCCCACGGAAGAATTGAAGGCCGACATTCTCAAGGCCAAAGCCAATACTGATGGCATTGTGGCAGTCAACATCATGTATGCCATGAAGAATTTTTACAATCTGGTGATGGCCTCCATCGAGGTCGGTGTGGACATGATCATCACCGGCGCCGGATTTTCCAGAGATATCTTCAAGATCGGTCGTGACCACAACACCCCCATTGTCATGATCGTCTCCTCACCGGGCATCGCTAAACTTGCCGAAAAACTGGGTGCCTCTGCTATTATTGTCGAATCCTGCGAGGCTGGTGGGCACCTGGGCACAGATCGCCCTCTGCGTGAGATATTTCCCCCAATTCGGGATGTGATTACCAAGGTACCGCTTATTGCCGCAGGCGGCATCACCAATGGCTACGAAATGGCTGAGATGATGGACAAATACGGCGCCGACGGTATCCAGATTGCCTCCCGTTTTGTATTGAGCGAGGAGTGCGATGTGGCCGACAGCTTCAAGCAGACTTTCCTTGATGCCGGGAAAGAGGACATTGTCCTCACCTCCTCCCCTGTCGGCATGCCCGGCCGGGCAATCAATACCCCCTTTATTCAGGCCATGGCCAGAGGCGAAGACGTCTCCACCAAAAAATGCGACTACAAGTGCCTGAAAAAATGTGACCATCATTACTGCATCAGCGAAAGGCTGATGATGGCCAGAGATGGCAATGTCCAGGAAGGACTGGTCTTTTCCGGGGCCAATACTTACAAGATGAAAGAGATCCTGCCCGTGGCTGAAATCTTCCGGCAATTTGTCACCCAGGCGGAATCCGTCTATAAGGAAGGGCGCGGCTTCGCTCCCGCGACCTGAGGCCTCCCCAAATAGTATATATGTCCAGTCCTGAGAAAATAGCTGACAAAAGAAAAGCTGCTCCTTCTCCTCCAGCACCTCACATTATCACCCCCCAAGAACATCCGATCACCCGGGCAATGCTTGACGCAGATGCCCTTCTGGTACTGCGCAAACTGCATGACGCAGGATTTTCAGCATATCTGGTTGGCGGCGGGGTTCGGGATCTTTACATCGGCAAGGTCCCTAAGGATTTCGATATCAGCACCAACGCCCACCCCGGCCAGATCCGCAAGATATTCCGCAACAGTATGACCATCGGCCGCCGTTTCCGGCTGGTTCAAATTTTCTTTCGCAATGGCAAAACCATTGAGGTCTCCACCCTCCGTTCTCTCAGCGAATATGATCTCGATGGCCCCGAGACCGTGCTGGCGCCCAATAATACCTTTGGCAGCCTGGAAGAAGATGCCCAGCGCCGGGATTTGACCATCAACTCTTTATTCTATGAAGTTGAAGATAATACCATTATCGATTACGTGGGCGGCATAGCAGACCTGAACAACGCCATTGTGCGCATTATTGGTGATCCGGACAAGCGAATCAGCCGTGACCCGGTGCGCATGCTCCGGGCCATCCGCCATGCCGCCCGTATTAACTTCACTATCGATGAACAGAGCTGGCAGGCAATCTGCAGACACCATCAGGAACTCACCCTCTGCCCTCCGTCCCGGTTACGGGACGAACTCTTCAAAGACCTGCACAGCGGCTCACTGCGGAACTGGTTTCACCTTGCCAGTGACTCAGGCCTGTTTGTCAGCATCCTGCCTCCTTACAAGGAAATCCTGACATCAGACCCTTCCTGCAAAGAGCTGTTGACCAACCTGTTTTCCGTCGTCGATCGCGTCAGCACTAAAATGACGGAAGAACAACTCGGACAACGGCTGCCAAATGAATTTCTGCTCGCTCTGGTTCTGCTCCCCTGGGCCATCATTACATTTAACTTTATCAAAGAGGAACTGAAAGGCTCTGCGGCCTATCAGTTCAGCAAACAACTGCGGGCCAGTCTCGATGTGGAAATCGGGACCCAACTGAATCTCCCCCGCGCCACCCGTCAAGAGATTATCAGCCTCATCAGCAGCCTGCCAATTTTCCTTAAGCATCAGGAAAAAGAGTCCTGGCCACAGTGGTTGACCCGAAAAAGCTATTTTAAAAACAGTCTTCTTTTTTATCATTTTTACCTGGAGGCCACTGGTGGCCAGCCTGTTCCCGACAGCCTGCTGAACATTGCCCCCCGCCCAGCCCCAATAGCAAAGCCACATTCCACTACCAACGGAAAACGTTCTTCCCGCCCCGGCATTACCGGCCCGGCTTTTTCCTCTGATACCCCCGGCGGCATCTTCGGCTTTAAGAAAAATGCCCCTGGCAAAGGGAAAATCAACAAATCCTAAGCCCTCCCCTTCTCTCCCCTGTTCCCCTCTCCTCTGCAAACAATCAATTCGAACATATTGATCAATATTACTGATCCAAAAAAACCATAAAAATGCCTTCAACTCCTTGACAAGGTCATCCGCCATCAAATACCATCAATAATATTGATTAATTTTTTATTTTCCTATTTCCATATGCCACTGTAAAAAATCAAAGCGGTCATTTGGATGTTAAAAACGGCATCAGGAGGATGAGATGACAGACACAGCACAAAGCACAGATCTGAATTTACGGATTGATCGACGCGGCTTCCTCAAGGGCTGCAGTATGGTTGCCGCGGCCCTTGGCATTTCCGAGGCCATGATTCCCAAAATGGTTGAGGCAGCCACTACCGCACAAAGGCCGCCGGTGATCTGGCTGCACTTTCAGGAATGCACAGGCTGTACCGAGAGCCTGCTGCGCGCCTCGCATCCCGACATCGGCCGTCTGATCCTTGAGATCATCTCTCTAGATTACCATGAAACAGTGATGGCAGCCGCTGGACACCAGGCAGAAAAGAGCCTGCACGATACCCTGGATAAATATGCGGGGAAATTCCTCTGCGTGGTTGAGGGCGCCATCCCCACCAAAGACAAGGGGATTTACTGCAAGATAGCCGGACGCACTGCAGTGGACATCCTGGCGGAGGTGGCGCCCAAGGCCGCGGCCATTATCGCCATCGGTTCCTGCGCATCCTACGGCGGCATTCAGGCGGCTGAGCCCAATCCCACCGGGGCCAAGGGAGTCCAGGATCTGGTCTCAGGGACACCGGTAATCAACATCCCCGGCTGTCCGCCAAATCCGATTTCCTTTCTCGGGACCGTCCTTCACTATCTGACCTTCAACCGCCTGCCGGTAACCGACAACCTGGGCCGGCCACTTTTTGCCTATGGCCGCAGGATTCATGACCATTGCGAACGACGGGCCCACTTTGACGAAGGCCGTTTCGCCGAAGAGTTCGGCGATTTTGGCCATCGTAACGGCTATTGCCTCTATAAGGTAGGCTGCAAAGGACCGGGAACCTTTTCCAACTGTCCTTCCGCCCGTTTTAATGATGTGGATGTCTGGCCGGTCAGTGTCGGCCATGGCTGTGTCGGCTGCACCGAGCCCAATTTCTGGGACACCATGACCCCATTTTACGAGCGACTGCCCCAGGTCAAAATCCCGGGAACCGGTACGGTTACCGACATCGACAGCGCCGGTAAAAAGATTCTGGGTGTTGCCGCAGCGGCCGTCGGCATCCATGCCGCGATCGGCATCGGCAAGAAAGTAATCAAGGGTTGCGGTTGTAAAGACGAAAAAAAAGAGAGTTGACCAGCTTTCAGGCTGAAACCATAGAGGGAGGATACACCCATGGCTGAACGAATTACCATTGACCCGATTACCAGAATTGAGGGTCACTTACGCATAGATGCTGAAGTTGATGGTGGAAAAGTTACCAAGGCCTGGTCTTCAGGCCAGATGTGGCGCGGGATTGAAGTTATTCTTCAGGGGCGCGATCCCCGGGATGCCTGGATCTTCACCCAGCGTATCTGCGGGGTCTGTACCACTGTCCATGCGCTGGCCTCGGTACGGGCCGTTGAAAACGCCCTGCAGCTGGAGATCCCGCTGAATGCCCAGTATATCCGCAATATTGTCATGGCGATCCATGCCCTGCAGGATCACATTGTCCATTTTTATGTCCTCTCCGCCCTCGACTGGGTGGATGTGGTCTCCGCCCTGTCTGCCGATCCCGTCAAGACAGCCGCCCTGGCCGGGAGCATTTCGTCCTGGCCGAACAACAGCGCCAAACGGTTCAAAGCGGTCCAGGAAAAGGTGCAGGGCATCGTTGACAGCGGCCAGCTCGGTCCCTTTGCCAACGGCTACTGGGGACATCCGGCCATGAAACTGCCACCGGAGGCCAATCTGATGGCCGTGGCCCATTACCTTGAAGCCCTTGATTACCAGCGCAAGGCAACCCAGGCCCTCGGCATCATCTCCGGTAAAAACCCGCACATCCAGAATCTTTCTGTTGGTGGTGTGACCACCGCCCTTAACCCGGACAGCGATTCCGCCCTCAACATGGAGCGGCTCTACTGGATCAAACAACTGATCGGCGAGGTGCGGGGATTCATCCAGCAGGTCTATCTGCCCGATGTGGCGGCCATCGGCGCCCTGTACAAAGACTGGCTTCCCTATGGCGCCGGGGTCACTAACTACCTGGCCGTGCCCGACATGGTACTCGACACCAAGGCCACCAAGTTTGACCTGCCCGGCGGCACCATCATGAATGGGGATCTGAAGACGGTCAAGCCCATCAGTAGTTTTAATGATCCTTACTTCCGGGACAACGTGGTGGAAAACATCTCCCATGCCTGGTACAAAGGCGATTGGAGCAAACATCCCTACGAAGAAGAGACCGTCCCTGAGTACACCGAGTTCCAGGATGACGGTAAATATACCTGGCTCAAGGCCCCGCGTTTTGCCGGCCAGCCTATGCAGGTCGGTCCCCTGGCCCAGATGCTGGTCGGCTACGCCCAGGGACACGAGGAGATCATTAAAAATGTGAACAACGCCTTAGGATTGGTCAGTTCTGTGGCCGGAGTCACTGTCGGCCCTGAGGTTCTGCACTCTACCCTGGGACGTCACGTGGCCAGAGCGGTCCGCGCCTCCATGCTTGCCGACCTGTCTCTCAAACACTGGGAGCTGCTGGTCGATAATATCGGCAAGGGAGATCTTACCATCTTCAACAAACCGGTCTTCCCTAAAGGTGAGCAAAAAGGCTTTGGTTTTCACGAAGCCCCACGCGGAGCGCTCTCCCACTGGATTGTCATTCAGGATGGCAAGATCAAGAACTACCAATGCGTGGTCCCATCTACCTGGAACGCCGGCCCCCGGGACAAAGAAGGCCTGCCCGGCCCCTATGAGGCATCGCTTGTCGGCAATCCCATTGCCGATGCCCAGCAACCCCTGGAGGTCCTGCGTACCATCCACTCCTTTGACCCTTGTATTGCCTGCGCCGTCCATATGCTTGATCCCGAAGGCAAAGAAACCATCAAGGTCAAGGCATTATAATTTCTGGGAGAGGAGGTAATCATGATGTATGAGAAACACTATGTCTGGAGCATCCTGCTGCGCCTGTATCACTGGGCTTTTGCCAGCTCCGTTGTCACACTGACAATCACCGGGTTGTATATCTACTCGCCCTGGAGCCAGACCACCCTGGAGGGCACCGGCCTCTATCCCATGTTGACCATGCGCAACATCCATGGACTGGCCGGCTATCTGTGTACCGCAGCCATATTGGTCAGGATATTCCTTCTGGTGTTCGGCAACCGCCAAGAGCGTATCACCGACATGCTGCCTATTACCAGCAGAAATATCAAAAATATATCCACCACCTTCAATTCTTACAGCTACCTGAGCGATAATCACGATGAAGAGAGATTGGGGCACAATATCATCGCCGGCATGACCTATCTCCTGACCTTTGTCGTTACACTTTTTCAAATAGCCAGCGGTTTTTACCTGCGTCTGCCGGAAAATGTTTTCTGGCAGAAATGGGGAGTCATGCTCTTTGGCACGCAACAGCACGCCCGTTTCATCCATCATTGTCTGATGTGGTATTTCATCATCTTTGTCTTGATCCATCTCTATCTGGCAATCTGGAACGACCTGAAACACCCGGATGGCATTATCTCCTCCATCTTTACCGGCAGTAAATTCAAGCCGCGCGGAATTAAGCCGTCATTCAAACAATAACCCATGCTTTCTTTTGATTCATCAACGGCATAAGGGGCCGTAAGGAAATGAAAAAAAGTACAAGTTATTTCCTAGCCCCGACAAGCGGGATAAGTGCCTTTCGCAGTTCATTTTCTTGTAAAAAGAACAAGAAAATGAACTGTAAGGCACTAACGGCCCCTCAATGACCGCTTTGTCCTGCCTCGGGACAGAGCCACATTCTCGTCCACAGGAAAGAAAAGGGGTGGAGCTCACTGTGCAAGGCACCGTTCAGGGAGTAGGGTTCCGCCCTTTTGTTTATCGTCTGGCCAGAAGCTTCAAGATAGGGGGAAGCATTGCCAATACCAGTCGGGGAGTAGTGATTCAGGCAGAGGGATCGGCCACTGATCTTGACAATTTTCTGCAGGCCCTGAGCGAAGAGGCCCCGCCTCTAGCCCGCATTTCCTCCATCAGCCAGAAAAGACTGCCGATAACAGACAGACACGTCTTCACTATTCTTACAAGCAGCAGCGAACACAGCTCCCAGACAATAATCCCGGCTGACATCGCCCTTTGTGACGATTGCCGCAAGGAGCTTCTGGACCCGACAGATCGACGCTATCGCTACCCCTTTATCAACTGCACCAACTGCGGCCCGCGTTTCACCATCGTCAGCTCCATACCGTATGATCGTCCTGGAACCTCTATGCACTCCTTCCCCATGTGCAGGAACTGTCAGGCCGAATATGATGATCCTGAAAACCGCCGTTTTCATGCCCAGCCCAATGCCTGCCCCCAATGCGGACCGCAGATCAGCTGGCATGCTTCCAGTGGGGAAATACTTGACTGCCATGACCCTGTAACCGAAACCATCAGAGTCCTGAACAATGGCTCCATTGTCGCCATCCGCGGAATGGGCGGTTTTCACCTGGTGGTGGATGCCGGCTCCGAACCTGCTGTGGCGCTTCTCCGCAAACGGAAACAACGGCGGAGCAAGCCTCTGGCCATCATGGTGGCAGACCTTGAGGCCGCAGACAGGATTTGTCACCTTTCCCCCATGGCCAGCGAGACCCTGAGCAGCCCGGCCCACCCCATTGTCCTGCTGCCCGGAAAAAAGACGGGCTCTCTTGCTGCCAATCTGGCGCCGGGCATGGGAGAAATCGGGATCATGCTGCCCTACACTCCTCTGCACCACCTGCTGTTCGCCACCCCCGACTGCCCGCAGGCCCTGGTCATGACCAGCGGCAACCGCAACGGGGAGCCTCTGTGCACCGATAATAACGAGGCAATAGCCCGCCTTGGCGATATCGCCGATTTCTTTCTTCTGCACAACCGCGAGATTGTGACCCGGATTGATGACTCTGTTATCCGCATCATGCAGGGCCATCCCCGACTGCTGCGCCGCGCCCGGGGCTATGTGCCAAACCCAATGCCACTCCCTCAATCCCTGCCGCCTCTGCTTGCCTGCGGCAGCGGCCTGAAGAACACCTTCTGTCTGGTGCGGGACGATATGGCCTTTCTCAGCCAGCATATCGGCGATCTGGCCAATCTGGAATCACTGGCATTTTTCCAGGAAAGCATCTATCATTTGCAGGAGCTTCTGGAGACCCGGCCACAACTGGTGGTCTGCGACCTCCATCCTGATTATCTGAGCAGCCGGCATGGGCAGGAACTGGAACGGGAACTGGGTTTACCAAGGATACTGGTCCAGCATCACCATGCCCATGCCGTGGCCGTGATGGCCGAACATGGCTTGCAGGATAAGGTCCTGGCCATTATCCTTGACGGTACCGGTCTTGGCCCGGATGGCACCATCTGGGGCGGAGAGATCCTGGAGGTGACGCGCACCGATTGTATCCGGTGCGGCTGTCTGGCCCCCCTGCCCCTGCCGGGTGGCGATGCCGCCGCCGAGCAACCATGGCGCATGGGGCTTGCGGCCCTGTATCATAGCTTTGGCGAAGCCGGGCTGCAACCATCCCGCCTGCCGGCCGCACTCCTTGGCGTCGCCGAAGAAAAAAGGACAGCTGTCCTCGCCATGATGCAGAACGGATTCAACAGCCCGCTCACCTCAAGTTGCGGACGATTGTTTGATGCAATAGCCGCCATGCTTGGCATCCGCCTGGATTCCGACTTTGAGGGCCAGGCCGCCATGGAAGTGGAGAACATCGCCCGGCAATGGCAGGGGACCGATGAGGACAGACAAAAGGCGGAGGAGCCAGGAGCAGAGAACGGACTCTTCATCATCGACAGCGGCCCGTTCATCCGCAAAATGCTCCATGACCAGGAATCCGGGAAATCAACTGCCGAACTGGCCATGGGTTTTCATTCCTGGCTGATCGACAGCCTGGTGATCACAATCAGAAAGCTTGCGGCCACCAGCGATATCCGTACCGTTGTCCTCTCCGGTGGCTGCCTGCAGAACAGAATTATCATGGAAGGTCTTTTTCAGGCCCTGGAACAGGACGGTTTTCAGGTCTTCACCGGCCAGGAAGTGCCGGTGAACGACGGGGGAATCTCTCTGGGACAGGCAGTTATAGGAGGATTACGCTATGTGTCTGGCAATACCCATGCAGGTCATTGAGATCCGAGGTGACGCCGATGATCTTCTCAGCAAACAGATCGCCGTGGTCGATGCCGACGGCATCCGCCGCGAGACCTAAAACTGATGCTGGAGATGGCCGCCCGCTTATAACCGGAAAACATTGCCCGATCAGAGCGCCGGAAGTATTATCCTTCTACTCTTAGCCACTAAGAGTAAATCATTATCAGTAAGCAGCCTTAGGCGCCGTAAAGAAATAAACAGAAAGGGAATGCTCACACTCTCAACATCCCACAAATCATTGATCAATACAAACTGTTACAGAGAGGCCCTATGACCACGCAGGATATACGCTGGATTCAACGCTTTAAGCATTTCATGCAGGCCTTTTCGCAATTAAAAAATGCTATCAACCTGGCCCAGCAACGTGAGCTGTCGGAACTGGAAGAACAGGGACTGATTCAAGCCTTTGAATATACCCATGAACTTTCCTGGAAGACAATCAAGGATTTTCTTGAAAGCCGCGGTGTTTCTAACCTGTACGGTTCAAAAGACACTACCCGCGAAGCCTTCAAACAAGGTCTCCTGAAAAATGGTGATGTCTGGATGGATATGATCAAAAACCGGAATTTAACCTCACATACCTACAATGAAGAAACCGCTCACTCAATCTCCCAGGCGATTTGCAAGCGTTACTTTGCAGAATTTGATCAACTTGTCACAGTATTAGAAAAGCTCAAGTCTGAAGAAACAAGATGAAATTCGGGCTTCAAGAATCCACAATAGAAAAAATCTGTGCCGTCCTAGCCCTCCATCCCCAGGTGGAAAAAGCCGTGCTCTACGGATCACGCGCCAAAGGGAACTACAAAAATGGATCCGATATTGACCTGACCCTCATGGGTGGCGCAGAGTTAACACTGAAAGTGCTGTACAGAATCATGGATGAAATTGATGATCTGCTGCTGCCTTATACCTTTGACCTGTCAATTTTCAACCATATTAGTGATCCCGATGTGATTGAGCATATCCAGCGTGTTGGAGTCACATTGTATGAGGAGAAGGAATGCGAATTGACAAAAAAGAACCGGGAAAAGGTCTGAATACAACCATGATGGTCTCGTAAAAAGTACAAATTGCCATAATGTCATCCTATGCTTGCCGACTGTCATCTCGACTGCAGGGAGAGATCTTTATCCACATCGTTGAAGATTCCTCACATACGTTCGGAATGACAAAGGGAAGAACAGATGTCATTTCGACCAGCGGGAGAAATCTTAATACCTAAATCCTGCAATCGTTTGAGCACCGAGACTGGCAAGACGGGCGCAGAGGGAAGGCGGCAAGCCATTTTCAGCGCAGGCGTAGTTGTGCTACGCTGAGCATGAAAATGGTGAAGCCAACGCAGCCTATGTGCCTGTATTGACAGGAAAATGCCAAGTGATTGCAGGATTTAGGTAATAGTATCCTTTGGTTGAGGATAAGATTTCTCGCTGTCACTCGAAACGACAGACTTTTTTGAGTTTTTACGAGATTGTCAACCATGTCAAAGACAACTGACAATTCCAAGACCCGCCCCAAGGTTGGGCAGTTATAGGAGGATTACGGTATGTGCCTGGCAATACCCATGCAGGTCATTGAGATCAGAGGTGACGCCGATGATTTTCTCACCGAACAGATCGCCGTGGTCGACGCCGACGGCATCCGCCGGGAGACCCGTCTCGATATCGTGGACCGCTGGCCGCAGGTCGGCGACTATCTCATCATCCACGCCGGCTTCGCCATCCACACCCTTGACCCCGGCGAGGCGGAGATCAACCTGAAACTAATGCGGGAAATGGCCGACGGTCTTTCCCGAACAGATCAAGTTCCCTGAAATGTGCCGTCTTTCTGTATAACATTCTTCAGGAATGATATACAGAACTGGATAATAACTTGTTAGGCTAGGAAAAACCTCATGAAGTCATTAAACCAGATCAAAGAGAAGATTGACTCAGCAAAAAAGGCTGGAGGTGCTGACTCAGCGATTTTAACGTTTTTATTTTCTCACTGGAGTTTGGAGTTTCAGCCAACAGCATGACTGAAACTATACATTTAAAATTTGCATAAAAAGCACAAAAAACTATTGACATAGCGGCAATAAGCTGTGCCGTTTTCTCAGCCGAATTGAGGACTGTTTGTATTTACT
>JBDRQE010000008.1:0-102183 GCA_043826415.1 Pseudomonadota bacterium
TGGTCTCGTAAAAAGTACAAATTGCCATAATGTCATTTCGACCAGCGGGAGAAATCTTAATAGTATCCATTGGTTGAGGAATAAGATTTCTCGCTGTCACTCGAAATGACAGACTTTTTTGAGTTTTTACGAGATTGTCAACGTTCGCAATGAGGTACAGCAATACTGGGTGGGCCCTTGACCAACATCTGGGCAATGGTCAATTGTATCCTGGGATAGAGATGCCTCTTGCCATCCATCAATTCATTTTCCAACATTGCCAAACTACGCAATAATTTTGTTCGCTCCGCCCGTGGCACCTCTGACTCATGGGCAAACCTTTTTTTGACCAGTTCCTGACATCGGAAACAACCAGGGAAATTCAGCCTCTGACCATCAGGCCTCTGCATAGTGGCCGGTACTCCGTGCGTCCTGCAAACCATGAGACGATGGGCATAGAGGATGCAACGACCGTTTTCGTTCAAGGGACACATGATCTGAGGTCGTTCATTCCGGGCCAGGGATTGCTCGCAGGCAGCAATATAATGGCGGCTGCGCTCCAGGATATCCTCCTGTTGCGATTCGGGAAGCTGACGAAATCCCTGCCAGAGATAGCCCCATTCAACAAAAGTATGGTGTTGAAAATATGAATCACAGCAGTTATCAGGGCAGCCGTCACAACTGAACTGCAGCCGTGCCGCCACTTGATCATACCCCTTCTCCATATCCTCATAGATCTGCCGAACCCTGTCCGCCAGATCCGGGGTAAGCTTAACCTCTTTCATCTCGTTTTCCTTCTTCAAAACATTGGACCTGATAAGTCTCAACCTCGGGATGCATATCCTGCCAGGCCATTTCTGACAAACCCGCCTTACGACAAAGATGAGCTAAAAACTCCTCGGCCCGCGGCAGCTGCTCCCAGACTTGGGGTAAAAAGGTGGCACTATAGCGCCCTAATCTCAAAATTACCCCGTCAATACCGGGACGCAGCCTGGCAATAAGATCTGCACCATCACGATAATTCAGAATTTGCGGGCGTGTCAGGATGGAGATGTCAATTTGCACCTTGGCCAACTCTTCAGCAGTGAGCTCAGAGAACCGATAATCATGAAAGGCTGCATTCAGAGCATTGCGTTGAATACCTTCATAAATCGAGCATACAGGCTCAAGATTGCCTATGCATCCCCTTAACTGGCCTCCGATCTTCAGGGTAACAAATGTTCCGCATTCGGCATGCAGGGCAGGATCAACGACATCGCTTCTTTTCTCCAACTGGATACCAAGCTTCCCAGCAATCGTCTCCCGGGCCAATCGGAGTAAAAACCTCCCTTGTTCTGCCGTTATTTGATCTTGCATAATCCCTCTTTTTGGAAGAATAGAGTTCCCTGCTCATTTTCCTTTTTTCCAGTCAACACCAAGCATCAGTGAATTGATTCCACTGCCAATTCCCAGCAGTGCACCCTTCTGACCCGGTTGAAAGGCCTTCTCTTCAATTGCCATGGCCAGAGTAATGGGAGCCGAGACAGACCCGATATTGCCCAGCTTGGCCAGGGTTTCAAAATTCTTTTCCACTTCCAGCCCCAGAGAATCAAAAAGGAGCCTGGCATGGGCAGAGCCGACTTGATGACAAAAAAACCGGTCAATATCCGCCGCCTGCCAACCCTGTTCCGCGGAAAAAGCCTGCCAGGTCATAAGAGCCGTCTCCACCCCTCGATGCAGCAGTTCTTCCGAATGTGTATTCATCAGCGTTGTCGCACTTCCACTCTGACTGCCCTGACAGAGTGTGGAATGGATGGTATTTGCCCGCCAGGCAGCATGACTCAAACGCAAGGGCTGCATCCCATTTTCTTCCCGACACATGTAAAGAGCTACAGACCCGGAACCGATCGTCAAGGAGGCAAAGGCTGGCTTAATGCTCTTACGGGTCAGGTCTCGGTCCGCCAGTAAGGCCTTAATGGTCGAATCCACCAATTCCTCTGCGGTTTCTCCAGCCACGATCAAGCCGTTTTTAACCTGTCCCAATTCTATCATATTGGCCAGAACAAGCATACCATCCAGAAAACCAAGGCAGGCATTGGAAAGATCAAACAGCAGGCAATTCTCAGACAGTCCCAGACTGTTATGAACAAACGAGGCCGTTGCCGGCTCCATCATATCCCTTGAGACCGAAGTAAAGATCAGACACTCTATCTGCTCGGGAGCCAGATCAGCCTTCTCCATAACCTGTCGCCCGGCAAGGACAGCGCCTTGGCTGGGTCTGGTGCCAGGCTCCCAGAACCGTCGTTCCCTGATGCCGCTCATCATTTCCAACCTGCCCACAGGCAGTTTAAGGCGTTCATACACCGGAGCCAGTCGTCGCTCTAAATCTTCTGAACTGACCATTCTGGGCGGTAGTACATACCCAAAAGTGTGTAGGCACACATGTGAATAGAGCATGAAAAATCCTATTACCAGGACTTGCAATCAAACGAGTGCTGCCATGTCATCAATACAGGGGGCAGACATCGTTTTCAGCATAAAAATTCCTAAAAAAGTTCATTAATCTGACCGTAATGAATAAAACGGCCCACCATCGAAATAAAATGTAGCAGGAATTCAACAGGAACACAAGACGAAGCACTTAAGCTCACCTGCCGATATAAACTTCCCCTCAAGCCTCAATTAAGTATCGCCTCGGGCCATGTATTTCTCCAATCGATGTACCGCAAGTGAGGCACAGAAACAGAGAACAAAATACATCGCACTGATGGTAATCCATACCTCAATAGTAGCCTGGGTTGCTGCCATGACCTGCAGACCTTGAAAGGTGAGTTCCTGGATGGAAATCACTGAAACAATGGATGAATATTTAATGGTGTTAATAAATTCATTCGCCAGGGGGGGCAACACCCGCCTCGCCGCTTGGGGAAGAATAATATGGCGTATCTGCTGCGTCCAGGAAAGGCCCAGACTGGCCGAAGCCTCCCACTGCCCTTTTTCAAGGGACTGAATTCCAGCCCGCACAATCTCGGCAATGTAGGCCCCCTGGAAAAGGGCTACAGTAATAACACCTGATACAAAAGAGGTAAAATGAGCAGGAGGGGCAACAAGAATGGCCAGCCACTTTTGGACATCTGCTGTCCTTCCTCTGACAAAGTCGTCCACCCCCCACATAGGCATGAGCTGATCACTGACAAAAAAATAAAAGATAAAGACCAGCACCAAAGCCGGAATATTACGGATAAGCTCAACATAACTCAGACTGACCAGACGGAAAAAAAGCCGATCCATCGTCCGCATGACCCCCATGAACAGCCCGAACACAGACGCCAGCAGACTGGACCAGATACTCAACCTGATCGTGGTCCATAAGCCGGTAACAAGGATATTATCCACCCACCTCCCCTGATCCGGATCATAACGGAACAGATACTGTGCAATAACTCCCCAGTTCCAGCGGTAGTGCATGGAAACGGTTATCCGGTATACCAGCACAGCGATGCAGGCCAGAACAACACAGCTCACTACGGTCTCAAGGAGAACTTTTTTCTTCCGTCCAGCAAGAGGGGTATCATGATACATCTTGAGCATAACTATCGATTTAAAATCGACTATTCAACCAGATGGGCCCAATCTCTGGTCCCGAACCAGTATTGATGTCGCTCTTCCAGCCACCCCTCATCCTGGACGATGGTGATCCAGTTATTAAAAAAAGTAAGGGTATCAAAATCACCTTTTCGTACAGCAAAACCAATCGGTTCTCGGGTAAATGGTGCACTTAAGGGAAGAAACATGGTTTCCGGATATTGCAGGGCCTCATAGGCCGGCCTGGGAACTGATCCCACCACGGCATGAACATTTCCATTTCGCAGTTCCTGATAGGCCTGGGATTCATCATCAAACAAGCGTAATTTGGCCTTGGGGATATATTTTTTGGAGGCAGCCACTGCTGTAGTTCCCAGCTTACAGGCTATCTCCACCTCTTCTTTATTAAAGTCCTCCAGAGAATGAAAACCGGCAGCTTTTTTCCTGTGGGCCACAATCGCCATGCCGGAATAATCATAGGGAAGTGTAAAATTGACCTTAAGTGCCCGCTGGGTGGTAATCCCCATACCGCCGATTATTACATCAAACTTGCCAGTCAACAGTGCCGGAATAATGCCAGCCCATTTGGTTGGAACGAACTCCACCTTTACTCCCATATCTTCGGCCAGACGCGTGGCAACATCAATCTCAAACCCCACCAGTTTGCCCTCCTTACCTGTCACAGCCCAAGGCAGAAAGGTATCCATCCCCACTCGCAGTACCCCCTTACGCATTATCTTATCCACCGTGGATTCCCGGTTGAGTGCCTGCTGAAGATTATCCGCGTAAGTGGTCGAAATACTTGCAAGCAGTACCAATACACCCATCATCAATGACGTGATCCAATTTGTTTTATTCATTTTCTCCTCAGTTATAATTCGACAGTTTCAGCTTATTTTCCAGAAGCGTAACACACGATGACAGAAGCATGGTTATCACCAGATACATAAACGCCACAACAAACCAGAGTTCAAAGGTAAGAAAAGTCTCGGAGATAAGGGCTTGGGCCTGCATGGTCAGATCGTAGATCGCGATGACGCTGACCAGAGAGGAATCCTTTATCAATGAAATTGCCTGATTGGTCAATGGTGGCAAAATTCGCTTCAACGCTTGCGGCAGAATAATCAAGCGATACACAGACCAGCGATTCAAACCAATACTGAACGCTGCTTCCCACTGACCCTGTTGAATTGAGATAATCCCGGATCGAATAATCTCCGAGACATAGGCCCCTTCAAAAAGACTGAGGGCCAAGACTCCGGAAAGGAAGCGATCAAGCCCCAGAATCGGTCCCATCACAAAATACATAAAAAAAAGCTGGATCATCAGTGGCGTATTACGACTCAGCTCAAGATAGACCCTTGCCACCGAGCGAGCCACCGTGGAACTGGATAGTCGCAGCAGAGCTGTGACCAAGCCGATCAAAAATGCGAGAATCAGGCTGACCGTTGATATCTGCAGCGTTACCTTCAGCCCCTGCAGTAATGGACCGCTGATCAAACCACGCTCATCACGGGTGTACAAATAGCGGGGAATTTGATACCATTGCCAGTTATAGCCAATCTGTTCAAAACTATCGGCAAAAAACCAGAAAAGAAGAAGGATAAGCAGAAGAAACTGTCCAACATCAAAGAGCGGAGATCTGAGACCCCTTCTCCAGTTGTACTTTTTTTTTCCAGAGGCAGAAATCATACTCTCTATTACAGTCATGAAAAATTAATTTGCCAAATCCATTCTGCTGACAGTATAGATGGTAGTTACGACCTGAACAATACTTTTGTGCCTCACACTCCGTAAGACAAATTATGATTATCGACTTTCACACCCACGCCTTCCCTGACAATGTCGCAGCCAAAGCCATTCCTGCTCTTGCCAAGGAAGGTAATGTCACAGCCCATACTCAGGGAACAGTCGATTCGCTGCTTGCCTCAATGGACCGGGCTGGAATCACTCGCAGTGTCATCTGTTCCATCGCTACCCGCCCATCCCAATTTGAACCTATTCTTACCTGGTCTACTGCTATCCAATCGCCGAGTCTTATCCCCCTCCCTTCTATTCATCCGGCCGATACCGAGGCTGTATCCCGGGTCTTCAGACTCAAGAGTGAGGGATTTAAGGGAATCAAGATGCACCCTTACTATCAAGATTTTTTCCTGGATGAAGAGCGACTCACTCCCCTCTATGAAGCCCTGTCCGAGACAGGACTGCTTCTGGTTGTCCATTGTGGATACGATATTGCCTTTCCCCGAATACGTCGGGCTAGCCCTGCCCAGATTTTGACGATTAAAAATCGTTTCCCCCATCTCAGGCTCATTACCACCCATTTTGGCGGTTGGGACTGTTGGGAAGAGGTGGAGGAAATACTTATAGGACAGGAAATTTTTATGGAAATCTCTTTTGCTCTCTCCTATCTTCCTGCTGAACAGTCCATCCGGATGCTGAACAATCACCCATCCGACTATCTTCTCTTTGGTACCGATTCACCATGGGATGATCAATTGGCCGCAATCCAACGACTTGAAAAGTTTAATCTTAACCCAGAACGAGCACGCCGCATTCTGGAACAAAATGCCACCAGGCTTCTTCTATGACCGACATACCAGATATCAGCACCCGAACATGTGACTCCTGCGGCATGACTATCCAGGAAGGAGATCTCTTTTATCATTGTCGTACTGAAATTATTGCCGGCAAGGACCAATCTCTATCCGAGCTGACATACCCTGACCAGATTATAGCTCAGGCTCTGGCTGATATCGCAACCAAAGAGGAACAAGAGCTTCTTGATGACATCTACCAGGAAATCATCCTGCATCTCTGTCCTCACTGCCGTTCGATCTTGATCCAACGAATCCAGAGTATGATCAAAAGTTGTAAAAGCTGTGCCCAATGCCTGCCACAGCAGAAAAGAGAAAAGAAGGGAAAGCTATTGCAATTTCCCGGTATAAAAGGACCACAAAATTCATAATGCTGGATGGGTTTTCAATGAGACTCTCATCAGCTCACTGAATTTTTTAATTTGGCTCCCAGGAAGCCTAACCCGCAAATGAGATATGTAACATCTCTTCATATGGGAAAACCAATCAGCCACCTTGATTGCAGCCGGCTGATTGGTTGAATATTGTTGAGGACTCAAAAATTAATCAAATGCATCCGTTGTTTTCCACTCTTTCCACACCTTTCCTACAAGGTTAATTCCCGGCTTCAGTGTCTTTTTACCCGGCCGCCATCCTGAAGGTGTTGCCTCTCCACCTTTGGTTTCCCGCACCAATTGGAAAGCTTGAAGTTGACGAAATGTCTCATTGACATTGCGTCCAACCGGTGGTGTCAAGACCTCATATCCCTGAACAACACCATCGGGATCTATGATAAAGCGACCACGAGTCTCAACTCCAGCGTTTTCATCATATACTCCATAGACAGTTCCAACCTTTCCACCCGCATCGGAAAGCATTGGATAGGGAATTCCTCCCTTCACCATATGCTCCAACTCATGATCATTCCACATCTTGTGGACAAACATGGAATCTATGGACATCGAAACTACTTCAGCGCCAATTTTTTGGAATTCTGGGTATTTTTCAGCAACTGCTGAAATTTCAGTTGCTCAGACAAAGGTAAAATCACCGGGATAGAAGCAGAGCAATACCCATTTCCCAAGATAATCAGAAAGCTTCACATTGACAAATGCCCCGTTATGGTAACCGGGAGCAATAAAATCCGGCGCCTTTTGTCCTACCTTAATCATTGTCTGTTCCTCCTTTAAATTTTCATGTGATTGCCGAGTCTCGTTTTTATTTTCCTCACCTACCGGACCGCCTGTTGGCCTGGCACATCCGACGGCTGCTTCCTCTGCCATAAGCACCTCCTGTCTTGGTTGTTGACGGACAAGAGGATACGGCCAATCCGACCCTCTTGTGTATTTACTCATTATATACAAAGACTCAAGGCGTAGCCAATAAAAGTTCCTAACACTTTTCAATTTCCCACAACTGTCCGCCCTTTTTTCTCTTGAATTTTGTATTTTTTTTAAAAATATCAACTGGTTCTGGACAATCAATAAGATAATGCAGTCCTCGAGATTCCTTTCTGAGTAATGCCGACTGTATGATTAATAATGACACGAGGGCTATATTTCGTAACTCAATCATATTCGGGGTAACAAAATAATCTCTATAATGTTCTTCTATCTCCTCCAAGATCCCCTTAATATGTCTTTTGGCGAGTTTCAGCCTTTTAACCGTTCGCACTATGCCTACATAATTCCACATAATACGTCTGATAAGATCCCAATTATGATGAATCAGAATTTCTTCATTCAATTTTTTAGCTCCGCCTGCCTGCCAGGGTTCAATCTTCGGAAAGGTTTTTTTGGATATTTCCGACCAATGATCAGCACAATACTCATATGCCCTTTCTGCAAATACTACTGCTTCGAGTAAAGAGTTACTGGCAAGACGATTTCCTCCATGTAATCCTGTACATGCGGTTTCTCCTAATGCCAGAAGCCCATTAACAGATGTTTTGCCCCACGTATCTGTCTGCACCCCTCCGCACATATAATGAGCTGCAGGCACAACAGGAACAAGTTCACTTGTAATATCAATACCATACTCAAGACATCGTGCATAAATTGTGGGAAATCGCTCTTTTACAAAAGCCTTGTCTCTATGGGTAATATCTAAAAAAACACAATCGACTCCACTCTTTTTCATTTCTTGATCTATAGCTCTAGCCACTGTATCTCTGGTAGCCAGGTCTTTACGACTGTCATATTTTTCCATGAATGGTCGCCCGTCGCGATCAACAAGAATTGCCCCTTCTCCCCGTACGGCCTCAGAAATCAAAAAATTCTTTGCCTTGGGATGATAAAGACATGTGGGGTGAAACTGCACAAACTCCATATTGGCCATCACCACCCCGGCCCTGAATGCCATAGCCAAGCCGTCTCCGGTTGCGATATCAGGATTAGTCGTATACAAATACACCTTGCCCGTTCCTCCTGTACAGAGGATCGTCACCCTCGCCTGATAGGGTTCAATATTTCCATCCTCTGTCAGCACATATGCGCCGGCACAATACGACCCTGGTTTGGCCGTCATACTCCCGTCTTCCACCATAAGCAGATCTATCGCTCTATGATTTTCCAGAATTTGTATTTTAGTATTCTGTTTTACTTTAACCAGCAAGGCTCGTTCTATTTCCCTGCCCGTGAAATCATGTGCATGTGCCACTCGTCTTTCAGAGTGCCCACCCTCCCGACCCAGGTCCAACCCTGATGAATCTCGGGCATCTTTGACAAAATCAACTCCCAACTCCATCAACTCTTTTACCCTTTCAGGCCCACTGTCTACAACGAGAGCAACAACCTCTTCGTCACACAATCCAGCTCCGCTTATAATTGTATCCTCAATATGGTTTTTTTTAGTATCATGGTCTGATAATACTGCGGCTATCCCCCCTTGTGCCAGATTGGTTGCTGTGTCAATCTCCCTCTTTTTTGTCACAATTACCACAGAACCCAGTTGCGCTACTCGCAAAGCAAATGATAGCCCAGCTATTCCACTACCAATTATCAAAAAATCACACCTCATAATTCAACCCACCCCCTCATATGTTTCACGTGAAACATATATATATAATACCACCCCTGAGGGGTGGTATTGAGTTAAGCCCAGAAGGCATTTGTTTACTGGTCATTGAGCACGCTGGCAGTTCATACTTAAAACAAGAAACTGCTTTCTCAATTTTTATATCTTGATTCAAATAAGTGCCGTTCTTGAATGACCGTCCTAATGACCTCGTACAATCACCAACCTTGGATACTTCAACCTACTAAAATCATTAGGGACAATCAGTTAGTTTTAACACATTACGAAATTATCATACATAACTGTTCAACAGGCAGAGCCGCTGAACCCTGATCACGCCTAAAGGACGTGATTTTTCACAGATGAATAAAATCACTGACGACATGTTAAATATATCGAATACGCTACCTAGCGGCAAACAAAGTGAGGAAACAACAACCTATTCATGTACTTTTTTATTGTTGAGGATGGAAAACTGGTATAAAAACAGTATGTGTAAAAACAAGATCCCCAACAAAATATAAAAGGGTGGGAAAAGATGGAACCAACAAAAGAAGCCAAAATAATTGCAATTGCCAACCAAAAAGGGGGGGTGGGGAAAACAACCTCCGCGGTTAATTTAGCCGCAGCGTTGTCAAAAAAAAGAAAAAAGGTCCTTCTTGTAGATTCCGACCCCCAAGGAAACGCCTCAAGCGGCTTGGGAATCAACATAAACGCCCTTAAGCAGCATCTCTATCACAGCCTTACCGGAGGTGTTCCCTTAACAGATGTGCTGATAAAAACGAAACTGCCCAATCTGGTTGTCGCTCCTTCAAACATAGACCTGGTGGCTGCTGAGATAGAACTTGTCTCCATGGAAAAGAGAGAATTTAATCTCAAAAAAATACTACAGACCATCAACGATCGTTTTGATTATATATTAATAGATTGCCCACCATCTCTTGGATTATTAACCATAAATGGATTAACGGCAGCACACTCGGTCTTGATCCCCATGCAGTGCGAATACTACGCAATGGAAGGATTGGCACAACTTGTAAAAACCATCAGGTCTGTGAAGAAGGCCTTCAATGAAGAGCTTTTTATTGAAGGCCTTCTTCTCACTATGTATGATAAACGCAACAAACTAACCTATCAAGTGGCAGAAGAGGTCGCTAAACATTTTGGCGATCAGGTCTTCAAGACAGTTATCCCTAGAAATGTAAGACTCAGCGAATGTCCAAGTCACGGTCAAACTATTATTGAATATGATCTCCGCTCCAGTGGGGCAATAGCCTATATGAACTTGGCCGGTGAATTTCTTAAACAACAGAGGCTTAACGTATGTCAGTAAAAAAAACTGGTTTGGGGCAGGGTGTTGGCCTCCTTTTTGCCCATGAAGACGAAACATATTTCGAGTGTGATATCGATAAGATCATTCCCAACAAACATCAACCCAGAAGCTATTTTGAAGAGCAGGGATTAGAGGAACTCACTCAGTCAATCCAAGAACATGGGGTCATCCAACCCCTCGTTGTAACAAACCAACAAGACGGCTATTATCAATTAATCGCTGGTGAAAGACGCTTGAGAGCTTCTCAACGAGCAGGATTAAAAAAAATTCCCGTTATTATCAGAACCGTTGATAACGATGATTCCCTGCTGGAACTAGCGCTCATTGAAAACATTCAACGAAAAGACTTGAACGTTATTGAAGAAGCTGAAGCCTATAACAAACTCATAGAAAAATTTAACTACACCCAGGAGCAAGCAGCACAAAGGGTAGGGAAGAAGCGATCTACAATAACCAACATACTGAGATTACTACAACTTCCAGGATACATAAAAAATGATTTGGAGCAGGGAGCCCTCACCGAAGGACATGCCCGGGTTCTCTTAAGAATTATTAACACCCCGCTAGAGCTACAAAACTTGCGGGACCAGATAATTCAAAAAAATCTCTCAGTACGGCAAACGGAGAAAAGTATACGTAAAACAAAAGGGACAGGAAAAGCGTCCATCTTGGTTAATCAAGCATCTCAGACGGTTGAACTTTCTCAATCCTACTGTACCGCCCTGACAAATCAACTTACCAATGTCTTACATTCAAAAATTATAATCTCACAAAATGGAACTCGCGGCAAGATTGAAATCGAATATTACTCGCTGGACGATCTGGAAAGAGTCATAGGGCTGATCGTAGAAAAACATACAACAAACTAAAAAATGGCACTATTGCAACTTACTATCATTCCAATAGGAACCTCCACTCCAAACCTCGGCGACTATGTTCTGACAATCCAGAAAAAGCTAACCGAGATGGGGGCCACATTTACACTCAACGACATGGGGACCTTAATAGAGGGTGAGGCAACAGAACTTCTTAAGCTGGTAATAACTCTCTACGAAAGCCCATTTATTGAAGGGGCTGTACGAGTTGTAACTCAGATCACCATTGACGACAGAAGAGACAAGAAGGTAAAAATTGGAGACAAGAGCCAATCAATTATAAACCGATCTCTCTTACCAAAAACAAGTAGCGATGACTAAAAAAAACTCCATACCAATCTACCGATTCCTTCCGCTCACATTCTTCCTCATTCTTTTTCTGACTGGAATCGCACTGAACGAACCTCAAAGAGTTTTAGAACAGGCCTGGAATATCTGCCTGGAATGCATAGGAATAGGATAGATATTAGAGCGTTACGTGAGAAGTAACTCTATCCTTCCTATCTACCATAAGCATCCTCACTATAGCCATTTTTTATAATCCAATGGAAACGTTAAGAAAATTCATGCAATTTGCATTTACTCTGATAACCAATGGGTATCTTCTTTTTCCATGGACAAAAAATATCTATCAAGGACCATTAAAAGCACTCTGTTCACCAGGCTTAAATTGTTACTCCTGTCCAGCATCAACCACATATTGTCCCATAGGCGCAATTCAACAATTACTTCTTGGTATACGTTTTTCTTTTGAAACAGGATCCTATTTTTTTGGTTCCTATGTATTTGGGACTATAGGGATAATCGCATCAACAACTGGAAGATTGACATGCGGATGGCTTTGTCCTTTTGGGTTGATACAAGAACTCCTATACAAAATTCCTTCCTGGAAAAAAATTAAAATCCCAAAGTCTCTAAAATATATAAAATATATAATGCTTCTTTTCTTTGTTATCTTGTTTCCACTTATATTGACGGACCAATGGGGGGTAGGGAAGCCCTGGTTCTGTAAATTTGTCTGCCCTGCTGGTACCCTTGAAGCGGGACTTCCCATGCTCATCTTACAACCGGACCTCAGAGCAACTGTTGGATATCTTTTTTATAATAAAGTTTTTTGGATGTTTTGCTACCTTACCTGGAGTATTTTTTCAAGCCGTCCATTTTGCAAAACAACATGTCCTTTAGGTGCCTTTTACGGTATGTTTAACAAAATAAGCTTACTTCAACTGCATCTAAACAAAAAAAATTGTACCGATTGCGGGGCCTGCCTGCAAGTATGTCCCATGGATATTCAATTCAACAAAAACGTCAACAGCCCAGAATGTATTCTATGTATGCGCTGTATGACTGAAGCATGTAAGTTTGAAGCCATATCAATACATTGCGCAGGACAACCACTTTCACTTCCTCCAAAAAGAACAAAATCCACTAAAATTGATCCGTTGCAATCAAATCAATTTTGATCTGATTTCTTACTACAAAGACCTATAATCTCAAAAAGAGCGCGAGAATGTTCACGAAAATAAAAACTATAGTTTATACAACGATTATTTTAGCTCTGGCGGTATGTACAAATTCATTGGCAGAAATGAAAAGTACAAGTGGTGAGAAAATAAGCCTACGAACCGGACCTGGTGAACAATACAGTGTAAAATGGGAGTTGGGGAATGGTTATCCCGTAAAAATTATTTCCCAAAAAGGAAAATGGACAAAGATTCAAGATTTTGAGAATGACAGTGGATGGGTTTATGCTTCCATGCTCAATAAAGAACCGCATGTTATTGTGAAAGTAAACAAAGGCAAAAATAAAAAAATTAATATACGCAGTGGCCCAGGCACCAAATATTCCGTAGTGGGAAAAGCATATTACGGTGTCGTTTTTGAAAAAAAAGAACAGAAAAAAGGATGGGTAAAAGTAAAACATGAATCTGGCTTAGAGGGATGGATTGAGAAATCGCTGGTCTGGGGGTTTTAGGAAGAAATAAATCAACACATATCCTCTTAGAGGAACTCTAATATAGAGTTATAATAGTAAAACAAAACCCCCTTTCAAATTAACAATTTAAAAGGGGGTTCTTGGCATTGGCGGAGAAGGAGGGATTCGAACCCTCGGTGGAGTTTAACCCCCACACTCGCTTAGCAGGCGAGCACCATCGGCCTCTCGGTCACCTCTCCAATGTAAAATGGCGGAGGAAGTAGGATTCGAACCCACGGTACTTTCGTACAACGGTTTTCAAGACCGCCGCCTTCAACCACTCGGCCATTCCTCCATCATTGAGCCTCTTTTACCATCTGAACTAAAAACTGTCAACATCTGCCAGAATCAACTCGTTACAACAAAAAAACAAAAGTGTAAAACCAATCGGCAAACATTTCCTTTTCTGTTATAAACTTATCATCATTAAGATTAACAAAATATCCTCTAACGTTTACGATCAATCGGCAAAGTTATTATTATGCATGATCCCAAAAAAAATTCTACGGAACTCCAAGACCTAACCTGCCTTTATGAAATAACCAAGGCATTGGCTACTGCACTCAACTTGAGTGATTGCCTGGAAAAGATCATGAAAACCCTCGCCGATCTAAAATCCATGGAAAATGGGACAATCACAATCATCAATCCATTTACCGGAAAACTTGAAATAGAAGTAGCGCACGGACTTACGCCAGAAAGTAAAAAAAGAGGACAATATGTGCTAGGTGAAGGAATCACCGGAAGAGTGGTAGCTTCAGGAGAACCAATAATTGTACCACATATTGCCAATGAACCTCTTTTTCTCAATAAAACAGGGGCTAGGGGAGAAATTAACCAACAAAGTAAATCGTTTCTTTGTGTCCCAATTAGAGATAAACAACAGATAATAGGCTCTCTAAGCGTTGACCGCATGTACACAGAGGGCCTTAATCATCAGGCAGATGCAGACTTACGTTTTTTAATTGTTCTCAGTGGACTCATTGGCCAAACCACCAGAAGAATACAGATTGTAAACCGCGAACAAGAAAAATTACGCTTAGAGAACCTGAAACTGAAACGTGAGCTTTCAGAAAAAAACAAAATTAATAATATTATCGGTAACTCAAACAAGATGCAGGAAGTGTATGATATGGTGCATCGAGTAGTCGATTCTAACGCTACCGTTCTCCTACGCGGTGAATCAGGGACCGGAAAAACTTTGGTTGCTAAATCTCTGCATTATAATAGCCATCGAAAAAACAAATCATTTCTGGTGGTGAATTGTTCTGCACTTCCTGAAACTCTTCTTGAGAGCGAACTGTTTGGACATGAAAAAGGGGCATTTACAGGGGCTACAGAGCGCAGGATTGGACGCTTTGAACAAGCTGAAGGGGGAACACTCTTCCTTGACGAAATCGGCGAAATAAGCCCATCAGTACAGGTAAAACTTCTTAATGTCGTCCAGGAAAGAAATTTTCAACGCTTGGGGTCTACACGCACCATACAATGCGATGTACGGTTGGTTGCCGCAACCAATAAGGATCTGGAGCGGGCGGTGAAGGAGGGAAGTTTCAGAGAAGATCTTTATTATCGACTTAACGTCTTCCCGATTTATATGCCACCCTTGCGTGAAAGGCGCACTGATATACTTCTATTGGCAGAATATTTTTTAGATAAATATTCACGCGAAAATAAAAAAATTATAAAACGTATATCTACCTCAGCAATAGATATGCTCATCCAGTATCACTGGCCAGGAAATGTTCGGGAACTTCAGAATTGTATAGAAAGAGCTGTCCTCATCTGTGATGATGAATCCATAAAAAGTGTTCACCTGCCACCAACTCTACAGACCTCGGACTCAAGTCAATTAAACAATTTGTTATCATTGGCCGGATCTGTAGAAAATTTTGAAAAAGAACTTATCATTGAAAGCCTGAAACATCACAATGGAAACCAAACCAAAACAGCAAAATCCCTCAATACAAGTTTGAGAATTATCAATTATAAGATTCATCAATATAATATTGATCCTAAAAAATTTAAAATTGTTAAACAATGAACCTCTTTCTTCATATCTGCTGTGGACCATGCACAACCTATCCCTTGGCCCGTTTACGCCAGAATGGGATAAATGTTCATGGATATTTCTATAATCCCAACATTCATCCATATCGTGAATTTATAAAACGAACCCAGAGTGTCCAGCAATTTGCTGAAAAAAGTCAGTTAAGAGTAGAAATAGAAACCAGGTATGGCCTTACAGATTATCTACGCAAGGTTGTTTTTCATGAGCAGCAAAGATGCCCCCTCTGTTACGCCATGCGCTTGGAGACCGTGGCACAAAAAGCGAAAGAACGAGGAGACGATGCTTTTTCAACCACCCTTTTATACAGTAAATATCAGAATCATGAGAATATTCGTACAATTGGTGAAAAGCTGGCAATACAATATGGCATAGATTTTTACTATGAGGACTTTAGAGACGGCTGGAAAGAAGGAATAGAGCAAGCCATTGCCATGGATTTATATCGACAGGCATACTGTGGGTGTATATATAGTGAACAAGAGCGCTATGATAAAGCGTTCAAAAAGCATGCAGAAAAATAAAAATTATAAAAAGAGAAAATCGCCATGACCACCATCCTGATTCTTGCAACAACGAATAAAAATAAGGTGAAAGAATTCAAAGAAATGCTTATGGATTTTCCAGTTGAAATTCGATCACTGGCCGACTTTGGTCCTCTTCCAGAAGCCGTTGAGGATGGAGTAACCTTCGATGAAAATGCCTACAAAAAAGCAATCCATACGGCACGAATTTTAGGATTTCCAGCTATCGCTGATGATTCCGGACTGACCGTGGAGGCTCTTAATGGGGCCCCAGGAGTCTATTCGGCAAGGTATGCTGGGGATAACGCCACTGATGCCGAAAATGTTGATAAACTGCTGCAAGAAATGCAAGGTATAAAAAACAGGAAGGCAGCTTTTCATTGCGTACTTTCCATAGCAGTACCATCGGGTCCGGCATTGACCTACGAAGGAAGCTGTGAAGGTATTCTACTGGAGGAACGAAGAGGTGAAAGCGGTTTTGGTTACGATCCTATCTTCTATTTTGAGAAATTGGGAAAAACTTTTGCAGAATGTACAATGGAAGAAAAAAACAAAGTGAGTCATCGGGGAAAAGCGCTTACTGAATTAAAATCCGAGTTTCCTCAGGTACTCAAATGGCTGACGCAACGACTATTGGAAGTAAAACCACCGAAACCAGATCATAGCGAATTTGAACACAATGATTGGTCAAAATAAAAACTTGCGGATTCAAAAACCCATTTGAAGTATTTTGAAACAAAACAATGCTCTACACCGCATCACCAGTGAAAGTTGCACTTCGAACTTGAATCAGCAGCTGTAAAGAGTATATTTATCACTCAATTTTTAATTCTCTCGTCAAGAGATCCATAACGGCAGCTGAACAATCTTTATCTTTATACAATATTTTATATACCTGTTCCAATATAGGCATATCAACATCAAGTCGCAGGGCGAGATCATAAACAGATTGAGTTGTTTTAACCCCTTCAGCCACCATTTCCATCTCATCTAAAATGGTAGACAACTTTTTCCCCTGTCCCAGTTTAAGTCCCACAGTTCTATTACGACTCAAATCTCCAGTACAGGTGAGCACAAGATCACCAAGCCCACTCAAACCAAAGAAGGTCAGGGGATCCGCTCCCATTTTTACTCCAAGTCTTTTTATTTCTGCAAGTCCCCTGGTAATAAGTGCAGCTCGACTATTGAGTCCAAAACCAATTCCGTCACTAATCCCAGCCGCAATGGCTACAATATTTTTTAAGGCTGCACTTATCTCAAGCCCGATCACATCGTTGCTGGCATAGACACGAAAGCGCTCAGTGCCAAATATATGCTGTAATTCCTTTGCCTGGTCTATCTGTTTGCAACCAATTGTCACGGCAGTAGGCATACCTAACGCCACCTCTTTTGCAAAAGAGGGACCAGAAAGAACTGCAAGAGATATCTCTTTTTCAACCCATGATCCCAATATTTCGTTCATAACCTGAGTCATGGTCAGAAGGGTCTTATTTTCAATACCTTTTACTGCCGAAACTACGCAGCATCCTTCTTCCAGATAAGGAACAAGGTCCTCAAAAACCTTCCGAAACCCATGGGAAGGAACCACCATACAAACGGTGGTGCATCCTTTTACTGCATCAGCCAAATCCTGGGAAGGTCGTAGAGTTTCTACAAATTTATATCCAGGAAGATATTTCTTATTTTCCCGATCCCGACTCAATGCGGCCACATGATCTGGATGATGACCCCACAGGCTTGTCTGATAGCCTTTAGCAGAGAGAATCCCTGCAATGGCCGTTCCCCATGAACCTGCTCCAATTACGGCTGTTTTATAATTGTTATTCATCTACAGATTCATTATCAGCTGACTCTTGATCATCAGATTCATCGCGGGCTACGATATCCATGGCAACAACCTTTTCACCCTCTTCCAAATTGATAAGTCGAACTCCTTGAGTTGTTCGGCCAATAATCCGCAGATTTTCAAGCGGCATTCGAATCATTTTTCCAGAATCAGCAATAAGAATAACCTCACTCTCATTATCAACCTGCATTGCACCAATTACTGCTCCATTACGTTCGCTGGCTTTAATGGCAAAGATTCCCTTTCCACCCCTACGCTGAATACGATACTCATCAACCGGACTTCTCTTTCCGTACCCATTTTCAGTAACAGTCAGAATAGAAGTATCTGATGAAATCACAATAGCCCCAACCAGAAAATCATCTTCGGCAAGATTAATTCCATTGACGCCGGCAGCTGTCCGACCCATGATACGAATGTCAGACTCATGGAAACGAATGGATATACCCTTGGAGGAAATAAGGAGAACGGTATCATCCCCATTGAGGATATGGGCAGCTATAATCTCATCTCCTTCTTTGAAGGTCAGGGCTCTTTTCCCTCTTTTCAAGGGCTTGCTGAACTCTTGAAGACTCGTTTTTTTTACCCGTCCAGATCGGGTAACCATCAGAATGGTTTTTTCGCCACCCTTGTCTACCATATCGGAGATAGGCAGGATTGCCGCCACCTTCTCTCCTTCAGCCAACTCAAGAAGATTAACAATCGCCTTACCACGGGCAGTACGACTTGCCATTGGAAGATTATAGACTTTTCGCCAGAATATTTTTCCATGATTGGTAAAAAACAGAAAAGTATCCAAGGTCGACGCCACATACAGATTGGTGACAAAATCCTCATCTATATTAGTCACACCACGAACCCCTTTACCCCCCCGGTGCTGTGACCGGTACTGATTTACAGGATTCCGTTTTATATACCCTGAATGGGTAACTGTAACTGCCATATCCTCCGGCAAAATCATATCCTCTGGCAGGATTTCATCAACAGCATCTATTATCTCTGTTCGTCTTTCATCCCCATAAGTCTCTTTAATTTCCAAGAATTCATCACGAATAATCTGCATGATCAATGTTTCATCACCAAGGATCTTTGTCAGTCTTTCTATTTCCAGAATGACCTCATTGTAATCGTTGATGATCTTCTCTCGTTCCAGCCCGGTAAGCCGCTGTAATCGCATATCCAGGATAGACTGGGCCTGAATGTCTGAAAATTCAAACCGTTTTACCAGCTCTTCTTTGGCCTCTACGCCATTTTGGGAGGCGCGTATTAATTGTACAACTTCATCAAGGTTGGTAATAGCAATCTTCAGTCCCTCCAACAGGTGGGCTCTTTCCTCAGCCTTATTCAACTCAAAAGCTGTACGTCGATAAACAATGGTCTTCCGATGGAGAACAAAGTGCTCCAGTATTTGCTTGAGGTTCAAAACTTCTGGTCTGTTATTGACAATAGCCAATAAAATAATGCCGAATGAACGTTGCAGGGGGGTCATTTTGTGGAGCTGATTAATGACAATCTCCGCTATCTCGTCCTTTTTCAATTCCAGGACTATGCGCGTCCCGTGTCTGTCAGATTCATCGCGGACTTCCGAAATGGAGCTTATTTTTTTCTCTTTTACCAGAATGGCAATTTTTTCAACAAGAGTTGCCTTATTTTGTTGATAGGGAATTTCTGTAATAATGATAGCCTCTCGCTTCCCATCCTTCATTTTTTCAATATGGGAAAGGGAGCGCATCAATATACTGCCACGACCGGTTTCATATGCCTCTCTGATACCTGATCGACCACAGATAAGTGCCCCGGTAGGAAAGTCAGGACCGCTTATATAGGTGATCAATTCATGAACTGTAATATTGGGATTATCAACCAGGGCAAGTAATCCATCCATTACCTCGGTCAGATTATGGGGGGGAATGTTGGTGGCCATTCCAACTGCAATACCCGAGGATCCATTTATCAGGAGGGTGGGTATTTTACTGGGCATAACAGAAGGTTCTGTCATGGAATTATCATAGGTCGGTACAAAATCAACCGTTTCCTTATCCAGATCAGCTACGATTTCCCTGTCTATTCTCGTCATCCGGGCCTCGGTATAACGCATGGCCGCAGGAGAATCACCATCCATAGATCCAAAGTTTCCCTGACCATCCACCAAGGGATAGCGCATGGAAAAATCCTGCGCCATACGGACAATGGTATCATAGGCAGCTGTATCACCGTGGGGATGATATTTACCGATGACATCACCGACAATACGCGCAGATTTCACATACGGCCTGTTATAAAAAACACCAAGTTCCCGCATGGCAAAAAGAGCCCTACGATGCACAGGTTTAAGTCCGTCCCGTATATCAGGTAAGGCCCTGCCTATAATGACGCTCATGGCATAGGCAAGATAGGATTTTTGCATCTCCTTTTCGATGGATATTTTCGGATATTTCTCTTGGTTTATTTCTTCCGTATTCATAAAAATTCTATTTATTAAACATTGTTGGATTCACAATAAATGCGAATTGGATTTGTTATCATCATAGACTAAATTAAAAATTCTTAATTTAATCCCTGGTAAAGGTAAATATGTTAAATATCCAGTGAGGTTACCTCGAGGGCATGATTCTGAATAAAATCTCTCCTTGGTTCCACCTTGTCTCCCATAAGAGTAGTAAACATATCATCTGCCTGTTCCGCATCATTGATAGTTACCTGGACAAGAACTCTATTTTCAGGGTTCATGGTGGTATCCCAGAGCTGCTCTGGATTCATCTCTCCAAGACCTTTATACCTCTGAAGATGACTTCCCTTAAATGTTTCACTGCGGACTGTTTGTAACATTTCACTCCAGCCACTCACCTGAATACCCTTATCCTGACCTGTACTGGATTTCCTGACAATAGAAAATGTTCTTTTTAAATAGGCACGGACAGAGGGAAACAATTCAATTGCATGTCGGTACTCATTAATAAGAGGGATATTTGGTCCCAGTATTATGAAAATATGGGCCTTTCCTCTTAAGGCAATATCTACCTCATAACATGTAGGTCTCCAGCGGCAGGAGCGAATAGGTCCTATAATCAGGTCGTCACTGGAAAGTTTCTCAATAAGACCTTTTAAAAAAAATTCATCAGCAAATTGATCTGCCGAATGTACATTATTTTGAAGGAGAAAATAGAGCATATCTTCCCATATATTCATTCTTTCAAGATAGGTAACAATTTTTTGATAGACTGAAAGTTTCTGTAATTTCTCCACGAGAAAATTACCAACAAGTTCTTTATCCTCTATTCCCTCTGTATGAATCTCAATTATTTGGCTTGCTTCCTGAAAAAGATGGTTATTTAAATCTTCATCTTCAAGAAAATATTTTTCCTTTTTTCCCTTTCCAAGTCTATATAATGGAGGCTGGCCTATATAGACAAAACCACCTTCTACAAGGGGTAACATCTGCCGGTAAAAAAAGGTCAGCAAAAGGGTACGTATATGAGCCCCATCTACATCCGCATCTGTCATTATTATAACTTTATGATAGCGTAATTTTTCCGCATCAAATTCATCTTTTCCTATACCGCACCCCAAGGCACCAATAAGATTTTTTATTTCCTCACTGCTTAATATGCGATCAAAACGAGCCTTTTCCACATTCATAATTTTACCGCGCAGAGGAAGAATGGCCTGAACAGATCTATCCCTTCCCTGTTTTGCTGATCCGCCGGCAGAATCACCCTCTACAATAAAAATTTCTCGTTTACTTGGATCTTTTTCCTGACATTCTGCCAGTTTTCCAGCCATAAGCAGACTGGTTGAACCTTTTTTCCTGGAAAGATCACGAGCCCGTTTAGCAGCTTCTCTGGCCCGTGATGCTTCAACCACTTTAATAAGAATTTTCTTGGCTTCTTGAGGATTTTGTTCCAGAAATATAGTTAATTTTTCCGAACAGATAGATTCAACAATGGATTTAACCTCAGAATTGCCAAGTTTCGTTTTGGTCTGTCCTTCAAACTGGGGATCGGGTACACGAACAGAAATAACACAGGTGAGACCTTCCCGCATATCGTCTCCGCTCATTTTTTCCTTTAAATTTTTGGGAATAATATCGTCACTGGCATATCTATTAATACATTTAGTGAGAGCCGCACGAAATCCTGCCACATGCGTTCCACCTTCCCGGGTATTAATATTATTTACAAAAGAAAAAAGTCTTTCCGTGTATCCATCAAAATACTGAAAGGCCAACTCAACCTGAACCATATCTTTTTCACCAAACACATAAATGGGTTCAGGAGTTATGGGAGTTCTCTTTCTATTCAGATATTCAACATACGATTTTATACCTCCTTCGGCATAAAACGTATCTTCAGCACCTGATCTTTCATCTTTTATATCAATACGTATTTCTTTATTAAGATAGGCTAATTCTCGAAGTCTATTATTAATAGTTTCATAATCATAGACTGTTGTTTCAGTAAATATTTCAGGATCTGGTTTAAAGGTAATACGTGTTCCTGTTGAGCTACTGTCACCAATTATTTCAAGTTCGCCAACTTTTGCCCCATACTGGTAGCATTGTCTGTAAATTTTTCCATTCCGTTTTATCTCGGCACTGGCTTTTATGGATAATGCATTAACAACAGAAACCCCTACTCCATGTAATCCACCGGAAACTTTATAAGAGGAATGATCAAATTTTCCCCCGGCATGGAGCGTGGTCATTACCAATTCCAATGCCGACATATTTTCCGTTGGATGCATATCAACGGGTATTCCCCGGCCGTTATCTTCTACGGAGATAGAGTTGTCTTCATGTATTCGAACCTGGATATTCGTACAATATCCTGCCAAAGCCTCATCTATACTGTTATCAACCACTTCCCATATAAGATGGTGAAGTCCTGCCTCGGCTGTATTTCCAATATACATGGATGGTCTTTTGCGGACTGCTTCCAAACCATCCAAAACCTTTATCTGTTCCGCACCGTATGCTTTATTTTCTTCTGTCACTCTGTACCCTTTATTCAATTAAAATAAAAATATCCATTCATGAAGTATGAATGGATATTTTTAGTAGTAACAATACTTTATATTTTTAAAGCTGCATTGGCATAATGATACTTAGAAATCCTTCATCAAAATCTGATTTCAAAAGACAAGGACTGTTGTTTGAATTTATATAAGCATCCACAGTTTCACATTCCATTACTTGTAATGTTTCTATAAAAAAACGACAATTAAAACCAAGAGTGAGGGATTCCCCATTATAATTTATTGCTTGCTCATCTTTTGCATTGCCTATATCTGCATTTTGTGAAGAAAGGATCATTTTTTCATTCGTTATCTCTAATTGAATGGTGTGAAATATATCTTCTGTAAATAAATTTATTCTTTTTAAAGATTCTAAAAAAGGAACTCTATTTATTTGAATTTTATTTTTTAGTTGTACTGCATCTACAATAGCTCGGTATGGAGGAAATTCTCCTTGTTTTAAACGTATAACCATGGTGGCATGATCATCTTTTACTATCATTTGTTTTTCTTCAAAAGATATTTGGACAGTATCACGATTTTCACAAAACTTTTTAAGTTCTTGAATACCTTTTTTCGGAATAAGAGTTATACGATTTAGAGTAATATTATCTACATCAGCTGCAACATCTTTTTCCATAATAGAAAGACGATGACCATCAGATGATATCATTCGTATATAAGATTTGTCGTTCTTTTTTTCTTTTTCAAAGAGAACACTGGTTAAGACATAATTATTTTCTTGTTCGTTCGCTATTGAATAAATAATTTTATCAATAAGTTCTGAAAAAACATGCGCTTCAAAAGCTACAAAAGTATCTTCGTTATAAAAAGGAAATTCGGGAAATTCATTACTGGGCATTCCCGCAAGATTGTAGGTACTCAGTCCAGCATGAATAATAACCCAACTATTTTCTGTTTCTTCTATATTTATAGATGAAGAACCAGATTCTCTTACTATTTCATAAATTTTTTTACTGGGAAGAGTGATACTTCCGGAATTTTTTATTTCTGCAGGAATTTTTATTTTTAAACCAACTTCTAGATCCGTGGCTGTTAAATTTAAAATATCATTATCTGTTTCAATAAGGATATTAGAAATAATAGCCAATGTTCCTCTTTTACTGGTTAAATTTTGAAGGGCATTTAATGCTTCCAGAAAAACAATTTTTGAAATATTAAAATTGAGAGCCATATAAAAATAACCTTTATTTTTTATTTATTTTATTATTATTAATGGGGTTTATTTGTTTACATATATAATAACTTTCTGATATGAAAGAAAAAACAATAAACAAACAAAGGTACATTAAATTTGTTTATTGTTAATATGAAGTTTTCAACATGTTTTCAAACGAGTTTTCCAGTAAATGTTCACTCTCATCTGTTTAAAAATTATTAAAAAGAAAAATAACAATTTGATATATTTAACTTTTTAAGAATAGTCCAAACAGGTAAAATATACAATAAAATAATAGAATATTCCAGTGCTTTTATTAAATGAAATAAGTTTAAGTCAAAGACTTTATGATATTTTTTCATCATCTATAGATCAAAAAGTCTTTCCTGGGGCAGCCGTGGGAATTTCACAATGGAATGGAAATAAATATTATCGATTTTATGATCATTATGGTCTGGCTCAATCATTTCCTTTTAAAGTTAAGATTAGCAGAAAAACCTTTTTTGATCTGGCCTCTTTAACGAAAGCTTTGGCAACAGTTCCGGCATTGTTAACCTTGATAGCAGAAGGAAAAATTTCATGGACTTCAACCTTGGCTGATATTTTTGGAAATGAAATAAAAAAAGATAAAAAACATATTAATATCAAACAGTTAATGTCACACTCTTCAGGGTTGCCAGCCTATAAAGAGTATTATAAAAAAATATTAAAAGTGAATGAGAGTGAACGAAAAAAATGGATATTTACTTCGATAATAGAAGAAAAATTACTGTATATACCAGGAACGGATTTTCTTTACAGTGATTTAGGTTTTATATTACTGGGGCTTATTATAGAAAAAATATCAGGAAAAAATTTAGATTATTATATAGAAGAAAAAATATATAAACCTCTTAATCTTCATCATAGTCTTTTTTATGGCGATAAAGGTAGTGTAGTAAAACAAAAGTATGCAGCGACGGATATATGTTCATGGACCGGCAAAATGTTAACAGGGATGGTTCATGATGATAATTGTCGAGCCATGGGAGGGGTAGCTGGTCACGCAGGGCTTTTTGGCAGTATAGACGGCGTTGTACAATGGTGTGAATATATACTGTCTCAAATACAAGGAAGAACAAGTCATCCTTCCTTTGGAAATGAAATATTAAGACAGGCTATAAAAAAAGTCGGTAATTCATCCTGGACTTACGGTTTTGATACTCCATCCATTAAAGAATCAAGTAGTGGCAGTTATTTGTCGCCATTAAGTATTGGTCATCTAGGTTATACAGGTACATCTTTTTGGATTGATCCGCAAAAAGAGCTTATTATTGTACTCTTAACGAATAGAGTTCATTCCAGCGTTAAAACTAATGAGTTAATCAGGCAATTCAGACCTATTTTTCATGACACTGTGATACATTGCCTGCAAGGAGATAATAATAAAAAAAACCCCTGAAGTATGACTGTATACTTCAGGGGTTTTTTACAATGCTGTAAAGCTCAAAAATTATAAAACTACCACCAACATACTGTTTTATCAGCGGCAAAAATTTTAGCTACCAGCGTATCATAGTCAGGGTTTTCAACATTCAGATTGAATTCATCTGCTTCACGATCTCTGTTGAGAATTCCAACCAATGTTTTTACATTCTCATTTGGCTCTGAGCGATATACTTGTAAAATTTTCATTGCACATAACTCCTTTAGTTATTCAGCACAGGCTGGTGGCGGCTCATTGGTCTGTTTTGGCAGACCGTAAGGAATGATAAAATCAGCATCCCGCATGGCCTCGCCCAACTCTTCCAGAGAAATTTCCTCAATCAGTTTATCACCTTCTTCATCCACACAAGTATCAGGAGCAGGAGCACCACAGGAATAAACCTGACCTTCCATATCTTTAACCCAGGCAATATTTTCGCTCATGTAGGTAGAAAATGAAGGGAATTCTCCGTTCATGATAACGGGAAAGGCGTAATGATTTTCTACCGCCAGTCCCAGACCAGAGCGAATACCGTCATTATACATACGGTTTGCAACCAGAATATATACTTTTAATGATTCCATTTTTTATACTCCTTATAAAACGATGTACTTGCCGCACTCGTCAAGCAGAGCGCCATGGAAAGCCTGAGTTCTCATCTGTTTAGGGGACAATCCAGCCGGAACATCTGCGGCTGCATCATATCCTTCACAGGTATAACTATCGGCACAGATGGCAATATTCTCTTCACCACATTTTTCAGCCAGGGCTTTGAAACGAGGATCTTTGGTGAGATGAATGGATTTATAGGTGAAAAAAATCATAGATTCTTTTCCAGCTTTTCCAGCAGCTTCGGCAATACCTAATACGTGCCGCATATGTTGCGGAGAGGTTACAAAAATAGCAAGTTTGTTTGGATCGGCAGCCATTGGCTTTATCCTCCGTTAGGAAAAATGCAAAAATTGAAAAAATCAACCCTTCTTTACATAGAAGCTGATATAACCGGACTGCTCTTTCTCACCCAAGTACTCATGGCCACCACGTGCACACCATCCTGGGATATCGTTACGGGAACCGGGATCCGTACCATCTATCTGTAAAATCTGGCCAGATGAAATTTTACCAATCTCTTTTTTGGTACGAAGAAGGGGCATTGGACAACTCAACCCTTTTGTGTCAAGTGTAGCTGCTACTTCCAGTCCGTCTGGGGCAACTTTGATGTCACTCATTTTAGTTTCCTCCTAAAAAAATATTGTAAGTAGGTATAAAAATTTTTTATACCAGAAATAAAAATACATATTCAGACGCTGAATCTAAACCTGAATAATGAATAAATCAACATCTGTGACCTATACTTTAGCAAAGAATATCTGTCAAGGGCAAAATGAATGACTATTCACGCTCAGTGTTTGTTTATAACATGCTGTTTTAATATTAGAAATGATAAAATTTTCATATAAATACAATCCTCTTTTCTCTCTTAGATGCTTGACAAAACTTGTCTCCGAGGGTAAAGAAAATTTTGATTTAGGTATAAAAATGTTTTTAGCATTTTTTTGATTAAAAAAAGGGGGGGACATGAGTGAGCAGAGTGTAATGGGTAATAAGGTTAAGGATCTTTATAAAACCCTGTGTCAATCAGAGTGGAATGCCACGGTAACAGGTGTCATAGTTGCTTTCTTATCCGTGATGATAATGGCTTGGTGGCGGCCATGGGGGGCTGTTGGTGCCATCAGAAGTTGGGGTGACTGGATTATGTACGGAATAACCAGTCTTGCCGGATCAAGTTCCGGTATTTTCAGTTATTATGGAGAGGCCCCAAAGGCTATTTTTCAAGATTCTGGTTCTGTTATTGGTATTGGTTTTATAGCTGGTGCTTTTATTTCCGCATGTCTAGGGAAGGATTTTGCCTTTCGTATTCCTCCCTATAGAGAGATGGTTAAGGCAGTTATTGCCGGAATATTCATGGGGGTAGGCTCGACGCTGGCCGGTGGTTGTAATGTCGGTGGTATGTATAATGCCATCGGTAATCTTGCTGCTAATGGGTTTACCATGTGGATAGGCTTGGTGGCAGGTGTGCTTTTAGGTCTGAAAATGCTCTATTTAGAAATGGAATATATTACCTGGGGTGATGGTGGTTCTGCTACTATAGAGCTGCCAACCGTACTAGTTTATATCCTCGGTGTTGCCGGTATTGCCGGTATTGTTTGGGGAGCATATAGCTTTGCAGGAAGTGAGGATAGTTATATGGCGACACTGAGTGGAGTTATTGTTATTGCAGCGGCCTTAGGGTATGCAATGCAACGTGGTCGTTGGTGTATGGTACAGGGTTTCCGCGAACCTCATATGACTGGCGATTGTACCCTGGCTAAATCTGTAGCCCTTTCCATTCTCCTTGTGGCCATTGGTGCTGCTGTTTTAAAATATTCCGTTCCTCTTCGAACTGAAGGAGAAGCCGTACTTAATGTTGCTCATTATGTACGTGGCACCTTTGGTTGGGGATCGGTTGTAGGCGGGTTTATCTTCGGGCTGGGCGCTATGCTGGCCGGTGGTTGCGGATCCGGTACCTTGTGGAGGGTAGGTGAAGGGCAGGTGAAATTGATAATGGTTGTTCCGTTCTTCGCCGTTTCCAACTCTATCATGACCAAATGGTTTAAGGCTAACAACTTTGAAAAAGATGGAGTTCTTGGTTCGTATGTCTATCTTCCTGATGTTATGGGTTATGGCGGTACCTTGTTTTTTATCGCGGCTATTATGATGATCTGGTATCTGGTGGTAACTTGGAATGAGGATACCAATAAACTGATCGTACCCATGTGATGATGTTGTTGTCATAAGCGGTTCATCTTAATCGCAACTCCAGAGAATATCGGGGTTGCGATTTTTTTTTAAAATAAATGGTAAAGTTTTGCACGATTCTGCCATATTGCGTAAATCAACCTTGCTTGCCCGTGATAATTTGTCTCTTCATGATCGTCAACTCATGAGTGCTGATATTGCTGCAAAAATTCTTCTTCTGGAAGAGATTAGATTTAGGGATACTCTTTTCATTTATGTCGATTTTCGTTCTGAGGTTGAAACTCATCTTTTGATTGCAGAACTGCTTCAGCGGGGAAAGAGGGTCGTGGTTCCTGTTACCCTGGTCAAAGAAAAAAAATTGCTTCCTGTGGCCATACAAAGCGTGGATGAAGATCTGGTGCCAGGGTATTGTTCAATACCGGAACCTCGGATGGAGTTTAGCAAGAATAACCTGGTGGCTGGTGGTGAGATAGAAACCATTATTCTTCCCGGTTCTGTTTTTGATGAACAGGGTGGTAGGTTGGGCTATGGTGGCGGTTATTATGATCGGTTTATGGCATATGAGGCACCCCGGGCCACACGAATTGGTCTGGCCTTTGAACTGCAGATGGTAAAAAAGCTGGCCTTACAGGCTCATGATGAAAAGCTTGATCTTATTATTACTGAAAAAAGAAATATTCAAGGAAGACGATAAAAATTATATGTCAGAAGGAGAGATATGCGAAAAACAGCAGTGTTCAGAGATTCTCTTTTTTTAGATCATGATCCAGGTTTTGATCATCCGGAATCACCCGAGCGTTTAAAGGGAATTTATAAACTTCTTGATGATAACACCGCTTTACGGAGCTGTTTTCTGGAGCCTGAATTTCAGTCGGCATCCCATGAACTGATAGGTTTAAACCATTCAGCTGCCCTTATTGAGCGGGTTTCTGAGACCTCTGGCAAAATATTTGATGCGTTGGATCCGGATACGAAAACATCACCGTATTCTTATTCTGCCGCCTGTCTTGCTGTGGGCGCTTTGATCAAAGGGGTTGATCTGTTACTGGCGGGTGAGATTGATAATGGTTTTGCTCTGGTGCGTCCCCCTGGCCATCATGCTGAACACAATCAGTCGATGGGTTTTTGTCTCTTTAACAATGTGGCCATTGCCGCCCATTATGCCATAGAGACCCTGGGGCTGGAAAGGGTGATGATCGTGGACTGGGACCTGCATCATGGCAACGGAACGCAGCATTCCTTTTATGAAAGTGAAAAGGTTCTCTATTTCTCTACCCATCAGTACCCTTATTATCCTGGAACCGGCGCTCTCAATGAGAGTGGTCGAGGGAAAGGAGAGGGGTATACCGTGAATGTGCCATTGCCAGGGTATCAGGGAGATGTTGACTATGCCACTATTTTTAATGACCTGATTGTTCCAATTGGACGCGAATATAAACCTCAACTTCTTCTTGTCTCAGCGGGATTTGATATCTATAAGGGAGATCCCCTTGGGGCGATGGAGGTGTCAGCACAGGGATTTGCATATATGACCAGAACCCTTGTTCAGCTGGCTGAAAAGGTCTGTCGTGGACGGCTGCTGGTTACCCTGGAAGGAGGATATAATCTTGATGGGCAAAGGGATGGTATTCTGGCGGTTTTGTCCGAGTTGTATGGTCAGGCCCTTGATACCGGTTATCCGACGAATCTGGATAATGATACTGCCAGTCGTTTTAGTCGTGAAAAATCATTGCACCCAGCTATTCTTCAGGCTTGCGATGTTGCAAAAAAATATTGGAAAATGTAAGCTCTTTTTCAATTCTATTATTAGTCGTTCCAGTGCCGTCCAAGGCAGCATAACACCAGGTTGTTCCTGGGGCCGTCGAAAAGGAAAAAGGTTTGGAAGGGAAAAAAGCAAAAATATTACTCGCTGATGATGATGTCACTGTTCGCAGTACTGTAACTACAGTACTGGAGATGTTTGGTCATACGGTCACAACAGTTGCGGATGGTAGGGATTTGGTTGAGATTGTAGATGATTCCTATGATGTGATTATCCTCGATATCAATATGCCGAATATGGGTGGCTTTGAAACAATTCAGGTATTAAACTCGCGTCAGTATGATATCCCGGTCCTTTTTCTTACCGGTGCCGGTTCCATGGAATATGTGATGCAGGCCATTAATCTTGGAGGGTATGATTTTTTAACCAAACCCATTGAAGATCTGGATATTTTTAATGTAAAGATCCGGCGTGCCATAGAAAAAAGATCTTTTATTCTTCGCGAAAAGCAATATAAAAACACGTTGGAAGAGGATGTCCAGAGTAAAACCCGGGAGCTGGAGGAGAGCAATAGACTTTTACTCAGTTATAGCCATAGTCTGGAGAATGCAACGGTTCAACTGATGAGCAGTCTGCAGAATGCAATGGAGGAGAAGGATTTCTATACAGCAGGCCATACCATGCGTGTGACAGAGTATGCGTTGATGCTCGGTATTGCCATGGATTTACCGGAAAAAGAACTGGTAGTGTTACGAAGAGCAGCCCAGTTTCACGATATTGGCAAACTGGTTATAGATCTTTCCTGTATTCAGAAACCGGGTAAGTTAAGTAGTGAAGAGTGGGGACTTATCAGAAAACATCCTGTTGTTGGTGCGAATATTATCAAACCGTTGGGATTTATGGAGCGGGAATATTTTATTATCAGACATCATCATGAACGGATTGATGGACAGGGCTATCCGGACGGTTTGAAGGGAGATGATCTGGATATGTTGACCAAGATTCTTACTGTCGTTGATGGATATGATGCCATGACATCCAGGCGCAATTATCGGCGAAATTTAAATATGGAAGAGGCTCTCTGTGAACTGCAACTATGTTCCGGTTCTCAGTATGACCGAGAAACGGTGGATGTGTTTTCCCGAGCTGTTCAAGATTTTGTGTTAACATTCGATGTTTCGTTGTAACTCCGATGTGAAGGTTGAAAAGGAATGAAGATATCAAAAGAAGAAGTTGAAAAGGTGGCGCATCTGGCCCGGTTAAATCTGAGTGCGAAGGAACTGGAAACCATGACTACTCAACTGGATACCATTCTTTCGTATGTGGCGCAACTGGATGAGCTTGATACCACAGGGGTACCAGCGATGACCCATGCCTTTTCTGAATCCAATGCTTTTCGTGAAGATACGGTGACTGATTCGCTCGCCAGGGAAGAGGCCTTGGCCAATGGTCCGTGCCAGAACGGAGAGGCGTTTGTCGTCCCGAGAATTATTTAGGTGCCGTTGCTCCACACGCAGGGTCTTTTGCCTGCTTGTGGAGTTTACGGCACCTAATGTCGTTATCAAGAACAAGTCAATCTTTTCCGGCTGATTCTTGGAGCGGTGTTTGGTAGATATCATCCGAACTGTCGTTAAGGTATAATCACGACTGTTTGCTTCGGCAAACAGTAGCCGAAGCCTGCCGGTTTTGACTTTAGGGCTTGATCGTAATGGATAACGTGTACAAAGCAGAGAGTTTTTTTGAGGTATGAATGAATCCTTATGAGTTGACCATAGCTGAGGCAACAGAGCAGTTAGCTTCCAGAAGCCTTTCGTCCCGTGAATTGACCCAAAGCTGTCTTGAACGCATTGAGGCAGTTGATACAAGGGTGAAGGCCTTTTTGGTGGTTAATGCTGAACAGGCTTTGCAGCAGGCAGATGAAGCGGACAAGATTCGGGCTGGTGGTGAGGCGAAGCCGTTATGTGGTATTCCACTTTCGCTGAAAGATCTCCTTTGTACAAAAGGAGTGGCTACCACCTGTGGGTCCCGGATGCTGGAAAATTTTATCCCCCCCTATGACGCGACGGTTGTTGAGAAGTTGAAAGGCGAGGGGGCGGTACTTCTGGGTAAGGTCGCTATGGATGAATTTGCCATGGGATCCACCTCGGAGAATTGTGCCTTTCGCGTTCCTGAAAATCCATGGAAACTGGGATTTGTGAGTGGAGGTTCATCCGGTGGTTCCGCAGCTTCTGTGGCGGCCCTGGAATGTCCGGCTTCTCTTGGTTCAGATACTGGCGGTTCCATTCGCCAACCTGCCTCACTCTGCGGTATTGTGGGGATGAAACCAACCTATGGTCTGGTCTCCCGTTATGGTCTGGTGGCCTTTGCCTCCTCTCTGGATCAGATTGGTCCTCTTACTCGTGATGTCACCGATTGCGCTTTGATGATGAATGCGATCAGTGGTTATGACCCAAAGGATTCCACCTCGGTCAGACAGGAGACAGCTGATTTTACGGCGTCTCTTGCCGAGGGGTTGCAGGGGATGCGAGTGGGGCTCCCTCATGAATATTTTGGAGAGGGGTTGGACCCGGAGGTGAGGGCTGTGGTGATGCATGGCGTTGAGGTGCTGAGAGACGCAGGGGCAGAGGTTGTGGAGGTGTCATTGCCGCGTACAGATTATTGTGTGGCTGTGTATTATCTCATCGCCACGGCTGAGGCCAGCTCCAACCTGGCTCGATATGATGGTGTCTCCTATGGTTTTCGTGACATGGAAGTGAGATCACTTATGGAGATGTATAAAGAGACTCGCTCACACGGCTTTGGTCCAGAAGTAAAACGTCGTATCCTTATTGGGACCTATGCCTTGTCTGCCGGCTATTATGATGCTTATTACAAAAAGGCCTCACAGGTCCGGACACTGATCCTGAATGATTTTAAGCGTGCCTTTGAACAGTGTGATGTCTTGATTTCACCCGTTGTCCCCACTCCCGCCTGGAAGATTGGGGAGAAGGCCGATAATCCGTTGGCCATGTATCTCTCCGATGTGTTGACTATCTCTGCCAATCTTGCCGGAATTCCTGGTATCTCTGTGCCCGGAGGTTTCAGTCGGGATGGGTTGCCCATTGGTATTCAGCTCCAAGGGCCTCATTTCAGGGAGGATTCATTGTTCAAGGTTGCCTATAATCTGGAACGTGGCTTGAATCTGCCGCCACAACGGCCCGAGATTACCTAATACCTGGGGGCTTGAATAATCATTGCATATTGCATGAGTCAGGGTCTGGGTTGGACTATTTTTTTCAGATTGTTAAATATTAAGGTGAAGAGGTAGAGATGAAGGTTCAGGTTCCTGACAATATTGCATCGATTATTCCATATCCGCCAGGTAAGCCTCTGGAGGAACTGGAAAGGGAGTACGGGGTCAGGAATTCCATCAAGATGGCCTCCAATGAAAATCCATGGGGACCTTCACCCAAGGCAATCCAGGCCATTCACGGGGCACTTGAAAACCTGCATCGTTACCCGGATGGTTCCGGCTATTATCTGGTCCATGCCCTGGCCGAAAAGCTTGGCTTTTCAGCCGAAGAGATTGTGCTCGGCAATGGTTCGAATGAGATTATCGAGATGCTGGTCAAGGCCTATGTCCAGAACGGTGACGAGGTCATTAGCAGCCACCCCTCTTTTCTTATGTATCAGAAGATTGTCCAGGTCCGTGGTGGGGTAAATATCGTTGTTCCTTTGACGAGAATGCAGCATGATCTGGAAACGATTCTGGCGGTTATTACTGACAAGACACGCCTCATATTTCTTGATAATCCCAACAACCCGACTGCGAATCCAATAAAACCAACGGATCTCTATGCCTTCCTCAGTGCAGTTCCTGAATCTGTTCTGGTGGTGCTTGATGAGGCCTATGTGGATTTTATGGATAACGAGCTGCAAGTCGATATCTTTTCGCTGATTCGTAACAGCAAAGGTCGATGCGGCGTGGTCTCTCTGCGTACATTTTCCAAGGCATACGGGCTGGCAGGATTGCGCATAGGCTATGGTCTTATGCCGTCCCTGGTGGCAGTGAATCTTCATAAAGTGCGACAGCCTTTTAATGTAAATCAACTGGCCCAGATTGGCGCCCTTGCCGCCTTGGAGGATGAGGAATTTTATCAGCAAACCCTGCGGCGTACCCGTGAGGGGTTGAAGTACCTGCAGAATGAAGTGAACAAGCTGGGCTGTAAAAGTTATCCGTCACAGACCAATTTCTTTCTCATTGATGTGCAGGGCGATGCGACAACATTGTATGAAGCTATGCTTCATAAGGGGGTCATTATCCGTTCCATGAAACCTTATGGCTATACTGATATGGTGCGTATCACCGTGGGTAACGAAGAGGAAAACAATCGCTTTCTGGCGGCACTCTCTGCGTGTCTGCGTGAGCTTTCCTATGTCTGAGCAACGTGAGATTGTCACTATTGATGGACCGTCCGGTGTGGGAAAGTCTACGATCAGTCGGAGAGTGGCTGCAGCCCTTGGATATACCTATCTGGATACCGGGGCCATGTATCGGGCGGTAGCACTCTTCCTCCAGCAGTTGCACATAGATCTGAGTGATGAACAGGCAGTGAGTGCTACTCTTGCCGGCATGGATTTGCAGTTGTTGCCGGCAACACAGGAGGATGGGGATGTGGGGGTTGTGGTCAACGGACAGGATGTGAGCAGCGCTATTCGTACTGCTGAAATGGGGATGCTGGCGTCGCGGGTCTCAGCGATACCGGTGGTCAGAAAAAGATTGACCGAGATGCAGCAGGCTATTGGCCAAACGGGAAAAATCGTTGCCGAAGGAAGAGATACGGGTACTGTTGTGTTTCCTGATGCCTGCTGGAAATTTTATCTTGAAGCTGATCCTGAAGAACGGGCTCGCAGGCGAATGGAGCAGCTGCGAGCTGCCGGGCAGGAGGTTAATGTTGAGGAATTGCTGGCCATGATCGTCAAGCGCGACCGTGATGATCAGGAGCGGACACTGGCCCCCTTGCAAAAGGCAGAAGATGCAATAGTCATCGATACCACTTGTATTAATATTGAGGCGGTGTGCAGTAAAATGCTGGAATGTGTTCAGACCCCAACAACTCCCTGAATAAAGAATAAATAAAGCATAAAAAAAAGGGGTCAAATACCGAAAGGTATTTGACCCCTTTTTGAGTTCAAGACGGCAAGAAATTATTCAATGACAAAGTCGTCACGTCTATTACTTTCATAACTTGCTTCATCCTGTCCTTCAAAAAGTGGTCGTTCTTCGCCATAGCTGACGGTGCGGATGCGTGAGGCGTTAACACCAAGATCAACCATATATTGTTTGGCATTAATGGCACGTCGTTCTCCCAGGGCCAGGTTGTACTCATTGGTGCCCCGTTCATCACAGTTACCCTCGATGACAATGGACTCTGATGAGGATTTCATGTAGTCGGCGTTGGCCACCAGATTCTGGGTCATGTCCTGACGGATATTGGATTGGTCAAAATTAAAATAGATGGGTTGAAACTGGACAGATGAACGGCCGTGTTGGCGTTTGTACTCGTCACTTTGTTCATCCTGGCCAAAACTGCCGTTTTGTTGACCGTTGGTATCATCCAGTGTCCCCTCGGTACCGCCGGCGTCGGGATAGTTAATATTGTTGCCTCCGGAGAGATCTTCCCCGGATTTTGGGGATGCAATCTCTTTTTTACTGCAACCTCCGGCAGCAAGGGTGAGTGAGCCAATCAGAGTCAGAAAGAGAAGGGTTTGCAGGGTCTTGTTTTTCATGATGTTCACATTGAGAAAAGGGAGAATGAATTGTTGTCAGTCACATCAATACGAATTTAAACTAAGAAAATTTACTTTATAGGCGAATTTTACTATACCTTGAATGTAGCAGACGTCAAGGGAATTTGGTACACAATCTGTGATTGGTATAAATGTCTTGCTCCAAGCTGTGAATCATGGTAAGCGATTGACTTTTAAGGGATAGAATAAGGTCTTTATTGATCAAACAGGAGGAAGGATACTAATGAAAAAAATCGTAATGATGGTGTTGATGATAGTTTCTGTGGTCAACAGTGCATGGGCCCAGAAAGAGATTGTGTTTGCAGTGGATGCTACCTGGCCGCCCATGGAATTTGTTGATAGTGGAAAAAATATTATCGGGTATTCAATTGAGTATATGAAAGCGGCTGGTGAGGCTGCCGGTTTTAAACCCATTTTTAAAAATGTGGCCTGGGATGGTATCTTTGCCGGACTGGCCACGGGAAAATATGATGCCATTTGTTCTTCTGTGTCTATCACCGACGAGCGTAAAAAAAATATGAATTTTTCCTCTCCTTATTTCAAGGTTCGTCAGGCCCTGATTGTCTCCAAGAACTCTCAAGTGAAAAGTCTTGCTGAGTTGAAGGGGCAGAAAGTTGGTGGTCAGATGGGCACCACCGGTTATTTTGCCATCAAGGCTGCTGACGGGATCGAGGCCAAGTCTTACGATGAGGTGGGATTGGCGATCGAGGATCTGAATGTTGGGCGTCTTGCCGCAGTTGTCTGTGATGATCCTGTTGCCGCCAATTATGCCTTGAATCAATATAAGGAGACCTTGAAGATTGCTGCTATTATCGAGACTGGAGCAGTTGAGAGTTACGGGATTGCTGTGAACAAAGGGAACTTGGAAACACAGGATCTTATTAATAAAGGAATTGCAGCCGTCATTGCCAGCGGCAAAGATAAAGAGTTGCAGCAGAAGTGGATTGGTCAGTAGGATAGAGCTGGTACTGGTGCTGGAGTGTTGATCCGGGTGGATATTGCAGAAGAATCCACCCGGATTTTTTATTTATAGAATCCCGATCGAATATGAGTGAAAAACAAGTAGTAATTGATGTTGGCGATGGGGCAGCTATCCCCCGTCCTGAGGATAAGGGGCTTCTGTCTGCCTGGTGGCTTTCATTTGTGGGGACTTTGCTGGTATTGGCTTATCTGTTGCTCTTCCACTCAGACCCCTATCTCAGGCTTCTCAAATTTTTACCTGATGGCATTATTGTGACTTTTCAAGTCACAATAGCCTCTATCTGTCTGGCACTTCTACTTGGTTTGTTAGCTGGATTGGGGCGGATATCAAGAAACAGGATTGTCAATCTTGTGGCTTCAACCTATGTAGAGATCATTCGCGGCATTCCTCTGCTGGTGCAACTTTTTTATATCTACTTTGCTCTGGGCCGTATTGTCCGTGTTCCGGATATTGTGGCAGCAATCATTGCCCTGGGTTTCTGTTATGGTGCCTATATGGGCGAGGTGTTCAGAGCCGGGATCATGTCTATTGATAATGGTCAGACCGAGGCCTCTCTCTCTTTGGGTTTTAATCGCTCACAGACCATGCGTTATGTGATTCTGCCGCAGGCCTGGCGGACAATCCTGCCCCCGGTTGGTAATGAGTTTATCGCCCTGCTCAAGGATACTTCGCTGGTCTCCATCATCGCCGTTTCCGATATCCTCCGCCGTGGACGGGAGTTTGCGTCGGAGTCTTTTCTTTACTTTGAGACCTATACGCTGATCGCCATTATTTATCTGTTGATCACCCTTGTCCTTTCTAAAATTCTCAGTAACGTGGAACAGAGGCTCAGCCATTATGAACGTCGTTGATCCTATTATTAAAATAGAGCATATTAACACTTTTTTTGGTTCTTTTCAGGCCCTTACCGATGTGTCACTGAGTGTGCAGCCTGGGGAAAAGGTAGTAGTTATCGGGCCGTCTGGTTCCGGAAAATCCACCTTGCTCCGTACTATCAATCGTCTGGAAAAAATCAGCTCTGGCTCTATTGTGGTCGAGGGCCATGCACTGGATGATCCATCCCAGGATATTAACAAAATCAGGGAAGAGGTCGGCATGGTTTTTCAGAGTTTCAATCTTTTCCGGCACATGACCGTTCTCGAAAACCTGACTCTTGCCCCTGTTAAATTGAAAAAGCAGCAAAAGGCGGAGGCTGCAAAGCGTGCCATGGAGCTTTTGGCCAAAGTAGGTCTCGCTGATAAGGCCTCCAGTTACCCGGTCCAGCTTTCCGGCGGGCAGCAGCAGCGGGTTGCTATTGCCAGGGCTCTGGCGATGAATCCTGCCATTATGCTTTTTGATGAACCGACCTCCGCCCTTGATCCTGAGATGATTGGTGAGGTGCTGGATGTCATGGTAACCCTGGCCCGAGAGGGGATGACCATGGTGGTGGTGACGCACGAGATGGGATTTGCCAGAGAAGTGGCCGATAAGGTGGTATTCATGGATGGGGGCAGGATTCTGGAAATCGCTCCTCCTGACACCTTTTTTGACCATCCGGTGCATGAGAGAACGCGTACGTTTTTAAAACAAATACTTTAGGTGACTATGGATATCACCTTTACTACACCTGCCCTGCTTTTTCCGGCTGTGACTTTTCTCTTGATTGCTTACACCAATCGTTTTTTAGCTCTTGGTTCGCGGATCCGTAATCTGCATGATCGTTACCGGGCAAATCCCGAGGTGATGCTACTGGATCAGATCAAGAGCATGCGGCGGCGGGTGATATTGATCAGGAATATGCAGGCCTGTGGAGTTGCCGGACTTTTCTGCTGCGTAATCTGCATGCTCCTTCTTTTTTCAGGTCTACAGCTTGCCGGCAAGATCACCTTTGTCATCAGTTTGTGCCTGATGCTTGCCTCTCTGGCGATCTCGTTCCGGGAAATCCTGCTCTCTGTTGAGGCCTTGAATCTTGAGTTGCGCTCTATGGAGAGCAAGGGCGGTGTGCGTGATAAAAGCCATCTATAGGGGATTACTACAATGATCCCGGCCAGAATGTAGGAGTTATGTCGGGGAGAGTTTTCTCAATTGTCTCTTGGTGGTAGATTGTCATACCACGGTCCAGGTAATTAGCCAGCGCCGCTGGGTGGTCAAGGCTGCAGGTGTTGACAGTTACTCTTTGTTGTCCCTCTCTTCCGGCAATAGCCAGCGCTTCAAGAAGAAGTTTTTTCCCAAGACCACATCCTGAAAATTGTTTCAGGATGCCTAAATAGGCTATTTCAGTTATCTCCCCTTCTCTCTGTTCCAGCTCAAAATAACCACAGGGGGCACCATGCTGCCAGGCTCCCCAGGTTTGCAGGTTGTCCCGCTCTACATACTTTTTCCATTCCTTTTCCGACCAGGTGAGTTTGTCGATCCAGAACCATTCTCCTCCCACAGCCCGATACATAAAATAGTTGAAGGCCGGGCAGGGAATCGTAAGTTGTTCGATGCGCAATCCTTCAATATCAATACTCTCTCCTTGAGGATTCTGTCCTCGCTTGAGTTCCAGATAGGATATGGTGATGCTTTTCTGTTCCATGTGCGATAAAGTATGGTAAAATAAAAAATATATGCGATTTCCAGTTGGAAGCGACGATTTGTTGCTGATAGATAAAAGAATATGAGGATTTTTCATAGGGAAAAAGAATGATTATGCACAGAATATGTCTTGTTTTTTTTCTGATCGTGTGTGCTCCACCCGTATTGGCGGTTGAGAGTGAATCTACATCAGCCCAGCCGACCCTTTGGACAGCTTCTCAGGCCGTGCAATTCGCCTTGACCCATAGTCCGGATAGTCAGGTGGCGATGCAGAGGATAGAGGTATCTCGGGCCATGCTTGATCAGGTTAAGGCCAGTTATTATCCACAGATTGGTCTCAATGCGGAGTATGGGCAGACCAATAATCCCATGTATTCTTTCGGTAATATCCTCAATCAGGGGCAGTTTGATCAGTCCATTGATTTTAATGATCCCGGCCTTACTGATGATCTCAATCTTCGGGCGGTAATGCAATATCGTTTTTATAATGGCGGACGTGATCAGGCCGGTATAGAGGCAGCCGAGGCCGGGGTTGCGGTATCAGAGATGCAGCAATTGGCGGTATCTTCCCAGTTGAGTTTTGAGGTGGTGCGCACCTTTCATACAATTGCCCAGGCAATGGAGACGCTGGACGCCTACCAGGCATCAATCAAGGCGATTGGGGCCTCTCTGGTCGTTGCCCGGTCGCGCTTTGAGGCTGGCGACCTATTGAAGGCTGATCTGCTTAATATTGAAGTGCAGGAGTCCATGGCCAGGGAAAATCTAATCCTGGCTGAGCATAGTCTGGAGCTTGCTCGCAAAGCCTTTCTTAACCTTTTGGGGTTAAGTGTTGGGCAGGTTCGTATTGATGTCGTTCAGGAGCGTGAGCAGGAAATTTCCGAAGATCGGAGCTATGTGAAACGCCCTGAACTCAAGGGCATCGAAAGTCAGATTCAGGCGGCGGAGGCCGAGTTGCGAGTGGCTCTGGGTGGGCGCTATCCTACGGTCGATGGTCTTGCCCATTACCAGTATGATGGCGGATTTGTCCTGAATGGTTCCGGAGACTCCTGGATGGGCGGGGTTCGAGTGAATTATCCCTTGTTTACAGGAGGAAAAACAGAGGCTGATATTGCCAATGCCCGGGCTCGACTTGCCGGATTGACGGCGGCTAAGAAGAAGTTGGAACTGGCCATGGATTTTGAGGTGAAGCAGGCTGAACTTGCTTACAGGCAGGCGAAACAGCGTCTGCAGGTTACGGACAAGATGTTTGAACAGGCCCAGGAAAGTGCCCGTTTGAGCAGGGTGCGCTTTAAGGAGGGCGTCATTCTCTCCTCCGATCTGATGGATGTTGAAACACGGTTGACCGAGGCCCGGGTACGGCAGACCGCTGCCAGAACGGCCATTCGTGTAGCGGTTGCCGATTGGCGCCGGGCTACAGGTCTGTCGCAGTTTTAGCAGTCGTAATTTATTTCTTATGGTTCCTGATAATATAAAATTATATCTTTTTTGTTTTAATAAGTAGCGAGGGAAGGGCCGGTGATGAGACAAAGAAAGCAGTTTATTGGATATCTATTGTTGGCGGGACTTGTGCTCCTGCCAGGGTGCAAAGGGGGGCATGAAAGCAAGCCAGCCCTTGAACTTTCTGTGGTACAGGTGAGTGTGCAGGAAGTTGTGGAGGAGAACGTCAGATCTCAGATTGAGTTGGTGGGAACAGTACAGGCGGTTGAAAGTGCCTCCATTGCTTCCAGGGTGAGCGGGCAGATTATTCAGTTGCCGGTGGTGCTCGGGTCACAGGTACAGAAGGGTGACCTTCTGGTCAAGGTAAGTGCCGGGGAGATTTCGGCTCAGGTTCTCCAGAGCCAGGCCCGAGTTGAACAGGCCAGAAGAAATCTTGCAAGAGAGGAGAGGTTGCAGAAACAAGAGGCCTCAACCCTTGAGACGGTTAAGTCCCTGCGGGAGCAGGTCAGGATTGCTGAAGCTGCATATGAAGAGGCAAAATCAATGCTTCAGTATGCGACCATCACCGCCCCGTTTGATGGGACTATAACCCGGAAGATCGCAAGTGTTGGTGATCTGGCGTCTCCTGGTGTTGTCTTGCTGGAACTGGAAAATGGAAAAGTGTTACAGGTTGTGGCTCAGGTGCCTGAAGGACTGATTCTCAAGGTGCGCAAAGGAGAAGTCCTGCCGGTCTCCATTCCCGCTGCCGGGATAACCTTGAATGGAGAGGTGGCGGAGGTGGCTCCGGCGGCTGATCCCTCCTCTCGTACTGCGCCGGTGAAGATTAATATTGCAGCTGGTGCTGATCTCAGGTCCGGGCAGTTTGCCAGGGTGACTTTGACAGGATCGGATGAAAAGTCTCTGTTGATCAGTAAGCGGGCGGTGTTGTCTTTTGGACAGATGGAGCGGGTTTTTCTTGTGGATGATAAGAATATTGCCCGGTTGCGTCTGGTACGGACAGGTACGCACTATGACGGGCAGGTAGAAATCCTGGCGGGCCTGGTGCCTGGTGATCGTGTGGTGGTGACTGGAGCAGAAAAGTTGCAGGACGGTCAGCCAGTGGATGTGAAGCCTCAGGGTGGGGGCGAGCAGATGTCAGAGAAGGTGCAGGAGCGACCGCCGGCCATGGATGGCCCAGTGTCGCGTGAACCAGGGATGGTGCAGGAGCGACCATGAGCAGCGACCATATTGATAAACCTGGTTTTGCCGGCCGGATAGCTGCAATCTTTGTCAACTCCCGGTTAACACCGATTGGCATCCTGGCTTCTTTGTTGCTGGGTCTGATAGCCATTGTCATGCTGCCCAGGGAGGAGGAGCCGCAGATCAAGGTCCCCATGATTGATGTCATGGTCTCCATGCCTGGGGCTACCCCGAAAGAAGTGGAGGAGCGGCTTTCCATTCCCATGGAAAAGCTGCTCTATGAACTGCCCGGGGTGGAATATATCTATTCTACCTCCATGGCTGGGCAGTCGATGCTGGTGGTGCGTTTTTATGTGGGCGCCGATCTGGAAAGTTCGATTGTCCGTTTGAACCAGAAACTTGCCACCAATTTCGACCGTATTCCGCACGGAGTTTCTTTACCGCTTGTTAAGCCGCATATTATTGATGATGTGCCCATTCTGGCCCTGACTTTTCACAGCAAGAGTTATGACCATTATACCCTGCGCCGGATGGCGGCCCAGGTGAATGATGCGATTAAGAGTATCCATAAGGTGGCTGAAACAACCCTGATTGGCGGAACCAGGCGGCAGGTCAGGGTCCTTTTTGATCCTCTGCTCCTGGCTGCCCGCAATCTTACAGTGGCCGAGCTGGTGCCGAAGATCCAGCAGGCCAATCGTCAGGATTATTCCGGCCGACTGGAGACGCAAAATCAGGAGATCCTCTTGCAGACCGGCAAATTCTTGAGCAGCGCCAAGGAGATTGGCCGACTGGTGGTGGGTATTTTTGAAGGCAGTCCGGTCTATCTGGATGAAGTTGCCCAGATCCTTGACGGCCCTGAAGAGCCGGATAATTACGTCCTTTTTGGTGAGGCTGCCGGCCATGGCCAGGAGGCCGCGGTGACACTCTCTATAGCCAAACGTCCCGGGGCCAATGCTGTGAGCGTCGTGGATGAGGTGATGCGCAAGGTGGAGAGCCTCAAAGGCACCTTGATTCCGGCTGATCTTGAGGTAACGGTGACCCGGGATTATGGGGCCACGGCTGCTGAAAAGTCCAATGAGCTGCTGCTCCATATGGGGATAGCTGTCTTTGGTGTGGCCCTGCTCATTCTCTTTTTTTTGGGATGGCGGGAGTCCATGATCGTCATGCTGGCCATTCCCTCCACCCTGGCCTTGACCCTGCTCGTCTTTTATCTCTATGGATATACTCTGAACCGCATTACCCTCTTTGCCCTCATCTTTTCCATCGGCATCCTGGTGGATGACGCCATTGTGGTGGTGGAGAATATTGTCCGCCATATGCGCCTGCCTGTTAACAGTAAACGCTCACTTATTGATGTGGCAGTGGAGGCGGTGATCGAGGTGGGGAATCCTACAATCCTGGCTACCTGGGCGGTTATTGCCGCTATCCTCCCCATGGCTTTTGTCGGCGGGCTCATGGGCCCCTATATGCGGCCTATTCCCATTGGATCGTCGGCAGCAATGATTTTTTCGCTGATTATTGCCTTTACCGTGACTCCCTGGGCTGCTACCCATATTCTAAAGAAAAAATGCAGTCCCTCTGAGTGTGCCGTCGATGATGGTCATAGCGAAGATCATGCCCCGGATGATTGGTTTACCAGGTTGTATCATCGACTCATGGATCCATTGCTGGCCAGTGCTTCCTGGCGTCTGCTCTTCTTTGTGGTCATTATCTCCCTCTTGCTTACGACCTGCTCCATGGTCTATTTCGGCATGGTCAAGGTGAAGATGCTTCCTTTTGATAACAAGAGTGAATTTCAGGTGATCCTCGATATGCCTGAGGGTTCGACTCTGGAGCAGACCAGCCGGGTGGCACTCGAGATGGCCGAGGTGATCAAGAGAGATCCGGCCGTGATCAACTATCAGGTCTATGCCGGAACGGCATCTCCTTATAATTTTAATGGTCTTGTCCGTCACTATTTCATGCGCAGTGGCCCGACGGTAGCGGATATTCAGGTGAATCTGCAGCCCAAACATGAACGGGATGTGCAGAGCCATGCTATTGCCGTGCGGGTGCGTCCGGAGCTTGCCCGTATTGCCAAAAAATATGGAGCAGCGCTGGCCGTCGCCGAGGTGCCGCCCGGCCCTCCTGTGCTCCAGACTCTGGTGGCTGAAATCTATGGCCCGACAGATGCTGATCGGGTGCGGTTGGCAGAAGCAGTCAAAGGGATCTTTGAGAGCTCCGAGGGTGTGGTGGATGTGGACTGGTACCGGGAGACCGAGCGAAAGCGGCTGGTGCTGACCGTTGATAAGGAAAAGGCTGCCTTAAACGGTATTTCCGAGGACGAAATAACTCGGACGGTACACCTGGCTGTGCAGGGGAAATCCATTGACCTCTTTCATCAGCCAGCTGATAAGGAAGAGATCAATATGGTGCTGGAGCTGCCGCGTGCACTCAGGGCGCGCGTGGATGGAATCCTGAATATCTCCCTGCGCTCGTCCATGAATTCACAGGCACCGTTGGTGCCCCTCAGGGAACTGGTACGGGTGAGCGAGGAGGAGGTTAATCAGCCTATTTACCGAAAAAATCTCAAGCCGGTGATTTATGTCACCGGTGATGTGGCCGGAACGGTTGAAAGTCCGGTCTATGCCATTTTCGCTATGAATGAGAAGTTGGCTTCGCTCAAGGGAGGAGAGTATGGTGGCCTGCAGGACAAGGTTCAGCTTTATAATCTGAGTCAACCTTTTTCCGATGCTGAACCATCCATGAAATGGGACGGGGAGTGGCATATTACCCTGGAGGTCTTTCGTGATCTTGGCCTGGCCTTCTGCGTGGTCATGATCCTCATCTATATGCTGATGGTTGGCTGGTTTAAGGATTATTTCACTCCTCTTGTGGTCATGGCGGCCATCCCATTTTCTTTAATCGGCATTCTGCCGGCTCATTGGGGCTTCGGTGCCTTTTTCACCGCCACCTCCATGATCGGATTTATGGCCGGGGCCGGTATTGTGGTGCGGAACTCCATTATTCTGGTGGACTTTATCGAGCTGCGCATCAGTCATGGCCTGCCCCTGGCTGAGGCTGTGGTTGAGGCCGGCGCCATTCGTTTTCGGCCTATGCTGCTCACCGCCTTGGCGGTAGTGGTCGGTGCCTCGGTGATCCTGGCCGACCCGATCTTCCAGGGGCTCGCCATTTCACTGATGTTTGGCGAGATCGCCTCGCTCTTGATCAGCCGTATGGCAGTGCCGGTACTCTATTTTATGCTGAAAAATAAAAAGAAGGCGCATGCTTAACACTTACGGGGGCAGATAAAGCAGCTTTGAACGTGTTTTATCTGTCTCCTTTTCCATCTCAATAGAAGGGCATGTTGCTCATGTCTGCCCTTTTGTGCCTTCCTGCTTGTTTTCCCTTGTATTTATTATGAAATCAAAAAATTACACCCTGATTGCCACCTGCGCCGCCGGTCTGGAAGAGCTCGTCTTTGAGGAAATCACCTCATGTGGTGGCCGGGAGATCGTTCGGGCCAGAGGGGTTCTCACCTGGCAGGGGGATCTGGACAGCGCGTATCGGGTCTGTCTCTGGTCTCGTTTTGCCTCGCGCGTCCTGCTGCAGCTGGCCGAGTTCCCCGCAGCCGACGACACCGAGCTTTATGAGCAGTGTGGAGCCATCAACTGGCAGGAACACATGGATAACAGTTCGACCTTTGCCGTTGACTGCGCCCTGAGCAATTCCGCCATCACCCACAGCCAATATGCCGCCCTCCGGGTCAAAGACGCGCTGGTGGACCAGTTCCGGGACCGGAGCGGTGAACGTCCTTCGGTGCAGGTTGAGCGGCCGGATCTACAGATCAGGCTGCATATCCATGATGATGTGGCCAGTCTTGCCCTTGATCTCTCAGGTGAGAGCCTGCATCGCCGGGGCTACCGGGTGGCCGGCACCATTGCCCCTTTGAAGGAAAGCCTGGCCGCAGCCATTGTTGCCCTGGCCGGCTGGAACAGGGATGTTGGCGTCGATACCATGTTTCTTGATCCCATGTGCGGTTCCGGTACCCTGCTCATTGAGGCGGCTCTGCTCTATGGTGATTCGGCGCCCGGTCTCTGGCGCAGCTATTTCGGTTTTATGGGCTGGAAGGGGCATGATGAAGCTCTCTGGTCCCAGCTTGTTGACGAGGCGGTCCAGCGTGAAGAGGCCGGTCTCGATCGGCCGTGGCCTGTGATTCTTGGTTATGATGCCGATCCTGTGGTGGTGGCAGCGGCTCGACAGAATGTTGAAAAGGCGGGGTTGAGTGAGAAGATCAGGGTCAGACAGGGCCAGCTTGCTAATCTGAAACGGCCGGCAGCCAAAGGGCTTCTGGTCTGCAATCCGCCCTATGGCGAGCGTCTGAATGAGGTGGATGAGGCGGTCCAGCTCTATCGGGCCTTGGGGCGTGTGGCACGTGAAGAGTTTGTAGGCTGGCAGCTGGGGATCTTTATCGCCAGTCCTGATTTTGCCGATCGGATCGGTCTGCAGTGGCAGGCCAGTCATCGCCTCTTCAACGGCCCTATTGCCTGCCGCCTGTTGTGTACTGAACTGGCGGAGCAGGAAGCGGAGCAGGAGTTCCAATGGCAGGTCACAACGGAGACTTTTCAGGGAGAGGGTGCAGATTTTGCCAACCGTTTAGCCAAAAATCTGAAGAAGATGCTTAAATGGGCACAGCGGGCAGGGATCAGCTGTCTGCGTGTCTATGACCGTGATCTTCCTGAGTATAATGTGACCATTGACCTCTATGGCAAGTGGATTCATGTGCAGGAGTATGCCCCGCCTGCCACCATTGATCCGGATCTTGCCGCCTCGCGTTTCAGTCTGGTGCTGACTATGATTCGTGAGGTTCTGGGAGTGCGCAGGGACCGGATTTTCCTCAAGACCCGCAAAAGGCAGAAAGGCAAGCAGCAGTACCAGAAACAGGGTAGCCGTAAAAAGATGGTTGAGGTGCGGGAGGGGAGATGTTTTTTCCTGGTTAACTTCACCGATTACCTTGACACCGGTCTCTTTCTTGATCATCGGATCATCAGGGAACGGATTGGCCGGCTGGCTGCCGGCAAGCGATTTCTCAATCTTTTCGCCTATACCGGCACGGCGACCATCCACGCGGCACGAGGCGGAGCGGAATCGACCACCACCGTTGACCTGTCAGCCACCTACCTCAGCTGGGCAAGGATGAATCTGGCGCTGAACGGCTATGGCGGCCCGGCCCATCTTACGATTCAGGAAGATTGTCTGCAATGGCTGGAAGGCGCTGAACATGAACGTTCGAGTGTCGTGAGCGCCAAGGACGGCGCAGGAGCGACCGCGGAACAGAGACGCCCGGGTGTCGCCCGAGCCAAGGCCGGAGTCTCGACTTCGGCTCATATCTCTGGCGAAAGATCGACTCCGCCTGGTCAGTATGATTTGATCTTTGTTGATCCACCCACCTTTTCCAATACCAAAAAAGAGAACCGGGTTTTTGATGTGCAGCGGGATCATGCGCGGCTCCTCGAGCTTTCCATGCACCATCTGGCTCCTGGCGGTTTGTTGATTTTTTCCACAAATTTCCGGAAGTTTGTCCTTGATGAAGGACTGGGGCTCCGTTTTGCCATTCGCGATATCAGCCGTGAGACCATTCCCCTGGATTTTGAGCGCAATAGCCGAATTCACCAGTGCTGGGAGTTTCGGCACCGGTAATAACTCGTTGGTAGCATTTATTTTTAACGGTTCTTTCTGTATTTCCAGCCATCTCTTGGCTGGGATCAATACTATGAAAACGGTGTGGCTTGGAAGTCAAGGCCCGCAAGTTGTCTGAGATCATTCTGAAATAATGGTGCAATCATGTCCCTTCTTCTGGCTGCTGACATAGGTGGAACCAAGAGCGTCCTGGGGATTTTTGACCTTAATGATGGGCTGAAGTCAGTGGCACACATACAGGCCGTTTATGCCAGCCGTGACTTTGCCGGTATTGAGGAGATTCTTCACTCTTTTCTGCAAGAGAGCGTCTGTGCTCCCGAATATGCCTGTCTGGCCGTGGCTGGAGTGATTCGCCATGGTCAGGTAAAGATGACCAATCTGCCCTGGCTGATCAGTGAACAGGTGCTGGCGGAACGCTTTGGCTTTACCGGGGTCTGGCTGGTTAATGATCTGACCGCTGTCTGTTCTTCCCTTCCTCTCCTGCGAAAGAATGATTTTCTGGAGTTGCAGCCGGGAACCGGCGGCGGCGGGGCGTCGATGCCCGGCAGTGTTATGGCGGTGATTGCCCCGGGTACCGGTCTGGGCGAGGGTTTTTTGCTGCAGAAAGGAGAGGCGGTCCTGGCCCAGGGGACAGAGGGCGGTCATGGTGATTTCGCTCCGACTGATGCCGTTCAGGCCGATCTGCTGGACTGGATGCGTCGGCATCATCCATGGCCCATCCCTGTAAGCTATGAAATGCTCTGTTCAGGGCAGGCGATACCTACTCTTTATGCTTTCTTCAAGGCATCGGGGATGGAAGAAACAGCGGCGGTCAGTGCGGCGCTGCAACAAGCTGTGGATCAAACCCCGGTGATTATAAATCAGGCCCTTGATGAGCAAAATCCCTGTCCCTTGTGCCGTAAGAGTGTTGAGATCTTTCTGGCCATCCTCGGGGCTGAGGCCGGAAATCTTGCCCTGAAACTGTACAGCACTGGTGGCCTGTATATTGGCGGCGGGATTATGCCGCGTCTGGTTGGCCGGATCTCTTTTGCCCCCTTGCTTGCAGCCTTCAATAACAAAGAAAAGATGGCGGCGCTGATGGCCACGATCCCGGTGCGCCTGATCACCAGAAAAGATACAGCTCTCTTGGGTGCTGCCTGTTATGGAGCAGGGATGGTGTCACTTCTGCCGGGGAAATGAGAGGGGATCGTTTGGCAAGCTGCATTTAGCAATGATGCAACAAACGCGGCATCTTTATAGACAATGACCGTTTTTACAAGAACACTCTTATTGGAATGAGCCTCAAATATGCGAACCAGTATGCTCAGGCACCTTATCGCTACAGGCATCTTTCTCCTCACAGCTAGCGGCTTCTGTGCGGATGGCCCCCCACAGGTATCCCTGCATCTGGCACCCGAGGAAAGGAGCTATATCGACCGAGCTGGTTCTATCAAAATGTGCGTCGATCCTGACTGGGTCCCTTTCGAACGCTTAGATAAAAATGGCCGGCACGAAGGAATCGCCGCAGATCTGGTGCAGTTAGTGGCGCAGCGCCTTGGCATCAAGATCGAGGCCATACAGGTAAAAGATTGGGACGAATCTCTGCAGGCGGCCAGAGCCGGACGCTGTCAAATCCTCAGTTTTCTCAATCAAACCCCGGAACGGGAACAGTGGCTGATATTCACCGACCCTATCTTTTTCGACCCCAATGTCATCATCACCCGCGAAGAACATGACTTCATCGCCTATCCCCAAGGACTTAAAGATCACAGTGTAGCAGTACCACGAGACACCATGGTCGAGGAGCGTCTGCGCAACGACTATCCCAATCTGCAGCGCATACTCACCGACTCCGAGCAGGAGTCCATCGCACTGGTCTCTGATCGCAAGGCTGACATGACCGTACGGTCGCTTATTGTCGCCGCTTACACCATCAAGAAGGAGGGGCTTTTTAATCTGAAGATCGCCGGCCAATTGCCCAAGTTCACCAACGAACTGCGGATCGGTGTGCTCAACGATAACAGAATGCTGCGGGATATCCTCAATAAGGGAGTGAAAACCCTCACCCCGCAAGACCGGGAGCAGATCACCAACAGGCATGTCTCGATGGTGGTTCAGAAAGGGGTGGATTACAGCCTGGTGTGGAAGATTCTTGCCGCCTCTGTCCTGGTGCTGCTGGTAGTGATCTATTGGAACCGCAAACTCAGTACCTTGAACCGGGAACTGGATCGTCTTTCCAACACCGACAAACTTACGGGTCTCTATAACCGTATCAAGCTGGACCGGGTGTTTGAAGATGAGGTCCTGCGCGCGGACCGCTCCAGCAGGCCTTTTAGTATCATTTTACTGGACCTGGATCATTTCAAAGAGGTCAACGACCTGCATGGCCATCAGGTGGGAGACAGCCTGCTGGTGGAAATAGCCAGTCTGATGAGGCTCAACACCCGAGAAATAGACGTTGTCGGTCGTTGGGGTGGCGAAGAGTTTCTCATCATCTGCCCGGAGACCGATGCATCCGGGGTCTTCACTCTGGCGGAAAACCTGCGCCACACCATCGAAGAGTATAACTTTCCAGTGATCCGGCAAAAGACCGCCAGTTTTGGTCTAACCACCTACCGTAAAGGTGACAAAGTCATGCTGATGGTGGCTCGAGCCGATGCGGCCCTCTACCAGGCCAAGGGCAATGGCCGCAATCAGGTAGCAGTGAGTTGATCCCGTCGCTGAACTTGATAAAGAGCTACCTTCCGATAGTGCTGTAGTAATCCATACCCTCCTGACGGAATTCAAGACATAATATAACTGGATAGCGTGCGTCGGATAACGTACGGTTGACACATTTGTACAATATGTTATTGTACAAATGTATTCTGATGAAAACAAAATTCTGCAGACGATGAGGGAATAGTGCAATGGAGAGGGTAGGAGAATCATATCTGCAGCCACAGGAAGATGAGGATGACCCACGCGTTGCCCTGGCGCAAACCATTTTGAAAGATTTTCGTATCATCTTTCGCTCGGTGCAGGACCATTCCCGGTGGGTAGAAAAAGAATCGGGACTCTCTGCTGCTCAGTTATGGATGCTATGGGAGTTGTCTAATGAGCCCGGTCAGACGGTTTCCGCTCTCGCCAAGGTGCTGTCGATTCACCAATCCACCTGCAGCAACATGCTTGACAAGATTCAGAAGAAGGGGCTGATTTCTCGTGACCGTTCGCTGAATGATCAACGGGTTGTGCGTCTCTATCTTACTGAAAAAGGAGCTATTTTGCTGGCCAAGGCACCCCGCCCGGCTCAAGGGGCCTTGTCTGATGTCTTGTGTCGTTTACCGGATAAGGTCTTGTGCGAGTTGGAATCAGGGCTCAATCAATTTATTGCTACCTTGAAGATTGTTGACAAGCAAGCAGCTATGTTACCGATTAGCGAAGAAAAAGAAGATCTCAAATAAACTCGATGAGGGCAAGCAGTCGTCATCAAGTTTGTTAAAGTAGTTCTTCAACAGGGTGAGCATTTTACGAAACCCTGTTCTCTCTACTATCAACTGTTTCTCCTCTCTTGCATTTCAGACCTGTAATAATCTGAAAAAGTCTGCTGGTGAATTTTGTCCTTGTCTGGGTCTGGCTCATGACCTTGGAGCAGTTTCTTTTTAAGATAGATGAAAGAGGGTAGGTATGTATGCTCAATTCAAAATTTTTCTTATATTTTTAGTATGTTCGCTCTTTGTTGCCCCTTTGTCGCTGAACGCAAAAATGGTCAGTATTATCCGCGAAGGGATCAATATACGTTCCGGGCCCTCCACCAGATCTCCAGTAAAATGGAAAGTGGATAAAGGCTTTCCACTTAAGGTTATTGGCAGCAAGGGAAAGTGGTACAAGGTTCTGGATTTCGAAAATGATGAGGGGTGGGTCTATGCACCCCTTACCACCCGCAAGGCCCATCTGGTCGTCAAAAAACCGGTGATCAATATTCGTAGCGGACCCGGTCCCAATTACCGCATTGTGACCCAGGCAAAACATGGAGTGGTCTTTCAAACCCTGACAGAGGTCAAAGGCTGGGTCAAGGTACGGCATGAGAGTGGGGTCACCGGTTGGGTGGCCAGAAGACTCCTCTGGGGCTGGTGATTCCAGGTTGGACAAGATGTGCAGACCTCTGGCTTTGATTCCTGAAGAGAGGTCGAAAAGAGTGATCGCCAGCGGCGAGAAGTACAACCTTCGAACGATTCGTGACCGTCTGTAAAAGACTTACCCCCCTCTCAGCTACGACAAGCCCGCGACAAAAATAGATTCATATGGGGCTGTTCTTTTTTCAAGATCTTCGCCAGGATGATCCCTGAAATAAACACTAAATGTCCTCGCGAGCAGCTCATCGACCAGCTGGATTTTTTGCCTTTGGGAAAAAAGTAAAGCTGCGTATTGAAATTTTCGCCTAACGATAACAGCCTGTGGCCGGAAGTGGTGTCAACAGGCTACAGGCAGGAGCAAAAAAAATGGATGATCAGATACTTTTTCGGCCGCCGACCAGCCATGATGCCACGGCTATGCGCCTTCTGGCCCAGGGCTCTCAGGTTCTTTCAGTCAATTCCACCTATTATTATGCCCTGATGGCCCGTCACTTTCAGGCAACATGTATGGTTGCCGAAGGTGCAGCGTCTCTCTGTGGTTATGTCATCGGCTATTGCCCGCCTGGGCAAGCCGATACCCTGTTTGTCTGGCAGGTAGGGGTGGCAAGACAGAGCCAGGGGAAGGGGCTTGGTAAAAGACTGCTGATCTCCCTGCTCCAGCAAAAACGGCCTGATTTCCTTGAGGCCACCATTGCCCCGGATAACCATCCTTCAATCAACCTTTTTCGCTCAGTGGCCCGCCATTTCGACACTAAGTGCACATTTTCCGAGGCAGCCTTCTTTAACGAAGAGGATCTTGGTGCCGGCGAAAAGTCCGAACATCTCATGCGGATTGGCCCTTTTTCATATCATACCTGACAATAATTAAACTTTTACAGATGGAGTAGTACATGCGTATATTCGAGAATATGGAATCACAGGTGCGGGGCTATATCCGCTCATTTCCGGTAATTTTTAACTCAGCGAAAGGGTCAATTATGACCGATGAATCCGGTACGGACTATATCGATTTCTTTGCCGGCGCCGGCACCCTCAATTACGGCCATAATAATGAGCGGCTCACCAAGGCCATGATCGAATATCTCCAGTCGAACGGAGTGGTTCACGGCCTGGATATGGCCACCACGGCCAAAAAAAACTTTCTGCAGAAGTTCAACGACACCATCCTGGTGCCCCGCAACCTGGAATACAAGATCCAGTTCACCGGCCCCACCGGTACCAACGCGGTGGAGACCGCCTTGAAGCTGGCCCGCATGGTCAAGGGCCGCTCCAATGTCGTCTGTTTCACCAACGGCTATCACGGCCTGACCATGGGCGCCCTGGCCGTCACCGGTAATAACTTCTACCGCGATGAGGCCTATATCAGCCGCTCCAATGTCTCCTTCCTGCCCTTTGACGGCTACATGGGTCCTGACTACAACACCCTTGACCTCTTCCGCAAACTGCTCGTTGACAATTCCAGCGGCCTGGATCTGCCTGCCGCCGTCATTCTTGAGACCATCCAGGCCGAGGGTGGCATCCACATCGCCAGTGCTGCCTGGTTAAAGGAGCTGTCAGAAATATGTCACGAATTTGATATCCTCCTTATTATCGATGATATCCAGGTGGGCAATGGTCGCAGCGGCGATTTCTTCAGCTTTGAAGAGGCGGGCATCAAGCCTGATATTATTTGCCTGTCCAAGGCCATCGGCGGCGGTCTGCCCCTGGCCTTTATTCTCATGCGTCCTGATCTGGACCAGTGGAAACCTGGTGAGCATACCGGCACCTTCCGCGGCAATAACCTGGCCTTTGTCGCCTCCTATGAGGCCATGCATTATTGGGACAATAACGATCTGTCCGAGGCGGTGAAGTATAAAGGTGCCGTCATGGAAAAAGAGCTGCTGGCCATTAGAGACAAATATCCGGAGCTCAATGCCGAGGTGCGCGGCCGGGGCATGATTTATGGTCTGGAGATCCTGGAGCGCGGTCTGGCTGGCCAGATTTCCGAAAGATGTTTTGAGAATGGACTGGTCATTGAATTGGCCGGTGCGGATGATCAGGTGGTGAAATTCCTGCCTGCCCTGACCATTGATGAAGAAACTCTGCTGCGCGGTATTGCTATTGTTGACAAGGCCATCGGCGATATTCTGCAGGAGAAGCATGAAAACAGGACAGGTGAGATGTAATGATCATCCGCAAGATCAATGACATAATAAATACAGAGCGGGAGGTCAAGGGTGAAGGCTGGACCAGTCGCCGCCTCCTGCTCAAAAAAGACGGCATGGGTTTCTCCTTCCATGAAACCATCATCCCGGCCGGGGCCACCCTGCATCTCTGGTACAAGCAGCACCTGGAGGCCGTTTACTGCGTGGCCGGCAACGGCAGCATCGAAGACCTGGCCAGCGGTGAAATCCATGCCATCGAAGATGGCGTGCTTTATGCCTTAAATAAGCATGACCGCCATATCCTGCGCGGCGGCAGCGCGGATCTGCGCCTGATCTGTGCCTTCAACCCGCCGGTGACCGGCCGTGAAACCCACGACAGTGACGGCTCCTATGAGCTGGTGGAGGAGTGATGGCCAGCCATACCGTTGAAAAAATAGGCGGCACCTCCATGAGCCAGTTTGGCGATGTTCTTGACAACATCCTGATCGGCGCTCGCCGCGAGGAGGCACTGTATAACCGGATTATCGTGGTTTCCGCCTATGCCGGGATCACCAATGAGCTGCTGGAGCATAAGAAGAGCAGCAAGTCAGGGGTCTATTCCCTCTTTTCCAGTCATGATGACTCGTGGGCCTGGGGCGATGCCATTACCGGAGCGGGCCAGATGATGTGCGCCATTAATAAAAAGTTGGAGCATCTGGGCCTTGATGTCCGGCAGGCCGACCGTTTTGTCAAAGAACGTATTGAAGGGGTGCGCAGTTGCCTGCTCGATCTTACCAGGCTCTGTTCCTACGGCCACTTTCAGCTCGACGAACACCTTCTCACCGTGCGCGAGATGCTGTCGGCCATCGGCGAGGCTCATAGTGCCCATAACAGCTATCTCATCCTTAAGCACCAAGGAGTTAATGCCCAGTTCGTTGACCTTTCCGGCTGGATGGAGACGGAACAGCTCTCCCTTGATGAGAAGATCAGAAAATATCTCAGCGATATCGATCTCAGCCGCGTCCTGCCCATTGTCACCGGTTACACGCAATGCAAGGAAGGGATCATGCATACCTATGACCGGGGCTATACGGAAATAACCTTCAGCAAGATCGCGGTGCTCACCGAGGCCCGAGAGGGAATTATTCATAAGGAGTATCATCTCAGCAGCGGCGATCCCAAAATAATAGGGGAAGACAAGGTCGAGGTGATCGGTAATACCAATTATGATGTGGCCGACCAGCTTTCCGATCTGGGCATGGAGGCCATTCATCCAGGCGCCGCCCGCGGTATGCGCCGCACGGATATCCCACTGCGGATCAAGAATGTTTTTGAGCCGGATCACCCCGGCACCCTTATTACCAATGGCTATAAAAGCCCGGAGGCCAAGGTGGAAATCATCGCCGGTCGTAAAGGGGTCACCGGTATTGAGGTGTGGGATCAGGATATGGTCGGACGTTGGGATCATGATGCGGAGCTGTTAAGCCATTTCACCGACCAGAAAATACGCTATCTGGCCAAAGATACCAATGCCAATACCCTTACCCACTATGTGGCTGCTCCCCTGGCTCGAATTAAGGAGCTGACGGATTCAATAAAGAGATCATTTCCAACCGCTGATATCCTGGTAAAAAAAGTGGCCCTTGTCTCGGCCCTCGGTTCCAATATGGCCAATACCTGGGTGCTGCCGACAGCGGTCCATGCCCTGGCCAATGCCGGCGTGGAAATTCTCGGCCTCCATAAATGCATGCGCCAGGTCGATATTCAGTTTGTTGTCGAGGAGGATGATTTCGAGAAGGCGATCTGCACCCTGCACCAAAACCTGGTGGAGGGTGGGGGACAATAAGATGAATATGCTGCATGTCGCGGAAAATTTGTATAACAGCAACCAGTTGGCAGCAATCTTGTTTATCGTCCTTGTCCTTGCCTGGCTTGCTTGCAGCCATTTACCGATATGGCACCGCCTGCAGGGGCGCTTTCCACTCTTTCTCGCCTTTATTGACCTGTTTTTTGCCCCTTTGGCGGTCGTTCTTTTCTTTACGATTCTCAAGATTGCCCTTGACCCTGATTTCTTGGCGGACCATGAACAATCGTTGACCGGCATCTTTTATCTTGCCCTCTGTCTGACCATAAGCTGGTTTGTGGCTAAAGGGGGATACGCCTTTGTCTCCCGGCGTTATATTGGTGAACGGAGTTCCCACCCGCAATCTATTCCTGGATTGTTGCGCAGTGTGATCTACGGCACAGCCCTGATTGTTGGTGTCGGGTTTTTTCTGTGGGTTCAGGGCTATTCCTTGACCGGGATTTGGATATCTACCGGCCTGTTAACGGCTCTCATCGGTTTTGCTCTGCAGCAGACCCTGGGTGATTTTTTTTCCGGGCTGGCCCTGGGTCTTGAGGGTTCCTTTCGGATAGGCGACTGGCTGCAGCTGGAGAACGGCACAGAGGGCCAGGTTGTTGATCTAAACTGGCGCGCCACCTGGTTGCGCTGCTGGGACAACACGACCCAGGTTATCCCCAACGCCAAACTGGCTGGGGAGGGATTTAAAAACCTGCATGGGGATCGTCATCAATATCGCCCTTGGTATTATGTAAAGATTGCCGCTGAGGTTGATCCCCGTTTTGCCAAAGAGCTTTTGCTTGAGGCGGCCTTTAACTGCAAAAATATCCTGAAGAATCCGGCACCGATTATCCGTCTGACAAACGCCTCAACCCTGCCCTACACCTATATGCTGTGGGTTTCCTTTGCCAATTATCCGGCCATGTTCCGGGGACGAGAGGAGCTCTACCGGGAAGTTCATTATGTTCTCCAGCGGGCCGGGGTGACACCTGCTGCTGAGATTCATGAATGGCGCGGTCGAAAAGCGAAAACACCCATAGCTGAGCCGCCGACGATTCAGCTTGCCCTCAGGAGTCTGGAGCTTTTTTCCAGTCTGGAAGAAGAAGAGATCGAACAGGTTGCCATGGCCAGTCAGCAGGTTCACTATGATGTGGGCAGTACCATTTTACCGGCAGGGGATGGTCGTGACGCCTTGGATATTGTGGCCAGTGGTATCGTTGACTCCCAGATAGAATTGCCGAATGGGGAGCTGGTAAAAACAGGTGAATTTGCGGCGGGCCAATACTTCGGCCTTCTCTCCATGTTTACCGACCAGCCGGCTCTCTTTAACTATACGGCCCAGACCGATGTCACCTTGATAAGGATAGATTTGGACTGTATTCAAGATGTATTAAAACAACACCATGAGTTAGCGGATCGTTACGCCATTATTATCAAACAACGGCTCGATGAGGCGGAACTTTTACGAACACCTTACAGCCAGGCGACCTCTACCACAGCAACCCTGCAGCAGGTCAAGCGCCTTGTTAAAAAATTTATAATGAGTGGCAGACCCCTCTGATCCTGCAAAACCTTCTGAGCAAGTGGCTTCCTTTCCAGAAAGCCACTCCCCCTTTTCCCCTTATTCCTGTATCTTTCCAAAAAGAAGATGATATACTGCTTGCCAAGGTGGGCGATCTTTATCCTAAAGCCTTGGACCATGGCAGTACTGGGACCTATCAGGCATGAAGAGCGGAAAACATAAAATTCCATTTATATCAATTTGTTCAGTCCCCATGAAACAAGCCACTATCAACAAGATTATCATTGTCCTTACAATAGTATTGCTGATTCTGTTGTTTAAGGTTCTCCACCTCGATCAGTATCTGACCCTTTCCTACCTCAAGGAATCACGAGAACAGTTTGCCCTGCTCTATGCCGAGCGGACCGGTCTGGTTATTGGTGGCTATATGCTGCTCTATATCGTGGCCACGGCCTTGTCTCTGCCGGGGGCGGTGATCCTGACCCTGGCGGGGGGTGCCCTTTTTGGCCTGGTCACCGGGACCATCGTCATCTCTTTTGCCTCGACCATCGGGGCGACCCTGGCCTGTATGGTCTCCAGGTTTCTTCTGCGGGACTGGGTGCAGGCCAGGTTTGGCGAAAAGCTTCAGCGGATCAATGAAGGCATTGAGCGGGAGGGAGGATTTTATCTCTTCACCCTGCGCCTGATCCCGGTTTTTCCTTTCTTTGTCATTAATCTGGCCATGGGGCTGACCAGCATCAGGCTTTCCACTTATTACTGGGTCTCGCAGCTGGGCATGCTGCCGGCAACGATGGTCTATGTGAATGCCGGCAAGGAGCTGGGAAAACTGGAAAAATTGGCCGGGATCCTGTCGCCGAGCCTGATCTTTTCCTTTGTCCTGCTGGGCCTGTTTCCGATTACGGTGAAGAGGATCATGGCCAGGATTAAAAGGACAAAATGACGCCCTGAATTTTACCAGGAGGAGAACCCATGGCAAATTATGATTACGATCTGGGTGTGATTGGCGGCGGGGCGGCAGGCCTGACCGTGGCCTCCGGGGCGGCCCAGTTGGGGGCCAGGACCCTGCTTATTGAAAAGGAGCCTTCACTTGGCGGCGATTGCCTGCATTTTGGCTGCGTGCCGTCCAAGACCCTGATCCACTCTGCCAGGCTCTATCATAGTCTGAAAAGCTGCTCACGTTTCGGCCTGCCGGAAGTGGAAATGCAAGAGGTCGATTTTTCCAGAATCGCAGAGCGGATCAGGTCGGTGATTTCTGTCATCCAGGAACATGATTCGGTGGAACGTTTCTGCCGCCTGGGCGTGGAGGTCAGGTTCGGTGCTCCCCGTTTTGTCGATGAGCATCAGGTTGATTTGGGAGGCAAACGGTTTTCAGCCCGGTCCTGGGTCATTGCCACCGGTTCATCATCGGCCCCTCCTCCCGCAGTTGTGGAAAATATTTCCTATATTACCAATAAGGAGATCTTTTCCCTCGATCACTTGCCTGCTTCACTTGTGGTTCTGGGGGCCGGTCCCATTGCCATTGAGATGGCCCAGTCCTTCTGCCGTCTTGGTTCTCAGGTGACGGTGATCCAGCGCTCCGGCCAGATTCTGAGTAAAGAGGATAAAGATCTGGCCGATGGAGTCATGCAGGTCATGGAGTCGGAAGGGGTTCGCTTCCTGCTCAATGCCACTGTTACCGGAGCCCGAACGGTGGGAAACAATAAGGAGCTTGTGCTGGCCACCCCGGCCGGTGAAGAGATACTCCCGGCCGAGACCGTATTGGTGGCCCAGGGACGCAGTCCCAATATCGATGGCCTGGGGTTGACGGATATTGGTGTTGCCCATAGCGGCAAAGGGATAGTGGTGGATGAGCGGATGCGTACCAGCCACAGCCATATCTATGCCCCGGGGGATGTGAACGGGAGCTTTCAGTTTACCCATGCCGCCGGTCATGAAGGGGGGATCGTGGTCACAAATGCCATCTTCCGTCTGCCGCGTAAGGTCAATACCCGCTGGATGCCCTGGTGCACGTACTGTGATCCGGAACTGGCCTCCATCGGCATGAATGAGAAAAGGGCCAAAGAGGCCGGGATTGCCTATACCGTCTGGACCGAAGAGTTTTCTGCCAATGACCGGGCCCTGGCCCAGGGCGAGGGGATTGGCAGATTAAAGATGCTCCTTGATGAAAAGGAAAAGCCTTTGGGGGTACAGATACTGGGGCCGTCGGCAGGAGAGCTCCTGGGCGAATGGGTGGCGGTTCTGAACGGCGGGATGAAGCTTTCCTCCCTTGCCGCGGCCATCCATCCCTATCCAACACTGACTGAGATCAATAAACGGGTGGCAGGTTCCTATCTCTCGCCCAAGATTTTTTCGGCCACGGTACGCAAGGGACTCAAGCTGATCTTTCAGTTGAAGGGCTCTGCATGCAATCCCAGTTCCAAGATTTGACGGATAGATGCTGGAAATAATAGCTCAATTTTGTGAGACCACCTCTCTGGCCGCGGTCGAGCCTGTCGTTACGGTTTTAGGCGCGGGCAATATCAACGACACCTGGCTGGTGCGGACAGGAGACTCTTCCTTTGTCCTCCAGCGTCTGAACCGGCAGGTCTTTCCTCAGCCGCAACTGGTCATGGCTAATCTGGCCACCCTCTCCCGTCATCTTCAAGGCAAGGTCAACAGCTGTGAGCAGCGCTGGGAAAACAGTCTCCTTCTGTCCACCAATGCGGGGGCACTGTTTCATACCGACTGTCAAGGCGAGGTGTGGCGGGCGGTCAGCCATATTGACAAGACCACCACCCATCAGATCATAACAACATCAGCCCAGGCCAGGCAGGTTGGCTGGGCCCTTGGTCATTTCCATCATCTACTGGCCGACCTTCCGGCCCGGGACCTCCATGAGACCCTGCCCGGCTTTCATATCCTGCCTTGCTATCTCGATTATTTTGACCGGGTGTGGAGTGGCGCTGCCATGAAGAGCGAGCGCAAGACAGGACCGGAGTCTTCGCTTCGCTTTTGTTTCGACTTTATTACCGCCAGGCGTTCTGGGGCCGATTTACTGGAGAGGGCCCGGTATGAGGGCAGAATCAAGGTGCAGACAATCCACGGTGATCCCAAGGCGGGCAATGTTCTTTTTGATGTGGCAAGCGATCTGGCGGTCAGCCTTATCGATCTTGATACGGTGGGACCGGGACTTATTCACTACGATATCGGTGACTGTCTCCGTTCCTGCTGCAATGTCTCAGGGGAGGTGGCTGCCGATCTTTCCCAGGTCTCGTTTGATATGGATATGTGCCGGGAGGTGCTTGCGGGCTACTTTTCCGGGGCGGGAACGCTCCTCTCCGCCTATGACCGGCAGATGATCTTTCAGGCGGTTCGTCTACTCGCCTTCGAGCTTGGTCTCAGGTTCTTTACCGATTTTCTGGCTGGGAACTGCTATTTCAAGGTGCTGCATGAGGAGGAAAATCTGCACAAGGCCCTGGTCCAGTTCCATCTGGTGCAGAGCATAGAGCGCCAGAAAAAAGAGATTGAAAAGATAGCTTTTAAAATAGCTTAAAAAAATAATCTGTTGGTATTCATTGATTTGACAAAATTTGGGAGAAATATCCGAGCTAATCTGACATCCGGTTTATGTGATAATTCAGGAATAAGGTCAACTTGCGGTTTTTCTTAAACGGTTGACCTTGCCAAGGCATCTTTTTAATTCATATAGAGCTGTTAGCGAACCATCATTTGACAGGAAGGAAAACGACCCACTATCTGTTTTCTCGGGTTGACTTTTCGTGATAGCTATGGTGTAAAATTTGTATTTTGTTTTAAGTTGCCTTTTTGCGGTCTGGGTTTCATGCGGGGTAGGGTAAACAGAATAAAATTGAATTGGTCAATTCATCATGTGAGGGATATATGTTGAGTATGTTGAAAATTATCCGGGTCTGGGTGTTGGTAATAGCGGGCTTGGCTGTGGTTGTGCCATCGGCATGGGCCGACAATGTCCACTATGACAAAATCATAGTTTATGGAAGCTCTACCTGTTACTACACTTCGTTATTACAAACTTTTCTAATTGAGCATGGTGTTCAATATACATATAAGGACATCGATAAACATGCCGGTGCCCTATCGGAGATGTGGGCGGTAGTAGAAAATGCGTCGTGGTATGGTGGTGGTAGTGTTTCCACACCGATTGTAGAGGTTAACGGCACTGCGTTTGAGCAACCTGATCCTGCCGCTGTTCTGGCGCTTTTAGGCACTGGCAATGGTATTGTCAGCAGTGCAGATACAGGGGTCTGCGTAGGCAATGTCAAAATTGGAACTGGTGAGGCGGTAAAGGCAGAAATTGATCTGGTACGTATTTCCAGTACTGAGGAATTCTGGCAGGTCTGCTCCTCAAATACGCAAGGGGACTTTTCCTGCCATGGGCTAAAGCCGGGAGAATACAGGGTAGTTGTCCGGCGAAATACCGCAATCGGCAACAAATCTTTTCTTAACAGTTTTGTTCAGGCGGGAAACATTTTTACCTTAGCTGCAGGTGGATCTGTCAATACAGGTTTAACCACTGTTAACGATTTTCAGATCGAAGCCGATGCCATTTTACCGTTCTCTTATGTAAGGGATGTATATTGGGGGAGTCCCGGATCGAACGCCCCCAATTATATGTATGTGCTTACATATGGAGATTTATGGTCTATGAACACCGCGGATTCGTCATACAGGAATCTTGTCAATGATACTGGATACATGAACGCTCTGAAATATTCTCCGGCCAAAAAAATTATTGCAACCCTCAGCCAGAGCAGCAAAAAAATGTATGTCGTTGATGCTGATCCGCAAAGCGCTACCTTCCATACAGTTTTGCGTGTGGTTGAAAACCTGCCGCTCCAGCCTATTAAGATAGCAATAAACAGCTCGGGAGATATGGCCTATGTTGCCTGCAATGGTGGGCAGAGTGTCGCTGTGATCAATCTTAATACTGGGACGCTGATTACTACGATCGCTCTCTCTGGTTTTACCCAGGATATTGTGCTCGATGAACTTCATAAACTGGCATACGCGGGGGTATATTCGGGTCTTTTGTCTCCTGCCTTTCAACTTGCTGTGATCGACCTTGATCCGGCCAGTCCTACCTACCGTACGGTATTGAGATATGTCCCAATCGTCAGTGATGGCTGCTTTCAACAGTTCGTTATGTACCCTTATGTGTATTCTTCGTCCCGAACAGGAATTGATCGGATTGATGTTACGACGAATGCTGTTTCAACAGTCATTCCTACCAATAATTTGCCATACTATGCTATCAGCAGGAAAAACTCCTGCGTGTATTTTATTGATTATGACGATACGGTTTTGAAAAACTTTCAGGTGAAAGTGTTTGACCTGAACAAGGCAGAGGTGATCCAAGCGGCTTATCTGTCAGTAAGACCGACGGATGCCTATGGTTATTATATAATATCCTTGGCCGATGACGAGTCTTCGGTAGTGGTAAGCAACGGCCTGCAAAAGGTGTATTCTTTTCCAATAAATATAGATGGAACATTTGGACCGTGTGGGGGGATTAACAAACCAACCATTTCCGATAACGGCGATGACACCTACACCATCACCGTCACCCTCTCCGAACCCCTGCCCGACAACACCTATGTCGCCATCAACTTCGACAATCAAAATGGCGGCTGGCTCTTGCAGACCGAGCCCGGCGGGCACATCCCGGCCACCTGCTCTGGCACCACCTGCACGGCTATCCGTCATCTCGATTACCCCGGTATCCGTTACTTCCGCGCCGGAATATTTGACACAACAACGGATGTCTTGCAGGGCTGTTATTCGCAAAGCTCCACCTGCACCGAGCAAAGCTGCATTGATGCAGTCATCAAGAAAAACGAGATCGGCGATCCGGCCCAGAGCGGTAGCGGCAGTCAGTTGCTGCGCGGGGTCGATGTCGCCACCGGCAATTTTCACCAATCGGCCACCGATCTTTCCGTCAGCGGCAAAGGGCCGGATTTCACCCTGACCCGCGCCTATAACTCGCGGGGGGGGGCTACCCGCTCCGGCAAGTGGTCGTTTAACCTCGAAGCCGTCGTGCGGCTTGACGCATTTAATATCATGACCGTTGAATACCGGGAAGACGGCAGGCCCCAACACTTCTACAAGGAGATGGACGGCAAGTGGTATCCGCTCAACCCCGGCAACTTTGATGAACTGGTGCGGCAAGGTGACGGCTCAGTCACCCTCTATACCAAAGGCAACCTGCTCTATCGGTTCGCCGACCCTGCAGGGAGCAGCGCCGGGCGGCTGGAACGCATCGAAGACCGCGACACCAACGCCCTGGTCTTCAGTCATACCAGCAACCGCATCACCGGGGCTACCGATGCCAGCGGCCGTCACTACACCATCACCCGTGACGGGAGCGGCCGGATCAGCAGCGCTTCTGATTTTGCCGGGCGTTCGGTCACGTACACCTGGAATGCTGACAACATGATCGTTACGGCCACAAATCCGCTGAGCAATTCCACCACCTATGGCTACAGCGCAACCCGGATGACCACCATCACCGACCCGCGCACCAATCTCCAGGCCACCATTGAATATTACACCGCGCTTGCAGACGATGATTTCGGTCGGGTTAAGTCCGTCACCGATGGGTTGGGCAATGCCTGGGGCTATCAGTACGGCATTGATAATGTGTACAGCAACAACTTGCCTTCCACCGGCGTCACCCGCCCGGCGATCAATGGGGTGAACAACAACATCATCTTCCATGTTGACACTGCCCGTACCCGGGTGCTGGATAAGATTGATAGCATCGATGGGGCCAATTATTACCGCAGCACAAACAGCTTCCGGGCCGTCGCTTCTAATAAGCGCATCGCGGAAATGGCTCTGATCGAGCGTCGGGTAAAACCCAGTACTGCATCCACAATCATGGGATACAACGACGACGGCAAGGGCAATCGGACCCGGATAACTCGACAGGGGACCACTGACGACCCTCAGTCAATGACCGCCGAAGCCCAAAGGCTACCGGTTAGTGACAGCCAGCCCAACCTGACCCCCTTAACCAGTCTCACCAAGCCCGGAGTGGCAAATCCCACCCTCTATCGTGTTTTCACCCCCAGCGGCAAGGCCAGTGAGATAGAAGACCCACTGAATCATATAAGCTACCGTCAGTATGACGCAGGACTGCTCAAACAAAGCACCGACGCCCGCGGTAACAGCACCGGCATTACATATGACGCGAACGGATATCCAGCCCAAGTGACCGATGCCCTGGGCCATGTCACCATCACCCACTACGATAACCTGGGCCGGTTGACCAGCCAGCAGAACGCCCGCGGTTTTACAACGACCACCACCTACGATGCCAACGGCAATGTCCTCACCATCACCAACCCGGCGGGCGGTGTCACCACCAACACCTATGACGCAAACGACAACCTGGTCACCAAAGAAGACCCCCGTGGTAACACCACCACCTATGTCTACGATACCCTCAACCGCAAGATTGAAGAACAGTACACCGTGGGTGGTCAACAGCGGGTTCGGGGTTTTGCCTACGACGCCATGGGCCGCCTTTACCGGCAGACCAACGAAAAGGGGCACACCAGCGAGTCCCGTTTCAATGCCCGTGACATGGTCCTGCAAGAAATAGACCCTATGTCCGAGGCCATCACTTTCACCTACGACGCCAACGGTAACATGTTGACCGAGACCGACGCCGAAGGTCGGGTGGTCACCTATACCTATGATGCCCTTGACCGCAAAAAACAGGTCACCGATGCCCTTGGCAACTATGAGGCCTTCACCTACAACACCCAGGGCCTGCTCGCCACCAAGCGGGATGGTCGCGGCAAGGTGACCAGCTACGAGTATGACGGCCTTGGACACATGACCAAGGTGACGGATGCCGATGGCGGCATCACCCGCGCCACCTATGATGCCAACGGCAACCTGGCCACCACGGTTGACCGCAAGGGCCAGGCCAACACTTATACCTACGATGCGCTCAACCGGCTCACGCTGTTGACCGATGCCGCGAACCGACAGTGGAGTTTCACGTATGATGAGGGTGGCAACATGCTCACCCGCACCATGCCTTCCGGCCAGACCATCACCTATACCTACGACAACCTCGACCGCGTCAGCGGGGTGAGCTACCCCGGCGGGCCCACGGTCAACTACACCTATGACGCCAACGGCAATAGTCTGACCATGACCGATGCAAACGGCACCACTACCTCTACCTACGACGAGCGCAACAGGATGACCGGCATCACCAACGCCTTCGGTCTGGCCGTGGGCTACGGTTACGATGCCGCCGGACTCCTGCAGCAGTTGACCTATCCCGGCAACAAGATCGTAAGCTATGTCCATGATGACGATGGTCGACTGACGAGCCTTACCGACTGGCTGAGCCAGACCACCACCTATACCCGTGATGGCAGCGGTATGGTCAGGGCCATTCAGTATGGCAACGGCGCAAAAGTGGCAAAGGACTACGATGCGGTCGGGCGGATGGTGTCGCTGATCAATCGCAATGCTGCCAATGCGGTGATTTCCAGTCATACCCTGACCCTGGACGGCGCAGGCAATCCCATTGCCGCTGCTATGGATTTGCCGCTTTTGCTCGATAATGTGGGCAAGACGGCCGCGATGATCTACGATGCCAGCAATCGCCTGGCCAGTGTAGACGGCACGGCCATCACCCACGACACCAACGGCCGCATGACCGGAGATCCCAGTGGGGTTGATCCGATCCAGTATGCTTACAATTCGCAGGATCTTATAACAACTGTTACCATTGATGGCGCACTGACCGACTCCTATACCTACGACGGCGAAGGTCGCCGTATTGCGCGTTTGAACGGCAGCCAAACCATCCGCTACCTGCTCGACCCCACCGGCGGCGACCTTTATCGGGTGCTGGCGGAAACGGATAGCAGCAACGCCATCCAGCACTATTACATCTACGGCGATGGCCTGGTGGCGCAGATCAGCGGTACCGACCACCGCTATTACCACTTCGATCCCAGCGGCAATACCCTAGCCCTGTCGGGCAACAGTGGCATAGTGACCGACAGCTACGCCTACGAACCCTTTGGCAATGCTACTGTGCAGGGCAGCTCATACAATCCCTTCCGTTTTGTTGGCCAGCACGGGGTTATGGATGATGGCAACGGCCTGCAGTATATGCGCGCGCGGTACTACCGGCCCGACCTGCGGCGCTTTGTGAGCCAGGATGCCCTGCATGGGGAAGTGAATGATCCACTTAGTTTGAATCGGTACCAGTATGTGAGTGGAAATCCGATGGTGGGGATGGATCCGAGTGGGATGGTGCCTCAATGGATGTCAGAATGGGGGGATGCTATAATTGCAACTGCACCTTGGACACTTTATAAGGAAACAAGTCTTGGAAAGACACTTCAGGAAAATTCACCATTTAGAATGCTATCTGATAAGGTAGTTGAGTCTTATGATGATTACCTAGACAAATATGCTATGACAGTAGATGCATATAAAGCTGGATCAATAAATAGAGTTGAAGCATCTGCGTTGTTGGTTGGGGATTATGCTATAATAGCATCTGATTTTATTGGATTGACTGATATTTCAGTATATACCGAAGAAGGTGCTAACCAAATGATTGACTTGTTTTCTAGTAATCCTGAAACAACCAAAATGTTAAAAAGGACAAATAAAGCGATTCATTTTATCTTCAAAATAAGAAAAATTGTCAGTTCGTTAAGTGATGTTAATCGTAGTAAGGATATGATCAACAGAACAAACAAACTTCTTTCTGATGCTTATGTTGCTGGAGGAGAATCTTTATATGTAAGTAACAGTGCTTTTTTATGGGAAACCATTGTAGAAAATAAGAAGATTTATAGTGCAGCATATGTAGAAAGTTTAAGGAATATGTTCGATGAACTTAATGAGTTCGTTAAGACAATTAAAAAAAATAAATAAAAAAAGTAAGCGAATAACCCGTATGGAAACGAGGTAGCCTATATGAAACATCCAGGAAAAGTGTTTGTCATAAAAGTCGTCTTTCTGGTTTCTCTGCATAACAATAGAGGCGAGATGGTGTGTAATTCACTAAAAATATTGAATAGATTGTTATGACCGAGGTGTAGGGATGAAAAAAATCTTCTTTCTTTTGATGCTCTTAACAGCCTTGCAAGGTGCCAGCGAGTGCCGGGCGGTAGCGGTCAGTGTGGTCTATACCTACGATGATATCAACCGGTTAACCCAGGTGGCTTATCAGTCAGGGTTGAACATTGGCTATGTCTATGATGCAGCCGGCAATATAACGGATGTCAATTCTAGTCAGACACCGGTTGTCACAGCCCCCGGCGCACCCACCATCACCAGCATTGTCGCCGGTCCCGGTCGGGCGACAATATACTTTAGCGCACCGGCCAATAATGGTGGTTCAGCGATTACCAACTACACCGCCACCTGCACCGCCTCCGGCTACGACACCCAAACCGCCACCGGCCCCGGCTCCCCGCTCACAGTCGGTAATCTGGTCGGAGGTGTGGACTATGATTGCTCAGTTTCAGCTACTAATGATGCCGGTACCAGCAGCACCTCGGCCTCTGTGGGCGTAACGCCGTCTATAAAGTCTGATTTCCCCTGGACCATGTTCCTGCCCGCCATTACCCGAGGAGTGAAATAGGCTCTTCGTTCTTTCAAGCATCTGGCTCCTGTGCACTGCATGGGAACCAGATGCTACGCTGCATCCAACAAAGGTGTCTCCGGAAATTTGAACAAGCCGTTAAGTGGAAAAGCTGCTACAAATGAAAAAAGCGAGTCTGAAAAAGGACCTCTTAATACAAATCTATGGATTACTTCTGGCACGGACAAGTGATTCCTGACATTAAGATTGCCATATCGAATATCTGATTTTATCAGACTGCCTTCATGCTAACCATTACTGATTGATATTATTTGACTTTCGTGCTTAACATTATTGCGAGTCGGGGTTCATTTTGAGTAATCGCGCAAGAGCATTCACCGACGAGATCGGGCTTTCAAGGAAAAGGATAGTCACGTTTGGATGGTAAAACCTGGGGCCTGTTTTCTATGCATGTTATGGGTATGATCAGTTGATGTCAATCAATTTCGTTTCTGCGGCTTTCTTCTGCCGTCCGCTATTAATATTCGACCTCAGAGGTGTAATAAGAAATGCAGCCATCTCTTAATAATGGAATGAATTTTCAAAACATCCAAAAATTATGTGCATTATCTCTATTGGCTGCACTTCTTGTCTTTCTGCCCTCTTTTGCCATGGCTGAAATCTTTTGTGTTCAAAATCAAGTTGAATTATTGAGTGCATTAAATTCTGCATCGAAAAACGGTGAAGATGATATTCTGCGCATTGTTCAAGGTTCCAAGTATGATGACTTTAAATTGCCATCCGAACCAGGTTATCTGATCAAAGTCGAGGGAGGATATTCCTCCGATTGTACCGGTGGTCGTGAGCTTTACCCAGCGTCATCTAACATTGAACAATCGGTCATCGAGTTTGCAAGCTTGCCAAAACCTCAGCAGAACACCACTGGTCCCGTCCCACCTGAAGGTATTAAGCCTGCAATAGCGACATTTTCAGGCGACGCTATATCAGGTGGCGCCGACGTAACCGTCTTGGGAGTCCCATCCTATCTGTGGCGCCACGGCTGTGGCCCCACAGCCGTTGGTATGGTTGTTGGATATTGGGATAAAAATGGGTGCAGCGACTTATATGATGGAGACGCTTCCACTCAGACAAGTAGTGTCAATCAGGGCATTGCTTCTCAAGGTAACTCAACAACTCCTGGGCATTATGAAGATTACAGTTTGCCTGAGGATGCATCCCCCACGATGTTGCCGGACAAGTCGGAACTCCCAGCTGGCGACGAGCATATTAATAACTCCATTGCAGATTTTATGCATACTTCTTGGAGTAGTGATCAAAACTATTATGGTTGGTCATGGTCGAATCAGATTATTCCGGCTTTCACCAACTACGCAACGTTACGCAATAACACATACAATTCGTCAACCTCCGAATACTATTATGGCTCATCTCTTACCTGGACTGTTCTCACCCGTGAAATAGATGCTAAGCGTCCCATGGTTTTTTTGGTAGATAGCAGTGGTGACGGTTACACAGACCATTTTGTCACCTAGTTGGTTATCGTCTTGATGGATCCACTCAGTACTACGGTTGTCTTGATACATGGTCTTCTACTATTCGCTGGGAACAATTTCGTGGCATGTCATCAAGTTATTCATGGGGAGTATGGGGTGGTTATTCATTCCAACTCACATGCGCACCGAGTGGTGCAACCCTATCCGGTATAACTATCAATGGTCCGACCAATGTAAATGAGAGTAGCACTGCGACATATACAGCGACAGCAAACTGGAGTGACGGCAGCACGACAACAGTCACTCCAAGCTGGAGTGAAAATTCAACATACACAACGATCAGTTCCGATGGTGTTCTGACAACATCTTCGGTAACAGCCAATCAGATTGTAACCGTCAGCGCAAGCTACACCTATGGAGGAGCAACCAAGACAGGTGCTTACATTATAACAGTGGTTGATGTACCTGCTGCTCCAGCATTGGGTGAAGCTGTAGACAATACATCACTTACGTGGGAAACTAGTGGCAATTCCAATTGGTTGGGTCAAACTACAACAGTGTATTATGGTGGAGATGCTGCTCAAAGCGGAGATATAGCAGACAGTCAACAATCAGACATCCAGACAATAGTAACTGGCCCAGGAACATTGAGTTTTTACTGGAAGGTCTCATCTGAAAAAGATTGGGATTATCTTCGTTTCTCGATTGATGGGACAATACAGAGCGGAAGCATCAGCGGCATCGTGGACTGGACGCAAAAAAGTTTCACAATCCCGGCAGGCAGCCATATCCTCAAATGGAGCTATACTAAAGACGGATCCGCATCAAGTAATGATGATTCGGGATGGTTGGATAAAGTGGAATGGAAGTCAACGCCCACAGTTACGGCAACCCTCTCAGTTAATGCAACAGGTTCGGGAACAATAATCAGCTCTCCGGAGGGGGTTAACTGCGGAACGGCCTGTTCAAACAACTTTATTCTTAATACCGAAATAACTCTCACTGCTATTCCTGCGGAAGGTGGGACCTTTATTGGCTGGTTAGGAGATGGCTGCTCAGGAACTGAAGAATGCATTGTGATCATGGATACTAACAAAGAAATTACCGCAATCTTCAAAAAGAAATTTCCATGGTTGATGTTTTTACCAACCATTACTAATGGAATTCAATAAAAGAAGTAGCAATTGAGCCTCTTGCAAAAGCACAAGTAGCTGTTTTTCCATTGTTTCTGTCTAAGGTTGAAACCTCCGCCTTTCAGGCGGATAGCTTTCAGCAATGAGCCGTGTTTACAGCAATTATTTGATATCAAAGAAGAGCTCGTAAAAAGTTTGTTGTACAACTGTGTTGGGGAATGTTCGGTCATTTTGTTTTTGCAATTTATCTCATTTGATATTCTTCGGTTCGTTTTCAGGCAACCGGCCGCGTAAGCCTGCCGGTGTTGCTGGACTTTCAGTCCGCGATTTTAAACCCACCGACTTCAGTCGGTGGTTGTTTAGTTAATATGCTGAAACAATAAAGCTTTATGGCATTTTCAGGTATTGTTTTGTGCCACCAAAGCAAAGCCGAGGAGAATGCCGGTGAAGCTTGAAGAGAAGATATAGAAGTGGCCCTGGAAATTTGAACAAGCCGTTACGTAGAAAAGCTGCTACAAAAGAAAAAAAGGAGTCTAAAAAAGGGCCTCTTCAGACAAATCTGTGGATTACTTTTGACACGGGCAAAAGATTTTGGGCTTTGAGATTGCCACATCGAATATCTGATTACAGACAACTGCCCTGGGGTTGAGATGTCTACTGTCCACCTCCTGATCAATTCATGATCAAAACGCTGTTGGTGCCTTCCTTGGTCAATCACAAAAAAAAGGCAGAGCCAATTAAATGACCCTGCCTTTATGGTGTTTCTTCATTGCATACTTATAGCGCCACCGACACTCTGTTACCTACACAATCTCCCGAATCCACCGGGAATACTGCCGGATGACCAGAAGGCGCGGCCCTGCTTGTAATCAACAAACCATCCAGGTCGATAAAAAAATTCGGTTGTTTCAGATCGTTGCCACCTACCTTCCTCCTTTTTGAGTTTTTTAGAAATCACTCACCTTGAACTGATACAATAAAGGGGAAAAGGTCAGGGAAAAAAGATTGCATATAGCTTAAACTGCTGTCTTAAAACGGGGGTCCACTATAGTCCTTCTCCGTCGGTGAAACTGGACTGAATTTCCTGTATTTCCTCCTGTGAGCTTAACAGGGCGGCGACACAATCTGGGTCGAGCTTGAAATGGCTTAAACGCTCTAGCTCAACGAATCCCTGCAGGTTGCTCCAAGCCGTCTTATATGGCCGCTCTGAAGTGAGCGCATCGAATACGTCTGCAACCGCGACGATACGTGCCTCGAGCGGTATGTCATTACCAGCCAAGCCATCCGGGGAACCGTTGCCATCAATGCTTTCATGGTGATGGGCAACAATATTGCGGATCATCTCGATGTCTTTGAAATTCCGGATATTGAAGTTAAGCATCATGGCATCTACAATCTCGCGGCCCCGCGTGGTATGAGTTTTCATTTCGGTGAACTCCTCAACGCTCAGGGGCCCTGGCTTGAGGAGAATTTTATCGGGGATGGCGATCTTGCCGACATCATGCAACGGCGCGTGCTGGAAAATCCGATCGACAAACGCATCGTCAATCGAATGGGGGGCACCCAGTTTCCGAGCAATCAGCTGTGAATAACGGGCCATGCGCTCCAAATGCATTCCGGTTTCTGGGTCACGATGATGCGTAAACTGAGTGGCAGTCTTCAGGGCGCCGCGCAAGGTGGAAATCTGGGTCAGCTCCGCAGCCAGCAGGCTCGTCAACAGATGCGCGATCATATCCAGGTAAGTCAGGTTCGAATCGTCGAACGCATCGCGCTGATATGAATTGAAAAATAGCATGCCAATGACCTGACCCTCATTGAACATCGGGACGGTGTAGCTGGAAAGGAAACCTTTGCCGAGGATTCGCTTCGAGTGAATCGATTGCCTGTCAGCGAAAACACTCAGGTCATTGATGATGCGAGTTTCACGATTTCTGACCAGATTGAGCAGGGACGGAACCTCGCTTAGTTTGGCTTGGTGGAGTTTGAGCGGATTGACCGCTTCCATGCTCCCGACATAGGTGCGCAGGGTGTCGCTGATCTGGTCATATTTGGCGATAGCGATGCGATCGATACAGGGGAAACGCTGACGGATCACCTCATGGGCATAGGTCATTTTGTCCGGAAGTGTGCGATGGTCATCCAGTTTGCTGAGCTGTAATTGATGTTCTATGCCTTGGGTAGAGAGCATCATCGCCAAATCTCCACCATGCGACGTACTGGGCGCAGCCTGCGAAAGAGCGAAAGAGCGAAAGACATAAAAATTCCTTTTTTCTTGGGTTACCGTAAGGGTTGGCCTCAACCCGGATATTTCATAAAAGCTCGTACGTCCTGACTGGTCCATTGTTGGCGTTGGAAAGTTTTCTCAGACGGGCGGATGAATAACTACGCCACTTCTTCATGAAATTTTCATTGCAAACAATGGCCGGCGCGATCATCAAGCAAATTTATGGAATATCCGGGTTAAGATGCATCGAGTAAACTTGGTTTGACTGCAGTAACTTCTTCCCGACTGCCCATCTGATAATCACCTTCGGCACTCCGGAAAAATACCAACCACCAACAGCACACAAGTTATTGAAGTAATCGCCCTTTTCGGCCTTACTAAAAAAAACCTTTCCAATTAAGAGCCCTCCCTCCCAATGCATTAAAGCTACCTTTTCCCGACTGCTTTGGCAATTTTTTTTTACGCTGAAGCCAATAACTGGTATTGGGCTAAACTCACCAAGACCTTTTTCGGTAAAAACAAGTCATTAGTTCTTCTAAACAACAAAAAACCAACACGCTGAAATGTCGCCTTTTTCCTTCTTGCTCCATACATTGAGCGTGTATATTGCACGTAAATCGGGGGCGGGCAATGTCCTCTTTGATGTGGCAAACGATCTGCGGTCAGCCTTATCGATCTTGATACGGTGGGACCGGGACTTATTCATTACGATATCGGTGACTGTCTCCGTTCCTGCTGCAATGTCTCAGGGGAGGTGGCAGCCGATCTTTCCCAGGTCTCGTTTGATATGGATATGTGCCGGGAGGTGCTTGCGGGCTACTTCTCCGGGGCCGGGATGCTGCTCACCGACCAGGACCGGCAGCTGATTTTTCAGGCGGTTCGTCTGCTCGCCTTCGAGCTCGGTCTCAGGTGTTTTACCGATTATCTGGCAGGTAACTGCTATTTCAAGGTGCTGCATGAGGAGGAAAATCTGCACAAGGCCCTGGTCCAGTTCCATCTGGTGCAAAGCATAGAGCGACAGAAAAAAGCAATTGAAAAGGTAGCTTTAAAATAGCTTAAAAAAATAATCTGTTGGTATTCAGACTTAATCCGACATAATTTGGGAGAAAGATCCGAGCTAATCTGACATCCGATTTATTCGATAATTCAGGAAGAAGCTCTTTTTTCTGAGTACCTACCAATAATTAACCTTGCCACTGGCATCATTTTAATTTTTTCCCCAAAATCCCTATTAAAAATATTTCACCTGTGATTGAATAAAGCAACGTTCGTTTTTATGATGGTGCCTGGAAATAGTTGAAAACTCAAAGTAAGTTCTTGATCAACTGGTTAAGGTTGGCGCTGAAGGAAGAAGAGTGGCTTGATGGAGTCAGGCTGGAATCGCACGTAACTATCTGATCTTTAGTTATAAAAATTGTTTGAGCCGGTGTGGATATCAAGAAACTAGTTACTAATTTGTCCTACGGGCAATATCAAATGAAATTTCAACATGAGTTATCAAATTAAAAATATATATTCCAGATGTCTCGTTACGATCTTGTTGGTTTTCATGGTTGTTTGTTCGCATGCAGCAGCTGAACCTACTGCGATAACTGTTGGGGTCTATGAAAATAAACCAAAGGTTTTTTTGAATAAGGAGGGTCAGCCAACAGGTTTCTTTGTTGAGCTCATCGAAGAAATTGCCCGAGAGGAAGGCTGGAAGGTTAAATATAAAATTGGTACGTGGGGCGAGTGTTTATCAAACCTGGATAATTCTGCAATAGATATCATGGTTGATGTAGCATATAGCGAAGCTCGTAAGGAACGTTGGAATTTTAACAAAGAGCCCGTCCTTTCCGACTGGTTTCAGGTCTATGTCGGAAACGAATCAAAAATCAATTCCATAGCTGATCTTACTGGTAAAAAAGTTGCCGTATTAGACCAATCTATTCAGGCTGATGCCCTCAGGGGACATATGGCTCCGTTTGGGTTAAATTGTGAACTTGTTTTGCTCCCGGATTATCATAAAGTATTTCAATTACTCGCTGAAGGAAAAGTTGATGCAGCCGTTATCAACAAGTATTACGGGGCAGCTCATTTGTCGTCCAGCATTAAGGAAACCGGCATTATTTTCTATCCTACACGGTTGCATTTCGCTGCTCCCAAAAATTCCAACCCTCAGATTATCAGTGCACTGGATAAACATTTAGTGAAAATGAAAAGGGACCGGGAATCATTTTATTACAAAAGTATGGATAAATGGTTTGCCGAAAAAGTAGCTCCATATGCGATCCCGACTTGGCTAAAACAAACTATCGGAGGATTGGCCAGTTTAATTATTTTGCTTATTGGCTTGTCGCTATTTTTGAAGAAAAGAATAAAGGAACAAACATCAGATCTTTTATCATTAACTGAAAAATTACGAGCAAGTGAGGAACAATATCGAGAACTTTTTGACAATGCCCCAGCTGCTTATTTCACAATTGATGCCAAAAATGAAAGAGTTAAACGTTATAATTTGGGCGCGCAAAAAATGCTTGGATATGCGCCGGAAGTGTTGGCGGAGATGAAAGTTTTAGATCTTTATTCGGAGTCTCCAAGCGGCAAAGGGAAAGCAAAAGAAATTTTTGAAAGATTTAAGCATGGCGAATCAATTAATGATGAAGAGTTGCAGATGGTAAATTCAGATGGAAAACCATTATGGGTAAGTCTTTCTGTTGAACCAGTGAAGGATATAGACGGTAATGTTATCGAAAGCAGGTCGATGGCCGTTAATATTTCAAATCGTAAACAGCTTGAGGAGCATCTGCGCCAGGCCCAGAAGATGGAGGCCATCGGCACCCTGGCCGGCGGCATCGCCCATGACTTTAACAATATCCTTGCGGCTATTCTTGGTTTTTCAGAGTTTGTCAAACGCGATCTGCCAGAGTACAGCAAGGCCAGAGAGGATATTGAGCAAGTCATCCAGTCAGGAAAGCGGGCCACGGAACTGGTCAAGCAGATCCTCACCTTCAGCCGCCAGACCGAGCAGCAGCGACAGCCGCTGCAGATCCACCTGGTCATCAAGGAGGCGCTTAAATTTCTGCGTTCCTCCATCCCGACCACTATTGCCATTCAACAGAATGTGGTTGATTGTGGCCTGGTCATGGCCGATCCAACCCAGGTCCACCAGATAATTATGAATCTCTGTACCAACGCCTACCACGCCATGCAGGAAACCGGTGGTGAGTTAGACGTCAGTATGGAGGTGGTTGAGTTAACAACGGAGGATTACATCGATAGTCTGGTCATGCAGCCGGGTCCGCATGTGAAACTGAGTGTTCGTGACACCGGCTGCGGCATGTCGAAAGAGCTGGTGGAACGGATCTTTGATCCCTACTTTACTACCAAAAAGCAGGGAGAAGGGACAGGGCTTGGGCTGTCGATGGTGCATGGCATTGTCGAGAGTCATCATGGACATATCACCGTCTACAGCGAACCGGGCAAAGGCACCGAGTTTCATGTCTACCTGCCCCAGGTGCAGAGACATGATCAGATCCTGACCGAGGAAACTGGTGAAAAAATCCCGAAGGGGAGCGGCACGGTTCTGGTCGTGGATGATGAACCGATCATAGGTGAGATGCTGCGGCGGATGCTGGGTGATCTGGGCTATGAGGTCCTGCTCTGTGCCAGCAGTACCGAAGCACTGGAGCTCTTCACGCAGCAGAGGGCGCGCATCGCCCTGGTGCTCACCGACATGAACATGCCGGTCATGAACGGGGCGGAGCTGGTCCGGCGGATCAAGCAACTCAGTCCGGCCATGCCGGTGGTGCTCTGTACCGGCTTCAGCGAGATCATGGACGAGAAAAAGGCCAGACGGATGGGTATTGATGGCTTTCTGATGAAGCCGGTCATTCTACATAAGCTTGCCCAGACCCTCCATGATATCTTGGAGAAAAAGGGCGGCAGCGGGCCTGCTGTCTGAGTTGAGGAAAGGTCTTGGGAGTGCTTTATATATTATAGTCTTGCCCTGCCGGAGTCAATATTTCCCAAGACATGTTGACTCTGGTTCTGACTCACAAAATTAAGATTGCCACATCGAATATCTGACAAGATTCAACTGTCCTCAGCTGAAAATGTCTACTGTGATATACGAATGTCAGATTAAGTGTGGCGGCTTTCGCCCCAGCTGTCAGATCCGATATAAGCTTCTACAAATAACCCTACACCTTGTTTTTAAGAATCTGCTCAACAATGGCGATATCCCCGGGACGATCAACGCCATGGCTTTGATGGGTTGTGATCACTACGTGGATGGGGATATTGTTTTCCAGCAGGCGCAGCTGTTCGAGCGCTTCCTTTTTTTCCAGAGCCCCTTTTTCGAGAGCGACAAAGTGCTCAAGGGTCTTCATCCTGAAGGCATAGATGCCGATGTGGCCGTAATACTCACCTTCGCTTCCGTCCTGAGGAAAGGGAATGGGAAGCCGGGAGAAGTAGAGGGCCCGGTTGTCCCTTCCCATAACCACCTTGACCTGATCCTGGGCCTGTGCTTCTTCTGTGCTTATCTTCCGGGCTAACGTCGTAACCTGGATTTCAGGCGAGCAGAATGGGGCGATGAGGGCGGTCAGCATTTCCGGTTCGAGGGCTGGTTCGTCACCTTGAATGTTGACCACCACGCCATCGTCAGGCACGGCAAGCAGGCGCGCTGCCTCCAATACCCTTTCGGTACCGCAGCTGTGATTGGGGCTGGTCATGAGCACGGGAATGGCCAGGGACTCAGCCACTGAAAAGATACGTTCATCATCGGTTGCCAGGACCACCTGCTGCAAATGGGGACATTGGCAGGCCCGGCTGTAGACATGCTGAATCATAGGCTTGCCGAGGATGAGGGCCAGGGGTTTTCCCTCAAAGCGGGAAGAGGCGTAGCGGGTCGGGATGATGCCGTAGCATGGGGGCAGTGAGTTCATGGTGCTCTTATCTCTTGGTTGTTTGGTTCAAGCTTCCCGCGAAGAGAAGATTATTTATTGCTGTACACGTTTTTTCCGTGCCGCCACGGCGGTCTTTCACATAGGCAATAATTCCCTGTCGTGTCTGTTCGCGGCGAGGTGGCGTCATACTATTCTCCAGCAGGAATTTGGCTGCTTCCTGCCAGTCTTTGGCCTGGAAGACCAGTTGTTGATCAATAATGTCCCGGCCGATCCAGGAAAAATTTTTCCAGTGCGGACCGATAACCGGCCTGAGTCCGCAGGTAAGCGGCTCCAGGAAATTCTGACCGCCTAAGGGGGCCAGGCTGCCGCCGACAAAGGCGGCGTCGGCAAGCTGATAGGCGAAGAGCATTTCACCCATGGTGTCCCAGAGGATGATGCTGCCGGGAGCAACTGGCCCCGTGCAGCGAGACCGTAACTGCCAGGGGAGGCCGTGGCTCTCCAGCATCCTTTTCCAGTTTTTGATGCGGTGCATGTGTCGGGGGAACAAGGCGATGCGTATCTGATTATTTTGTTTCCTGATGTGACAGATCAACTTGATGATATCCGCTTCTTCTTCCTCTCTCACCGACCCCAGGACCAGCAGTTTGGCTGGTGCCGCTGTGGCCGTCGCATCGGGCGGAAACAGATGGGCCAGGGGGTTGTCCGCAGTATCTTCAGCGCTTTGTTGACTGATACGGTCAAATTTGATATTCGGCACGGCTTCTACTGCGTCCATGTCAAAGAGGGTGGCAAAACGGGAGGCATCATCGCTGGATATGGCGAGAATCCTCTCCGGTCTCAGATAGCGCCACAAGGATGGCCAGAGACGATAGCGGCTGAAACTTTTTGCCGTCATCCTGCCGTTTGCCACCAGGACCTTTACCCCGTGCTCTCTGCAGCTTGCCAGGAGTCCGGGCCATAACTCACTCTCCAGCAGCAGCATAACCTTTGGCCGGATGGCGGTTACGGCTCTGGTCATGAGGGCGGGATGATCGAAGGGAAGATAGGCGGTGTGAATGGTGAGTTTTCCGCCTTGCTGCATGGCGTCATTTCGGGCCTTTTCCAGGATTTCCATGCCTTGACTGGTATAGGTGGTCAGAAGCACCCGGATTGGTCCGGCCGGATCAAGGTTTCTGAGAATCTCCCCGGCCAGAAATGATTCTCCAACCGAGGCTGCCTGGATCCACAGATCTGCAGGGGGCGGGGCCTCCTCCAGGGTACGTTGGCTGAACCCCTGTTGCAGCCTCTGGTTGCGACGGAGCAGAGGAATGGCAATGGTCCATGCCAGTTGATATGCCGGCATGGCGATCTTGATGGATAGCGGAGTCCTGGTGCCGGGTGCTTGAGAGGAAATTCGCTTGTCTCCAAATGTCTGTTGTTTGATGGATATATTCACCATGTCGTATGGCAATTTTTAGCGACGCCATCCCCAAAAATGATTTTTTACGAGACTGGCAAGGTTGTTTGATAAAAACGGTTTGCTACGCTACTCGGTTCTTGCTGATTTTACAACTGCGGGGCGACGATCCGCATCAGGTTTTCGGCCAGTCGCCGCAGGATACCGGCCGGTTTCATGTCATGCTGTGAGTTCTGCAGGAGTTTCTCCATCCAGGCGTTTACCTCCGAGATGATGGGCACCGAATAGGCGAAACTGACCACTTCATAGTTCAACAACAGGCTGCGATTGTCAATATTGACCGAACCAAGCATCGCCCCTGCATCATCAAAAAGGATCGCCTTGGCATGGAGCATGGGACCCTTGTACAGGGCGACTTCCACCCCGGCCTCCATTAATTCCCGCATGTAGCTGCTGCGCACCAGATCGGCGAGGAGGTGGTTGGATTCATAGGGGGTGATCAATTTGACATCGACGCCCTTGTGATGGGCGATAATCAGCGCCTCCTGCAGAGAGGTAACGGGAACGAAGTAGGGGGTGACGATCCAGATCCGTTTTCGGGCGGTGTAGATTGCGCAGACCAACGCCTCGAAGAGGGCATCTCTGGCGATGTCAGGGCCGGATGGCACTACCTGGATGTACGCATCGCCGTTGCCCAGAGGAACCGTGTCCAGAGCGATTGGCGTGGTGTGACCGCAGGCCATGGATGGCCCAGTGTCAGGTGCTCCAGGGATGGATGAAGCCTGACCCGAGGCATAGGCCCAGTCTGAGGCGAATATCTCCAGGTAGTGAAAGACTGCCGGTCCTTCGATAAGAAAGAGAAGGTCGTTCCAGCGGCTGGGGTCAGGCGTTGGTCCCATGTACTCGGCAGAGAGATTCATGCCGCCGGTGAGGACAATCCGGCGGTCAAAAAGATAGATCTTTCGGTGGTTGCGCAGGTTGATGTAGTTACGAAACGGCATCTGCATGATGGGCATGAAAAATGAAATCATGGCCCCGGCCTGACGGAGTTTTTTGAAGGGATGCTGGAAACAGTAGAGGGGGAATGATCCCAGCGAATCGATGAGAATCTTGACTTCGATCCCTTCTGTCGCTCTTTTGGTCAGTGCCGTGAGGAGTTGGGCGGTGACCGTATCGTTGTTGAAGACATAGGTGCTGATAAAGATGCTTTCTTGCGCCTTCTCTATCTCCTGCAGCAGTGCTTTGTAGGCCTCAGTGCCGTCAGTATAGAGGGCAAAACGGTTTCCCTGGGTGCCTCCTGGTATCCCGTTGGCGCGGAGAACGCCGTCAATGGGGTTGGCCTTTTCTACGGGTAGATCCGTTACTGAGTGAAGGCTGAACATCGATTTGGCTTTGGAGCTTCTGCGTTTACGTGAACCGAGGATGAAATAGAGCGGCACGGCAAGATGCGGCAGCAGGATAATCGCCAGCAGCCAGGAGATCATGCTGGTTGGGGTTCGCCGCTGATACACCATGTGCAGCAGGGCGCTGAGAAAGAGGACCTCGCCTACTACGAGGAAGGAGTAGGAGACGGTCAGATGAAGCCATTCGATGTGCATGGGGTATCAGCGGATTTGTTTTTAAGAGCTTGCTTTCTTGCAATAACAAACAGTGCTGTGTCACATGTGAGTGTTTTTGATTCAGCCTGGCCTTCCTGTTGTATAATCGCCTTGATAACAATACGCAAGAGAGTCAGCTGGTTCTGTTTATCAAATGAAATTTTGATGGCGTTACAAAAAGTCGTCAACTGCTGTGTTGCTGCACATTGTCTCGTCATTGCGGCGTACTTAAGTACGCCGCATTCCTTGAAATGTGTACGCCTTGCATTTGACGATTTTTGCTTAGCCATCCCCCAAAATGGCTTGTTACGAGACTGTCAATTTGGATGGTCTTGTAACAAGTACAAATTGGTATAATGTCATTTCGACCATCGGGAGAAATCTTAATAGTATCCATTGGTTGAATAATAAGATTTCTCGCTGTCGCTCGAAAAGACAGCCTTTTTTTGATTTTTTACGAGATCATCAATTTTAGAAAACAAATAACATATTGAAACAAGGCGGATATGCTATTTGCAATCCCGCCTCGGATATGCTAATTTCTCACCCATCCTGCGTGCCTGGCGTGGATGGCAGGGCCGTCTCTCGAGGGGTTGAATGAGAGAGGCCAGATGTATTTTTTCACCACCAGGTATCGTTTATAATCACTGCATATTCCTCTCAACGTGAATACTCACCAGCTGATCTTCCAAGTCAGCAGTCACCGGCGAAACAACCAAGGAGTCCCACATGTCCACACCACGGATCATCTATACGGCAATCGACGAGGCGCCCGCTCTGGCGACTTATTCCCTGTTCCCCATCCTTCAGGCTTATACCAAGGGCTCAGGTATTGACCTTGTGCAGAAAGATATCTCGCTGGCCGGCCGGATCATCGCCAACTTTCCCGACTACCTGACCGAGGAGCAACGCCTCCCCGATGATCTCACGGAACTGGGGCAACTCGCCAAACAACCCGACACTAATATCATCAAGCTGCCTAACATCAGCGCCTCGGTGCCACAGCTGCTGGAGGCTATCAAGGAGTTGCAGGCACAGGGCTACGCCATTCCTGATTATTCACAGAATCCGAACACTGAGGAGGAAAAGACCATACACGCCAGATATGCAAAGGTGCTGGGCAGTGCCGTCAACCCGGTCCTGCGCGAAGGCAACTCTGACCGGCGGGCCGCAGCCTCGGTCAAACAGTTCGGCCGGAAGAATCCGCATCGTCTGATGAAACCCTGGTCTGCCGATTGCAAATCACGCGTCGCACATATGACTGAAGGCGATTTCTACGGCAGCGAGAAATCTGTCACCGTCAAGGACGCCTGTGATGTCCGCATCGAATTCGTGGCCGCAGATGGAGCAACCACCATCCTCAAGGAGAAAACTTCGCTTCTCGCAGGAGAGGTTGTCGACTCCTCGGTGATGAAGGTCCGCGCCCTTCGTGCCTTCTACAGCGAGCAGATCGCGGCGGCCAAGAAGGAGGGCATTCTGCTCTCCCTGCACCTCAAGGCCACCATGATGAAGGTCTCTGATCCGGTCATGTTCGGCCATTGCGTCAGTGTTTTTTACCAGGATGTCTTTACTAAGCACGCCGCACTCATCAAGGAACTGGGTGTCAATGTCAACAACGGCTTCGGTGACCTGTTGGCCAAGATTGAGAACCTGCCTGAGGCACAACGCGTTGAAATTGAGGCAGACATTGAGGCAGTCTACCAGAAGAGCTGCCAGCTTGCCATGGTGGACTCCAGCAAGGGTATCACCAACCTCCATGTGCCTAATAATGTGATTGTCGATGCCTCCATGCCGGTGGTTATTCGAGATGGAGGCCGGATGTGGGGAGCCGATGATCAGCTGCATGACACCATTGCCATGATTCCCGACCGTTGCTATGCCCCAGTCTATCAGGCCGTGATTGATGATTGCAATAAGAACGGGGCTTTTGATCCCGCAACTATGGGCAGCGTCGACAATGTCGGCTTGATGGCGCAAAAGGCCGAGGAATACGGCTCGCATGATAAGACCTTTATCGCGCCGGGTTCCGGTACGATTCGCCTGGTGGATAGCGCCGGCGCAACCCTGCTGGAACAAGCCGTGGAAACAGGCGATATCTTCAGGGCCTGTCAGGCCAAGGACGCCCCGATTCAGGACTGGGTCAAACTGGCAGTTACCCGGGCGCGGGCAACTGGCGCTCCAGCTATTTTCTGGCTTGATGACAACCGGAGCCATGATGTCCAGCTCATCGCCAAGGTTATGACGTACTTGCCTGACTATGACACCAGTGGCCTGGATATCCGGATTATGACTCCTGTTGAGGCCATGCGCTTCTCACTGGAGCGGATCAGAAAAGGGGAATCTACGATTTCAGTGACCGGTAATGTCCTGCGAGATTACCTCACCGACCTCTTTCCGATTCTTGAGTTGGGTACCAGTGCCAAGATGCTTTCCATCGTCCCGTTGATGAACGGCGGCGGCATGTTCGAGACCGGTGCCGGTGGCTCCGCGCCGAAACACGTCGAGCAGTTCCTCAAAGAAGGCCACCTGCGCTGGGATTCCTTAGGTGAGTTCTGCGCCCTGGTGCCTTCTTTTGAGCATATAGCCGCCACCTTCAACCATACAACCGCTTCCCTCTTTGCCAGGACCCTGGATCAGGCTATCGGCATGCACCTGGAAAACAGGCGCTCACCCTCGCGCAAGGTCAACGAACTGGACACCCGCGGCAGTCACTTCTATCTGGCTCTCTACTGGGCGCAATGCCTGGCTGCGCAAACCGAGGATGTCGAACTGCAGGCACGTTTCACTAAGATTGCCGCAGAGCTTACCGCGAGTGAAGATACGATCGTGAGCGAACTGGCACAGGCCCAGGGCCAGCCCGTAGATATTGGCGGCTACTACCATCCGGATTATGAAAAGATCAACCTGGCTATGCGTCCGAGTTCGACCTTCAACGCTATTATCGACACGATGTAGTTACGAACCCGGAGGGAACGCCAGGCGAGGTGGCGCGGCGGTGTCGTTACCGCGCTGCCAGCCGCAGTAGTTCAGAATCGCTGAGTTGCCCTGGAGTGGGGGATGTCAGGTTTCTGCATTGTTCATAACGAAACAAAAACACGATGTCTTTGTCACGACAGCTCCCCATATCTCCCGCCGCTGTCACGGAGCAGATTCAGCAGTTCGCCGGCGTTGAGCTTACCGGAAGCATCGGCGCCATCAAGGAGCGAGTCGGCGAGATCGCGCTTGTCCTTGTGCAGCGCCACTATCTTTTCTTCGATGCTCCCCTTCATTACCAGACGATAGACGGTGACCGGCCGCTCCTGACCGATGCGGTGAGCCCGGTCTGATGCCTGATCCTCGACGGCGGGATTCCACCACGGATCCATGTGGATCACATAGTCGGCGGCAGTCAGATTCAAGCCCGAGCCACCGGCCTTGAGGCTGATGAGAAAGACCTCGCCCACTCCGGCCTGGAAGGCGGCGATCCGTTCCTTGCGTTGGGCGGCTGAGACCGAACCGTCAAGATACTGGTAGGGGATTTTCTTTTCGTCGAGCAAGGCGCGGATGATCGAGAGGTGATCGATAAACTGGCTGAAGACCAGAGCCTTGTGCCTGTTTTCGAGCATCTCGGTGAGGATGTCGGCAAAGACCTTGAGTTTGGAGCTGGCGATGTTGGCCTCCGGCAGAACCAGGCTGGGATTGCAGCAGAGGCGGCGCAGTTTCATGATCTCGACGAGCACTTGCAGGTGCTGCGCCCCTCCCTGTTCCCCGCCGTCTTCCAATCTTGCCAGGGCGCTCTGGCGCTGGGCCTCGTACAGGGCCGCTTCTGCCTCCGACATCTCGACTTGCAGGGTGATCTCGGTCTTGGCGGGCAGTTCCTGGAGCACCTCGCTCTTCATGCGTCGGAGGATGAAAGGGCGGATCAGTCGCTGCAACTGTTGCAGCCGTTTACGGTCTTTGTCGCGCTCAATGGGGAGGGCGAAGGTGGTGGTAAAATGCTGATGACTGCCGAGAAGTCCGGGATTGATGAAATTAAAAAGGGTCCACAACTCGCCCAGATGATTTTCCAGGGGAGTGCCGGTTGTGATCAGGCGAAACTGGGCCGAGAGGGCCATGGCCGCTTTGGCCCGTTTGGTCTCCCGGTTTTTGATGGCCTGGGCCTCATCGAGAATGACAGTCTGCCAGTTGACCGCCGCCAGCCGTTCTCCTTCCACCGGCAGCAGGCCGTAGCTGCAGATCAGCAGATCGAAGGGGCCAAGACCATCCAGCATCTCCTGGCGATCTCCCTGACCAAAAACCTTGACCTGCAAGGTCGGGGCAAAACGTGCCGCTTCCTCCATCCAGTTACCGGCTACCGACAAAGGGGCCACGACCAGGGTCGGCCCTTTGGGGGTCAGCAGCAGGACGGCGGCCAGGGCCTGGATCGTCTTGCCAAGCCCCATGTCATCGGCAAGGCAGGCCCCCATCTGCCAGTGACTGAGCTGGGCCAGCCAGGAAAATCCCTGCGCCTGGTATTCGCGCAAGGTGGCAGTCAGGGTTGAAGGGATGGACGGCTGCACCGTCTCGGCCAGCCTTGCCTTGTGGGCCTTCCATTGTTTATCGCCCGCCACATCGACCGCGGAGGTCAGGTCGTCGAGGGCGAGGGCGGCCAAGGGGTTGAAGCGCAGCCCATCTTTGTTTTGTTCTGAATAGGCCCGCAGTTCCTCCAGCCGCCGTTGCAGGGATTGGGTCAGGGCGAGAAAGGAGCCGTCGCCCAAGGGGATAAAACGACCCGTGGCCTGATCGAGCAGACCGATCAGTTTTTGCAGATCAAGGACGGTCTCGGCATCGACCTGGAGATCGCCGCTGACCGCAAACCAGTCGCGATCCTTCTTGATCTTCAGGGCGAGATTGCTGAAGCTGGTCACGCCCTTGAGTGAAAAACTCTGGCCCCGCGGCCAGTGCAGGGTGCAGTCGGGGAACTGCTGGAGCTGGGCCAGCAGTTCCAGACTCTCGGCGGGATCAGGAAAGAGATACTGGCCATCAACCTCTTGCGTTTTGGTGATAATCGGGCAGGCGCTGATAAGCTGCTGGAGTCGGTCGTGCTCCTCCTTAAGATCTCTTCGGGCCTGCACCCGTTTGTCTTCGATCTTGCCAAAGACGATGGGGCCGCCCTGGCCGGGTTGATGCCAGGAACCGCCATCGGTGATTGGCCGCACGAAGATCTCGGCCCGCAACCCGTCCTGGAAGGGCAGAAGGTGGATGTGGGGCCGGGGATCGGCTGCTATCTCTGCCACCTCCTGACCGCCGCCGACATCGGAATGGACGGTTACTATCGCCGACAGCGAAGCGGCCAGTTCGCGCACCTGTTCGGTAGCCGTAACCGGCAGGGTCAGTTCCTCCTTGAGCAGGGCAATGAGCGTGGCCTGCTTGGGATTGATCTGATAGACCTTGAAGGAGGTGGGCGTCTCCCGGTGAAGAAAGGCGGTCGTCGGGCCTGGGGGCGGTTCCGGCCAGAGGCTGATGGTGAGGGTGTCGCCAGCTTTGAGAATCCGCAATTCCAGTTCGCCGCGCGCAATCTCAATCTGCAGGCCGTCGTTCTCGTTTAAAAAGAGGGAAGGATGGTCGATGGCCGCGATCAGGGCCTTATCCATCTCGAAGTGGTAGGGGGCGTAGCCATAATAGTAGGTGCGATTCTGGACTATGGTGCGGGCGATTCGCCGATCCTGGTCGGTAAGGCCTTCCATGCTTTCAAAATTATCAAACAAGTTTTTGAGGGCGACATTTCTTCCCTTGCTCCACTTGCCGTTTTTGTTGAGTTTCTGCAGGAAGGGGACGAAGGTGTAGCCTTTGTCATTGTAAACCCAGCTCAGTCGCTGTTCAGAAGGGGTGTCCAGGCCGTCGTCCTGGTTTTGTTCCCTGGCGCTTAAGGCGAGCAGAGCATGAAGCCGCTGCATGCTCTTGTCCTTGGGGACGATCGCGCCGACGAAACTGACGGTGCCGCATTGGGCGTGAAGCTCGTTGGCCGTTTTGGAGTTTTTGCTGCTTTCCTTGCCCATCGTGGCAAGCAGGGAGGCGCTTTCCGCCGTTAGCCAGGTGAAATTATTTTCTGCGACCGGACGGTGAACGATCCTGACCATCATGTTGGCGCAGGCGATCGCCTGTTCACGGTCGGCCCACCAGAGGCTGAGGTAGTAAAAGAAACGGTATAAAGGGGGCAGATCGTCGGCATCGAAACTCGCGTGGACAGCTTCATGAGGCAGTCCTGATTGCTGGGCGACAACAATGAGCAGGTTTCTGGCAATTTCCGGTGGAAAGAGGTCTTGTTTGCGAGAAATGTCGAGCTGATCTTTGGCTGATTTGAGATTTGCATTGTCCCCGGCAGCCAGCAGAGAAAGAATATGGAATAAACCGGGAATCCCTTCCAAAGCGGGCTTGCGTTTGCCGGTAATTTTCCTGAGTTGTGCCAGGATGTCGGCAAAAAGCAGATTGGCCGCACCGTAATTCCCCTGAACCAAAAGGATCAGCGCCTGTCCCACTGTCCGCTCAAACGACTTGCCGTCAGGGCAAGGGAGGTTAATGATTTCAATGGCCTTTTCCATTCCGCCGGTCAGGAGCAGATAGATCAGCGCCGCCAGTGGAAATCTTTCTACCTTTTTATTTCGATATTGTTCTACGAAACAATCGATGACCTCCGGTGATTGTTTCGTCTCTTCTGCTGCTATATCAAGGATATAGGAATAAATAGCCAAGTGATGGGTGCAATGGCGCAGAAGCGGGACGGGGTTTGAGGGGTTGAGCAGAAAAAGGATGGGGTCGTCTCCCAGCCTGGGTTCCCATTTATGATTGAGAGTGGTAATTGTCGTATTCAGTTCTTCAAAACTTGATTTGGTGAAGAGCTGATCCTGGAGCTTAAACAATCCCTGCTCAAGGGTGTAATAGTAGAAAGAGTTGTAAGAGTGTGCTCTCGAACCTCCGCGCAGTGCCCATAAACATTGAGAGAAGATATTGAAAAGACCCTGGTCGAGCACATCAAGGAGGACATGGCTGCGAATGAGGGGTTGATAGTTGGTCTGCGTGCTTGTTTTTACTGGATTGTTGCGGAGGAGCCCTTCAGCTTTAAGCCGGTTCAGGATCGGAATTACTTCCTTACGGTTGATCGGCCAGTCTCCCTGCTTGCGGTTTTTGAGATACTCGAGGCTGGTCAGAAGTTCGTCCTGCCGCAAGGGCTCGATGTTGAGTGAAAATAGCCGAACAATGGTTTTGTCCAGATCGGGAAGGGCATGGTAGTTGGCAAGAAGTGTCTGAGGGCTGGCGGTCATGATGTGCTTGCTCTGAAAATGGGGGATGCGCGGTTGCAGTTACGGACGATAGTGCGGTCGATATTATGGTCATTCTTGTTGCGATTTTTCCTTCTGCACCAGTTGCCCACAGACGGCGGAAATGTCAGCTCCGCGGCTGCGGCGGTAGAGGATACCTAGGGATTCGTTGAAGGTGAGGCGATAAGAAGTTGTTTGTGCAGCCGACAAAAGCAGTCCCTTTGCAGCCAGTAAGGAATAAACCTTGGATTGTTCCCTGTAGAGGACCTGGAGCCCCTTCCACTGATAATACTCTCGGCATCAAGAATCAAAAAAATCACAATCCACTCCAATGCCAGCTGAAATCAGTAAAAAAGCCTACAATACAACCACCAGTACAGCAAGTTAAAACGATGGCTAATCCGACCTTGATGATTTCGCAGAAAGTCAAAAATCCAAAAATTGCTTTTGTAACTTGTTGAAATTACGGGTGTTATTTTTGAGAAAATGCCTGTTTTTAGACTTTTTACGAGATTGTCAACCTTTAACGCCATTATCGATACGATGCAGGACCAACCCCGGCGGAACGCCGGAGCCCTGCGTTCCGCTGGAGAGAGGCGGCGGTGTCGTTACCGCGCTGCCAGCCGCAGTAGTTCAGAATCGCTGAGGCCCTGGGGTGGAAGGCCTGTCAGCTTCCGGAGCTCTCTGGAGAGTGCTTCGGCCCTGTCGTCATCAATGGGATGGCCGAGGGCGTGCAGATGGTTGCAGAGGGCGCGTTTGCCGCTTTTGTGACCAAAGCGCATGGTGCGGTTGGCGCCGACCTTCTCTGGAGAATAAGGCTCATAGGTCTTGGGATTGACGGTCAGGCCGTGCAGGTGCAGGCCTGTTTCGCAGGTAAAGATAGCCTCACCAATGACCGGATGGTTTCTGGCGATGGGGATATCTGCGGCCTTGCTGACGGTCCGGCAGAGCGCAGGCAGCCGGCTGATCTGATAGCGCTCCATCCCCCTCTGCAGAGAGAGAAAGGCGACGGCCTCTTCCAGACGGCAGTTGCCGGCCCGTTCGCCAAGGCCGAGGACAGTGGCATCAATCCAGGATGCTCCGGCCTCGAGGGCGGCTATGGCATTGGCCGTGGCCATGCCGAAATCATTATGGGTGTGGATCCCGCAGGGAAGCCCTGACTGCTGCAGGAGCATTTTCACCATTTGTGTGATGGTGGCAGGAGAGCCGATACCCACGGTGTCGGCCAGCCGCAGCCGCTGCACCCCGCACTCGGCTGCAGTCTTGGCCAGTAAACAGAGGAACTCGGGATCGGCCCGGGTCGCGTCTTCCAGCCCAAGGGATATAAAAGGAATAGCAACTGTCCTGGCTTGGGCAACGGCCTGCCGCAGGGTGTGCAGGATCCAGGTTCGGTCTTTTTGCAGACGTTGGCTGATGTGCAGATCCGAGGCCGGAATCGACAGAGAGAGGACATCCGGCCTGCAGCTTGCGGCAAAAGCAATATCCCCGCTATGGCAGCGGCACCAGAGCCCCAGACGTTGCCCTCCTTTGCTTGCCTTCCTGGCAAAGGTAAAAAGATCCTGAAGATGGCTGTTTTTTTCGGAAGCAACCCCCAGTTCAATCTCTTCCACTCCTACCTGGGAGAGCTGAGTAATAATCTCGTACCGCAGCTCCTGGCTGAAGTGCACCCCGGGCGTCTGTTCGCCTTCCCGCAGGGTGGAGTCAATAATGCCGTGAAAATTGGGAGTCATGGCAGACCTCTTTAGGAGCCGTTACGAAATACCATTATATTTAACTATTTCGTTACGGCTCCTTATGCCGGTTACGGCATATCAATGTTATGGATATTTTCGGAGTCTTCGCTTATCTGAACGACGGCTTAGTTTCCTTCTATCTGTTTGCGGAACAAATTGATCTGGGCGGTGCGAATCTCATCCATCTTCAGTCGATAGATATCTCCGGGAAAAAGGAAATCCGCCACACCGGTGTCGAAGATCCGCTTGACCTCATACTCGTCATGGGCAACATCCCGCTGGTAGATATAGTTGAGATAGGAGCGGTTGGTGTGGATGATGAATTCCACCCGGATGCCCCCCAGTCTGGCAAAAAATTTCAACATCGGGGTCTGGTTGGAACTGCCCATGGCCGTGCTGCCGTAGTGTCCACCAGTCAGGGTGTCGGAGATATCCTCGAGCGTCATGAGCGATCCTGCCTCTACCGCGCTGCGGGTCAGGTGGCGGATGAAGCATTTCACATCACCCACCGAGTTGAGCACCGCCATCAGGCCCAGTTCATCATCAACGGCCACTGCGGGATTTTTTTCATTTTTACGCAACAGCTTCAGGACCTTGGCTGCCGGAGGTTTTTTCCTGATAGTGACGTAGATTGGAACCTCTCTGTCCTGGCTGCGAAAACGGCGGCGCTTGATCAGGGTCAGTTTCTCGCCCGGTTTTGGCGTCAGCGCTCGGGCCTGGTCTTCAGAAAGAACAGTTACTTCCCGGCAACTGAAGTCCTCTGGCTGGTGGTGGCTGTGGAGATACTTTATCTCCAGCTCACCGATCTTGAGACTGGGGCTCCAGACATGGGCATTTAAGAAGCGAAGGAAATTGGAAAACTTGGTCTCGATAACGGTTTCCCGTTCCCGTTGATCAATGGAGCCGGCAAGATTCATGAGAACCAGCTTGCGCTTCGCCTCAAAGCGGGCCTTGCGGTGAAAACGATCGTCAAAGATGATGAGCAGTAGATCCACCGGGTCATGAGTGGTTTCGATCTCATTGGTGGTCTCAATATGTGAGCGATAGGGGGCCAGGACCTTGTCGCGCAGGGAGTTGACCACGTCATCAGCTGTGCGGGCATAGTCGTACAGGTAACGGCCTATGTCATGGCTGCCACCGTCCAGGCCGAACATATTCCCTAAAAGAGTACGTGAGTGTTCCGCAGTCTTTTGGCGCAGCTTACGGTCATGGATCAGGATCAGGATCTCATCAAAGCTGCTGATCCCCAGAAAGTCGAAGATCTGACAACGAACGGCGCGATATTTGGTCTTTAACAGTTGATCCCCTTCCAGATTGCGTACCCAGTTTTTGGCCTCTTTGGAAAAGGGATGGGCAAAGGGTGGTAGTTCGTTTACAGCAAAGGGGCCATCTTGCAGCATGGACGTAAAGATGGACTTCTGGTTCAGGAGATTCATGGTTTGGATCCTGTTTTTTTTTTCGATATCTTGAAATGAGTTCAAGCCTTACTGGCCTCTATGTTTTTTCATTCCATGGGCTCAGGGCAAATTCGGGTCTGTCGAGCTTGAATTTTTTCATCCGGTAGCCAATCTGACGCTGGGTCAGACCCAGTTCCCGGGCTGCTCGGGCCTGGACCCAGCCGTTTCTCATCAGGGCGGCCTTGATTTCAGCCCGTTCCAGGTCTTCCAGGGAGTGGAGGGCCGGGTTCTTGCTGCCGGATATGCTGGAGCCAGGGCCGAGATCAGTGGGCGCTGTCCTTGCAGAGGAGGTAAGTGTTGTTTCCTGAGGCAAGGTCCTCATCATCTCATGAGGAAGATCACTTTTATAAATAATACTCTTGTCGGTCAAAATAACCAAGCGTTCAACGAGATTTTGCAGTTCCCGTACATTTCCCGGCCAGTTGTAGTCCATCAGGAAGTCGAGGACCTCCTGGGATAACTCCACCTCCATGCCATTCCGTTCATTACTGGCGTGCAGGAAGTGGTTGAGCAGGATCGGAATGTCGCTCTTGCGTTCCCGTAAGGGGGGAAGATGAAAGGGCAGCACATTCAAGCGATAATAGAGGTCGTTGCGAAAGGTACCGTTAGCCACGGCATTGCCAAGGTTCACATTGGTGGCGGCAATGATGCGTACATCGACCTCCAGTGTCCTGGTGCCTCCCAGGCGTTCAAACTGGCGCTCTTGAAGGACCCTGAGCAGTTTGGCCTGGAGGGAGAGCGGCAGTTCACCGATCTCGTCAAGACAGATGGTGCCGCCGTCAGCCAGTTCAAAGCGTCCGGCGCGGATGGCGGTGGCTCCGGTGAATGCCCCTTTCTCGTGACCGAAAAGTTCGCTCTCCAGCAGGTTTTCCGGGAGAGCCGCGCAGTTGATCTTGACAAAGTTTTTATCCTTTCTCGGGCTTGCCTCATGGATGGCCCTGGCCACCAGTTCCTTGCCGGTGCCTGATTCTCCCATGAGCAGTGCGGTTGCTCTGCTTGGCGCCACCTTTTCAATGGTGGCGAAGACCTCCTGCATGGGGCGTGAACGACCGATGATATAATGGCGGTTGAAGCGACCATGCAGTTCCGCTTTCAGTGATCGGTTTTCCTCAAGCAGCCGCTTCTCCTTGTGCCTGATGGCCTGATGCAGGGAGAGAAACTGGCTGATGAGCGTGGCCAGGATGCTCAGGAAGCTGATATCTTCCTTGAAAGATATCTCCGGGCCGAAAAGCCGGTCAACGGTGAGGACCCCCACCGGTTTCTGGGCCATGAGAACCGGCACACCGATGAAAGAGAGTTTGTCCTTGGTGATGGTTGTCCTTGCGCCGGTACGATTGAGGAACAGGGGCTCGCTGTTTATATCCGGGACGATGCAGGGCGATCCGGTCTGAAATATCTGGCCGCAGATCCCCTCGGAGAGTCCGTAGATTCCCCGCTGTTCCTCTTCAATGGTCAGGCCGTAGGATGCCTTGATTTCCAGCCTCTGTCTGTGTGGGTCAAGAAGAACAAGGGTGGCCCGGTCCATATTCAGGATCTCATGGAGGACCTGAAAAACTCTGGCCAGAGCGGTGTCGAGATGTACTGCCTCACCGATGAGCTGACAGATCTCGGAAAGGGCCTGGATCTTCAGGGTCTCCAGCGGGCAGGTGGAGGCGAGAGCAGGTATTGCTGTTGGTGGGTGAAGATGATTCATGATTTCTCCCAAGGTTTGCCGAGTGGCTGTGCATGCCATGATGGCATTTGGGAGTGTTAAAGCAAGAAGTGTACCAGTAAATAATTACTATGTTTTCAAGATGTTCCTGCATTTTTCCGTGCGTAATGTTTTACAAATTTGAAATATTTATCTGGCGCTAAGCACATTTTTGCAACATTATGATGTTTCATGGGGGGTGTTTTCTGTGGCGGCAACTGCATAAAGGTACGGGTAAAGAACCGCCTTTTATGCAGTTGTCGAGTGTTGTCGATACAAGGGGGATCAACCGCAACCAGTTCCTGTCCCCTGACAGTGGCCACTGCTGCAACTCTTTTTTTCCCGCCGCTTCAATTTGGACAATCCCTCGCCACTGTAAATCGCCTTGAGCCCCATTTCAATAAATCCTGACATGGTGATCGGTTCTATCCCCTGTTTTTGCAGGATATTACGGGGAGTCTCGCCCATATCGCTGACCAGTACAGCGCGGCAGTCATAAAGAATACGGGTCATGGCCTGCCAGCGGCCAATACCACTGCCGGGAATGGGTGCCGGGCGCTCTTCAACAAGCCGGAAGGTCTTGTCAGGGGTCTGCTCCCAGATCATAAAGCGGCTGGTTTCTCCCAGATGCTGATTGACGAGCATCCCCTCCATACTGGCCACCGCCACATAGGGACGAATGTTTCCCGGTTTGGCAGGCATTGAGGCACAGGCGTTCAAACATCCGGCCATCTCTCCCGAACGGTCAGCGCCCAGGAGTCCCACGGCATCGGCCCGGCAACGCTTACAGTGGCGCATCTGCGGCAGATGTTTTTCACCTAAACCGCGCAACCTGGCCATCATTTCTTTATCGGGCTCGACAACATCGGCAAAAACTGTGCCTTCATTGGGCAACAGGGCCATACAGTTAAAGAGATCCACACCCATTCCGGCCATGAATCTGGCGGTCTCTTCCACATGATGATCATTGACTCCGGGTACCACAATAAAGTTGACCTTGACGATAACCCCTCGTTGTTTGAGTTTCTCAATGGCCTTCAACTGCCGCGCCAGCAGCAGTTCTGCTGCTTGAACACCGTGGTAGGAAATATTACCATCCTGCACCCAGCCATAGATGTTTTTGGTAATCTGGGGATCAATGCCATTGACTGTCACCGTCACATGGGAGACCCCGATATCGGCCACCTCATCAATATATGGATAGAGGCCCAGGCCATTGCTGGAGAGGCAGAGGATCAGCTCCGGATAATTCTTGTGCAGAAGCTGCATGGTGCCAAGGGTCTCATCCGGGTTGGCAAAGGGATCACCCGGTCCGGCAATGCCGGCCACACTGATGCGCGGTTCCGCCTCCAGAACCTTGCCCATATAAACCAAGGCCTGCTCCGGCGTGAGGATGGTGGAGGTCACCCCCGGTCGTGACTCATTGACGCAATCATACTTGCGGTTACAGTAGTTGCACTTGATATTGCATTTGGGGGCCACAGGCAGGTGCACCCGGCCGAACTGGCCCTGAACCTTGGGGTTGAAACAGGGATGCCGATTATAATCAATGGTCATGATACACTCCTGATAGTCTTTTAGTCTGAAGGTTTTTAGTCTTTGAGCTCAAAAGCTACAGACTATCCACCTCAACACCTCACACTTTACATGTAACTGTAGCCAACCGGCGAATCACTCTGCTTCCTGGCCAGGGTCGCATTGACCACCTGATCAAAAAGAGCCTGGGTTCCCCGGTAACCGAGATGGAGAATCCGCTGACCGCCCATCCGGTCATGGATGGGAAACCCCACCCGGATCAGGGGAATTTCCAGCTTTCTGGCCAGCGGGTACCCTTTGGAATGGCCGATAAGCAGATCCGGGGCCAGGCTCTCAGCCATTTCGCTGATATCGAAAAAGTCCATGCCCTCAAAAACCTGGGGCTGTTCTGCCAGAATATCACCGGTTGTTTCCTGGATGGCTGCGGCCAGCTTGCCGCTCTTACCGCCTGAGGCGCAAAGTACGGGCACGACACCAATCTCGGCCAGAAAGGCGGTAAGGGCCACCACCAGATCCTCTTCACCGTAAACGATGGCTTTTTTCCCGAAGATATACTTGTGACAGTCAATGTAGCTGTCTACCAACCGACCCCGTTCCTGAACATGCTTCTCGGGAATGGGTTGACCACTGAGCGTGCTTAAGGAAGCAAAAAAGAGATCACTTTCTTCAATACCAATGGGCACGCCAAGATTAATGCGCTTCACTCCATGTTTTTGTGCAAGGAGTGCGCCTGCGGTTTTTTCACCCAGGGTCCGGCCAAATTCGATGGTGGCGTCGGCCCGGCCCATGGTAGCAATGGCTGCCAGTGGTGTGCCGCCGGGCTGAATCTTGTCATACCTGCTGGTGGCCGGGCCATCCATGGTGTCGGAGAGATCGGGTAAAACCGTGGCGTCCAGCCCGAAATCGTCGAGAATCTCCGAAAGATATCGTTTGTCAGCAGGCGAGATAAATCCAGGCAGCAGGTTGACTCTGCCCTCGATCACTTCACCGCCTTCGGCCAGTTGATCTACCACTGCAGTTACCGCGGCATGGAATCCTTCCATGTGGGTGCCGTTATAACTGGGGGTTGCGACCCGAACCATGATCGGCATGGCGCCCACGGTTTCCCGGTGAAACTCATGGAGGTACCTGCCGACATCGTCGCCTATGGTCTCGGTCAGACAGGTGGTGGCAATGCCGATGAGCTTGGGCTGATACTTCCGGGTCACATTGACCAGACCGAGTTTCAGGTTTGGACCACCCCCATAGATGGCATTCTTCTCCGAGAGGGAGGAGGAGGCAATATCAATGGGTTCATTGTAGTGGCTGATAATATAGCGGCGCATATAGGTGGCGCAGCCCTGCGATCCGTGCAGATAAGGGACAGCACCTTCGATCCCTTTGAAGGCCAGGCAGGCCCCAAGCGGGGTGCAGAGCTTACAGGCGTTGGTGGTGGAGATATAATTGGGAGGATTCTTTGACATGGCGCCCCTTCCTTTATCTGTTGGACTTTGGTTTATCATTTGCTGCCACCTGACTCCTGACCCCTGAGCGCATGGAAAAACGCCAGACCGGACTCATAACCGAAGAATAAACCTCTTCGGCAAAGTTGAGCATCCCCTGAAATCCGGCCAGCGCCTCTTTGCGTTCGTGGTTATGATCACAGAAACCCACCCCCAGTTTGTAGGCAATGGGTCGCTCCTTGACTCCGCCTACCAGGATATCCACCTCTTTTTCCTCAAGAAAGGAGGTGAGCTCCAGGGGATTGGTGTCATCGACGATGATCGTGCCCGGATCGGTGATCTCGGCCAGTTCCCGATACTCCTGTTCGGTGCCTGTCTGGGAACCCACCATCACCACCTGCATATCGAGAAGACGAAAGGCCTTGACCAGAGAGAAGGCCTTGAATGAGCCGCCCACATAGATGGCCGCCTTCTTGCCGGCCAGGGCCTCTCTGTATTTCTGCAACTGCGGGACAATCCGGGCCAGTTCTTCCTTGACCAGCTGCCTGGTCTTCTCCAGCATCTCGGGGGCAGCAAAATGTTCAGCCACGTCATAGAGGGACTGGGCCATGTCCTCAATGCCGAAATAGGAGACGCGGATGGAAGGAATTTCGTACCGCTCTTCCATTATCGTGGCCAGGTCCATGGTGGAACCGGAACACTGCACCACATTCAGCGCTGCCCCGTGCGCCCGCGCAAGGTCTGCAATTCTGCCGTCGCCGGTGATATTGGCAACCACCTGCACCCCCATGCGCTCAAAATATTCGCGAATCATCCAGATCTCACCCGCCAGATTAAAATCTCCGAGAATATTGATCGATAATGGTGAGATGCCCGCGGTATCACCCGTGCCGATGATCCTGGCCATGGCATTGCAGGCGGCCGTATATCCTGCCCGCTTGTTGCCCTTGAACCCTTCGGATTGCACCGGAGTCACCGGGATCCCTTTCTCGGCCTCCACCCGCCTGCAGACCGCTTCCAGGTCGTCACCGATGATCCCGACAATACAAGTCGAATACACAAAGGCGCCTTTAGGACCATGACGTTCAATGAGTTCAATCAGGGCCCGATACAGCTTCTCCTCACCGCCGAAGATGACGTCGCGTTCCTGGAGGTCGGTGGAAAAGGAGAGCCGATGCAGCTCCGGGCCGGAAGATAGAGCACCGCGGATATCCCAGGTATAGACTGCGCAGCCGATGGGCCCATGCACCAGATGCAGGGCGTCGGCGATGGGGTAGAGCACTACCCGTGATCCGCAGAAAACACAGGCTCGCTGACTCACTGCCCCGGCCAGGCTGTCTTTGTTGCATGTCAGGGTAAAGGGTTGTTCTCCGGTGCGGTGAATCTGTTCCTGTCGATCTGCTAGTAACGCTTCCATGCCGCTTCTCCTTCCCGATTCCAAGAGTATTTTTGGACTTTCTTTAGTCAGAGAAAAGCAAGAAGGATGCCAGCAGGTTAAATTTGATTCTTCATGTTTGATTACAAGGAGTTATGCATCAGAATAGGTCGAGTGGGGACTGAGAGAAAGAGGTACTGAAAATGGAGCAAAGCTTACAAAATGGAAGGAAACATTCTTTATTGTGGTAAGCAATGCAAGGTCAGATCCCTCGGGATCTCTTTCAAAAAGAGTGGCTGTGGATCGGGAGGATCACAGTGAACAGGACGACAATTGTGAAGATGGGGATGGAGGGTTCGCTGTCTCATTTTAAAAACATTAATAAAAAATACAAACGAGAAGTGAACGCCGTTATAGCTGGTTCTGGCGTAATGACAAAAGTGTCGGAAACCAAGTTGTCTGTTGAAATATGTGGAGACTTTCTGGCTCCACAATCGCTATTGCCCGGTGTGTCATGTCTGGAGTTTTACTCTACGCTCTACATGTTTTAAGTTTGCTTTCCTTGAACTCTGGTGATCAATCATGCTATTCTTTCAATAAGTTCGTTACATTGGACCAATTAGGTTCCCCTTGGAAACAGGGAGAGTTGAAGATCCCTTTAGAGAAAAGGAGCAGTGTCATGGAGAAATCAATGTTCAACTTTCGGGTTGATGAAGAGCGTTGTATTGAATGTGGAGAGTGTGCGGCGGATTGTCCGGCCGGGGTTATTGTGATGGATGGTAAGCCAGTATTCAATGAGGAGGGAGGTTGCTTCCGCTGTCAGCATTGTCTTGCCATCTGTCCCACCGGCGCCGTGTCAATTCTTGGTAAAAATCCGGATGAGAGTCAACCGCTGGCGGGTGCGTTTCCTACCGCTGCCCAGATGACCTCACTGATCAAGGGGCGTCGGTCTGTCCGGCGTTACCGAGACGAGGAGGTCGCCGCTGGTCTGGTCGACGATCTCCTCGACATTGCCGCTCATGCTCCCACCGGGGTCAATGCCCAGGGCGTTCTTTTTACTGTGGTCAAGGAGCGCACAATCATGAATGTGCTGCGCAAGGAGGTCATGGAGCGGCTCGGGAAACTTAAGGAGAGTGGTGGACTGCCGGAGGGCTTTGTCGGACAGTATATGGGCGGGGCCGTCAAACTCTGGCAGGAGGAGAGCAGAGATATCATCTTCCGCGGTGCCCCCCATCTACTCATCACCAGTGCCCCCAAGGCCTCCCCTTGTCCGGCTCAGGATACTTTGATCGCCCTTACTACCTTTCAGATGATTGCCCATGCCCACGGCCTCGGCACGGTCTGGGACGGCATGTTCATGATGGTACTCTCTCTCTGTCCCGATCTGGTTGAAAGACTCGGTATCCCTGAACAGCACCTGATCGGCTACGCCATGGTCTTTGGCTGGCCGGCCGTGGAGTATCACCGTACCGTGCAGCGTGGGTCGGCCCGGATCAATGTGGTACGTTGAGGCTAGGGCGAACGGTGGGACAGAAGGACTGATTTTTGCCTATGGTAAGAGCTCAGAGTGGTAACAGAACTTTGTTCTGTCAAGAGTCATGAAGATCAACAGGAAAGGAGTACTATGAAGAAAATTATTAAATTTTGTCTGCTTGGGGCAGGCGTCATTATTGGCCTGACAGTGGCGATAGTGGTCTATGTGGCGGTGACGTTCAATCCTGATAAGTACAAGGGGAAAATCATTGAGGCGGTCAATGAGAGTACGCAACGTACGCTGAGTATTGACGGTGATATCAAGCTTTCTTTTTTCCCCAATATCGGTGCTGAGCTGGGCAAGGTGTCACTGTCTGATTTTAAGAGTGACAGTGAGTTTGCCTCGGTGGACAACGTGCATGTTTCCCTGGTACTGATGCCATTGCTGAGCAAGCAGGTAGTGGTTGACAAAGTGATGGTGAGCGGTTTGCAGGCTACTTTGGTCAAGCATGAGAATGGAACGACTAATATTGACGATCTGCTCGGTAAGGATAAGAAGGGTGACAAGGGTGGTAAGGCTGCAAAAAAGGATGTTACAGGTCCGCGGGCAGTTAAACTTGATATCGCTGCTGTATCCCTTGAGCGGACCAGCCTTACATATCGTGATGAAGCCACTGGGGCGCAATATGTCGTCAAAGACTTGAATTTTAAGACCGGCCGTATCGCTAACGGTCTGCCGACTGAGGTTAAGCTGTCGGTCGGGGTGCAAGCCAATCAACCCAAGCTGGATGTGGCAAGCCAGATTACATCTACGCTGACATTTGATCTGGATAAAAAACACTATCAACTGGAGGGTATGGATCTGCAGATCACTGCGAAGGAGCTCGATGTCGGAAATTTGAAACTTCTGGCTGGTGGTGATAAGCAAGCCAATGAATCAGTGCTCACTGCAATGAAGGGAAATGTGCAGGTGGATGCCGCAGGGCAAAATGTACAGCTGGACATTGCCGGTAGTTTGTTGCAGAGCCAAGTCAAGATCAAGGTCGGCATGAATGGTTTTACTGCCCCTGCTCTTCAGTTTGATGTAGAGGCGGACCAGTTCGATGTTGATCAGTATTTGCCCGAGAAGGTCGAGAAAACAGCTGAGGTGTCAAAGGCAAAGGAGCCGGAGAAGGCGATTGATCTGTCAGGGTTGCGTAAGCTTAATCTGGACGGCAGTCTGCGCATTGCTTCCCTGAAGGTTGCCAATGTTAAGCTGGCGCAGGTCCGGGTGGACGTGAAGGCGGAAAATGGACAAGTCAACCTCTCTCCGCTGTCTGCCAATCTGTATGATGGCAGTCTGAGCGGCAGCTTGGGGATCAACGCCCAGGCTGTGCCCAGTATCTCCATAAACCAGAAGCTGACTGGTATCAATATTGCTCCGCTGACGAACGATGCAGCCAGTGTCGATATCCTGGAGGGTAAGGGGAACGTCGGTATGGATCTGACTTTGCAGGGTAATACCGTCAGTGAGATGAGGAAAGGCATGAACGGTATTATCTCCGTAAATTTGACCGATGGAGCCATTAAGGGGATCAACATTGCCAAGCATTTGCGCGATGCGAAGAACATATTGAGCATGGGAGGTGCCAGTATTCAGACGCAATCCGCCAATAGTGCCGAGAAGACTGATTTCAGCGAGTTTAAGGCAACCTTTAAGGTGAAGAAGGGGGTGGCACGCAATGATGATTTGTCTTTGACATCGCCGTTGCTCCGCGTGTCTGGATCAGGTGATATTAACATTGGCAATGACAGCATGGACTATCTGGCCAAGGCCACCTTGGCTAACACCTTGGACGGACAGGGCGGTCAGTTCAAGGTCAGCAGTATTATCGTACCAATACGGGCCCAAGGCCCATTCAGTAATTTGCAGTACACCCTTGATTTTGGTGTGATGGTCGGTGAAGCGGCGAAACAAAAAATTGAGACTGAAGTTAAGGATAAGGTCCAGGATCAACTGAAAAAGAGCTTACAGGGCTTGTTTAAATAAAGTTGGGAGGTGGAGAACTCTGATCTCCGAGGAAGGCATTGAGGGAAGCCGGCTAGGGACTGTAGTAGTTCCATGTCATCTTGCTGCGGCGGTAATGAGGGCTTGTCCACAGTCGCGGTATCTCTGGGCGGGGATTCGGCTGAGGGTTGGAGTAGATATGCAGTTCGTTGCCACTCCAGACAATAATCTCTTCACGCCAGTCCCCGCTGACATCGGCGACATAGAGGCGATCCGCTTTTTCCGGCAGGCGTAGCAGGAATCTACCGGAAACAGGATCGAAGATACAGACGTCCCCAGACTTATGACGTTCTTTGGCACAAGCGTACATACGTTCTTCTCCGCTCCAGTTGATGCCGTGTATCACCTCCATCCCGCGTAACGTCCACCCCTTTGGAGCCACGTCATCCATCTTGTATTCCGAGAGCAGGGATCCATGCGCATTGATCAGGAAGGGAGTCTGGTGCTCGTTGAATCGGCTGCGGCACCAGATCTGCATCTCGGGAAGACCGGGTACGAACAGCCCTATGGTAGCGTTCTGCGGCTCTATGTGCTTATGATGCGTCTCCCAGATCAAGCCGGATATCCCGACCAGAAAGATGCGGTTCAGGGGGCCTTCTTCCAGCATCACCACCTCAAGACCAGGGAGGTCCGGGCGCACATCCCCGACGAATATTGAGTCGATGTGTCCCTTCACATCCACTATGACCCGTAACGCACCGTCTGGGCCGAGAATGGTTGCACCCAGAACTTCGTCTTTTCCATCACCATCCAGGTCGGCCAGGCGGGCGCCATTGTGAGCGCAGGATACGAAGTCGTTACGTTGCCAGAGCGGCTCGTTCTTTCCCGCTTGCAGTGACTTAACGCTATAGGCGGCAAGGTATCTGCCCGTGCGGTAGCCTTTAGCATTGGTTGCCTGCATGAGCAAATCGCGGTCGCCTTTTCCGCGAAAATTGGCGATGATGACATGCTCCCAGCGTTGCGCCCCGGCAGGCGGCTGCAGTTTTATAGACCATAGTTCCTGACCATTATCTCCCCGGAGCACATGGAGGGTGCTTTCTTGATCGAAGAAAATGACCTCGGTCTTGCTGTCCCCGTTGATATCGCCCGCTTGAACGCCAGGGCCATGGTGCCCCGGAAGTCCATACGATTCGGACGTTCCACCTACGCGCACGTCGATATGTTTTGACCACAACTGCTTGCCATCTGTTCCGTAGGCGCCGATAGAGCCCGGCACGGTGACCAGCAATTCACGGGCGCCGTCGTTGTTTAGATCTGCGGCGATCAGGCCTCCGGCAGTACTCTGCGGGGCAAAGACCGCTAAAGGAATAACCGATTTTGTTGTGGTGACTTCCTGACCCATTACCATATTTCCCATGAGCAGCATTGCGGTAAATAACAATAAAGAAAACATGGGTATTTTCGTTGAATTACTGCTGGCGCTGAGCTGTGTACAGGATACAATTTTGTCGAGCATACACCTCCCCCTGGGTAAATAAGATCTCTCATATTAGATAAGACTGGAGTTTGGAGTTTCAGCCAACAGCATGACTGAAACTATACATTTAAAATTTGCATAAAAAGCACAAAAAACTATTGACATAGCGGCAATAAGCTGTGCCGTTTTCTCAGCCGAATTGAGGACTGTTTGTATTTACT
>JBDRQE010000009.1:0-24760 GCA_043826415.1 Pseudomonadota bacterium
CAATCTCGTAAAAACTCAAAAAAGTCTGTCATTTCGAGTGACAATGAGAAATCTTGCTGCTCAACCAGTGGATACCATTAAGATTTCTCCCGATGGTCGAAATGACATTATAGTAATTTGTACTTTTTACGAGACCATCAACTTTAAGAAAATCACAGGCCAACCAAATTTTCCCTATTACCAGAAATTGAACATAGGGCCTCGGCAAGAATAAGTTGTTCCCTATTGCGCGGGATTTTCAGTCATATTCGAGAAGCGAAAAGACTAGCAAGACGGGATGTTTTATTCTTGCCGCGGCCCATATATGTCTACCAAACTGCATTCAACCAGCAACCCCTCACGGCGTCGCCAGAAGTTCTGACACCTCTGCCAGAAAACCGTCGGCTACCTGCTCACCGGAAAGTTCCGGAATCTCTTTTACTCTCCGGCCATCAGCCGACTGTAACATCCTCTGCCGCCAACGTTGTTGCGACTCGTATTTTGCCTGCCAGAAAGGATGGGCGCAACACAGCTCAGGCGGCAGTAATTTGTTCAAGATAAAACCATTCACCTGAATACCAAAGGCAGTTAACGATGCAGCAATGTTGAGCGCCTGTTCTACCGGCAAACGCTCCGGGTTGGCAACCACCCAGGCAGTCGTTTCCGTTTGCAGCATGTCTATGATCTGCGCTGTCAGATGCCGCCAGCTATTAATCAATGAGAGCGGATCAGCCCCGGAGAGAACCCCTTTAAGCTTCAAATAAACCTTCTGGGCCTGAGTCAGATGGGTATAAAAAAGCTGCTGAATACAAAGCAGGTTCAAAGTCGTGACCGTTGGAGCCGTATCCCAGACAATCGTCTGGTAAACAGCGCTTTGCGCTTTTGTCAGAAGATAGTCGAGCATGAACTCTTCCTCAACCCCTGGCGCACCTTCAATATAGTCGATAATTTCTGGTCCAACCGGCAAAAAAGATGACAAAACCGTATAAATCTCATCACCAAATTTCTCTCGCCATAACTCAAGAACCAGTTTCCTGGTCAACTCAACGACGTCAAGATTTTTCGCGACCTCCGTCACCCGCTGATCCAAGGGCTGAGAAAAAATCGCCGAAAGAGAACCGGAAGGGTCTGTCGAAATCAGCAGTGTTTTACCGGATTGGGCATATTTTAAGGCAGTCGCAACCGAGATCGTCGTCTTCCCCACCCCGCCTTTTCCGGTAAACATCTCGATTCTGGTCATATCTGCAACCCCATCAGCAAAAAGCCGCCATCATTCCAGGACGGTCGATTTTAGTCCCCCATGCACCACGTATAGGCATTCTGGAACATCTTTAACCAGGGTGAGGCCTTGATATCTTTCATTGACTCCGGCAGATAATGGAGCTGCCAAGGCAGGAAGGCCCGCTCAGGATGAGGCATCAGGGCCAGATGACGGCCATCCGGCGAGCAGAGAGCAGCCAACCCATCCGGCGAACCGTTGGGATTAAAAGGATAAGCCTCAGTGGCCTGACCGTTATCATCCACATACACCAGAGGGGTCATCTTACCTGCCTCCACCTGTTGGCGAACGACGGGGTCAGGAAAATGGAGCCTGCCCTCACCATGATCGAGATGGATACCGAAGAGCAGGTCCTCCATGCCCTTGAACATGATCGCCGTCGATGGCTGAACCTTAACCGTCACCCAGCGCGATTCGAAGCGACCTGAGGTGTTATGGGCAAATCGGGGCTGGCCGGCTGGTTCTATCCCCTGCCAGGGCACCCAACCCAGCAGGCCGAAGAGCTGACAGCCATTACAAATCCCTAAGGTAAAGGTATCGGGCCGATTATAAAATGCATTGAACATGGCTTTGAGCTGCTCATTAAAGAGGATGGTGGCAGCCCAGCCTTTGGCCGACTCGGGGACATCGGCATACGAGAATCCGCCCACCGCCGCCAGGCCTCGAAACCCATCGAGGGTTATGCGGCCTGCCAACAGGTCGTCCATGCAGATATCCCAAGGTTCAAATCCAGCGGCATAAAAGGCGGCTGTCATCTCCCGGTCGGAGTTGGAGCCCTCATCACGGAGAATGGCCACCTTGGGTTTCTCTTTTTTCTCCAGAATATGGGCCGGGGTGAGTTCCGGCGTAAAACTCAAATGATAGACAGGCCCTTGACGATCAGCAATATTCTCTTTCTCCTCTTCGGCGCAGGCAGGATTCATCTGCAGCCGTTCGAGTTGAAAACTGGTTTCCTCCCACCACTGACGAAGAATCTGCATCTTTTCATCGAGAACCAATTCACCATTACAGCGAACCCGAATCTCTTTGGCAACAGTACTCCGGCCGATGACACTATGGGGAATATCGCCGGCAATCAGCAGGGCCGCAAGCATATCGAGATCATCCTGCCTGCATTCGACTACCAGCCCCAGCTCCTCTGAGAAAAGGACGGCCATGGGTGAATCGCTGCCGGCAAGATCAATTTCCAGACCACAGTTACCGCTGAAGGCCATCTCCAGCAGGGTAGTGATGAGGCCGCCGTCACTGCGATCATGACCGGCAAGAATCAGACCACGGCGGATCAGCTCCTGCACCGCGCCAAAGGCCTGTTTGAACTGACGAGGATCCTCCATATCCGGACTTTCATTGCCAATCTGCCCCAGCACCTGGGCCAGGGCCGTACCGCCCAGCCTGTTTTTGCCTTGAGACAGGTCAATGAGCACCAGCACACTTCCGGGCTCCTTGATATCCGGAGTCACCACCCGCCGAATGTCCGGCACCGCCGCATAGACTGAAATAACGAGCTGGCGGGGAGACTTCACCGTCTCTCCTGCCACCATAGTGGCCATCGAGAGACTGTCCTTACCGCCATCAACGGCAATTCCGACAGCAACCATGACATCGCGCATGGCCCGGGCGGCATCATAAATAGCCGCGCCCTCACCGGGCAACTTGGGGGCCCACATCCAGTTGGCCGAACACTTGACTTGCTCCAGATCCTCAATCCCGGCCCAGACCAGGTTGGTGAGAGCCTCACCAACGGCCATCCGCGCGCCGGCCGCCGGATTAACCAGCATCTTGATCGGTTGCTCACCGATGGCGGTTGCCACCCCGGTCAGACCGAAATGACTCTGGGCCACCACTGCCACATCGCTGACCGTGAGCTGGAGCGGCCCGCAGCACTGCTGCCGGACAATGAGACCGGAGACCGCACGATCTACTTTATTGGTGAGAAAACGCTTGGAACCCACCGACAGCAAACGCAACACATCATGCAAGGCAGAGGCCACGCTCAGATCTTGAGGCAAGGCCAAGACGTGCAGGCCGGAATCACGCCGCTGGTCTGTAAACGTCTTCTGAGGGATATTGCCAAGCAGGACATCAAGCTCGATATCCACCGGCGTGGAGTCATCGGCCGCGTCGTGAAGAACAAAACGCAGGTCGCCGGTAACCTCACCCAGCACCTCACAGCCCACCTTTTCGCGCGCACAGATCGCCTGGAACTGCTCAATATTCTCCGGACGGATCAGGAAGCCATTGCGTTCCTGATACTCGGCCACATAAATCTCCAGCACCGACATGGTGGGATCCCCCACCCGGATATTGCGGATCTCCACCCGGCCTCCTGATTTTTCCACCAGCTCCTTGAGCACATTGGCCGGCCCACCGGCGCCCTGATCATGGATCACATCAATGAGGGTTTTGTCACCCATCTCGTTGCAGGCGCGGATAACCCGGTTCATCTTCTGTTCCATCTCGGCATCGCCCCGCTGTACGGCATTAAAGTCCAGCTCCGAGGCATTCTCTCCCTGCAGCATGCTGGAAGCGGCGCCGCCGCCAAAGCCGACACGGTAGGCCGGCCCGCCCACCTGGACAATAATCATGCCCTTCTGCTCTTTCTCCTTTCTGGTATGACGGTCATCAATCTGCCCCACACCGGCGGTGAACATAATCGGTTTCAAATAACCCCAGCGCTCGCCGTCGGCAAGACGCAGATCAAAGGAGCGGGTAAAGCCCTGGATCAGCGGCTCACCAAACTTGTTGCCGTAGTCCGAGGCGCCGTTGCTGGCATCAATCTCAATCTGCAGGGCCGAGGCCAGATTATCCGGGCAGGGATAATGTTCTTCCCAGCTCAGGACATAACCCGGGATATGGAGATTGCCCACACAGTACCCGGCCGTCCCGGCAATGACAAAACCTCCCTTACCCGTTCCCTGAACATCGCGGATCCTGCCGCCGGTCCCGGTCTCAGCACCTGGAAAGGGAGCCACACCGGTGGGGAAATTATGCGTTTCGGCAGTGAGCAAGGGATGATAACGGACATCCCGAGCCACAAAGGCAGAAGGAAGTCCGGGCAGGCTCGGATGAAGGGTTGTAATATCATAGCCCTCCACCACGCTGGAGTTATCCTTAAAGGCAATAACTGAGCCCTTGGGGTTGGCAGTCAGTGTATCAATAACCAGATCAAACAGGGTCTCCTCCTGCTCTAGGCCATCCAGGACCTGTTTCCCTTTGAAAAAACCGTGGCGGGAATGCTCGGAGTTGGCGTTGTTGAGATCCATGATCTCGACAATGGTCGGGTTACGTTTATGCTTGGCGACAAAATAGTCATAATAAAAGTTGCGATCCCACTCATCCATGGAAATACCGGGGATGCCCAGCAGGGCATCGGGCCCGCCGGACTTGAGATCCACCTCATAGACCGCCTCCGGCACAATCCCGGTTTCAAAGGTGTGCAATGGCTCGGGATAGGGGCACTCGGTCATCCGGTCATGATGGCCGGCAATAAACGCCTGCACATCCTCATCGTCCGGTACAAGATAGCGACGCGAACGCTCTACTCTGGTCACACAATCAATACCAGTGGCCCGGCAGATGGAGACCATATTCGAAGACCAGGCCGTGGCGAAATTAAGCCGCGGCCCCACTTCCACCACTCGCTCACCCTGGAGCACAGGCACAAGTGACACCGTTTCCAGCAGAAAACCATCGGCCAGCACCAGCCGCAGACACTCCATCTCCCTGTCTGTCAGCGAACGGGCTGATTCCACATTAAAACAATATGCCCGGTTCTCATCAATCCTGCGGTATAACTGCGTAACTCTGGATCTCATTCTTTTTCCCTTGCTTTTCTGAGGGCCCGACTAACTCCAGGGCCAGTAACCTTGGCGTGAACAGTACGACATATCAACACGCCGGGAATTTAGGAGCCGTTACGAAATAACATGGCCATTTATATCTATTTCGTTACGGCTCCTTATGCCGCTCCGGACGTTAAAATGGCCATGTTATTTTTTTACAGCGGCTTACATTATTATGTACTTAAAACAACAATTCAACCTTAGCATGAAAGCTTTAGTCAGGAAAGCCCAGACCACCCCCCTGCTCTATTTTTTCTCCTTCCCGGCAACAGCAACCCGCAACTCTAACAAACTCATAATCAAAAACCATGAGAAAATCACGGCATGAGCTCTGCAATCAGCCGCCCAAGGGTTTCAACTGCAGCACTCACCGCCGGACTCCAGGCAACTCCACAATTCAAACGGATACAATGTTGATATTGACCGGAACCGGAACAGACCGCGCCTGGCAGAATAGAAATTCCTACCTCAGCCGCCCTGGTAAAAAGCTGCAGACTGTCAATCCCACGATTAAGCTCCACCCACAGGACAAGCCCTCCTTCAGGCGACGACATCCTGGTATCGGCGGGAAAAGCACTCGCCACCGCCCTGGTCATCATGGCAACCTGTGATTTGAGGGTGTTACGCATTTTTCGCAGAGAACGGTCATAGGCACCTGTTTCCATGAAGCCGGCAATAATCAATTGATTCAATTTGGACGTGGCAATAAGGGTATTGAATTTCAATCGTTTGACTTTTTCCTTGAACCGCCCCGGGACAACCCAGCCCACCCGCAGATCAGGGAGCAGCGATTTGGAAAAGGATGAACAGTAAAGGACCAGCCCCCGCTCATCAAACTGCTTCATAGTGGTCGGCCTGGTCTCACCAAAATAGATATCCCCATAGAGGTCATCTTCAATGATCGGGATTCCCCGGCCACATATCATGCGGACCATTTCCCGTTTTTTTTCATCGCTGACCCGATACCCTAAAGGGTTAGGGAAATTAGAATTCAATAATACGGCACGCACATCATGCTCTTCCATTGTCTGGGTCAGCATGTCAAGATCCAATCCATGAACAGGATCGGCCGGGATCTCCAGCACCCGCATGTTCAGATCTTCAATCAACTGAAGATAACAGAGAAATGTAGGTGATTCCACCAGGATAATATCACCGGGATGGGCAACGGCCCGCAGGCAGTGATTGATAGCATCCATGCAGCCATTGGTAATAATGATTTCCTCCCCGGAAAAACTATCATACCAGTCCAGATGGCGGGCAATCTGTTTTTGCAGCTCCGGCTGACCTGTAGGAGAGCCGTACCCTGTCCCGCCTGTCTTGAACAGATAGGCCGCCCCAACTTCACGAGCCATCCGGGCAAGCTGCTTCACCGGAAGCAGTTCAGGACCGGGAACAGCGGCGCTGAATGGGATCATTTCAGGATGATCAAATAAATTCTGCAATACGCCGGCCAGGGTATTCACCTTGACCTTGAGTGGTTTAAGAAAGAATTGTCCTGCGACCGGCAGCGGCAATAACTTCTTCATCTGTTGCCGCACATAAAAACCAGATTTGGTCCGAGCCTCAATGATGCCACGATTCTCCAGCTCGGCATAGGCCTGATAGACTGTAGAAAGTGACAACCCTTTCTGCTCCTTCACCCTGCGCAAGGAAGGCAGTTTTTCGCCGACAGCAAGAAAACCTGATGTCACCTTACTCTCAATTTCATTCGCCAATGTAACATATTGATACTCCATAGTGCACCTCTCTCAGGCCCCATCTGTTCCGTATATTTTTTCACCAATCTGCATCTGTACTACACTAACAAAAGATGTCATATTTTTCAAAGAAGAAACAAAATACACAACCATTACCAGGAGGCAATAAGTATGACACCCCTGCAGCAATTTATCCATTTCATTCTCTGGTTGTTAACCCCGGAGCCCAGTGACAACACAGATGACAATGACCTGTCGACGGCCTTCAATCCGGCAAACGGACGCCCCCCCCTGCGATGCTGGATCAAGGCTCTGTTCTGGTATGGTATTGCTTTGACCATTAGCCTGTTAATCGGCAATCATGGGTAGGAAAAATCTGTTATGGTCATACATGGCGAACAGAAAAATCTGTCAGTCAAAAACTAACATTTTCCAGGCGATTCTCGAGCCCGGGAAGCCGCTCTTCCGCCTTTTTCCTTGCAGAGAAGGGCAAGAAAGAGTAAATCTATAACATTCCGTTATGTTAGGAGTCGTTACAAATTAGTCACTACATTCTACAAACCATGAATGGTTAAAGAACGACCAATTCTTTACGCCAATCTGAGTCGGTCAATGTTCTGGCTATGTTAGACTATTGACCCCGCATGACACACAATCCTTCCCTTCTGCCAGCAGGCAGGAACAACCATTTTCACTGAGTATCCCATGCTGCAACTCCTTCGCAACAAGGCACAATCCGTCGTTATTCAGGCCCTTATCCTGATTATCGCCCTGGTTTTCATCTTCTGGGGTGTAGGCACCAATATGAACAATAGCCGGGATGCCGCCATCTCGATCAACAACGAAGAGATCTCCTTCCAGGACTTTCAAAGGAGCTACGAGCAGGCAATAGCCAACTACCGACAGCAATTTGGCGATGCCATCTCCGACGAACTCCTCAAAGGTCTTGGGGTAAAGCAGCAGGTTATCAATCAACTGACCCAGATCACACTCCTGCGTCAAGGCCTCAACGCCATGGGCATCATGGTAACTCCTGTCGAAATCCAGACCGCCATCGAGAAGATGCCCCAATTCCAGAGAGAAAGCAGCTTTAACCTTGATGCCTACCAGGCAATCCTGAGCGCCAACCGCCTGACCCCCTATAAATTTGAAGCCTCCATATCTCGGGATCTCCTGAGCGAAAAAGGTGTCACCTTTATCAATAACTTCGCCACCACAGTAAGTGATGCTGAAATCAAGGAGACATATGAACGTGACCAGGAAACGGTGACCGTCCAGGTGGTCAAGATCTCACCTGATCTCTTCAAGGACAAAATAGTGATAAATCCACAAGACCTTGCTGCCTGGTTTGAGACCACAAAGGATTCCTATAAAACAGAGCAGAAAATCAAAGTGCAGTATCTGAGTTTTCCCTACAATGCCCAGCACAAGAATATAAGCATCAGCGATGAGCAGGTTCGAGCCCAATATGAAAAAGATAAGGCCGCTTACCAGATCCCGGAAAAACGACATGCCAGACATATCCTGTTCAAAACAGAAGAGAACAGCTCTTCTGAAAAGCAGGGGGCCCAACTGAAAAAAGCAGAAGAAATTTTAGCCAGAGCCCGTGCCGGAGAAGATTTTTCCACACTGGCCAAAACCTATTCAGAAGATCAGGCCAAGGCGACAGGCGGTGATCTGGGGACATTTTCCAGAGGACGCATGATCAAGGAGTTTGACGATGCAGTGTTCTCCATGCAGCCAAACACCATCAGTGATATCATCAAAACACAATTCGGCTATCATATCATCAAACTCGAGGAAATACTGCCTGCAGTAACCCAACCTCTGGAAGAAGTGCGTGCCGCCATTGTTACAAAACTGCAGACTGAGCAGGCAATACCCGCCACTTTTCAAATGGCCAACGAGGCCTATGAAGGTATTATTGCCGCCGGCAGTCTGCAGGCCTTTGCACAACAACATCCTGAACAAGCAGTTATTGCAACTGAATTTTTCAGCCGTACCACCCCGCCAGCTGACCTGAGCCATGATGCCAAATTTATTGACACCGTCTTTTCCCTCAAAAAAGGGGAGCTCAGTTCCCTGGTTGAAGACCCATCCGGTTATTTCATTCTTTTTGCTGAAGACGTACAAGAACCTGCTCCACCCAAACTTGAAGCAGTTAAAGAACAGGCGACCAATGATTTCAAGGTGGTCAAGGCCAGAGAAATGGCCAAGGACACAGCGACTGCTCTCCTGGCCAAAGTCAAAGGAGGAGCTGATCTTGAGACAAGTGCCAGGGAAAAACAATTACAGACCACCAAGTCAGGTCCTGTCGGTAGGAACAATGCAGCCCCTGATCCTGCTCTACCGGCATCTCTCGTTGACCAGGCATTGCGCCTCAGTGCCAAGAGCCCCTTTCCACCTGAGGCCCTGGCAGTTGGAGATGATTTATACATCTTGCAGCTTGTCGAAATAAAACTACCTGAAATCAGCAAGTTGGACAATACAGCCAAACAAAACTACACAGCGACCCTGCTGAAACAAAAACAAGATCGACTGCTTGGCGCCTGGCTGAAACACCAGGAAAAAAATGCCAGGATATTCACCAGCAAGAATATTTGAGGTTGAATGGTTCCCAGCATAATCATATCGGGGACTTAGTGGCCCGACCATGGTTATTCTTTTACCCCTTTCCTGAATCTGCTTCCAGATCGTGGCGCCTGACACCAGGATTCATTGATTATTCTTCGCTGTAAATCGATTCCTATTTTCTCTTCAAAACCCCTGATCGTTTCGATCAGGACAAGGTCGCATTTATTATGACAAATCCACATCCCCTTTTACAAAACTACGAAAAGCTCAACTCTTTTGAGCAGACTTTTCTTCAGTTTCTGTCCATCGTTTACGAACCACCTCATATCACCCTCCTGGTGAACTGCCTCACTAAGCTGGACATGCGCAGTGCCAGGGGCACCTGCCCCACGGCAGCCAATCTCACTCATTATTTCAATAAATTCCAGAAGCTCGGTCTCGTGACCAAGGAAAGACAATGCGCACCAGAGATCACTGAGATACTAAGCAGGATCTCAGTAGCCGCGGGGACGTTTCCCTCTTTTGCCAAGGTTATCTGCAAAGAGGCCCCTGTATCCTATTATTACGGAAAATGGACAACTCGCTGCTGGCGTGCCGTTCGTGAGCTTCGCATTGGTATTTATACCCAGCAGTTCGATCTTATAGATGATGCTCTTGATTTTATAGATGGTCAGTGCAAAGAGTTTTTTTCTACCCTGCCACCCACTGTCCAGATCATCACCACGCCTTTTGATCCTGTCTGGTTCCGGACGCTCGCCCCTTCATTTCAGTTTTTCTTACTGGACAAAACCCTTCGTTTTGCTCAGTCCGAATTATTGTCTTTTCCCGAGATTCTCCATTTTCTGCAAGACAATGCAAACTTATCACCCCTCAACAACGATGAGAGACTCCCTTTCCAGCGACTACTTTTCAACCAACTTCTCCTGCAGGGAGAGCTCGATAGAGCCGAACAGCTGATCAGTGAACAGCCAGAGAGCTTCATTGGAACTGGGGCCATCGGTTCACTCTCTTTTCTGCGCGGAGAGTACGGGCAAGCACGGCAATCTTTTGCCGACGACCTCCAGACCCTGCAACAACTCAGTGGCAATGATCAGGTGGCATTTTTTGGGCCGCAGGGCCTCTTCCATATTCTGGCCTGCCTGGAAGAGGACACCTCAGACCGCAATCAGACCGTAGCCCACCGTATCGGTATCACCCTGTCACTCTTCAGCGGAACGGCCGAAGAAAAAGCATACCATTATCTCGCCGCTTTACTCAGTGCGCAGAACACCGGTAAACTTTCAGAAGAAGCATTTGCACTCGCCCATGAGGAAAAACCGCACAGCTTGACCATCCTGTTTGCCGGACTTTGCAGCTACTGGCTGAACAGTACCCTGACTCCAGATACCGAGGAAATGATCCAGACCCTGTACCAACAGGCCCTGACCTACCAATATGACTTTTTCACTCTGAATCTGGCTGACATTCTGGCCAAGACCTCGACAGACAACAGCGAGTACCTCACAACCATTCAAACTGTCCAGGAAAAAAGCGGGCAAGTCTCGCTGGTCTCCATTCTCGAACCTGAAGAGCCCTGGAAACGAAGCCTGCAGGCCTTAATCCAGGCCACCACCGTTCAACAGCAGCCCGCCAAGGATCAGACCATTAGAATGGTCTGGTTCATCGATTACAAAAATGATGCCATTACCATCAGTCCAAAAGAACAGAAGATAGCCCCCGGTGGCCAATGGAGTAAAGGCAGGCCCATATCGCTTTCCCGCCTCTATTCCGGTGAGATGCTCCCCTATTTGACCATCCAGGATCGCAAGATATGCGCAGCCATCAAAAAAATCCAACACCCTGAAACCCATGGGATCAGTTATCAGTTTGACATGGACAAAGCCCTGCTCGCCATGATTGGCCATCCTCTGCTTTTCCTGAACCAACCACCCAATGCCACGGTAGAATTTGTTGACGGTGAACCAGAGCTTCTGGTGGAAGAACGAGGCGGACAGCTTCACATCCGCTTCGCTCAGGCAGTAACCAAAGACTCTATTACCGTTTTTCAGGAAACTCCCAACCGTTTCAAGATCATCGCCATTAACGACAATCATCGCCGCATTGCCCAAATTACAGGACCTGATGGCCTGAGTGTTCCTATTGAGGCAAGTGAACAGGTACTTACCGCCATTGGCAATATTTCTTCCTACATGACAGTTCATTCGGCAATCGCTGCCGATGCCTCAAGCAATTCCCATATCGAATTTGTCGAGGCAGACCCATCTATCTACATCCACCTTCTCCCTTTTGGTACAGGTTTTCGGCTTGAGATGTTCGTTAAGCCCTTTGCCGAAGGCACTCATTACCTGAAACCCGGACAGGGTGTTGAAAATATAATGGCCGAGGTGCGAGGCCGACGGCTGCAGACCCGCCGAAATCTGGCGCTCGAAGAAGAAAAGGCCAGAGAGATTGAAGAATCCTGTCCCATCCTTGACCTGGCCATTGATATCGAACAGGAGAATGATCGCGAATGGCACCTGCAGGACCCGGATGACTGCCTTCAGGCCCTGTTGGAATTACAGGCCATTCATGATCAGGTTATCATTGAATGGCCTGAAGGTGAGAAACTGGCAATCACCCATCAGGCGTCAGTGAAAAACCTGAATCTGAAGATACGGACCAATCGTCAAAACTGGTTCAGCATGTCCGGAAACGTTGAGCTGGACCAGGATACCATCATTGACCTGCGCGACCTTCTCAGCAAGGTCAAGGGATCTTCGGGCCGTTTTGTGCAGATTGGAGAGGGACAGTTTCTGGCACTGACCCAGGAATTTAAAAAAAGGCTGGAAGAACTGAACACTTACTCGGAAGGCATAGATCCAGCTGGGGGAGATGAAATCCTCCTGCACCCCCTGGCTGTCATCCCCCTTGAACAACTGATCGAACAGGCAAAAACCAATACCGATGCCGGCTGGGATGCGCAACGCGACAAACTCAAGGACATTCAATCGTTCACCCCCCAGCTGCCATCCACCCTTCAGGCAGAATTACGCGACTATCAGCTCGAAGGCTATAACTGGCTCTCCCGCCTTGTACACTGGGGTGTTGGTGGATGCCTGGCCGATGACATGGGACTGGGCAAGACCATCCAATCCCTGGCGATTCTCCTGGAAATCTCTTCAGAAGGTCCCTCGCTGGTCATTGCCCCAACCTCAGTCTCTACCAACTGGGAATCAGAGGTAAATCGCTTTGCCCCCACTCTCAACATCAAATCCCTGACAGGAAAAGATCGTCAGAAAACCATTCAGGAATTGGGTAAATTTGATCTCCTGATCACGACATACACCTTGCTCCAACAGGAGAATGAGCTTCTTTCTCAGGTGAAATGGCAGGCCGTTATTCTCGATGAGGCCCAGGCTATTAAAAATGCCGCGACCAAACGCTCCAAGGCAGCCATGGCACTCCAGGCCAGATTTAAACTTATTACCACCGGTACCCCCATCGAAAACCACCTGGGAGAACTGTGGAACCTTTTTCACTTTATCAATCCAGGCCTGCTGGGCTCTCTTAATCGTTTCAATGAGCGCTTTGCCATTCCAATCGAACGCTACCATGATCGTGAGGCCCGACTGAAACTGAAAAAGCTCATTCGTCCCTTTATCCTGCGACGGATCAAATCGGAAGTGCTGGAAGAATTACCGCCACGAACAGAAATCACCCTCCACGTGGCCATGAGCAAGGAGGAAAGCCATTTCTATGAAGCCCTCCGACAAAATGCTTTGCAGGTACTGGAAAATAATCAGGAGAAAAAGGGAAGGCATCTGCAGATCCTGACCGAGATCATGAAATTACGTCAGGCCTGTTGTCATCCCCGCCTGATCGCCCCTGACACCAACATTCCCAGTGCGAAACTCGAAGTTTTCGCGGCCGTCGTTGAGGAGTTGCTGGGTGGTCGTCATAAGGCCCTGGTATTCAGCCAATTTATCGGCCACCTGCAGATTCTGCGTGAGTATCTGGATGAAAAGGGGATAGCCTACAAATATCTTGATGGCTCCACCAACAGCGCCAAACGCAAACAGCAGGTCGATGAATTCCAGTCAGGCGAGAGTGATCTCTTTCTCATCAGTCTCAAAGCCGGCGGGCTGGGACTGAACCTGACGGCAGCTGACTACGTCATTCACATGGACCCTTGGTGGAATCCAGCCATTGAGGATCAGGCCTCTGACCGAGCCCATCGCATCGGCCAGACACGGCCCGTCACTATCTACCGACTCATCTGTAAAAACAGCATTGAGGAAAAAATTGTCAAGCTTCATCAAGAAAAACGAGATCTGGCCGGAAGCCTGCTTGAAGGAAGCGATATAAGCGCTAAGATGAGCACTGAAGATCTGCTGGATCTGATCAAAGAGAACTGATCCGACCCCAACATGAAAATTTGAGACCGAACGAGAGAGAGAATGCAGTTGCTTTTTGCCCCCATTCGATTAAAATAACTTGTTCTCAAAAAAATATGCGCCCGTAGCTCAGCTGGATAGAGCAACGGACTTCTAATCCGTAGGCCGCTGGTTCGAATCCAGCCGGGCGCACCAATAAAATCAAGGGGTTAAGCGTGTTTTGCTTAACCCCTTTTTTATTCGAGGCGCGTATAGGAGCGTTTTGGCGCATCGAGTTTTTTTCAAAAATTGCATTATCATCATTGCTGCCAACCCGTTTTCATTCCTGATTACTGTAGGGGGTCACAAGGTATGAAACCAATAGGAATAAGGATGTGTGAGTTAAATAATTGAAGAAAAGGTTTAAAAGGTTTTGAAAAGATTAGAAAAAAATAACTGAATTTTTAAATTTTCCTAATTTGTGATGGGTGAATCCAAAAAAAAGAAAACAGAGGTTCTTTTATGGTTTATGACGCAAGGTTTGAAACTATCTTTTTTTATTGTCCACCTCTGACTGGCCAGACAGAGGCAACAGCCAGCGATTTATCCCAATACCAAATAAGCCCAGGAGCCATAGTTGCTGTTGCAGCATTACTCTCAAAGCCTTTGTAAGAAGTGGATGACCAATAGGTAGAGTTAACCGTTCCTGTAAATGGTTTATCAGTATTCCATGAACCTTGTACATTCCAGTTTGACAAGCTATGCATCTCTTCTATATTTGGCAGTCGCCAGTCAGTTTGGTGAATGCCATTATTACTGCTGTCGGAACAATTATAAATCCCGTCATTAACCCCTTTTACAAAGTCCAGGGCATGTTGCCAGGTTAACCTTCCGACAGTATCATTGTCGGGATTATGACCTATAGTTCCCGGACAATCAGCATCGGTAAGCCAAATAAGTCGCGGGTGTGTCAGTTGCACTGTAAATTGGTAAGCCGATGAATGCACGAAAATATTTCATATAGTTTATGTGGAGATGTGTCATCCGGAATACTCTTTCCCTTTCAAGAGATGATTGCCAGTACCCAGGTTGATTGCGCTCTTTGCTTTACCATACAAAACTCCACACAAATACCTATATTTTGCTTTAGTGCTATAAAAACAAAATATAAATTACGTTGTCATGTTTTCAACTCGGAAAATATCAATATAGCGTTGGAAGATAAAAATCCGATTGCGCTGAAACCCGGTAACCTCTCTCAGAACATTCATCTCCACCAGAGTGGTGACCAACTGGTTAGCAGTATAATATTTCAGCCCCAGTTGTTCGCTCACAAAATTCACAGTTATGGCTGGATTGCCATATAAAAGGATGATCAGACGGCGGGCGTTTTCGGCCCTTCGACCCAACTTGACCACGTCGCGCTCCAGTTCCTGACGCAAGACGAGAATATTTTGGAAAGTACGTTTGCCGCTTTCAGCGGTTTCAAAAACGGCTTGCAGAAAAAAACGCACCCAATGGCCAAGGTCATGGGACTCTCGCACTCTGGTCAAGGCATCATAATAACTGCCGCGATGTTTTTCAAAATGAGCTGACAGGTACAGGGATGGTTTGGCAAGCAGACCATGACTGACAAGATAGAGGGTGATGAGCAGCCGACCGATACGCCCATTACCGTCGAGAAACGGATGGATTGTTTCAAACTGATAATGGCTTAAGGCGCAACGCACCAAGTGGGGAACCTGAACGCTCTCGTTATGCCAAAAGGCCTCCAGGTCCGATAACAGATCCGTCATATCCTCATGATGCGGTGGAATAAAGGCGGCATCGGCCAGGGAGGAACCGCCGATCCAGTTTTGGCTGCGGCGGAATTCCCCCGGTGTTTTATGCTCTCCCCGGACGCCGCTCATCAATATTTCATGGGTCTGCCGCAAGAGCCTGAGGGAAAGGGGTAAGGTCTGTAATTCTTCAATGGCGGTATTCATTGCCCGGACATAATTCTGGACCTCCCGCCAATCATCACGCCGCTCGGGGAGAATGGATTCTTCATCCATTACCGCTTCATCCATTTCCGTCTTGGTTCCCTCGATCCGGCTGGAGGTGTTCGCCTCCTTGATAATGTGCATCCGAATAAAAAGATCCACATCGGGGACAATGAGGGTAAAGGCATTCAGTTCACCAAGGGATTTTATGGCATTTTCGAGCAACACGTTAATACGAGGATCTTCCCAGGCCCATTCATGGTTGATCAGCGCGGGTTGAAAACTCTTGTACTGATACTGTTGCTTTAATTCGCCTGATCTGAATTCTTCAAATTTCATACTTCCCTCTGTTTCAAGCCGCCAAAGTATCGTTTAATTGTTCAATGATCAAAGTTAAATCTTCACCAAAGAGTTGGTGAACCTTGCCTAACCCGCCTTGCTGAGAGAATGGTGCATAATCGAAATCATCCGTCTCAATACCAAGGTTGGCCGCGATATGGTCACGGATCATCACCAGCCATTGGCGCTGTTCCTCGCTGAACTTCTTGCCGGCTGACTCCTGTTGGGCAAGCCATGCCTTGAAGTTGACCTCGATCTTTTCCGGGAACGGTACCAGCTCATTTTCTTGATGCATGGCAAAACGGACCAGGGAAACCAGATCGGTTAAAATATGCGGGCCATTGGCCCCCTTGACCTTGGCCTTCTCCAGAGTCGCATAGGCATCCCAGAGAGTATCGACCCGGAAATGGTGCGGCGGCTTTTCGATCAAACCGGCCAGTTCCTTGATATCCTCAAAACGGAGGCGACTCTTATAGGGCTTGCTGTAGAGAATCTGCAGGGCGGTGATTTCGTCGCGGTTATCAGCCAGGAACTGCTCGAAGGATTGGACCATGGACTTGACCTTTTCCACGGCCTCGACGGAAAACTCGGCGGAGATCAGCTGGTCTTCACTGATGTTGTCGATGATCTGCTCATTCTTCTTCTTGACCTCGACCAGGAAGTTGCGGAGCTGGGGATTATGGAGCGGTCGGGTCGCCTCGACAATCAAGGAAACGGCAGCCTGTTTGATCTGTGCAACGCTTGGCTCGGCCCCGCCATTATCCTGTGTGGCTTTGGCAAGAGAGTTGTCGGGTTTGAGGGCAATGACCAGATCAGTGGTCAACTGTTCCAAGGTCTTGCCGCCGGAAAGCTCGGTGACCTTTTGATCATCTTCTCTGTTAATCTGCCGGCCGATCCGGGCCATGCGGGCGGCAAGGGACGAGATCACATCCGGGTCGATATTGCCAAGGCTCACCGCCTGCAAGAGTTTTTCGAGACTGACCGTGGGCTTTCTCTCCATGGGCCGGGAGTCGGTTTTGTCCTGTTCGCAGACGCCGACGCAATCGACAATAATGAAATGGTCCTTGACTCGGGCATCTGGGGTGACCGACTGCAGATCGTTGCTGTTGATGATCCGCACCCCGCGGCCTTTCATCTGCTCGAAGAAGGAGCGGGATTTCACCGCCCGCATAAACATGACGATTTCCAGCGGCTTGATATCGGTGCCGGTGGCTATCATATCAACGGTGACGGCAATACGGGGATTGAAGCTGTTGCGAAATTCGGCGATGAGTTCTTCGGGTTTCTTGCCGGTGGTCCTGTAGGTGATCTTCTGGGCGAAATCATTGCCCTTGCCGAACTCCTCGCGGATACACTTGACGATGTCCTCGGCGTGGCTGTCATCCTTGGCGAAGATCAGGGTCTTGGGAACATATTGCCGTCCCGGAAAGATCTCGGTCAGCACCTTGTCCCGGAAGGTCTGGATAATTTTGCGGATCTGGTCGGGAGCCACCACGTTGCGGTCAAGGGTGCCCGGATCATACTCGAAATCCTCTTCCAGTTTCTCCCAGCGGGTTTTGCGGGTCTCGCGATCCCGTTTGTCGATATAATAGCCGGACTCGACTTTGGAGCCTGTTTCGGTGATTTTGGTCTTGATCCGGTAGACATCATAATTGACGTTGACGCCATCGGCCACGGCCCGCTCGTGATCGTATTCCATCACCAGATTGCGGTTAAAGAAACCGAAGGTCTGCTTGGATGGGGTGGCGGTAAGGCCGACAAGAAAGGCATCGAAATACTCCAGAACCTGCCGCCAGAGGTTGTAAATGGAGCGGTGGCATTCATCGGTGATGATGAAATCAAAGGTGGAGATGTCAATATTGGGGTTGTATTCCAGGGGCGGGATTTCCTTGAACAGACTGTCCAGCCCTTGGGGTGATTGATCCTCAGCCTCTTCCGGCAAGTCCTGACCCCGGAGCATCGAGTAGAGCCGCTGGATGGTGCAGATGCAGACCCGAGCCGTGGTGTCGATGGTGTTGGAGTTGAGGCGCTGGACGATGAACTCCTCGCTGAATTTGTAATTGTTGTAGGGTGAGACGTATTGCTGGAACTCTTTCAAGGTCTGTTTGCCCAGGTTGCCACGATCGACCAGAAAGAGGACGCGCCTGGCCCCGGCGAACTTGATGAGCCGGTAGATGATGCTGATGGCGGTGAAGGTCTTGCCGCTGCCGGTGGCCATCTGGATCAGGGAGCGGGGGCAATCTTTGGCCAGGGATTTTTCGAGATTACGAACCGCCTGGATCTGGGCGGGCCAGAAGCCCTCTTCGATGAGTTCCGGCATATTACGGAGGCGGCCCCGGAGGGTGGAGTGGCGGCTGAGGTATGCGGGAGTTGCTTCGGCAGTTTGGGTGGGGATTCTCTCTGCTTCCGCGAAGATGTACTCCGGCTTATGAAAGGCAAAGACCTGCCGGGAGCGGGGGGCGGGATCGAGATTATTGGTGAATCTCGTTTCGTCGCCGGTGGACTGATAGCAGAAAGGCAACGGCCTGGTCCATGCCGGCAGCCCATCGGGCAACCCCTTGGCGTATTTGTCCGACTGGGTTTCAACCCCGGTCAGGGTGGTGCCGGTTTTTTTGGCTTCGATAACACCGGCGGCCTTGCCATCGACATAGAGGAGATAATCGGCAAAGCCGTGGCCGCTTTTGAGGGGAAATTCACGGATTGCCACGCCACGACCGGCGAAGATGTCGGTGTTCTTGACATCCTGGACCAGCCAACCCGCCTGAGTAAGGAGTTGGTCTATTTTTTCGCGGGCATGAATTTCACTGGTCATTTATCCTGCCAATACAATTACACAATTATGGGTCACAATATTTAATCACTGTCAACCGGATCAAGATACCCCTGAACGGATGATTGAAACCAATCTACCCGACAAACTTCTTTTAGCAAGCAATTCATTACACACAAACAATTTTACCAACTTCCTGAATTTAAGTACGAAATCCCGGAACAAAAGATCTCGATATACGACAGAAAAGCTCTGCCATAGCCGCAGAGCCCTCTTGGCAAGAAAATAAGTGCTTTTCTAAAAGGTGTCTATCCAGATCAACCGGGTTCAACAACGCGCCCGTGGAAAGCTTTGGGGGTACGCTAAAAAACGAGCTTGTTTACCACCGTTCAAACGATATACCAGAGAACTGGCAATTCAAGACATTACGGAATATAATGGATCGAATAGGCAGAGAAGACAGAAAAGGTTAGGCTATCTTTCACCAGCGGCCTATGAGAAAAAATATTCCGAAAAACTGCTCGCAGCATGAAAGATTCGGCCTCCACTATTGCCGACCGACCCCAGTATAACATTATGGAAAGAAAGAAAATATTCCTTATCTGGCTATTTGGCTGTATTATTTTAATGCTTACGGCAGCAGTGGTGTCAATACTGACCTGGAATTTTATTTACCAGCCGGAATTGAATTCAATCTGGAGACCAATCACTGTATTTTGGAACATGGTATACCTTGTACCTGTCGGTTGGCTGTTATCATTTTTGACACCATTTGGCTGGGCGAGTTTTGTCTTCATGGCCTTAAGTGTTTATAAAAAATGGCCAGCCCTGCTTCTGGGGTCAGCAATCACCACTGTTATCTCAGGGGCATTCTGGCCAATCACTTTTGTCACGATGATGGGTCGTTAACTGCAAGACCATCCGGCGGAGTCTCCACTTCACCGGGATGGCAACGAGTCCCACGCTTTCTGCCGTCTAATTTGTTCACATTTCTCATCTGGAGCAACTCATGTTTAGAGTCATTGCCTTTCTTGTAGGACTTATCTCCCTGACTGGAGGATTACTCAATTACGATAGTGAATTGGCCTCAGCGCCTGTCCCGGTAGTGACCGGTGCCTTAGTCATGTTGATTGCGGTGTTTAATCTTTTACCCAAGATTCGACGATGCCCTTCCTGTAACAAAAAGATTGCAACAAAGAGCAATACCTGCCGTTTCTGCGGGACCGCTGTTCCCCCTCTGGATTAACGATATTTCCCCTGTTATCTTGTGTATCTACTTGTCAGATTAAGTGAGAGGGCTAACGCCCTCTCTGTCAGATGCTGGTCATATGCAGAACCTCCACGAAACTCTCCAGCAATTGGCGCTGTAATCTCTGCCAATCAGCCTTTCCGGTAAGCGGGTAGAGCTGGTTTATTTCCAGCTCTACACCAAGATAGCGCTGCGCCGGAAATTTTTTACGCAAGGCCGTGACAAAGCCGTCGCTGGTTCCCAAATAGGGATAATTTCTCCGCAAACGCCATTGTTCATCCCTGGCGGCCAGAGCAACACGCCATCTTCCGCAAAACTCTTTTTCCATTTCTCGTTTTGGATCGTAGAGGAAGCCGACATCCGCTGTCCTTTGGACACCTCCAAATACCGGGGTGAAAGAATGAATGGAAAGATGGAAAACATTTTTTCCTTGTCGCAGCGCATCTTCAATAGCCTCTTCAACCTGACAACGGTAAGGAAGATAATATTGGCTGAAAATTTCTTCTTTCAGGGCCGGGGAGAGATTGTATCCCGGCGGTATCGGCGGGGAGCGATGATTGCTCCTGGCCCGGTTCAGATCCACCAGCAGACGAGTGACGCTGCCGGGAAACAGCGGCGCGGAAAGTCTATCGGCCAGCAGGCGGGCGAAATCAAGGGCTCCCGGGTCATACCCCTGATGGGTGTCGAGTTTTTCGATACAGCCGGCAAGAAGCGGACGGTATTGGGGGGGGAGATCTTTCGTGGCGTGTTCGCAGCTGAGAATAAGAGTCATGTTTTTCTCTCCGCTCATCGTGGAGGTCTTATGGGTAGAAGAGAGCTGAGTTGGATTTTCATCGCGCTGATGTTTCCGCCGGTCCAACTGCCAATCTCTTAATCCGTGAACATGACGCCTTTGGCCAGGCAATCACAAAGACGGCCATACACCCGTGTCAGGCAGGATCGAGACTCATCATTCTTCAGCCGCCTCACGATCCGGCTTGCCAAAGTCCCTTGCTGGATGATGATCTGCAAAGGTTCCAGAAAAACATCAGGCAAAGAATAGCGGCTGTTTACGTCCTGCAGGATATGAGCCCAGAGATCGCCGGTCGTTATCACCCCACCCTTTCGGTACCCGAAAATATTCACATAGTCAGGGTTGTTGATCCTACTGTTCTCCGCGCTCTTGACGGTCTTAAAAAGAATGCCGGCCAAGTCATCGGTCTGCCACTGCTGTAAGCATGCGGGGTCGGACCAGAGGCCGTCCACCAGGGCCTGCAACGTGTGGATGATCAGTGAGGCTACCGCCAGATCGGCCAGCGGGCACTCCTGCACATCCAGGACGCGGATCTCGATGGCGGAACGATCGAAACGGGCAATAGCGCCCCGGGCATTGAGCCATTCTTCCTGCAGGACGGTATCCGGGTCATGGGGACTGATGTCGCGATAGATGCGCTGGAAGATCTGAGTGTCATAATCAGCACGGGTAAAAACCGGCTCCGGGATGACCGCCCCGGTAAGCGACGGAATCCGCGCGGAATTGGTCCGGTAAACCTCCATGCGGTAATCGAGGAAATCCTGAAGGCGGCCGTCGACAATGGGGGTGCTGGCGGCAAGGGCCGGCAAAATGGGCAAGAGCACGCGAATAGCAGCGTGAAGTCGGCCGAATTCTTCATCGCCTGCAAAGGGCAGATTGAGATGGGCGCTCTGCAGATTGGACCAGCCGTGGCCGCGGCAGTCGAATATTTTATTATAGGTCTCGTAAATGACGCTGTGATGATGAGGCCAGAGCCTGGTTTCCCGGAAAGGATCCATCCAGGGATGGGTGCCGCCTGGCATCAATCTAGCCCTGAAATCCTTAAGGATGGCATTGATCTGCTCGACATCCTGCTGAAAAAGGTTGATGGAATCAACAAGAGACGTCGTCGGTTCACCGGTTTTCAACTCTATGACGTGCAGGGCCAGTTCGTTGGACCAGCATACGCCGGGCTTGTTGTAATTTTCATTGTAGAAACCATTGACCGCCTTCAAAATCTCATCAGCTAGGGGCTTGACGTCGAGGGTAGCGGCATCGACGATCATGTATTCCAGCTCGACGCCGGCGCCCGCAAAGAGATGCAAGGGCTTACTGCTTGTCATCCCTGGTCACGCACTCTTTTCTTGCGTTCAATGCGGGCCAGAAATGATGCCATTACTCTCGTGTACAGTTCATCTTTCAACTGCACATCCTCATTACCGGCATCGAGATTGGGATTATCATTGATCTCTATAAGATAAACCTTGCCGTCGATCTCCTTGAGGTCAACACCATAGAGACCGTCACCGATCAGATTGGCCCCTTTCACGGCGGTGCTGAGTACTTTTTCCGGCACATCTTCCAGGCGAACACTTTCGGTATTGCCCTCTTTCTTTGTGCCGTCGGAGATCCGCTGAATAATCTGCCAGTGTTTATCGGCCATGAAATATTTACAGGCAAAAAGCGGTTTTTTGTCCAGCACCCCAATGCGCCAGTCGAAGGGCGAGGGCAGGAACTGCTGGGCAATGATCAGTTCGGAATCATTGAGAAGCTCCCGGCCATAGCGCATGAGATCCTCCCTGTGTTCTGCCTTGCTGACTCCTTGGGAAAAGGAGCTGTCAGGCTTTTTAAGGATGCAGGGCAGGCCAAGTTCCTCTTCAACCTGCACCAGATTGTCGCGGTGGACAATCATGGTTTTAGGCGTGCGAATTTTATGACGTTCAAAAAGTTCGGCCAGAAAAACCTTATTGGTGCAGCGCAGAATTGATTCCGGATCATCAAGCACCACCAATCCTTCCGCCTCAGCGCGCCGGGCAAAGCGGTAAGTGTGATGATTGACGTTGGTCGTCTCCCGGATAAAGAGGGCATCAAACTCGGAAAGCCGGCCGTAATCTTCCTTTCTGATCAGCTCTGCCTCAATTCCCAAAGCCGCAGCGGCCTTGATGAATTTTTTCAAGGCCCGTTCGTTGGAAGGCGCGTCTTTTTCTTCCGGATTATACAAAATAGCCAGATCAAAACGATTGTCACTTTTTTTAGGCATCGAATAATGCTGTCTGGCAAAAAAAACATTGGCCACCTCCATGACAAAAGGCAGGTGACTGGCCGGAATGTCGCTGCCGGCAATGGGTGAAATATTCTGGAGGATCCATTTTTTATGAAAGACAAATCTTGCCCTGAGAAAAGGTGCATAAAACATGTTGAACAGCCGGGAACTCAAGCGATCGTAACGTTTAGCCATGTTTCTGCCGAAATAAATGGACAGGACAAAGCGATCCGACTGAAGTGGGGCAAGGCTGCTCTGAATCAGATCATCCAGATCGGCAGAGACAAAGCGAATGATAGAGGGCAGCTTCATGTCCTGAATGGTCCATATCGACGGAATAGGTTTATGCCCCCTGGCTTCAGCAAGGAGGGAGACATAATAGCCGGCGGCCTGATATCGGTACGACGTGCACATATTGAAAACTTTGGTGCGGCGCAGACTCGAAAAATAGGAATCGGTCAGGTAGGAGCGGGCAGAAATGATCTCAACGCCGTTCAGATCGAGGGGCCAGCTCTTGGGGGTGTCGACAACAATCAGAGTGTTCATTTTTCCTCCTTGCCAGCCGATGACGGAGGTTCAATGATCAGCAGATTGGCATCATACGTAAGGATACCCAGCAGGATGGAACCCACAAGACGGTCGATACTGACCTCATACACCTGGCCTTTTCCCGAAGAATTCCGTTTCAGGGGGTCTGCAACAAGGACATGGCGGTTATGAAGATCATAGCCGCAGAGGATCACAAAATGGCCGGTGGCGACGCCGCGGATATCATCAGGGTCAAGGGCAGGTCCGAACTCACGGGCGCAATGATACAGATAGGTGGAGGAAAGACCGCACAGAATAGGTTTATCTTGTTTGAGATATTTGCGAAGAAGGGCAGTGGTAAGATCATGGAATCGGAGTTTTCCACCCAGAGCCAGAAATTCCAGATAGGCTTTGGTGGCGACCTTCAGTCTTTTACTGGTCTTGACCTTGATCTGCTGTTTGAGCTTTGCCCTGAGATCAATGTCGGGATTGTCAAACCAGGTGGGATCAAAGACCTGCAGATTGTAGGTATAGATCGTGGCGCGGTAGCCGCGCCGAAGGGCATGACAGGCAAGGAGGACTTCCAGGGTGCCGCCTCCTTCAAGCGGATGGGCTTCGGCAACAACCTGTGTTAATGCAATGTCGTCACCATAATAGCTGTAGACAGCATGCAGGCAGGTAGGACCGCAGGTTGTATCATCAGGTTGCGAGAGTATATCCAGTGCAAATCGGGATTCCATAGGGATGCTCCTGCTATGTTGTTTTACCTCAAGCTGAAAGTCTTGTTCCGACTGAAAAACAGCGCCGCCGGTGTTTTCACAGTCACGTTAGCCCATAGTTCGATGACATTTGCAGTTAAACCGATCCCATGAGCCAACATTACTATTGCTCAACCAATACCGTCCTGACAGCTCTGACAAGCTCATATCCCTGGACCGGTTTGTAGATGTATTTTTTGATACCAATGGCCAGTGTTTGTTCTGCTGAAGTGACTGGAGTTTGGAGTTTCAGCCAACAGCATGACTGAAACTATACATTTAAAATTTGCATAAAAAGCACAAAAAACTATTGACATAGCGGCAATAAGCTGTGCCGTTTTCTCAGCCGAATTGAGGACTGTTTGTATTTACT
>JBDRQE010000010.1:0-27982 GCA_043826415.1 Pseudomonadota bacterium
CCGCCTCGCAGAGAAAAATATCCTCGCGCCGATCACCGCGAGAGGTCACATGGTAGAGGCCACCCGCCAGTTCTATTCTCAAAGGTCTTGCCATGCATTTATCTTAAAGGGTCAATTGTTGGATTGCAAGACCTGACCCCTTTTTCTGTGAAGGTTCGAAGCGATTATGGGGGTGGCTCTGATACATATAGATTTTTTATTTGTCCTAAATGCGGCGATAAAGTGTATGTGAAATTATATTGAGACATAACGTTTTGCGTAACCTGACCGCGCCATTGAATTTGCCGCGTAGCGCCGCCACCGTTACCGCGGTCAGGTTGACGCTTTTGTTGAACGAAGCCGCTCCCGCGGCGGAAAAAGCAAAAAACAGTGTATAACTCCAGTCGGTGTCCAATCCCGGACACTTACAACAAAAAGGAGTGTACCATGAAATCATCTGAAGTAAAACGATTTGCAGCCCTCTACGAACGTCATCTGAAATTACTCAAACTCCAGGGGAAAAGCGACAGCACGATTAGTGCCTATTCCCGCGCTGTCCGCAGGATCAGAGACCGTTACGACTGTTGTCCGGATACGTTGAGCAAGGAACAATTAGAGAACTACTTTGTCGACTTGGTCGAATCACATTCATGGAGCACTGTCAAATTAGACAGACTTGGCCTGATGTTCTTCTGGAAGTTTGTCCTGGGTCTCGATTGGCAATGGTTGAATATTGTCAAACCCCCTAAGGTTAGGACCATTCCGGATATTCTTACCCCCGCAGAGATTGAACGGCTCATCGGGGCTACAAAAAAAATGTGTTATCGTGTTTTCCTGCTGACCACGTATTCAATGGGGCTTCGCCTGGAAGAAACGCTGTCTCTTCATGTTGGTGACATTGATGCAGGTCGCAAGCTTGTCCATATACGTCGTGGCAAGGGCCATAAAGACCGCATGGTTCCTTTGCCGGATCGCACCCTGACAGCATTGCGACTATACTGGTGCGAGCATCACCATCCAGCAATGATTTTTCCAAATCGCATCGGCTCACTGGAAACAATGAGACAGGCAACGACCCATATGGATAAGGGTGGTGCACAAAGCGCGATGAAGAGGGTCGTTGATGCCTGCAACATTAAAAAAAAGTTTCCGTCCATTCTCTGCGTCACTCTTTTGCGACCCACCTCCTTGAACGTGGTTTAAGCCTTCGTCATATCCAGGCCCTGCTTGGCCATGCCAGCCCGACCACAACAGCCCGCTATACCCATTTGACCAAGATCACGGAAAATGACAGCTGGCAGACCATTAATGAACTGATCAACACCCTGCAAATCAGCATTGAGGGGGTGTGATCATGGAAATGGCCGCTCTTGTCGATCAATACTACGATAAATATATTGGCAGATACGGTGATACCGCACTTCCTGGGCATCTGAAAACTCTCAGCGCCATTCTTCGCTGTCGCACTCCTGAATCCGGCGAGTTGTATGTCCAATGTCCAGCCTGTGATCACGCAGAATGGCGCCCCATCTCTTGTGGCAACCGGCATTGTCCAAAATGCCAGAACCACAACACCAGCCAGTGGATTGATAAGCAGCAGAAAAAATTATTACCGGTGCCGTATTTCATGGCAACGTTTACCTTGCCGCGTGAACTGCGTTCATTGGCCTGGTTCAATCAGAAAGTAGTCTATACGCTCTTGTTCAAGTGCGTTGCCGGCACCTTGAAAGATTTCGGCATAAACCCGAAACACCTGGGAGCGGAGATCGGCATGACCATGGTGTTGCATACAAACACCAGAAGTCTGGATTATCATCCCCATATTCATGCGGTGGTTCCTGGAGGCGGTATTGATAGAAAGCGTGGTTATTGGAAAAAGCTTAAAGGAGACTATCTCTTTAATGGACTTGCGTTGGCGAAAGTATTTCGAGCACGCTTCCTGGAAGCAATAAAAGAAGCTGGGTTGGTAATCCCACAAAAAGTCCCCCGGAAATGGGTAGCACACTGCGTTGGTGTTGGCAGGGGGATAGAGGCTCTGAAATACTTGTCCAGATACCTCTACCGCGGGGTGATCAGTGAGAAAAATATTGTTTCAAACCAACATGGGCAGGTCACATTCAAGTACATTGATAGCGAGACTGGCGAGACAAAATTCCGCACACTCCAGGGCGAAGAGTTCTTGCATCTCATCGTGCAACATGTACTACCAAAAGGGTTTAGGCGAGTTAGGGACTATGGGTTTCTTCATAGTAATGCCAAGAAGCTGCTCTCTCTTGTCCAGCTCATCCTGCATGTCATTATTGAAATATTTGCACTACGCCAAAGGCCTGCTTTCAAGTGTCCCTGCTGCAAGGCTTCGATGCTGATTGTAGAATTCCGGAGGAATGTAGGAAGGCCGGGATAACTGTTCTACCCGGCGCCGCCTCAATATTCATTTTAGAAGGAGGAAGGTGGGTTCTATGAAATAATTGATTTTTTATGCCTGTACAGGCAAAGGGACAAGTGCGTCCTGAGAAAAGTGCATATCATTCGATTGCACTTCTGACAGAATCCTTTGAAAAAGATATTTCCTTGTTATTACACCGGGCTTGTTCAACCATGGATAAGATTGTGGATCGCTGCGCGCTCACAATCTATCCTTATTCGTTATACCTTTTTATATTTTCCGTTGATTGCACCCTCAAGGAACTTGGCAATTTCTGAGACAGGAATTGTAAATATACCTGCTTCATTTTTGTCGAATGCCTCTTTCCATATCTGATACCCTTCTTCGATTGACGGCATTTCTTCTTGAGTCGATTCAAGTTCTTTCACACTCGCATTGAGTGTTTCTATATCAACAGGGGCGTGAGATATATCGTTCTGTACCCCAGATTCAATGCGAGGATTTTTTATTCTTAGGCCATCAACATGAATGTGGAAAATTGTCCCATAGCCTTTCTCTTCCGCAGTTTTGACAATGTAAATACGTGATTCTTCTTCACCACTTCGAGTGTTGTATTTCCATATTTGCCCAACTTTGAAATCATGGGTTGTGTTGGTAGGTTTCCTCATTAGTGATGCCATTTTGTTTTGGGGTATAACAGTGCAATAAGTGGAAAGTTGTCCGTCATATTAGTCTATATAGGTGGACAGATTTTCCATTTATTCTTATATTGATCTTAAAACATGGAAAATTGTCCAGTAGCATGTCCACATATTGAATAATTTTCCATTCGTTTCTATATATTGCACGATACTATGTGGTGAAATATGGAAAGTCAAGTGAAAAACAAGCCGAAATTTCGTCCAAATCCAGATATTAAGCTTATGGAGCAAGTGCGGGAGGTGCTTCGGTATCAACATTATGCGTATCGTACCGAACAGACTTATTGCCAGTGGATATTGCGTTACATTCATTATTTCGGCGGCAAGACCCATCCGAAGCTTCTGGGTGCCGGTGATGTAGAGCGGTATCTGTCCTATCTGGCAACTGAAGGGAAGGTGTCGGCCTCAACCCAGAGGCAGGCTTTGAACGCCCTGGTTTTTTTGTATAGGGAGGTGCTTGATCAGTCATTGGATGGGGAGATTGCCCCCATTCGCAGCAGGAATCAGCAAAGAGTGCCCACCGTCCTCACTCAGGCGGAGGTTCAGCGGTTGTTCGCCGTTATGACAGGAAAGAATCTTCTCATGGCGAAGCTTCTTTATGGGGGTGGTCTGCGTTTATTAGAGTGTATCCGTTTACGTGTTCAGGATGTCGATTTTGGCCAGGGCCTGATTTTTGTGCGGGGTGGAAAAGGTGGAAAAGATCGGACTACGATTTTGTCAAAAAGTATTGAGGATGAGTTACAAAAACAGGTTGAGGCGGTGAAGATTTTACATCACAGGGAGCTTATGGAGGGATTTGGTGAGGTTACACTCCCGGAAGCTTTGATGAGGAAATATCCCAATGCTGTTCGTGAAATCGGTTGGCAGTGGATGTTCCCAGCGAAGGAGCGTTCTCGTGATCCTCGTTCTGGTAAGGTATTGCGGCATCATGTCCTTGAATCCGGTCTGCAGAAGGCGGTAAAGCGGGCTGTGGCTCAGGCCGATATTGACAAAAAGGCCACCTGTCATACCTTGCGTCACAGCTTTGCTACCCATATGCTGGAAAACGGCGTCAATATCCGGGTGCTCCAGGAACTGCTTGGTCATGCGGATGTGAAGACTACCGAGATCTATACCCATGTCATGTCCAGAGACATCAGGCGGTTGCAGAGTCCGTTGGATATGTTGCCGGGCTGAGGTCGTTTGGATAGCTGTCCTTTCACAACAGGCTCATATGATTGTTAAATTACTAAACCGTGTATTGAATCGTGGCTAAAAAAAGAAAGACCGCTCCCCGACAAGCAGGGGGCAGGAGTCGCAGTGTGCGCCGGTGGAGTGTGTCCAGGATCGTGGCCCAGCTGGCGATCCTTCTCTGCGTTGCCCTCGGCTTCTATGTCGTCTATCTGGACAAGGTGATCCGCCAGAAGTTTGACGGCAAACGTTGGGCCTTGCCCGCTGTGGTCTATGCCCGTCCCCTGGAATTGTATCCCGATCTGCCGTTGACCACTGATATGCTGGTGCAGGAATTGCAGCTTGCCGGCTATCGCCGGGACAAGTCGGCGCAAGACCCGGGCGGCTATGATCTGGCGGGGAATGTCATGCATCTGGTGACCAGGGATTTTGCCTTTGCCGATGGTGTGGAAAAGTCGGCGGCGATCACCGTGGAGTTTAGTGGTCCTGTGGTCAGCAAGATCAGTCGTACCGGGACGGGTGAAGAGATTGCCCTGGTGCGCCTTGATCCGGCCCGGATCGGCAGTTTTCATCCCCTGGAAAATGAGGACCGCCTCGTCTGTAAACGCGAGGAACTTCCCGATCTGCTGGTCAAGACCTTGCTGGCGGTGGAGGATCAGCATTTTTACAGCCATCACGGTGTTGACCCCATGGGCATTCTGCGGGCGATGTTCGCCAATATCCGTGCCGGCAAGACGGTGCAGGGCGGCAGTACCCTCACCCAGCAGCTGGTGAAGAATTTTTTCCTCAATAACGAGCGCACCCTGCAGCGCAAGTTTAATGAGGTGATCATGGCCCTGCTGCTGGAGGCGCATTACAGTAAAGATGAGATTCTGACTGCCTATGCCAATGAGATTTTTCTCGGCCAGGATCGGGGGCGGGCGGTGCATGGTTTCGGGTTGGCCAGTCAGTTTTATTTCCGCCGTGAGCTGAAGGATTTGTCGGCCGCCCAGATTGCGACGATGGTGGGGATGATCAAGGGCCCTTCCTGGTATGATCCGCGCCGCTCCCCTGAACGTTCCCTGCAGCGACGCCAGTTGGTGCTCGATGTGATGCGTGCGGAAGAGGTCATCAGCGAGCCGATGTATTTTGCCGCCAGGGCCGTAAAGCCGGAGAAGGATGGCACGGTGCAGAGCGGTTTTAACCGCTACCCCGCCTTTCTTGATCTGGTGCGTCGCCAGCTGGGAGAGGAGTATCGTGAAGAGGATCTCACCTCCAATGGCTTGAAGATCCTCACCACCCTGGATCCCCAGGTGCAGACGCAGGTGGAAAGGAATCTGCGGGAGACGGTTTCGTCCCTGGAAAAACGAAGCGGCACCAGTGAGCTGGAGGCAGCGGTAGTGGTCAGCAGCAGCGAGGGCGGGGAAATCCTGGCCCTCGCCGGCGGTCGTGATGCCTTGGAGTCCGGTTTCAACCGGGCCCTCGATGCCCGGCGTCCCATTGGTTCGCTTATCAAGCCGCTGGTCTATCTGACGGCCCTGGCCAATGGTTACACCCTGGCAAGTCCGGTGCAGGATAGTACCTTTGCGGTGAAAAATCCCGGGGCCAAGGCGTGGCATCCGGCCAATTATGATAAAAAAGAGCACGGGGTGGTGCCGGTGCATGAAGCGCTGGCCAATTCCTATAATCTGGCCACCATCAGGATCGGCATGGATGTCGGGGTGGAAAAGGTGGTGCAGAACCTCAAGCGGGCCGGGATCGATCGGGACTTCCCGCCCTATCCCTCCTTTCTGCTGGGAACGGCGGACCTGTCGCCCCTCGAGGTGGCCAGGATCTATCAGATTTTTGCCACCGGCGGTTTTTATCAGCCGCAGCGGGCCATCAGCAGTGTGTTGACGGTGGATAATAAGATGGTGCAGCGTTTTGCCCTGACGGTGGAGCAACGTTTTCCACCCCGGGATGTCTTCCTGCTCAATACCGCCCTGAAGCGGGTGATAAGCGATGGAACCGCCCAGTCGCTCCAGAACTATATCCCGGCAACAATTGGGGCAGCCGGCAAGACTGGAACCACCGATGAGTTGCGGGACAGCTGGTTTGCCGGTTTTACCGGCGACCGGCTGGCGGTGGTCTGGGTCGGCCGTGATGATAATAAACCCACTGTCTTTACCGGTTCCAGCGGTGCCATGGTGGTCTGGGGGCGGATCATGCAGGCCCTTCATCCTCAGCCTCTGGAGTTGATGCAGCCGGAGGGCATTGAGTGGGCGCGGGTGGATGGGCGGATCTATGGCCGTGACGCTGGTGCCTTCCGGGGTGATGTAGTATTGCCCTTTGTGGCAGGAACGATACCCGGAGGGGCTGCCCCCGCCTCTTCCTCGGGTGATGGCGGTCAGGGCTCTCAGGAGTGGAATGTCCCCGGGGTTTTGAATACGATTCGCGACTGGTTTCATTAAAGAGGAGCCTGATGAGTTTTATAAATGAGATGAATACAAGAGGCTATAGCCGGTTCTGCTCTATTGCCTGCAATGTCGGCTTACTCATTGCGGTGACTTTCTTTTTGCAGGGCTGCGGGGTGAAACATGCTGTTGTATGGCCATCTGGGCCTGCTCCGGTTTCCCGTCCCGAGCCCATGCCTGCTCCGCGCCCCGCTCCTGTTCCCGCTCCCGCTCCAACCCCTGTGCCTGTTCCTGATGCAGCGCAAGACTCTGTGCCGGTGGCGGAAGAAGGAAAGGCGGCCGGAACCTTGCTTGCCGGTGCCCGTCAGAATGTGCGGACCGGCCGGTTTAGTCAGGCCGAAATGATGCTTGAACGAGCCCTCCGCCTTGAGCCCCGTAACGCCAGGCTCTGGCATGAGATGGCCCAGGTGAAATATGGGCAGAAGGATTTTGGTCAGGTGGTCCAGTTCTGTATCAAATCAAACAGTCTGGCCGGGAAGGATTATGGGTTGATCCAGCAGAACCGGCTGTTGATGGAAAAGGCCTATATGGAATTGGGGCAACCGGAGAAGGCCCGGCAGGCCCGAATCAAATCGGGGTGATGCGCGGCGTTAACGAATTCGGTTGGTTAAGTATGATGGACTTGTAACAAGTACAATTTGCCATAATGTCATTTCGACCATCGGGAGAAATCTTAATAGTATCCATTGGTTGAGGGGTAATATTTCTCGCTGTCGCTGGAAAGGACAGAATTTTTTTTTGAGTTTTTACGAGATGGTCATGTATGTTAATGTTCCTAAAATTTGAATAGATACTGTCAGTATGGGATATTCGGAAACACGTGATTCAGTAACGGCCCTGGTCAAGGAACAGGCTGATATTGTTCAGATCATAGGAGAGTGCGTTGACCTGAAAAGAGCTGGTGCGCGCTTTCTGGGGCGTTGTCCGTTTCATGGTGAGAAAACACCTTCCTTCTCGGTGCATCCGGGCCAGCAGTTTTATCACTGCTTTGGCTGCGGAGAATCGGGTGATGTCTTCTCATTTATGATGAAATATCATAATTTTGATTTTCCTACAGCTTTGAAGGAGCTGGCCAGACGTTATCAGATTGAGCTGCCGGAAAAGCAGTATTCGCAGGCAGAACAGGAAAAAGAGCGTCAGCGCAAGGCCATGTATGGCATCAATGAAAAGGCAGCGCGCTTGTTCAGGGAGTATCTGCTCCATGCCGGCGGCGCGGCTGCGGCTCGCGCCTATCTCGAGCGGCGCGGCATCCCGTCGGCTGTTCAGGAGAAGTTTCAACTGGGATACGCGCCTTCTGTGGAAAGCGCCGGCTGGAATTTTCTGGGCAGCAGTCTGCAGGGTGAGGAGAACGCGGCCGCTGAGGAGGTGGGGCTTCTGGTAAGAAATGAAAGGGGCTCCACCTATGATCGTTTCCGGGACCGCATCCTCTTTCCCATATTTGACCCTAAAGGGAGGATCAGCGGTTTCGGCGGACGCATCGTCGGTGACGGGCAACCCAAGTATATGAACTCCCCGGAGAGTCCGATCTTTGACAAGAGCCGCCTGTTGCTGGGTCTTTTTCAGCAGGCCGCCGAGATCCGCTCCCGGCAGCGGGTGGTGCTGGTGGAGGGGAATTTTGACATGGTCTCGCTGGTGGTGCACGGCTGTCCCAATGTGGTTGCGCCTCTGGGTACCGCCCTGACCCGGCCGCAGTTGAAGCTGCTGCGTCATTATGCGGACAACGCGATCCTGCTCTTTGACGGCGATGCGGCCGGGATCAAGGCGGCAGTGCGGGCCGTCCCCCTTTTTCTGGCCGAGCAGATGAGCGCCAGGGTAGCCCTGCTGCCTCCGGGGCATGATCCCGACACCTTTGTCCGTGAAAAGGGGTTGGAGCAGCTGGAGCGGCTGCTGGATTCCGCTACGCCGCTGGCCGAGTTTGCCTTGGCAAAGATGATCGAGGAGCATGGGCTGACCCTTGACGGGAAGAGCAGGATTGTGGAAGAACTGCGTCCGCTGGTACAGGCGGCGGCCTCCCCATTGCAACGTTCGGTGGTGATTGCTCATTTCAGTGAAAAGCTGGGAATTGCGACCCAACAGTTAACGGATCTTCTCTCGGCCCATTCTTCGGCGGGATCGCCGGTAGAGGTACGGCCAAGGGAGCAGAACCCTCCGGTGCAGGCAGGTCGGGGGAATGTCAGGCTCAACGCGGCTCAGAAACGGCTGGTGGCGCATATGGTCTTGCATCCGGCCCATTTTTTACGGATGGAAGAGGTCGGTTTGAGGCCACGGCTGGCTTGCGGAGTGGGGGAGGTCTTGTTCCTGCAGCTCAAGGCCTTGCATGCCAAAGGCCGGGAGCTGGAGCCGGAGGAGTTGCTTGCCGCCTTGCCCGAGGGAGAAGAGCGGGCTCTGGTTGCGGAAATATTGTTAACAGCATCATCTGCTGACTCCGGAAGCAGTTATTGTTCAGGGACGGAAGAGGAGCTGGATGAATTGCTGCTCTGGTTGAAGAGGGAGGAATTGCAGGAAATGTCCAGGCAGTTGATTGCAGAGATAGGCAAGGTGCAGCGTGACGAGCATGAGTTTGTGACACTCTCCCGTTTGCTTCAGGAGAAGCAGAAGATAGATAAAGAGTTGCAGGATCTGGGTTAGAAATCAGTGATGGATAGCAAGGCTGGAAGCGGTTTGTGTCCCCATGCAGTTGCTGTCTGGTGGTTTCTGGTTTAACTTTCTCTGTTTTCAATCACTTATTGATTTAATTTTTTTTGTTGATATAGTGCATGAGCTGGGAATTAGGTGTTTTTGTTAACATACGAGAAAAAAGAATGTTTTTTCCTTGATGTGAAGACGTGGTATCTCGGGGGGGAGCTATGGCTGGGGATAAGGATTTTGATCAGGATGAGACAGAGCCGATAATTGATGAGAACCGTCTGGAAGATGATGTTTTTGACATTACAGAAATTACGGGAGCTCTTCCTCTTAAAGGGGATGAACAGGATGCTGAATGGCCGGATGATGATGCGGTGGATGCCTTGCAGGTAAATCCGGAGAATATTGAGGACGATGATGAATTCATCGTCGATCTGGATGAGAACGCTTCGTGCCATCTTGGCGCAGGCGTGAAGCAGGGGTGTCATACTGTTGATCCCATGAATATCTATTTGCGCGAGATGGGAACCATGACTCTGTTGAGTCATGAAGAAGAGCTGGAGCTGGCTCGGATGATGGAAGAGGGCTTGTATCGTATCCAGCGGGCGGTGCTGGCAACTCCGCTGGCTATTCCTGCTCTGGAGACAGTGGCGGAGGAGCTTCAGACCGGTCGGGTAAAAATCTTTCAGGCATTGAAGGGGATCCCTGATGATCAGGCGGACCTTATTGCCCAGGCACACGACGAGTTTATCAACAGGGTTGCGTTGGCCACAAAATTTGAACAGCAAAGAGAGGGGTTGCGACAGCGCTTTCTTGCTTCTATTGATGGTTCGGATGAAGATAAAGAAATTTATCAGCAGATCCTGGATATAGGGAAGGAGGTCGCAGAGATTTTTCAAGACAGGCTTATCTGCCCTCGCTGTATCAATGGCATTGCTGCCAGTCTGGAAGAGCTGGCCAAGGGATTTCGTCTGGTTCGGGTCCAGGTGATACAGGAACATAAGCTTGCGGCGGCCGGTCAGGATGATCTGGAAATCAGTCCTCTGGAGCTTGAGAAAAGGATTGCTCGGGAAATGTGTGAAGGGCTTGGTTTTGGCTATCATGCCTTGAATGAGACTCTGCATGAGCTGGAGGTGGCGCGGGACACGGTCAAATATGCGAAAGAATCGCTGGTGCGGGCAAATTTACGTCTGGTCGTCTCGGTTGCCAAGAAATTTATCAATCGCGGGCTGCAATTTCCTGATCTTATCCAGGAGGGTAATATCGGTCTGATGAAGGCCGTTGAAAAATTTGATTACCACCGTGGCTATAAGTTCAGCACCTATGCCACCTGGTGGATTCGCCAGTCCATTACCCGTGGGATTGCAGATCAGGGGCGGACTATCCGCCTGCCGGTGCATATGATAGAGACCATCAATCGCTTACTGCGGGTGACCAGGGATTTTATCCGCATTGAAAATCGGGAGCCAAGCCCGGAGGAGATGGCGGAACAGCTTGGCCTGGATGTGGTAAAGATCAAAGCGGCCCTGAAAACAGCGAAGGATGCCATCTCGCTCGATACGCCTGTGGGAGCGGATGAGGAATCATTCCTCTCTGATTTTATTGAAGATTGTGGCGCTATGGGACCTGACGAGTCTTCCATGGTTGACAGTTTGAAAGAATGTCTCTGCCGGGTGATGTCTTCTCTTTCTGCACGTGAGGCCAAGGTGCTGCAGATGCGATACGGTATTGATGTAAGCTGTGATCATACCCTTGAAGAGGTGGGGAAATGTTTTTCAGTTACCAGAGAGCGCATTCGGCAGATTGAGGCCCAGGCAATACAAAAACTGAAACATCCTTCGCGAATAGATGAGTTGCGTGTGTTTATGAGCGATTAAGAACGATTATAAAATAACAACAACGTTCCTGTTTTTTGGTTACAGCTTTTTACGCAGGGATTTTCCCGGGCTTGTCGTTCCACTGGCTGATGTTGAATCGGATGCGCTTTGGGGGTAACAAACGGGGCCAATTACGGAATCTCAATGTTACAGTTGTTTTGGAGTCACGGCTTGAAGAACGGCATTTGTTGCCGACGCGCCTCTCCTGAAGGGTTATTGTGGCCCTTGTTCCCTTTTCTGCTTTTTTCCTTTCTGGTAATTTGTGTGCGTTGATGTTTCCTCTTTTTTTGTCTGCTTTCTGCCAAAAGGAAAGGTATGGCTGATCTTCTTGATTGGGTGAGTCTGAGTCTGGTTCCGGGTTTGGGGGTGGCAGGAATGAAGCGCCTTGTGGACTTCTTTGATGGTCCCGATGGTGTCTTGCTGGCCTCTGCCAAAGAGCGATCAAAGGTTTCCGGGGTTCGAGCGGAAGCTCTTTCGGGATTGTCAAATGTGGACGAGGTACGCTGCAAGGGTGAGCGGGAGCTGGAACTACTTGCCGGCTCGGGGGCACAGGCCATCTGTCTTGACGATCAGAACTATCCTTCCTTGCTCCGTCAGATCAATGGTCCACCACCAGTTTTGTATGTACGGGGCAGGAGTGAGCTGCTTGAAACCTGCTGTGTGGCGATTGTCGGTGCGCGGGCGGCAACTACCTATGGCCACAGGGTTGCCTCCTTTTTGGCCAGAGATCTGGCTGCCCGGGGGGTGACGGTGGTATCCGGTCTGGCCCTGGGAATAGATGCCTGTGCCCATGCCGGTGCCTTGGCCGCGTCCGGGGCTACGGTCGCAGTGCTGGGATGCGGTCTGGATGTGGTCTATCCGCAGCAGAACAATGATTTGTATGAACAGATAGAGGATGCCGGCGTCCTTGTTACAGAATATCCCTTGGGAACCCGCCCGGATGCCTTTCGATTTCCAGCAAGGAACCGTATTATTGCCGGGATGAGTTACGGGGTGGTGGTGGTTGAGGCAGCCAGAAAATCTGGTTCGCTCATAACGGCAGAGTTGGCTCTCGATGAAGGTCGTGATGTCTTTGCGGTTCCCGGCCAGCTGGATTCCTTCAAAAGTGCAGGGGCGCACTGGCTGTTGCAGCAGGGGGCGAAACTGGTACTCTCAGCTGAAGATATACTGGAGGAACTTCATCTTTGTACGGGGGTACAAGGTGAAAAAACGAGAGGGACAGGGGCGGAGAATGAAACCTTGGAGCTTGCACCTGAGCTTCTTGCCCTCCTGGACAAGATTGAACCCTATGCGATGAAGCGCGATACGCTTATCGCTGGTTCAGGCCTGAGTCCGGGGCGGGTAGCCGAATTTCTGCTCCTTCTGGAGCTGGAGGGGCTGGTGGAGATGCTGCCGGGTGATGAGGTGCGCAGGATCGGCGGGGAAAGCGCAGAAAAGGGGTAACGAAATATATCCTGTGGTGCGGCTTATTCTTGTTCCGTCTCTTTTTTGCTTTCCCCTCTATTCCTGCTCACAATGACAACAAGCACAATAAACAGAAGAGGAAAATATGCAGGAGATTCAATTTGCGCCATCTATATTGTCAGCCGATTTTTCACGCCTGGGGGATGAGATCCGGGCAGTTGATCAGGCCGGGGCTGAAATTATCCATGTGGACGTCATGGATGGCCATTTTGTGCCCAATATCACCATCGGTCCACTGGTGGTCAAGGCTGTGCGCCAGGTAACCGACAAGGTTCTTGATGTGCACCTGATGATTGAAAATGCGGACCGCTATCTTGAGTCGTTTGCTGAGGCCGGAGCTGACTGGATTACCGTGCATGTGGAGGCCTGCCCTCATCTGCACCGGACCGTTTCCCGTATCCGGGAACTGGGAAAAAAGGCAGGTGTTGTGTTGAATCCGGCGACCCCTTTGGATACTCTTGATTTTATTCTCGAAGAGGTGGATCTGGTAATGCTCATGAGTGTCAATCCCGGCTTCGGCGGTCAGTCTTTTATCCAGTCAACCTTGCGCAAGATCAGTCGACTGAAAAAGCGTATTGATGAGTTGGGTCTCGATGTCGGTATAGAGATTGATGGCGGAATCAGCCCGGGGACCATTGGAAAGGTGGCTGAGGCCGGCGCCAATATCTTTGTTGCCGGTTCCGCAATCTATGGCCAGGCGGACTATCGGGCTGTGATCACGGAGATGCGGGGCTTGGCAGAGGCAGGCAGTAAAAGAAGAAAATAGTTGTGGTGCATCGCAGTGAATGGCAGGTTGTAAGTGGTAAGAAAACTGTTTCTACGTGAGGTGCTCCTCCATTTTTCATTTGGAGCGACTCTTCACGACGAATTTACTACTTAGTAGCGAGGTGAGTAATGAAGAGATGGCAGGCATTGACTGAAGTCCCCGTGTATCCGCATCTTGTGGGTCTGGCGCAGCAACCCTTTGATCTCACGTCCCCAGGGGCGTTGGCTCCCTCCAGGATGCATCAATATTGCTGTTCTGCGGCAGGGCTCGATCTACTCTATGCGACCCAGCGAGTAAATGATGAGGTGTTGGCAGGGTTGCAGCAACTGGCCGATCAGTGCGGATTGGTGGAGCAGTTCATGCAAATGCGAAGGGGTGCAGTAATGAACCGCATCCATGGATTCCCCTCTGAGGAACGTCAGGTCCTGCATACAGCCTGCCGGGATCTCTTTAACGAGAATCCGGCAGAGCCGGTTGCCTCAGGACAAGCCGGCAGAGAGATGGTCAAGTTGAGGACCTTCCTCGAAGATCTGGACAACGGTACCTTGACCAATGCGCAAGGTGATCCCTTTGACACCATGATTCATGTGGGGATAGGAGGGTCGGATCTTGGTCCCCGTTCAGTATATGAGGCCCTGCGTGCCTATAAGCAGCCGGGAAGGCAGGTCTTTTTTGTTTCCAATGTTGATCCCGATGATGCGGCGGCTGTCCTGCGTCAGGCCAATCTGGCAACCACCCTGGTTAATGTTGTCTCCAAGAGCGGCACCACCCTCGAGACCTTGACCAATGAGAGTTTGATCAGAAGAGCCTTTGAGGAACAGGGGCTTGATCCGGCCCGCCATTGTCTTGCGGTGACCGGTGAAAAAAGCCCCATGGACAGTCCGGCCCGATATCTCCGTTCTTTTTATATGTTTGATTATATCGGCGGCAGATACAGCTCAACCTCAATGGTCGGAGCGGTCATGCTTGGTTTTGCCCTGGGTGTTGAGGCGGTACTGGAATTTTTGGAAGGGGCCTCTCTCATGGATCTGGCGGCTGAGGAGTCGGGGCTCCGGCAGAATGTACCTCTCCTGCTGGCGCTGCTGGGGGTCTGGAATCATACCTTTCTCGGGAGCCCGACAGTGGCCGTGCTCCCTTACAGTCAGGCCCTGCACAGGTTCTCAGCCCATTTGCAACAGTGTGATATGGAGTCGAATGGCAAGTCGGTCTCGCGTTACGGAGAGTCGGTGGCCCCCCTGAAGACCGGTCCGATTCTCTGGGGGGAACCGGGGACAAATGGGCAGCATGCGTTCTATCAGCTGTTGCATCAGGGGACGGAGATTGTGCCGGTAGAGTTTATCGGATTTCGTGGCAGTCAATATGGGGAGGATTTGGAGATTGAAGGGAGTTCTTCCCAGCAGAAACTGGTGGCAAACCTTCTGGCCCAGTCCCTGGCAATGGCCATGGGGCAGAAGAACGAAAACCCCAACCGGAGATTCCCGGGTAATCGTCCAAGCCTGATTCTGCTGGCGGACAGATTGACCCCGAAAATCATGGGGGCACTTTTGGCATTGTATGAGGCCAAGATCGTTTTTCAGGGATTTTGCTGGAATATTAACTCCTTCGATCAGGAGGGCGTGCAGCTTGGGAAGGTGCTTGCCGGCCGAGTGCTTGACTTGATGAGGGGCAGAGGGAGCGAAGATGATGTCGATTTATCCCCGGAGATGGCCTTGATAAAGATGGCAAAAATGAACAGAGAATGACAAAAGCTGAAATGAATATGGATTCATTTTTGAGTGAATTTTCATTCGTTTTTTGTTGACAAAAAATTTGTTCGGAGATATTGTCGGACGCTGAATGATTATTCAATGGTGTATAGTTTCAGAGAACTGGTACACGATACCGAACGAAGGGCGGTATTTCAAAGGTGAAGCATTCAAGGAGTAATGGCCAGTGTTGTTTTTACTTCACTTTTTAAGAGTGAAGACTGAAAGAATGCTGGTGAGTATATTTTGGTAAAGGTTGAAGTTAAACTAGTAATTTAAAGGAGGAAAATTCATGGCAAAGCATGAGACGCCCCTGTTGGATGAGCTTGAAAAAGGCCCATGGCCAAGCTTCGTTACCGACATCAAGCGCCAGGCAGAGAAAAATCCAGATTGTTGGGATATCCTTGGTCAGGTGGAGTTGTCCTACGTAGAAAGAATTACCCATTGGAAACATGGCGGTATCGTAGGTGTTTTCGGATATGGTGGTGGTATCGTCGGTCGTTATTCAGACATGCCAAAACGTTTTCCGGGTGTTGAGCATTTTCATACCGTTCGTCTTGCCCAGCCGGCCTCCAAGTACTATTCCACCAAGCATCTGCGTGATATCTGCGATCTGTGGGAGAAATATGGTTCCGGTATGACCAATATGCACGGTTCAACCGGCGATATTATTATGCTTGGTTGTCGTACTGAGGCTCTCGAGCCTTTCTTTTATGATCTGACCCATAACCTGCAGCAGGATCTGGGCGGTTCCGGTTCCAACCTGCGGACCCCTGCTAACTGCCTTGGTCAGTCACGTTGTGAGTGGGCATGTTATGATACAGAAGAGGCATGCCATCATCTGACCATGCACTATCAGGATGAGATTCATCGTCCTGCATTCCCTTATAAATTCAAATTCAAGTTCTCCGGTTGTCCAAACGACTGTGTTGCCGCAATTGCCCGCTCAGATGTGGCGGTTATCGGCACCTGGAGGGATAATATCCGTATTGACCAGGCTGCCGTTAAAGAATATGTCGCCGGTAACATCCCATCAAACGGTGGTGCCCATGCCGGACGCGACTGGGGTAAGTTTGATATTAAAAAAGAAGTTATTGACCTTTGTCCAACAGAGTGTATGTGGATGGAAGGTGGTGAACTGAAGATCGATGACTCAGAGTGTACCCGTTGTATGCATTGCATCAATGTTATGCCTCGTGCTCTTCGTCCAGGTGCGGATCAAGGCGCAACCATCTGCTGCGGTGCCAAGGCTCCAATTCTTGATGGTGCCCAGTTCGCAACCTTGATTGTACCTTTCATGAAAGTCTCTGCTGACAATGAGTTTGAAGAGTTGATCGAATTCATTGAGAAGATCTGGGATTGGTGGATGGAAGTTGGTAAAAACCGTGAGCGTGTGGGAGAGACCATGCAGCGTATCGGTCTGCCGACCTTTATCAAGGTAATGGATCTGGAGCCTATTCCCCAGCACGTGAAAGAGCCTCGTTCTAATCCTTATGTTTTCTGGCAGGAAGAAGAGGTTGAGGGTGGATTTAGTCGTGACGTTGATGAGTTCCGTGCTCGCCACGCTGCCTAACTAGAAGTTAAATCGAGTAATTATCTCGTATATATAAGGAGACTGATAAAATGGCCTATGATCCAGCCAACCCGATGTCCGATAGAATTTCCGACATTGGTCCCAGATATTATTCTGAATTTCATCCACCAGTTGTTAAAGCCAACAAAGGCAAATGGCTGTGGCATGAGATCACTCAACCCGGTGTTCTGGTGCACAAATCAGAGACTGGAGATGAATGCTGGACAGTCCGTGTTGGGGCTGCCCGTCTGATTTCCATCGAGCTTATCCGTGAGATGTGTGACATCGCCGATAAACATTGTGATGGTTTCTTCCGCTTCACCACCCGTAACAACGTTGAGTTCATGGTGGATGCTAAAGCCAAGGTTCAGCCACTTTTGGATGACCTGGCAAGCCGCGGCAACAAGTTCCCTGTTGGTGGAACCGGTGCCGGTGTAACCAATATTGTTCATACTCAAGGGTGGGTTCACTGTCACACCCCTGCCACTGACGCTTCCGGCGTGGTGAAGGCAGTTATGGATGAGCTTTTTGACTATTTCACCTCTATGACCCTGCCGGCTCAGGTACGTATTGCCCTTGCCTGTTGTCTGAACATGTGTGGTGCTGTCCATGCCTCTGATATCGCCATTCTTGGTGTGCATCGTAAACCACCGATGATTGATCACAAACGTATCACCGGTGTCTGTGAGTTGCCTCTGGCCATTTCCGCCTGTCCACTTGGCGCTGTTAAACCAGCCAAGGCCATGGTAAATGGTGAGGAAATTAAGACAGTAGCGGTTAATGCCGATCGTTGTATGTTCTGTGGTAACTGCTACACCATGTGTCCTGCCATGCCTCTTGCTGATCCTGAAGGTGACGGAATTGCCATTCTGGTTGGTGGTAAGGTTTCCAACTCAAGATCAACACCTAAATTCTCCAAGTTGGTAATCCCCTTCCTGCCCAACACTCCGCCACGTTGGCCAGAGACCGTTGCCGCTGTTAAGGGTATCCTTGAAGCCTATGCTAAAGATGCTCGTAAGTATGAGCGTGTTGGCGAGTGGGCAGAGCGGATTGGCTGGGAGAAGTTTTTTGAGAAGTGCGATATCCCATTCACCATCAAGAGTGTTGATGATTATCGTCTGGCCTATGATACTTGGCGTACGACCACTCAGTTCAAGTACACCTCTCATGTCAAGTAATTGATATGATAATATGACCGGTTTTAAATGGTTAAAGCCGGTCATATTTTCAGGCTACTTGCCTGTTCACAATTTTTTTAGGAGTATGCGCTATGGCATTAAGTAAAGATGAGCTCAAGGCCGCGATTCTGAAGAAAGCAGAGACCGCTCCCAAACCTCAGCTCTATATCAAGGATTTTTATGCCTGTGATCCTGATGCAAAACCACGCGAGATCAAGAATGTCGCCAATGATCTGGTGAAAGAAGGAAAGATGATGTTCTGGTCTTCCGGTTCCACCACCATGTATGCCATGAAAGATCGGATTAAGAACGAAGAAGGCGAAAGTGGAGTAAATTAGTTTTTGACTTCTTGATTGCAGAGTGTTTATGAAGTGCCGAGTTATAACTCGGCACTTTTTTTTTGCCTTTTTTTCAAAAAAATAATGAAAAACATACTTTTTCTGGAGACAGTTGACTCGACAAACCAGATGGCGCGTGAGTTGGCTGCAGCAGGGAATCCGCATGGTTATGCTGTCGTTGCATCCAGTCAGAAAGCGGGTCGCGGCCGACTGGGGAAGTCGTGGCAATCGCCACCAGGGAAAGGTCTCTACTCTACGATCCTGTTGAGACCTGGTCTATGCATTCAAGATTATTCCAAGCTAACATTGACCGCAGGGCTTGCAGTCAGTCAAATTATAGAGGAGATGTGCCAGCTGAAAGTAGCGTTGAAATGGCCCAACGATATCTATATCTCGGGACGAAAGTGCGGTGGTATCCTTGTTGAGAGTTCTTCTCTGCAGGGAGAAGTTGATGAATATTTTGCTCTTGTGGGTATAGGCGTGAATGTGAATGTTGATAAAGATTCATTCACTGCAGACTTGCAGACCAGCGCTACCTCCCTCTTCTTGGAGAGCGGGAAAGAATTTGAGATTTTGACTCTCTTTGAGGCAATCAGGACCAGGCTTTTACAGTTGGTATCACAACTGGCACGAGAAGGTTTTGCCGATATTCTGGATCAATGGCGAGAACGCGATATGTTGCAAGGGAGGTGGCTGCAGTGGTTGACCCCCACAGGCGAGGTCGTATATGGTGAGTCAATGGGAGTGGATAACAGTGGAACCTTGTCAGTGCGGGATCGTTCGGGGACAATCCACGAGGTACTTTCAGGTGATGTCACCCTTGAAGTAAAAAGAAAATAAAACAAGGGAAGGCAGAAAAACAGAATGATCAAAGGTGCCTGATTGTATATTTTTCTGCCTTCTGCCTTCTGCCTTCTGCCTTCTGCCTTCTGCCTTCTGCCTTCTGCCTTCTGCCTTCTGCCTTCTGCCTTTGATGTCTAATATCGATAATAGTCCGGTTTGTATGGTCCTTCGAGGGGGACACCGATATAGTCAGCCTGTTCCTGGGTCAGGACAGTAAGATTTGCGCCAATTTTTTTCAAATGCAGCCTGGCAACCATCTCGTCAAGGTTTTTGGGCAGGAAATAAACCTTCTTTTCATACTGTCCGGGGTTTGTCCAAAGTTCAATCTGGGCTAACACTTGGTTGGTAAAAGAATTACTCATGACAAAGCTTGGATGCCCAGTGGCGCATCCCAGATTAACTAACCGTCCTTCGGCCAGGATGATAATTTTTTTACCGTCCGGGAAAATTACATGATCAACCTGAGGCTTGATATTCTCCCAAGGAAGGTCTTTGATCCCGGCGATGTCAATCTCAGAGTCAAAATGGCCGATATTACAGACAATAGCCTGGTCCGGCATCATCTCCATGTGCGATCTGCTTATGACGCGCAGATTGCCAGTACAGGTGACAAAGATATTACCAATTGGAGCAGCCTCTTCCATGGTGACCACTCTGTATCCCTCCATTGCTGCCTGCAGGGCGCAGATGGGGTCGATTTCGGTAATGTAGACGGTGGCCCCCATGCCGCGTAAGGCCTGAGCGCATCCTTTGCCGACGTCGCCGAAACCGACGACGACCGCATTTTTGCCGGCAATCATGACATCCGTTGCCCGTTTGATACCGTCGATTAATGATTCGCGGCAGCCATAAAGGTTGTCAAATTTTGATTTGGTAACCGAGTCATTTACATTAAAAGCAGCGCACATCAGTTTTCCAGCCTTAGCCATTTCGTTCAGTCGATGTACTCCGGTAGTAGTTTCCTCACTGATACCGCGGATATTTTTCATATCGTCTGTGTACTTTTCATGCATTATCAGAGTAAGGTCGCCACCATCATCAAGAATCATATTGGGCCGCCAGTTCTCGGGTCCAAAGATAGTCTGGTCGATACACCACCAGAATTCTTCTTCATTCTCCCCTTTCCAGGCAAATGTGGGGATACCGACAGCGGCCATGGCTGCTGCCGCATGATCTTGAGTAGAAAATATATTGCAGGATGACCAGCGGATCTCGGCGCCGAGATCCACCAGAGTTTCCATAAGCACGGCGGTCTGAATTGTCATATGCAGGCATCCGGCAATTCGGGCACCCTTAAGAGGCTGCGTCTCATGATATTCACTGCGGAGGGCCATGAGCCCTGGCATTTCAGTTTCGGCAATTTCGATTTCTTTTCTGCCCCATTCGGCAAGGGACATGTCGGCTACCTTGTAATCATTTTTTAATGCAGTCATGGAGAATACCTCTGTGTAAAATGGATAAGTGAAAATAAAAAGGCCCACCTGTTTTGAAATGCAAAACAGGTGGGGAGGATATGTGAAAAGCAATAGGGGATGATTTCTGTTCAGGAAGGAGGAATTTTACAGCTTGGCGTCCTCGCGTAATGTTTCGGCTTTATCGGTTTTTTCCCAGGTGAAATCCTCGCGTTCTCGGCCAAAATGACCATAAGCGGCTGTGGCTTGATAGATGGGGCGCAAAAGGTTCAGGTGTTGAATAATGGCCTTGGGGCGCAGATCAAAATGCCGCAGTATGAGGGCCTTGATCTTATCATCAGAGATAGCACCTGAGCCAAAACTATTTACATTGATTGACACCGGTTGGGATATACCGATAGCATAGGCAACCTGAACCTCAATTTCCGTGGCCAGGCCTGCTGCTACAATATTTTTGGCAATATAGCGTCCCATATAGGATGAAGAACGATCAACCTTGGAAGGATCTTTGCCGGAAAAAGCTCCACCTCCATGCGATCCCTTACCCCCATAGGTGTCAACAATAATCTTGCGACCGGTTACGCCGCAGTCGCCAACGGGCCCGCCAATGACGAAACGGCCGGTGGGATTGATAAAGTACTTTGTGTTGTGGTCTATCATCTCTGCGGGCAGAATCGGTTTGATGATCTCTTCCATGACCCCTTCTTTCAGGTCTTCATAGTTAACTGTCTCGTCATGCTGGGTGGAGAGGACAACTGCTTCTACGCGTTTTGGCACATTATTTTCATATTCAATGGTTACCTGGCTTTTGGCGTCAGGACGAAGCCAAGGGAGGCGGCCGGATTTGCGCACTTCAGACTGACGTTTGACCAGGCGGTGGGCATATGTGATAGGCATAGGCATCAGGACTCTGGTCTCGTTGCAGGCATAACCAAACATCAGTCCTTGATCTCCGGCCCCTTGGTCAAGATCAAGACCCGTACCTTCGTTTACGCCTTGAGCAATGTCAGGGGATTGCTTGTCGATGGAAGTAAGGACAGCGCAGGACTGCCAGTCAAAACCCATGTCCGATGAGTTATAGCCAATGGAGCGAATGGTTTGACGAACCACATCAGGCATGTCGACCCAGGCAGTGGTGGTAATCTCACCGGCAATAACAGCCATTCCTGTGGTGACCAGAGTTTCACAGCCAACCCGGGCAAGCGGATCCTGAGCGAGAATGGCGTCAAGAATTGCGTCGGAAATCTGATCGGCAACTTTGTCAGGGTGTCCCTCAGAAACTGATTCTGAGGTAAAAAGATAATTTGTCATGAGAGAGGTCTCCTGAAAGAGAGCAAGCTGATTCACTTCAATAGACGAAAAATGACGTATGAAAGTGCTTAAGCTTTGTTAATTTAGATGGAATCAATTAAAATATGTAAAATTTTTATAATGAGAAGAAATGAGGGGGTTTGTCAACAAAAAAGGACTTACCTATAATGAAAACAGTTTTTAAACTATGGTTTTTTTCTACTTTGTCAAGTATCAACCATAGCCCATATTGGAGAGATTGTTTTGGGTATATATAGAAGCTTTGTGGTACGAGAGTCGCGTAAAGGGGAGTTTGCCCGGTCGATTGCAGAGCAGGACACCAGTGACCTGCCGGCAGGTGAGCTTTTGGTCAGGGTACATTATTCATCCCTGAACTATAAAGACGCACTTTCTGCCTCGGGAAATCGTGGCGTGACAAGACGCTATCCTCATACCCCGGGAATTGATGCGGCCGGTGTGGTGGAAGAGTCAACTGTTGCCACTTTTCAGCCCGGAGATCAGGTGATTGTCTCGGGCTATGACCTGGGGATGAATCATCCTGGGGGCTTTGCAGAATATGTGCGGGTTCCGGCAGCATGGGCCGTGAGGCTTCCAGAAGGTCTGACACTGAAGCAGAGTATGATGCTGGGTACGGCCGGCTTTACGGCTGGTCGTTGTGTAGAGATGCTTGTTCGGCAGGGTTGTGTCCCCGGGGAGGGTGATATCCTTGTGACCGGAGCTACGGGAGGGGTCGGGTCGACCAGCGTAGCTATTCTTGCCAAGCTCGGTTTTGCGGTCACGGCTCTGTCCGGAAAAAATGAGCCTGCGTTTCTTCGGGAGCTGGGGGCTCGTGAGGTGCTGGCCAGGGGAGAATTCGTCCGGTCACGTACCAAGATGCTCCTGCCGGAAAAATGGGCAGGGGTGGTGGATACCATCGGAGGCGAATATCTGGAGACTGCCATTAAAGAGACTCGTTATGATGGGGTTGTTACCAGTTGCGGCAATGCGGCATCCGGTGAACTGGCTCTCACCGTTTATCCCTTTATTATTCGTGGAGTACGGTTGATCGGCATTGATTCCGCCAGGTGTTCTCTGGCGGTTCGAGAGCGAATCTGGATGCTGTTGGCAACAGACTATAGTTTCAGTCAGCTTGATCATCTGGCATCAGTGATTACCTTGGAGCAACTTGATGGGGCGATCCAGCGTATGCTCGCGGGGCAGTTGCGAGGACGGGTGGTTGTACAGTTGATATGAGTCTTTATCGCAAAATGTTTGCCGGGGAGAAAAACTGAGTAATGTCGATACAGGAAGCACAGAAGGTTTTTTTAATTGAAGAACAAGGTCTTGCCGCTGTCCGGGAGCGGATTGGAAAGGAGTTCGAAAAGGCAGTGGATATGCTTTTTCATTGTCCCAGTCGTGTGGTCATTACCGGAATTGGAAAGTCTGGAATCATTGGGCAGAAAATTGCTGCGACTCTGAACAGTACGGGTACTCCATCGTTTTTTCTGCATCCGGTAGAGGCCATGCACGGTGACCTGGGGATGGTTATGCCCACCGACGTGGTGATAGCCATATCGTATTCGGGTGGGACCACCGAGCTCAATGGGCTTATGGGGAGTCTGCACAAGAGAGGGGTGGCAATTATTGCCATGACCGGCGGTCTGCATTCAATCCTTGCCGAGGCAGCGGATCTGGTCCTTGATATCGGCGTGCCGATGGAAGCCTGTCCGCTGGGACTTGCCCCCACTGCCTCGACCACGGCAACCCTTGCTATGGGAGATGCCTTAGCTGTTGTACTGCTGCAGAAGAAGCACTTCCTGGCCTCAGATTTCCGCAAGAATCATCCTGGCGGCAGCTTGGGAGAACGTTTGAAGGTGAAAGTCTGTGAGGTGATGCTTACGGGCGATGCTGTTCCCTGGGTGAATGGCGAAGTAGGGGCTGCCAGGGCTATAGAGGTGATGAATGAAAAGAATATCGGAGCTGTCTTGATCATGGGAGGTGGCGGAAAAATTCTGGGTATTGTCACTGATGGTGATGTGCGCCGCAGCATCGTAGAGAATAAGGTGCTTGCCTCGTTACGTGCGGTAGACATTATGACACCAGACCCGGTGGCTATTGATGGTACAATGCTGGCGGCTGATGCCTTGAGTATTATGCAGAGGCATGAGATTACGGTGTTGCCGATTGTGAATGAGGGTGGATGCCTGGCAGGGATTCTTCATCTTCATGATCTGTTGGGCAAGGGCGAATTCCGCTTTCTGGTCTGATATGCTGGAAGCTTGAGTGCGATGGAGGGGTGATAATGTGTCAGATGAGTGTGGTTGTTGAAGATGAAGGTGGAGAAACCATGATCATGGAGAATGTGACCTATCTGCAAGTCTCTGGGACGACCATTGAGGTGAGTGCTTTTTTTGAGGACCCTCGAGCTGTTGAAGGAGTCTGTATTCAGGCCATTGACTTTCTGGGGGGAAAGGTCATTCTTAAAAAAATTTCGGAATGATCCGCGGATCTTGTAATAGTGCTTGTAACAGGGATGAGAGCAGTCACAACAGAGGAGAATAATATGGAGCAGATGGAAAAATTAAGGGTTTTGTTGCCGCATTGGATTGAACATAACCGTGGGCATGCTGAAGAATGCGGGAAATGGGCTGCTGTTGCCCGTGACGCTGGAGAAGAGACTGTGGCTGCTTATATTGAGAGCGCTATCTCGGCTATGAATCAGGCAAATGAGCTTCTCGACAAGTCCTTGCTGGCGGCTGGCGGGAAGGTAGCGGAGCATGGTCATCACCATCATCACCACCATCATTAATTCAGGCGCAGGCAGGTGTCGCCGGGGATGAATCTATTGTGCTTTTATTTGTGATAGAGCTCCCATTGATTCTTTTGCGGATCATAGAGATAACTGACTTTCAGGAGCGTTGAGTCACCGGTTTCTTGAGCGGAGCACTGGAGCATAAATAACATTTTCCCACCTATGTTCTTCAGAAAGCTTGCCTGCGGTTTGGATAAGTTTTCTGGGAGCAGTGAGGGGTTGTCCTGGATGAAAAGGGCCTGGAAATTGTCGGCCAGATACAGTATCTGTTCTGCGATCAAACGCTCTTCCTTGGCCTGATAGGCTGAGGCGAGTATCTTCTGTCCTGCGGCTATGGCGTCCTGTTCGTTGGCGGAGTTTTCATTACTGAAAAAACGCCATTGGCTGGTGGCAGGGTCGTAGATATAATTTGTCTGCAGGAGTACCGGCCGGCTATGTCCCTGTTCAGAGCACTGGATTCTGTAGAGCATCTTGCCGCCTATTTTTTTTAGAAAGGTGGCTCGCGGATTGGATAGATTTGCAGCGTTCAGTGTCGGATTGTTCTGGGTGAACAGTTTTTTATAGTTTTCTGTCAGATATGAGATATGTTGGTTCTTTAACAGCTCTTCCTGTGCCTGATTAATAGAGAGATGTGTCTCTTTGATAATGGTCTGGAACTCCTCTTCGCTGGCAAATGTGCTCATGTTAGTTGTCTCAATAATCGCCTGCAATTTGTCTATTGCCTTGGTGAATTCCCTGTTTTTCAAATGGTTGGCAACGCTCTGCTGGTCTCTGATGATGGCGGCATGAAGCATGAGTCTTGAAATCTTCTGCTGGCTTTGCAGAGGATTGTCGCGACGCAGGAGTTCTCGGTTTTCTGCAAGGAGCTGAAGAGCCTTTTCGTATAAGCTGATAGCGTGATCCCATTGGGCATCGGCAAATGCTTTTTTCCCCTGCTCCAGAGAGTTGAATACCTTGGCTCGGGCGAGGACCTCCTGAAGAGAGGCGAGTGTTTCAGCATCAGAAAAAGAAAACTTCCGTTCTATCTCTTGGGCGTGTTCGAAAGCAGTAAGGGCATTCGTCCAGTCTCCTTTAGAAAAATATTCATTGCCTGAGGTCATTAATTTGATAAATTCGACCTGGCCGTTGAGCGATTGAATCCTCGAGATCGTTGCAGCTGGAATCTGTGGGTTTTTTCTAGCAAGGTCCAGAGCCTTATCAAAGTATTTTTTTGCATCATCCCCTTCTGTCCGAGCTAAAGCCTGCTCACCGGCCTGTAATGCCATGTTGAATTCGGAGGTGGTTATGTTCTTACGAATCTGCTCAAGGTGACTCTGATCGATCATGGGTATTGCGGATGCAAGCTGCAAGGCGTGAGTATGTCCTGTCAGAGCAGCTTGCCAATTACCATCAGCAAGCTGCTGATCAGCAAGCTGCATAGCCTGCTGCCATTCAAGTAACCTGCTGTTTTCATTGCTGAGTGCAGGGCCTTTGTTTCTGTTTATGGAGTCCTGAAGTTGTTTAATCTCTGCAGCGAGACGTTTTTTCTCATCTTGCTTGATGAGAAAGATTTTTGAGGTTACCATCAGAGCATCGGTACATTTTTGTTCGGCCTCTGTGATCTGCTTTGACTCCTGCAGCTCTTTGCACTCTTTGAATAGTGTTTGGGCATGTTCTAATCGAGTGGTCAAAAATATGTAACTAAAACTCAAGATGAGCAGACAAGCCAGACAGCCACAGGCCGCGAAGACTTGCCAGCGGGAGCTGCTCTGTTTTCTTTTTGCTTGACTCGGTTCGCTCTTTTGAGGAGTGGGAGTAACCGGTTTTCCATTGTATTTAGAGGTAGTTTTCTGCTTGCCATTAGTGGTATTCTTTTCAGTAACGTCTTCTGCTGCCCAGCCGCCAAGCATCTCCAGAGAATATTGCGCTCGGTTGATATCTTTGTCTATCTCGGGGAAATCATGAACTAAATTTTTTGCTTCTGTATATCGCTGTAAAGCTTTTGCCGGATTCCCCTGGTGCTCAAAAGTCTCTCCTTCCTGGTGTTTTTGATGCGCCTCCTTGAGATTGCGCTGCATTTGGCTATCAGGATCGGCACTGGCCGAGGATTGTTTCGTGGGGTCAGAAGCGGGCTCCAGAGAAAGGCGCGGAGGCAGAGATTTTTCTGTCACGATTTCAGGAAAGGAACTTTCTCTTTGTTTGAGTATTTCAACCTCGTCAACGTCTACCACCTCATCACCCGGGAAAAGGATATCATCCACAAGGTCTATTGCCAGAGGTGTCTCAGCGGAAGATGTTTGTTCTTCTGAGGGTAATAGTGTGCTTGACGTTGAGAGCTGATGGATGGTATCCAGTGGAAGTCTGTTCTGATTCTCCTGGTACCAGAGTGCCGCCTCTTCATTGAAGGCATTATTGGTTGAATATATCTCGCCGCAGAGCATGCGACCAATATGGATGATCAGCTCGGAAAGAGACTGGTTGTTTTCCCAGAAATCTCCGATACAGATGGCAGCCTGATCAAAGTCAGGATGAAAAACAGGGGTTTCCGGCTTACAGTTTGGTGAAAAATGGGGGAATCCAAAAGGAAGGGTGAGAGTGACGACATGGTCCGTACATTCTCGAACCTCGCCTTTATCTTCTTTGCAAAGACCTTGGAGATGATAGCTTATACGATATTGTTCAGGTGGCGTTCCAGCAATGGGTGTTACTTGAATCTGTGGATGCTGGGAAAATCTGACATTGATTTCCTGAAAAATGGCTTCCAGCTGTTCAGAAAGATTGGTCATGAAGCTTCTCGTGGTGGCTTAAGTTGATTGAGAGATGATAGCGCCTTGTACTCTTGCATAAGGAATGACACTTGGAGAAGGACTCTTTCATCATATACGTTAGATGTGATATAGAACTCTGAACCCCTGTCTCAAAGCAATGTTCATCCGGGTGATAGCAACGGTAGAAGAAACAGCAATTAAATGTCAGAAAAGGATTCGATTTTTTGTAAAGGCATCCAGATGCGTATATTCTTAGAACTAGTCCTATAAGTTCAGGCAGTTGACAAAAAGATATTAATATGAATGTATCAGGTTTTTTAAAGAAGAGGAATTTATTTATTTCTTGGAAGAAAAAATATAAGTTCCCGTTTGTGGTGCTTCTTTAAGGAGATTTTTTGGTGAAGACAGCAATGCTTTGTGAATTTCCGGGAAAAAATCTTTGCAGGAAGTGAAACGAGTGGATATCTGTAGAATAGTTACAGCATGAGAGTCGGTTGAGCTTAAAAACTGGAGTTTAGAGTTTCACAATGATTCCCATCATTACGATGGGGGTGGGCAATTTCCCGCTATATTGTTCTCTGACATAGCAAAAACCGGATATTCTGCGACCGATTGCTTGTCTGGCGACAAGTCAGACTCAATTG
>JBDRQE010000011.1:0-28425 GCA_043826415.1 Pseudomonadota bacterium
CAATGCCAAAACCATGATAGAGTAAACTCGTGGACATGTAGAACCCTCCTTATCTTTTGCTTGGTCGCATTGATAAGGACTACATGTCCATTCTTTTTACCACTCATTTTTAGGTCGAAGTACGCTCAATCCGGAAGAACCGAAAATAAGGTTGAAGAGTGACGAGCTTCAGGTCGGTTCCATCAGCTTTATGTCAGACGGGTATCTGCATATCATGCAGGATGTAAGGTTTGCCGAAAACAGCGTAGGGACCATTCATCTGGTCAATGATATGAGCCAGCTCCTTACCAGGCTTCATTCCTTTTATATCGTTATTTCACTTATTGTTGCCTTTTCTCTCTCTGTTGTTCTCCTTGTAGCCAGCAGGATGCAGAGAGCTTTTACCGGTCCGCTTTTCTCTCTGGTGGAGTCCATGGGAGAGATAACACGGGGGAAAAATTATTCCGTCCGGGTGAAGAGAGAAAGCAGGGATGAATTTGGTGTCCTGATTGACCGTTTTAATGACATGATTGCCGAAATTCAGTCCAGGGACAATGATCTGCAGGAATACAGCACCAGTCTGGAAGAGAGGGTTGCTTCCCGAACCGGTGAGCTTTCCGCAGCCAAGAAAGAACTGGAAGAAACGGTAGTGGAGCTACAGAAGGCCCTTGTCGGCGCCGAGGCTGCCAGTAAGGCCAAAAGTGAATTTCTTGCCACCATGAGCCATGAGATACGGACTCCGATGAATGGCATTCTGGGGATGACCGAATTGCTGCTTAATACCGGCCTGAAAGAGAGACAGCTCCATTTCGTTGGTACAATCCAGCGCTCTGCTGATTCTCTTTTGACTATTATTAACGATATCCTCGATTTCTCCAAGATAGAGGCGGGTAAGCTTGAACTGGAGGAGCATACTTTTGATCTGCGTGAGCTGGTGGAGGATACGGCTGATATGCTGGCCGATCGGGCTCACACCAAGGGGCTTGAGCTCATTCCTGTGTTTGCGGGCCGTATACCCACCGCTGCCCGCGGAGACTCAAATCGCTTGCGTCAGGTGCTGGTAAATTTTCTCAGTAACGCCATCAAGTTTACCGATTCAGGACAAGTGGTGCTGCGTGTTGAGAATATTGAAGAAGATGGTGATAATGTAACCCTTCGTTTCAGTGTGGAAGATAGCGGGATAGGAATTGCCCCACACATGAAAGACCATATCTTTGAGCTGTTTTCTCAAGGGGACAGCTCCACGACCAGAAAGTATGGGGGCACAGGGCTTGGACTTGCTATTTCGCGCCAGCTTGTGCAGCTCATGGGAGGTGAAATTAGTGTTGACAGTGAACCGGGGCGAGGCACTGTCTTCCGCTTCACCGTGACATTTTCCTGCCGTCCGGATTTCGAGGGGAAATATGTTGAAAACAACATGGACAATCTTCTCGGGTTGCGCCTTCTGATCGTTGATGATAACGCCACCAACTGTGAAATCCTGGAAAATCAGGTGCGCTCCTGGGGAATCACCGCTGCTGCTGTGGGGGGCGGGGCGCAGGCCCTGGATGCGTTGAGAAAGGCTGCTGTTGACAGCTTGCCCTATGATGTCCTCCTCCTTGACTGGCATATGCCGGAGATGGACGGTATTGAGCTGGCGCGAATGATTCGGGCCGATGCATTAATCAGTGACATCTCCCTGGTGATGCTGAGCTCCGCCCCCTTTGATGATCAGTCTTCCCTGGCCGGCCAGGTGGGTATTGACTGTTATCTCGCCAAGCCGGTTCGCCGGAATCTCCTCTATAATGCTCTTCTTTCTCTGCTCGAAAAACATAAGGATGACGGTGTGGTTCAACGGTCCGGACTAGCGGAGCTGTCGTCTGCTGCCACGGTCGGTTTTGATGCCCACATCCTGGTGGTTGAAGATAACCTGATCAATCAGGATGTCTGCAGGTATATGCTCGGAATGATGCAGTGCCGGGTCGATTTGGTGGAAAACGGAAGAGAGGGGGTGGCTGCGGCCTCTGAAAAGGAATACGACCTCATTCTGATGGATTGTCATATGCCGGAAATGGATGGCTTTTCCGCTACCAGGGAGATACGGAAACATGAAGCCGAGAGTGGCAACAAGCGGGTGCCGGTTATTGCTTTGACCGGAGACGTACAGATGGGTATCAGGGAGCAATGTCAGGCTGCAGGTATGGATGATTATTTGAGTAAACCCTTTTATCTGGATGACTTGCAGAAGATCATGGGTAAATTTTTAAAATCATGTATGATTGCCAGGCAAGTGATCGTAGCAGGTGCAGCGCCCGCCGGGACGCTTGATGCGAAATCGCTGCTTGATCAGCGACGACTGGATATGATTCGTGCCCTGCAGCGTCCGGACAGGCCCAATGTCCTCACCAGGATTATCACCCTGTATCAACAGAATTCTCCGGCTCTTCTGCGTGCTATTCGTGATGCCGTCAGCAGTGGAGATAGCGTCGGCCTGCAGGAGGCTGCTCATAGCCTGAAGACGGCAAGTGCCAATCTCGGGGCCGTTACACTGGCCGCAATCTGTAAAGAATTGGAAGATCTTGGTCAGGCTGAAAAGGCCGAAGCGGCAAAGGAGTTGGTAGTGAAACTGGAGGAGTCATTCTTGGAAGCCCTTGCCGCTTTCCGGGTAGAACTGGAGAATGTAGCTGATGAATAAGGACAAAGCGGTCAGGGGGCAGCCGGTTGTGCTCGTTGTCGATGATGATATGGCGGAACGGCTGCTCATTGTTGAAACCCTTCTTGAGAATAATCTGGCTGTAGAAGAGGCGGAGGATGGTGTGGAGGCGCTGGAGATTTTTCAGCGTCTTTCTCCCGATCTTGTTCTCATGGATGTCAGGATGCCGCGCATGGATGGTTTTATCGCCTGTGGTGAGATGAGAAAGCTGCCCGGCGGTATTGACACGGCCATTGTTCTGGTGACTGGTCTGGATGATATTGCCTCGATTTTGCGGGCTTTTGATGTTGGGGCCACCGATTTTATGACCAAACCGGTCAACTGGCCGCTTTTGAGCCATCGGGTACGTTATCTGCTGCGTGCTGGAGACGCCTTTCGCAATCTGCGTCAGAGTGAGCAGCGTTTGTCCGTTGCCCAGAAGATAGCCAAGCTTGGTAACTGGGATTGGGATTTCGAGAAAGATACCATCTATTGTTCCTCTCAGATGCGTGCTCTCTGCGGTTTGGATTCCGTTGATGGTCGGTTCACCCATGAAATGTTTCTGCAGTGTGTCCATCCAGACGACAAGGAAGTGGTCCGGGCGACGATGCAAAATGGCCTGGAGGAAAAAAAACCATACCGTCTGGAATATAGGATACAACTGGCGGATGGGTCGATCCGTATCATTCATGAGCAGACAGAGGTGGAGCATGATGGCAAAGGGACTCCTGTCGGTATGCACGGCACGGTGCAGGATATCAGCGAGAGGAAACAGGCGGAGGAAAAGATCCGTTTTCTGGCCTATTATGACGCGCTGACCGGTTTACCCAATCGTCTGCTTTTTACCAAATTTGTGGAACAGGCGATGTTCGCTGCCATGCGGGCACAAAGCAATGTGGCCCTGCTCTATATCGGTGTTGATCGTTTCAAACGCATTAATGATACACTTGGCCACAATGCAGGAGATGAGCTGTTAAAAATGATTGCCGGCTCCCTGGCATCCTCTGTGCGGCGGTCCGATATCTTTGGAAAATTTGTGTTAGCCAAGGAGCCGGAGTTTATTTTGTCACGTTTAACCGGAGATGAATTCAGCATCCTGCTCACCGGAATTTTAGAAGAGGAGGCTGTCTCTTACGTGGCCAAGCGGTTACTGGAACTGTTGCAAAAGCCTCTTTCTGTCAGTGGGCAGGAAATAAATATTTCCTGCAGTCTCGGTATCTCTATTTATCCCGGGGATACTGAAGATGTTGAGGCGCTGCTTAAAAATGCTGACGTGGCTATGGCCTGCGCCAAGCAGAGCGGTGGCAATACCTTCAAATTCTTTGCCCGTGATATGAATGATCGGGCCATTGAAAGGCTGAATCTTGAAATCGACCTGAAAAAAGCCCTGGAACGAAATGAGTTTGTTCTCTTTTATCAGCCGCAGGTCGATCTGCACAGTGGCAAAATTGCCGGAGTTGAGGCGCTTATTCGTTGGCAGCACCCGGACCGGGGGATGATCTCTCCCTTGAAATTTATCTCTGTTGCCGAAGAATCGGGTCTCATCATCCCCATTGGTATATGGGTATTAAATGAGGCCTGCCATCAGGCTTACGCTTGGCAGCAGGCAGGGATGGAGCCGATTCGGATGGCAGTCAATATCTCCAGTCACCAGTTCCGCCAGAGTGGTCTGGTGGCGATGGTCAAACAGGCCTTGGATGACAGCGGCCTGTCATCGTCCATGCTGGAACTGGAATTGACGGAGAGTTGTATCATGCAGGATATTGAAGCGACGATTATGACCCTTGTCCACCTGAAAGAGCTTGGGGTGAGTCTGTCGGTGGATGATTTCGGAACGGGATATTCCTCCATGAATTACCTGAAACGCTTTCCCCTTGATACCTTGAAAATCGACCGCAGTTTTGTCATGGACATTACTACGGATCCCAACGATGCGGCCATTATCACCGCCATTATTGCCCTGGCCGGGAGCCTTGGTCTCAAAACCATTGCTGAAGGAGTGGAAACTGAGGAACAGCTTCAGTTTATGCGCCAACATCTTTGTGATGAAATACAGGGGTTTCTCATCAGTAAGCCGATGCCCGCCGATGAAGTGGAAAGCTTTCTGGTTTCGGGCATGACATTGTGTTAATTTGGCATCGCATGTACGTTCGGCACTCTTGCCGTTCCCTCATCTGACATCCCTCTTGTCCTGGGGCATCGTATTCCTTCCTCATGCTCCGTTGCTGATTGTTTCGGACTCTCCCCCCTCCCCTGCTGTTCTCTCTGTGTCAAGTGGAATGCTTCATCTGCATAAAGTAATTCTCTGGTTTGTACGGCGAGTGTTTTTCCTGTTGTATGTTTTGGTGCTGAGCGTGGAGTTGAATTTGTCAGAATAAACCCTTGACCTGGTAATAGTTATTAGTTATATATAATATTCATTACTGATAAGGGGGGAGTATGACAATACGAATGACCAGCCAGCGTCAAATAATTCTGAAGGAATTGCAGAAAAGTAAGCAGCACATGACGGCTGATGAACTGTACTGGGTTATAAGGGAAAAAATGCCACGAATCAGTCTGGCTACAGTGTACAGGAATCTTGAGTTTTTGTCTGAGGCCGGAATAATTGCGAAGTTGGAGGTAGGAGGTCGCCAGAAGTGTTTTGATAGTGATGTCCTTACTCATGATCATGTCATTTGTGTGCAATGTCACAGAGTAGATAATATAATTTTAAAGGATGAAAAAGAAGATTATCCTTCACATGGGGTGATGGATGGGTATATTATAACAGGACGCAGGTTGGAATTTGTTGGACTGTGTCCCAGGTGTCAGAAAAAAAGAGTGTTAAAGGGAGACAATACGATGGGGTGTGGATGCGCGAAACAAATGCTCAATGATGAGCAGAAAAAAATCCTGCAGGCTATGGCTGAATGTGATGGTCCCTGTACCGCCAAAGAAATTGCAAGCACTACGGGGCTTGATGCCAAGATGGTCAGTGCCAAGATTACTGATCTCAAGAAAAAAGGCTACGTTGACAGTCCGGTGCGCTGCAAGTGCGGGATTACCGCTGAAGGCCGGGCTGCCATGAGTGATTGAGCAGGGCTTTATTGACCTGTTGAGGGTCACTTGGCCGGAAGTGCTCTTATTGTGTAGTGCTACTATGAATCAATGAACTGAAAAAGGAAAATGAGTAAAATGAATCCACTTGTAACCAATGCTGCCCCTGATTTTACCGCTGTTACCGTCATGCCTGATAACTCTTTTAATGAGGCATTTTCTCTTTCCAGTCTGCGCGGTCAGTATGTCGTCCTCTTTTTTTATCCCCTGGATTTTACCTTTGTCTGCCCCTCCGAGATCCTGGCCTTCAATAAGGCATTGGCTCAGTTCAAGGAGCGGAACTGTCAGGTGGTGGGCGTGTCCATTGATTCCCATTTCACCCATTTGGCCTGGAAGAATACACCGGTGAACAACGGAGGGATCGGCAATGTCCAATTCCCTCTGGTGGCTGACCTTGATAAGAGTATCTCGCAGAACTATGGCGTCCTGCTGCCCATGGGGATTGCCTTGCGTGGCCTGTTTGTGATTGATAAGGAGGGTGTGATCCGCAGTCAGGTGGTGAATGATCTGCCCTTGGGAAGAAGCGTGGATGAGGCTCTGCGGGTCCTGGATGCCCTTCAGTTTACCGAGCAGCATGGTGATGTCTGTCCGGCCAACTGGAAAAAAGGTGATGACGCCATGACGCCGACGGCGGAGGGTGTGGCCCGTTATCTGGCCGATCATCTCGGGGACTGATTCTGCTGACCGTTGTGGGCGGCGTCGTGGATTTTTCTGCAGGCGCTGCCTGAAAGGTAAAACTTAATAATGGAGACATGATTATGGCTGATAAACTCGGTGTGTATAAATGTAATATCTGCGGCAATATTGTAGAAGTCCTGCATGCAGGAGGCGGGGATCTCAGTTGCTGCGGAGCGCCCATGGTTCTCCTGGCTGAGAATACGGTGGATGCGGCGAAAGAAAAACATGTGCCGGTGATTACCAAAGTCGAGGGTGGATACAAAGTGGCAGTTGGCGGTGTCGCCCATCCCATGGAGGAAAAACACTATATTGAGTGGATTGAATTGATAGCAGGAGATTCCTGCTATCGTCAGTTCCTGAATCCCGGTGATGCCCCGGAGGCCTTTTTTGCCATAACTGCCGACAAGGTCACTGCCCGGGAGTTCTGTAATCTGCATGGAGTGTGGAAGGCCTGATACTCCGCAACCATTTCCGATAAAGAGTCTGCGGGCTTGCCGGCCCTTGAGTGCCTTACCGTTCATTTTCTTATTCTTTTTACAGGAAAATGAACTGCGAAAGGGGGCTTATCCCGTTTATCGGGCTTAATCAACAGGAATGACATAAACGAAGGAGTTTTATAGTATGGCATCGCCGGAGGAAATGTATCAGTGTCAGACGGTTAATTGTGGCTATATCTACGATCCGGACCGTGGTGATCGCAAGGGTAAGATCCCCAAGGGAACCCAGTTCAAGGACCTACCCGATGACTGGCGTTGTCCGGTCTGCGGGGCAACAAAAAAGGCGTTCAGACCCCTGGCCGGACCTGGGTCTGTTCATGCAGAAAATGCTCAGGGCCGGGTGGCCTCAGAGCAATCTTCAGGGAGTACAAGTGGGATGAAAAAATATCGCTGCAATATCTGTGGGTATGTGTATGATCCGGAAGTGGGTGAGCCTGCTGCCGGGATTGCTCCGGGGACACCTTTTGAGGATGTTCCTGAAAGTTATGAATGCCCGGTCTGCGGGGCGACCAAGGATGATTTTACCGCCATCTAATGGGATGTGTCAGGAGTTGCTCAGAGCAATCTTTGTGTTGTGTCCCTGAGCAACTTCTGCTTTTTTGTCTGGTTGTCACCATTGACCATCTCGTAAGAACTTTAAATAATGTCATCCTATGCTTGCCGACTGTCATCTCGACTGCAGGGAGAGATCTTTATCCACATTGTTGAAGATTCCTCACATGCGTTCGGAATGACAAAGGGAAGAGCAGATGTCATTTCGAGCGACAGCGAGAAATCTTATTCCTCAATTAGTTGATACTCTTAAGATCTCTCCCGATGGTCGAAATGACATTATGGTAATTTGTACTTTTTACGAAACCATCACCATTGAAGGTTCTGGTAACAAGGGAGATTGAGGTTATGCCAAAAAAAATCTTGCTGGTCGCTTTTCAAGGACAGCCAATGTGCTTTATCCATGTTCTTCTCAATGGTCTGGAACTGCAGGCGAATGGTCATCAATGTAAAATTATTATTGAAGGCGAGGCTACCCGCCTGATTCCAGAGATCAGTCAGGATGGCCATTTCCTTAACAGTCTTTACCGGCAGATGCTGGATAAGGGACTCCTGGAGGGGGTCTGTCGCGCCTGTTCTTCCAAGATGCAGGTGCTGGAAAATATAAAAAAAGAAGGCCTTCCCCTGCTTGATGATATGTCAGGGCATCCGGGGATGGCGAAATATATTGAGCAGGGCTTTGAAATCATAAATTTTTGACAGGAGGGTAGGACGTTGAATCCAATTAAACTTGCGGAAAATATTTACTGGGTTGGGGCCATTGATTGGGATGTTCGTGATTTTCATGGATATTCCACCAACAGGGGGACGACCTATAACGCCTATCTGATCATGGATGAGAAGATCACCCTTATCGATACGGTCAAGAGTTCGATGAAGGCGGATCTCATCGCCCGTATTCGTGAGATCGTTGATCCCGAGAAGATTGATTATATCGTGGTTAACCATGTGGAGATGGATCATTCCGGTTCACTTCCCGATATGGTCGACCTGATCAAGCCGGAAAAGATCATCTGTTCCACCATGGGACAGAAGGCCCTGGTTCAGCATTTTCACCGGGAAGACTGGCCTTATGAGATCGCCACACCGGGCAAGGATATAAGCCTGGGCGCTAAAACCCTCTCCTTCCTTGAGACCCGGATGCTGCATTGGCCGGATTCCATGTTCACCTATGTGAAAGAAGATAAAATCCTCTTCTCCAGTGATGCCTTCGGCATGCATCTGGGTACCAGTGAGCGCTTTGACGATCAGGTTGATCCGGCCATCCTCATGGACGAGCTGACCAAGTATTACGCCAATATTCTTACCCTTTACTCGCCCCTGGTGAAAAAACTGATCGCCAAGGTCAAAGAGATCGGTCTCGAGATCAAGATGATAGCGCCGGATCATGGGGTGATCTGGCGGAGCAACCCGATGATGGCCATTGAGGCCTACGATCGCTGGAGCCGCAATGAGGGTAAAGGGAATGCCATGGTCATCTATGATACCATGTGGCATTCCACCGAGAAGATGGCCAAAGAGGTGGCCAACGGCCTGCAGGATGAAGGGATTTCCGTAAAACTGTATAACCTGCGGTATAATCATCGCAGTGATGTCATGAAGGAGGCGCTTGATGCCAGTGCCATTATCCTTGGTTGTTCCACCTTGAATAATGGACTGCTGCCGAGAATGGCTGGTTTTCTCATGTATATGCGCGGTTTGCGCCCCACCAATAAGATAGGCGCGGCCTTTGGTTCTTTTGGCTGGTCTGGTGAAGCGGTAAAGCTGCTTAATGAGGCCATGACCGAGATGAAATTTGATATTATTGATGATGGCATCAAGGTTAAATATGTTCCCGAGAGTGGCGATCTGGCGCACTGTGTTGAGCTGGGGCGGAAGGTTGGTCAGGCGTTGAAGGCAAAAAAATAAGGGAAACCGGATTGAAATCCTGGCCGGCAAAGGTGCTCGATCGGCTAAATGCAGCTGAGTAAGTCAGGGTTGTAAGGTGAGGCAATATCTTTCAAGGAGTGACCATGAAAATACATATAGATAAAAATGTTGTTGAATTCCTGCCCGAGAGTGAGCAGGAGACCGCATCTCTAGAGACCCTGTGGCGTGTTGTGGTTGATTGCGCCCATGAAAACAAGCATTTGACTGCCATTGGCGAATATATTCCGGTGAAACAGAATCTGGCCAGGTTTGTCATTGAAGGTATCCCCAGCGCCACGACCTATACCGAGGACAAGGCCCCCGAGGAGTGTACGGTGATCTGCACCACATGTAATAAATACATGCATCTGAAAGGTGGGGACGCAGTGCCCGTATGCTGCGGCCGTCCAATGGAAATGGCTGACTGAGCAATCAGGAACAAATATGTATCTGCCGGCTGAAGAGATGGTCCAGATCGTTGATCGGGACAACAGGGAAATAGAGATCCTGCCTCGCCATCTTATGCGCAGTCGGGGCCTGATTCATCGGGCCAGTTATATCCTGGTCTTTAATGGCCGGCAGGAACTTTTTGTCCAGAAACGTACCACCACCAAGGACATCTATCCCGGATACTGGGATGTGGCCGCTGGTGGTGTTGTGTTGGGTGATGAGTCCTATGAGCAGTCCGCGTCCCGGGAGCTGGCGGAAGAGCTTGGCATCTCCGGAATTCCCCTTGTCCAGCTGTTTGATCACTATTTTGAAGACGCAAGCAATCGGGTCTGGGGGCGGGTCTTCCGCTGTACCCATGACGGCCCGTTTACCCTGCAGCCGGAAGAAGTCGAATACGGGCGCTTCATGTCAACTCGGCAGATCCTGCAATCCAGCCGGCAAGAACCCTTTACCCCTGATGGTATTCTCATCCTCCAGCAACTGCAGTAGCAGCGACGGGAGAACCCGTACATTTCTGAATAGTCATAACGGATATTTATGTCGAATAGTTATGTGTCCATGAAGCTTGATTGTGGGCATCGACTTATTTTTTTAATGACAAGGAGGAGTAAATGGCGAGTAACATGAAGTTTGTAATTGGTCTCGGAGGTGTTTCTGTGGCTGCACTTCTGGTGGCAGGCAGTGGATATACTATGGAAAAGCCTGATCCGAAGGAGTATCCCTACGCGCCATCGCTCCTCCAGTATAAAAAAAGTGCTGCCGAGTTTACTCCCCCTGCCACATGTGCTGAGTGTCATCCTCAGCAGTATGAGGAGTGGACCGGATCTCTGCATGCCTTGGCCTTCAAGGATCCAATCTATCAGGGCGAGTTGAACAAGGCGGTAAAAGCCGTTGGTCATGATATTGCCAGGCAGTGCGAGGGCTGTCATACTCCAGCCGGGGTCGTAACCGGGGAGGTTAAAGGCTCCGGCATAAGTGGCTTGAGTGATGTCGCCATAAACGGTGTCTCCTGTGATATGTGTCATTCGGTGAGTGGACATACCGGATGGCAGACACCCTACCATCAGCCCGAGAACGGTTCCTTGATTTTATCTCCAGGCAAGGATACTCCGACTGGACCGGTACTGACTAAATTTGGCCCTTACAAGCCGGAAGATGGCTGCGGTGACGGCTTTCATGAATGCGTGCAGCAGCCTCTGCACAAACAGGCGGAATTGTGTGCCAATTGCCATCAGGTAAATCATTACGAGACCCATACCCCTATTGAATCCACCTATACAGAATGGAAAGATAGTCCTTACGGCGTGCATGGCATTGCCTGTCAGGATTGCCATATGGTTGACTTTGATACCTTTGTCCGCTCGGCCGACACGATGAAGAAGCCGGAAAAGGGAGAGTACCGGCATTTTTTCAATGGCGCGAATTTCCTGATCTATTCTCTGACTGAGCAGGCGGCAAAGAAAGCCGGGGATGCCGAGCTTGCTGCCAATGTTCATAAAAAATACGAGATGGCCGTTGCTCGTCTGCAGGCTGCAGCAGACCTGGAGGTAAGTCCGGTGTATCGCGACAAAAAACTGGCGGAAATCAAGGTGCGGGTCAGGAATATCCGGGCGGGTCATAAACTGCCCACCTCCCTTACCAATATCCGGCAGATATGGCTGGAGATGACGGTCAAGGATCAGGACGGAAAAGTGATTATGTCCACCGGCACTGTCGATGCCAAGGGGGCTCTTCCCAGTGAGGCCCGACTGTTCAACTCTGACGGCATGGGAGAGGCATTCCATCTTTCTCATGATCCCTGGGAGATTGTCTCTTTCGGACGGCAGGATGCCATTCCTCCCAAAGGATACAAAGATGTCTATTACGGCGTGTCCGCTCCACAAGCGAAAGGACCACTGGTGGTTGATATACAACTTCGCTATCGGCAGGCAGAACAGGAAATCGCTCACAGCCTGCTGGGCGCTGTGCCTAAGGATCTTGATCTTGCGGCCATTTATGGCCTCACCTCCATGCCGGATATGCCCATCGTTAACATGGTCAGCAAATCTGTGACAATGAACCCTGAATTTTAAAGCACAAGGCCATGCCGGAAAATTTCCGGCATGGCTAATTTACAGGAGGAATATCTCAGTCCTTGAGCTTTGTTCTCTGTTGAGCCCCTTGTTTGCTGTTTCCCTCCATTGGCAGTGAAAGCTGTCCCGTTGAGCTTAAATCTTCATCAAACAATAATGCCATTACCGCTGGTAGTCGCTTTCTCTCCATCCCACATCGTGGATACAAGAGGATCTTCATGTCCTGTGAACTCTTGTTTTTTCGTAATAATCTGGAGTTTGCCCTCAGAAAATGGTATGGTTGCAACCTTTCGAGGGAAAATGCAGCTCAGGGTACAGGCTGTTCCCTGTGAATATCGAGGTGTGCCGGTTGATTTTTTCTGTCGGGACACCGGAAAGATGTACCAATTTAACGTTATTGTAAGGAATTGAATGATAAAAGCATTTCTCAAAAAGGCCGGAAACAAACTCAGAAATATTGCCGGCAGTGGTAAAAAAGAGCAGGGAAAATCGGCTGTCACGGCAGCGGTTCACGGGGCTGCTGCCTATCAGGCATTGCAGCCGGCTCAGGCTGCATCAGAGCAGCAAGACATTGAGTCTTCCGCACCAGAAAAGGTATCTAGACCGCATCGCCCTCGGCCCAAGCGAGAGCGGCGGCAGCAGCCCGAGTGGGATCTGGCCCAGTTTCAAGTTGACCCAGTGGCAGATAAGACCCGCTTTCATGACCTTGATCTGCCCCTTGCCCTGATGCATGCCATTGCTGATCTGGAATTTCAGTTCTGTACCCCCATTCAGTCCCAGGCCCTGCCCGATGCCCTGCAAGGCAAGGATTTGATTGCCCGGGCCAGTACCGGCACGGGGAAGAGCGCAGTCTTTCTGATTACTATTTTCACCAGATTGTTACAGGAACAAGAACGGGGTGAGACGACTCCCGTGGGTACACCGCGCGCCTTGATCATCGCCCCCACCAGGGAACTTGTGATCCAGATTGTCAAAGATGCCAAAGCCCTGGCCAAATACACCTCCTTACGGATCGTTTCCGTCTATGGTGGTACGGATTATCGTAAACAGGAAAAAAATCTGACAGAGCAGCATGTGGATGTGGTCGTGGCCACCCCGGGCCGGCTCCTTGATTTTGAGAGTAAGAAAATCCTCCATCTGAACCGGGCCGCCATCATGGTCCTTGATGAGGCCGACCGGATGCTTGATATGGGTTTTATCCCCGATGTGCGTAAGATCATCTACAAAACGCCCCCCAAAGAATCCCGCCAGACCATGCTCTTTTCGGCCACGTTTACGCCTGAGGTCAGGCAGCTTTCTGCCCAGTGGTGCAAAGATCCCATCACTGTTGAGACCGAGGCGGATCAGGTGGCGGTGGAAACCGTGCAGCAGATTGTCTATCTGACCACCACTGCCGAGAAATTCACGGTGCTCTACAATTTGATTGCCAACACCGAGCATGAACGGATCATGGTCTTCACCAATATGAAGAATGAGGCCAGAAGGCTCAGTGAGCGACTGGAACGTCACGGTATCAAATGCACCCTGCTTTCCGGTGATGTCCCCCAGGAAAAAAGGACGGCGCGACTCGAGGCCTTCCGCGAGGGGAGGGTGAAGGTGATGATTGCCACCGATGTGGCCGGGCGCGGCATTCATATTGCCGGCATCAGCCATGTGATCAACTACACCCTGCCCTATGAACCGGAAGACTATGTCCACCGGATCGGTCGTACCGGCCGGGCCGGGGTCTCAGGAATCTCCATCAGTTTTGCCTGTGAGGAGGATGCCTTTGTCCTGCCGGAGATTGAAGAGTATATCGGTGAGACCCTGCACTGTATTCAGCCTGATGAGTCGCTGCTGGCAGCCGTACCCCCGGGGAAGCCCAGGCCCGCAGGCACGGGCCACAAGGGTGGCTCAGGCCATGGGCGCTCCAGTGGCGGAGGCAGCCGGGCTGGATCATACAAAGGGAGAAGGAAATAAAGTTTCATGATTCATCTGACCAATATTACCAAACAGCATGGCTCGCAGCTTCTTTTCCAGGACGCCAGCCTGCAGATTCTCGCTTCCAGCCGCACGGGGCTGGTTGGTCCCAACGGTGCCGGCAAGTCAACCATCTTCCGCCTGATTGTCAGAGAGGAAGAGCCGGACAAGGGGGATATTTCCTGCGCCAAAAAGACAGTGATCGGCTATTTTTCCCAGGATGTAGGGGATATGGCAGGCCGCTCGGCCCTTGCAGAGGTGATGGCGGCGGCCGGTGAAGTCACCGCCCTTGGCGAGCAGATGCGGGAGATGGAGGCCGCCATGGGCTTGCCCATGGATGATGAGGACATGGCAGCCCTCTTGGAGCAGTACGGCAATGCGGTGGAGGAGTTTGAGCATCGGGGCGGCTATGACCTTGAGGCCCGCGCCCAGGCCGTGCTGACCGGTCTCGGCATTGGTCCGGAGAGCTATCTGCGGCCGGTGGAGTCCTTCAGCGGCGGCTGGAAGATGCGTATTGCCCTGGCCCGTATTCTGACCATTAATCCGGATGTCCTGCTTTTGGACGAACCGACCAACCATCTGGATGTGGAGTCGATTGTCTGGCTGGAGGAATGGCTGGCCAGTGAGTTTAAAGGGGCGCTGCTCATGACCTGCCATGATCGGGATTTCATGAACCGGATTGTCACCAGGATCATTGAGGTAGCAGGCCAGACCGTGACCACCTACAGTGGTAATTACGATTTTTATCTGCGGGAACGGGAGATCAGGCGTGAGCAGTTGCTGGCCAGTTACCGTCGCCAGCAGGAGATGCTGGCCAAGGAAGAGGATTTTATCGCCCGCTTTGCGGCCCGGGTCTCTCATGCCGCCCAGGTACAGTCACGGATTAAGAAGCTGGAGAAGATTGAGCGCATTCAACTGCCCCCCGAACAGAAGGTTGTCCGTTTTGAGTTTGCCGAGCCGCCTCGCAGCGGCGATGATGTGGTGCGCATGGAGGATCTGTCCAAGGTCTGGTGCCAGGAGGATGGCCGGGAAAAGTCTGTCTTCGGCGGGGTGACAGGGGTGATCCGCAGGCAGGAGAAAATTGCGGTGGTCGGGGTGAACGGCGCCGGCAAGTCCACTTTTCTCAAGGTTCTGGCCGGTCAGGTCGAGCCAACAAACGGCACGGTGAGTATCGGCGCCAATATCCTGCCTGGCTATTTCAGCCAGCATTCCATGGAACTTCTCAATCCGGACTTCACCGTCTTTGAGACAATCCAGGCAGTCATTCCCACCGGTAACATCGGGGTGATCCGTAACCTGTGCGCCGCCTTTCTCTTTCAGGGGGATGATGTGGATAAGCGTATTGCCCACCTCTCCGGCGGGGAGAAGAGCCGCGTGGTGCTTGCCACGCTCCTGGCCCAGCCCCTTAATTTCCTGATCCTTGATGAGCCGACCAATCACCTTGATATTCAGTCCCGAGAGGTACTCCTCGAGGCCCTGCAGAAATTCACCGGCACCGTCATTCTGGTAAGTCATGACCGGCATTTCCTGCGCCTGCTGGTGGATCGGGTCTTTGCCATAGATCATGGCGCCATGCAGACCTACGAAGGTGATTACGGCTATTATCTGCGAAAATCTGCCCAGATGGGACTCTGAGGGATGATAATAACAGGAGCGACCGGCGTGTATGCCGTTTTTGAACTTCAGACGGCTATGTCGATTTTTAGTGCGGCTTATTGGTTGAAAAAATATGCAGAGAAGGATAAATATGGTAGAGAAGAGGTTGGCTTTGCAGTTGAGGAGCCTTCCGGCGTCGAGATGTCAGGGACAACAAGATAAGCCGCTGTAAAAATAACATGGCCATTTTAACGCCCGGAGCGGCATAAGGAGCCGTAACGAAATAGATATAAATGGCCATGTTATTTCGTAACGGCTCCTAAATATTTTTAATCATCAACCCCCTTTTTCACCACGAGATCATGGAAAAGTCTAGCCCCGGTGGCAACGCCGGTACTCCTCCTGTCAGAAACTATCGAAACGTTCCCCATTATGAAATTCAGATCCTTTCCAGGTCGCCGGAACTGGAGTTCATTGCCAGCACCATTGAGTCTGTCTTGTGTCGTCTGGGATTTTCAGGCGAGGATGTAGAATTCATGGATAAAGATGCCGCCCGGCTTATCGAATTATTCATTGATCAATATCATTTCAAGGATCCGGAGCTGACATTTGCTGATGGAGGGCAGGAGCAAGGGTACGCGCTTCTCAGCGAGGTGATTGAGGAGGATCTGTCGGATATTCCGAAGGAGGATCTGGTGCGGGTGATGGCTACCACGTATCGTGCCCTCCAGCGGAGAACCAAAGGCGGTGATGAGTATCTCCGTTTTATCAATGAATATGTCGGTGACTGAGCAGCGGCTCAACCCCTTTCATCTTCTCCTCTGTAGTTAAAATCGCAGATCAGTGGGGCGTGGTCTGAGAGCCTGATGTCAGGGATGTGAAAACCCACGGCCTCAAGCTCCGGGCTGTGCAGGATAAAGTCGAGTTGCCGATGGGGAGCATGGCTGGGGTGTGAGGGATAGTGCATGGGGTTTGCATCCTCCAGGCCTGTGGCTGCCTTGAAGAGTTCCAACTCTCTGCCGCCCCTGAAGGTGTTGAAATCTCCGGCCACGATTACTGGTTTGTCACTCTGTTTGACCAGGCGATGCAGGTGCTCCAGCTGTTGCTGCCGGTGCCTGTATTTCAATGACAGATGGACGATGAAGATGACAATCTTGGCCAGTTCCACCTCAATGACCAGTCTCTTAAACCCTTCCTCAAAATAATGAAACTGATGGGCGGTTATTTTCTCGCTGGTGAGCAGGGCATTGGATTGTGTGTTGAGTACCGGCATCCTGCAGGCCATTGAGTTGAGACCGTATTTTGTTTTGACGATATGAAATTGATGTAATTTCTGGGCAATGATATCGGCCTGGCAGCATTTTTCTGAACGGTAAGAGCCTGAATCCACCTCGATCAAGGCAATGATGTCCGGTTGGACCGATTCGATGAACTCAATGATTTGATTCAGTTTATTGGTCGTCTGCCTGAAAAATCCGGAAAAGGGCAGGGGCAGATGATAGCCCATGCCGTGGCCGGTCGCATAGCGTATGTTATAGAGGAGGAAGCGCATGGCGATATAATACAGCGTTCCTCCCGGCATGGCAATATTCACCATATAACTTTGCATGGCCGCGGTCATGCAATGGTCGAAAAGGAAGGGCTGCAAGGCTGTTCACAAGAAAAACCAGGGAAGAAAAGATGACCACCATAAAGATAGGATCACGGAAGAGCAAGCTGGCCATGTGGCAGACAGAGACCGTGGCGAAGATGTTGAATGAAGCGGGGATGGCAACGGAGATCAGCTCCATGGAAACCAAGGGCGATAAAATCCTTGATGTCTCCATTGCCAAGATCGGCAGCAAAGGGGTCTTCACCGAGGAGCTGGAAGAGCAGCTGCAGAGCGGGGCCACCGATATTGCCGTGCACAGCGCCAAGGATATGCAGTCCATCCTGCCGGAAGGATTCGGCCTCATTGCCTTTACCGAGCGGGAAAAGGTCAACGATGTGCTGCTGGCCCTTGACTCCACTCTGAACCTCGATGACCGGCAACGGAAGATCCGCATCGGCACCTCGTCGGTGCGCCGCATCGCCCTGCTCAGACACTATTATCCCCATGTCGAGACCGTGGAGATGCGCGGCAACCTGCAGACCCGGATCCAGAAGATGCGGGACGGCGCCTGTGATGCCCTGATGCTGGCCTATGCCGGGGTCAAGCGCATGGGCTATGAGGAGATGATCGTCAAGGTCTTTTCCGCAGACGAGTTCGTGCCGCCGGTGGGCCAGGGCTGTATCGCCATTGAGTCCTCGGACAGCCTTGCCGCCGGGAAGAAGGCCGCGATTCGCCAATGCCTGAATAATGCTGACAGCGAGGCATGCCTCCTGGCCGAACGGGCCTATCTGCGCAGGCTGGAGGGCGGTTGCTCCATTCCCGCTTTTGGTCTGGCGGTGCTCGAGGGCGACATCCTGACTCTCACCGTCGGCCTGGCCAGTCTCGATGGATCCACCATCCTCAGAAAAAGCGAGCAGGCTCCCCGTCAGGATGCGGAGCAGCTGGGAGAACGGCTGGGCAATTATATCCTGGAGAATGGCGGCCGCGAGATGCTGGCCGAGATCCGCCGCTGCCAGGGCTGAACCTCTCTCCGGCAGTTGTCTGTTCCTGCAGGAGAGAGTGCAGATCTTTGGGCAATCAGGCTCTTTGATTCGTCAGCCAGGCACTTTCTTTATTTGCGGCCGATTTTCAGCTCCGGGTAATGTTTTTCACAACATTCCGGACAGACTCCGTGGCTGAAGAGGGCCTCGGAATGATCGGAGATATACTTTTCCAGCTGTTCCCAGACCCCTTCATCATCGCGGATCTTTTTGCAGAATGAGCAGATGGGGATAATCCCGCGCAGGACCTTGATCTCTTCCATCGCCTTTTCCAGCTCCTTGTTCTTCACCTCAATGGTTGCCAGCAGCCGGCGCATCGTCATCAGATCCTGGTGACGCGCCATGGCGATGGAGATAGCGCGCTCCAGTTCATCAGGATTCGGCGGTTTGATCAGATAGGCGCCGGCTCCCGCCATGCTTGCCGTTTCCAGAAAATCAGGCGTCTCATGGGCGGTCAGGATGACAACCGGGGTGGGACATTGCTGCTGAATACGCTCTGTCGCCTCAAGGCCGTCCATCTGCGGCATCTTGATGTCCATGACCACCAGATCGGGTTGCAGGGCCTTGACCATTTCAATGGCCTGAGTCCCGCTTGTCGCCCGGCCGATGACTTCATATCCCTTGATCTTCAAGGTCCGTTCGATCTCCTTGCCCACCAGGAAATCATCTTCCGCCATTACTACCCTGATCGTACGCTGGTCATGCATTATCAGCCTCACTGTTTTGAGAGAAAAAATGGACAAAGGATAAACGGGTGACTGCGCCGTTGTCATTACCGAAGGTCACGCGGCCATGGAGGTTGGAGGAAATGATGCCCTGGACGATCTCCATGCCGATATGCATCCTGTCCAGGGTGCCTGCTATAACCTCATCCGGATACCCGGGGCCGTTGTCATGAAAGATCAGATGAATAATCCCCTCTTCATCCTTGGCAATATGGAGCGCGACCTGCAGGCTGTCCCGCTCGGACAAGGCGTGCTTGATGGTGTTTGTCGCCAGTTCGCTGAGCACCAGGGCCAGATGATGCGCCTGATCACTGTTGATGGTGATATCCGATTCCTCCACCATGAAGTCAATTCGCTTGCCCGCTGGTACGGAAGAAAAAACAGATGTGATGATCTCCCGGCTGAGATGTTCCAGGGAGAGGGGACGCCACTCGGCAGCTGACAGGAGGCTGTGGACCGTGGACAGTCCCTGTATGCGGGAGATCAGGTCATGCAGACTATCGGTATGGGAAGGATCCTTTTTCTCTATCGCGTCCTCTTCCATATGGAGCATGCTGATTATGGCCGACAGATTATTCTTGACGCGGTGGTTGACCTCCCGGAGCAGAACTTTCTGCGTGGCTGCATATTCCTTTATCTTTTCTTCACTCTTTTTTCTGTCGCTGATATCACGTCCGAGCACCACCAGGCCTTTTCGTGTTCCGTCTTCTTGAAAGAGCGGAACCTTGATGACGTCAAGGACCTTGTCGTCGCCATTGACGGTGGGAATACTCTCTTCACCGCGGCTGATCATCCCTTTTTGCCATGAATTCTCATCTGATTTTTCACATTCCAGAAAGGCGGAGCGGTAAACAGGATGCGTAAAGGAGGCAAGCTCGGCATCGGTATGGCCGCGATAGTCAACCCCCTCCAGGGCAAAGAGTGTGAGATCCGCATTGTTGGCCTCAAGCCATCTGCCTTCTCCATCTTTGAAACAGATAATGTCGGGCGTGGCATTGATCAGGGTCCGCAATCGCTCTTCGCTTTCCTCCAGGGCGGCCTGCACCTCTTTGCGTTTTGTGATGTCCATGGCGATCTGCAGCTTCACCGGTCGACCGTCAAGCCAGTTGATCATCCGGTCATGGTGTTCATACCAGCGGTTGTTCATCGTGTTGAAATGTTCCGTGATAAGGGTTGAACCTCGGTTATTGCCCTCACTTTGCAGTCTTTCCCGGGGGCAGTATGAACAGGGGCCGTCCAGATCTGTTCGCATCGCCTGCCAGCAGGTCCGACCGCTGATATCACCAAAGATTTTTTTGCCATAACAGTTGATAAAGAGCACTTCATAGCTTTTCAGGTCGCAGACGTAAACAATGGCCTCCAGGCCGTCGAGGATGGTCAGTAACAGTTGCTGTGAGTGGGACAAGGCATCTTCTGCTTTTTTATGTTCGTTCAACTCGTGTTCCAGGCGCCGGGTTTTTTCCTCAATCTCTTTCTCCAGTTCTCCCTGGTGGATGATGATCTTGCCGCTCAAGGGGCGTAACAGAAGAACCAGACCAAATGCGCCCAGGATGATCAGGCCTGCAATAATGGCGGCCACCCTGCGGGCATTTGCCTTGATTTTCCCATAAAGTTGCTCCTGGCTCATTTTAATCATGATCGCCCAGCCGTCTCTTGTCCCCACCGGTCCATAAGACATGACGTAGCCTGTCCCACCGGCAAGGTCATCATCGGCAACCACGATGCCCTCTTTTTGGGAAAAGGCCTGCTGCACAGTCTTGCCCAAGGAACTGCCTGGATCGATGAGCTCAGGTTTTTGATCTGCATGCAGGGAGGATATCAGGTGAGTCTGATGGGCCGTCTTATAGACGAAAATCATCTCCGCCGTTTTTTCAGCCGCTGAGAAATCTTGGATGATTTTCTCTAATTGCAGGATGTTGAAGAGAATAATATCCGTACCGACCCGCTCACCATCACGGTTGATAATCGGTGCTCCGACAACCAGATACCAGCTCTCGGCGCTGGCGATCGGTCCGAACAGGGAGGGCTGGCGAAGAGAGTCGTGGGGGATGAACTGTTCAGATGCCGGAATGGCCATCCCGACCTGGACAAGCAGTTCCTTTTGCGGGTTGAAGCGGTTGATCCCTGCGATCACCGGAGAATGATTCATGGCATCCTGGAGTTTGGGGAGGGAGAAGGCGACGAGTTTTTCCCGGGATATTTTTCCCTGATTATACGCCTCCAGGGCCTCTCTGATCTGGGTGCGGCTGGTTACCTGAGCGGCAATATCCTGCAGTTTTGCCAGGTGCTGCTCGATACGGCCTTTTTGAGTTGTGTAGTCAAAAAGCAGCCGTGTCCTCACCGATTCCTGCAGCTGGCCGTAGAAGGAAAAAAATGAACTGACAGCAACCACAGTGCAGATGAGCAGGACAGCACCAACCGTGCAGCCGAAAAACTTTCCTTGTAGTTGTCTGCTGTCATGTTGTGTTGTTTTCAGCATAAAGACGAATCCTTTTCCATGATTGAATCTTCCGCTGTTATTTGTTCCAGTTGCATGGTGAAGGAGGTCACCGCCCCGTTGTCGTTTTTCAGCTCCACCTTGCCATGGAAATTCGCCTGAATGATGCCCTCCATGATGCGCATGCCGATACCGGCCCGGTCCATGGTACCATCCAGGATCTCCGGCGGGTAGCCTGGACCGTTGTCCCGATATGTTATTTGCATTGCGCCATTGTCCAGCGGGCTAATCCGCACGGAGATCATGACTGATTCCTTGTTTGCCAATCCATGTTTGGCACTGTTGGTGGTCAGTTCATTCAGTACCAGCGCCAGATGATGGGCCTGCAGATTGTTGATGAGTGCGTCGCAGGCGTCAACCCGGATATTCTTTTGCCCCTTCGGCAAAAGGAATGCCAGCGTGTCGCCAATGATTCGTTGACAGAGGTGACTCAAGGGCAACGGCTGCCACTGGTTGGCCGACAGCAGGCTATGCACCGTGGACATCCCCCTGATGCGGGCGACCAGATCGTCCAGGGTGGAACAGAGATCTGCCTGTTCTTTGCTCTCAGCCTGATCCCTTTCCATGTTCAGCATGCCGATAAGAGCGCTCAGATTGTTCTTCACCCGATGGTTGACCTCCTGAAACAGGGTATTCTGCGTCTCGCCATATTTGATGAGCTGTCGTTCCGTGTTGAGCCGATCGGTGATATCTCTGAAGGTAAGTACCGCACCCTGTATCCCTTCACCGTCAACCAGGATCGGCGCGGTTTCGTACTCGACGTTAAAACTTGAGCCATCCTTGCGCCAGAAGAGATCCTCGCGTCGAACATGAGCCGTGCCGGTGTGGATAGTGAGACAGAGGGGACATTCGCTTTCTTCATACAATGAGCCGGTTGCTGTTTTATGATGAATGAGATCGTGCAGATGTCGGCCTGATATCTCCTCCTGCCCATAGCCTAACATCCTTGCGGCGTCAGGATTGATAAAGGTAACAGCACCCATGGCATCCACACCCATGATTCCTTCCATGGCGGTGGAGAGGATCATCTCATATTTTTGACTCAGATCTGAGAGCGCCTTCTGGGCACTGTGCCTGGCCTGTCTTGCCTCACTGAATCTCTGTGAAAGTGCGGTCAGGCCAGTACCGAGCTCTCGTAGTTCAAGTGGCCATTGCCACTTCAGGCTGACAGGCGCTTCCGAGCTGAGGATCTCTTGTACCCCGCCGGTTATCTTCAGGCGCATACGGATGGTTGCCTCCCGGAAAAACAAGGCAATAGCAAGGACCACGGCAGTAAGGACAGCCCCGATGATCAGTGCCTGGCGGTAAAAATGAGTCAGCCATTGCCGCACCCCGCAGGATTGGATTTTTTTTCCTATCCAGAGGCCATAATCCCCATGGAAATCAGCAAAAAAAGGCATCCAGGCCACTTCTGTTCCCTCCGGCCCCATGAGCAGCTGAGAATGGCCTCCACTAAGCACGCTCTCTAACGTCGGAAAATCGACAAACGCCTTCGGCAAAGCCTCTTGCCTGTCTCCCGGACCAAGCAGATATTGGCCATCCTTCATGATATAGCTGCCGTCATTGCGGATCCAGGAGGCATCTTCGAGTTTCGCAAGCAGTTGGCTGACATCGAGAACCAGCGAGACGACACCGGTCACCGTCTCTGTTTCCATGGAGAACATGGGATAAAGAAGGCGCACGGTAGGCAGATGTGGCGAGACATTTTGTTTACTGAGGTAAGGGGGTGTGGTTGCCCTGAAGGCCATGATGATTTCAGGCCTTGTTGCATGCAGGGCGTGCTGCACATGGGGGCAATCACTTCTGTCGCTCTGGTATATGTCCCTGCTGAGAAGGGGACTCTGCGCGTTCAGACGAACCGCCCTTAGGCGGTCATGGCCCTCTTTGTCAATAATGGCTACAGAAACCACTTCTTTGTTGTTGCCGAACCAATCAACAAAAACCTTATCGAGCCTCTGCCGGTGAACCGTTTCAATCGCCTCACGATTGTTCTCGACCATCAGGGTGGCAATGGGCAACTGGCCGAGCAGGCGAACATTTTCTTTCCGTCTCTCGACAAGCTCGTTCATTGCTGAGAAGGTCTGCTGCATCTCCAGTTCAGCCTCATGGAGGGCGCGATGTTCAATTTCATTCTTTATGTCCGGGACGACCAGGGCCATCTGCAGAAAAAGAGGAAAAAGGCCGGCAATCAGAAAAGTGAGAAAAAGAATGAATGTGATTGAGGAGATATAGGTGTTGAACCATTTTTTGATCATGCGTCCTCCCCGTTATCTCTTGAAAACGATATAGTTTGCGGCCAAGCTCAGCAGCGAGATTGGCTGGTCACAAGCTGTTCCAAATAATCAATCCACGCCGCAAACCCTGCACCGGTGGTGGCGGAGAGGGCCATGACCGCAAGTCTCGGGTTGAGGTGCAGGGCATCGGCACTGGCCTCGGCCACCGGAAAGTCAAAGTAGGGCAGCAGATCGGTCTTGGTGATGACAAAGACCTGGGAGCTGATGAAGGACTTGGGGTATTTGGCCGGTTTGTCCGGCCCTTCCGGCACCGAGACCAGCACCACCCGCTGGTGTTCGCCCAGATCGAAGGTGGCCGGACAGACCAGATTGCCCACATTTTCAATGAAGAGCAGGTCCAGTTTGTCGCCGCCTGGTTCCTTCTCCAGCAGGTGCAGTCCCTTGTGAATCTGGGCCGCATCGAGATGACAGGCGCCGCCGGTGGTGATCTGCACCACCGGCACCCCTTTGGCCCTGATCCGCTGGGCGTCACGGTCGGTCTCGATATCACCTTCAATCACCCCGATGCGGATTTTTCCTTGCAGCCGTTCAATAGTCTTCTCCAGCAGGGTGGTCTTGCCGGAACCCGGACTGGATATCATGTTAATCGCCACGATCCCCATGGCCTCAAAGTGAGCCTTGTTCTCGGCCGCCAGGGCATCATTGGCCGCCAGCAGACTCTGGTGGACTTCGATGACGCGGGGATTGGTATCATGGTTGTGGGTATCTGTAAGATCGCATCCGCAGGAATCACACATGGGGCACCTTTTGTTGAAAGAAAGATTGGGGAACCATAAAGAGTAAAAGGATTGATTCGCGCAGAGGCGCAGAGGCGCGGAGAAAAGCTTTTCTTCTCTCAGCGTCTCTGCGCCTCTGCGCGAGAAACTTTTTTATCTGTCGCCTCTACCCTGCTTATTCCATTTCCACCTGATTGAGGATGATGGCGTCTCCGCCATCGGGAATAAGAAGGGTTTCATGGCATTGCGGGCAATGGTCGGGTCGAATAAGTGCTGATTGACTGTGGCCGCAACGGATGCATTGATAGGTCGCCGGCGGGTTGCTGATGATCAGTTTCGCCCCCTTGGTCAGGCTGTTTTCCGCCGAGAGGATATCAAAGCCGAACTGGAATGAGTCAATCACCACCCCGGAGAGTGGCCCGATATCGAGAGTGACGGTGACAACCCGCTTCTTGTCATGCTCGGCGGCCAGTTCTGCCAGTTGGGTGAGCAGGGCCTGCACCAGTGACATCTCATGCATGGTGGCTGACCTTGGCTGTTGCCTGGATCTTGGCGATGATGGTGTGACCGGCCTGGCGCAGCTGGTCTACAATGCGTTCGGCAATCTCTTTTACCCTTGGACCCACCTGGGGAGACAGCTCCATGGAGGTATGCAGGTCAGCGGGTACGACACAGAAAAACTCTACCGTCTCAGGTTGGCAGTCGCGGAATTTACAGATCTCCAGCATCTCCAGCAGGCCCAGCTGATGCGGGGACATCTTTCTGGGGATGGTTCCTGCGCCGATATCTTTGCTGTTGAAATGGAGGACGGATCCTGGATCGGCATCCATGTCAATCACATCAATGACCAGAATCGGGTCACATTCCTCGAGAAAGGGGGCCATGTAGATGCCGGCGGTGCCGGCATCGTTGATGCGGATGGTCTCCGGAAAGGTGTAATGCTGCTCGAGATAGTGGATCGTATGGATGCCGAATCCCTCGTCGGAGAGCAGCAGATTGCCGATCCCCAGAATCCCTGTTGGTTTTGTCATTGTCACTCCTTGCATGGCTCTTAGCAGATCCTCGGCAGGGGCGCGCCGTGCAGGGGAGTTATCACCCGCGACCCGCCGATGGAGGTTTTGAGGACGACCCGTCCGGCAGTACCATCGATAACGGTGCCGATAATGGCGGCCTCTCTCCCTTCCGGGCAGGCCTGCATCAGGGCCAGGGCCTGATCGGCGACTTCAGGAGTGACCAGGGCCAGGCATTTGCCTTCATTGGCCAGGTAGAGCGGGTCAAGGCCCAGGATCTCGCAGGCGGCCCGAACTTCTGATCGCACCGGGATACACTTTTCTTCGATTTCAATCATCAGCCTGGAGCTGCCGGCAATCTCGCAGAGGGAGGTGGCGACGCCGCCCCGGGTGGGATCGCGCAGGGTGTGGATGGTGCCTTCCGGCAGACCGGCAAGCAGGTTCCTGACCATTGTGTGCAGGGCCATGGAGTCGCTGCGCAGATCTCCAGCCAGGGCAATGCCGGCCCGGCGGGTCATGATAGTGATTCCATGGTCGCCCATGGAGCCGGAAAGGATGATCTTGTCTCCCGCTTTGGACCTGGTGGCAGAAATTTCCACCCCGTCCTCCACCACACCAATCCCGGAGGTGTTGATGAAGATCTTGTCGGCCTTGCCCCGGGGCACAACCTTGGTATCGCCAGTGACAATGGGCACACCGCTGGTAAGCGATGCGTCACGGATCGAGATGATGATTCGCTCCAGGTCAGCGAGCGGCAGCCCTTCTTCCAGAATCAGCCCTAAGCTCAGACAGAGCGGCCTGGCACCGCGCATGGCCAGGTCGTTGATGGTGCCGTGTACGGCAAGCGTCCCGATATCGCCGCCGGGAAAGAAGATGGGATCGACCACGTAGCTGTCGGTGGAAAAGGCGAGCCGACCCGGCTGGTTTTCCATGACGGCGGAATCTTCCAGGGCTGACAGGATCGTGTTGCCCAGGTGCTTCAGGAAAAGACTGCTGATCAGCTCCTGGCTGGCCAGTCCGCCGCTGCCGTGGTCAAGAAGAATGGTTTCTGGTCTGTGTGATGAAATATTTTGTGTCATAACAAGTTGTTATCTGTATAATTGTCGAGTGTGATTTCCATAAGTAAACCATGCGCTGCAGGTTCCTTCGCTGGAGACCATGCAGGGGCCGATGGGGGTTGAGGGGGTGCAGCGCGAACCAAAGAGCGGGCAGGCTGGTGGCGTGGTTATTCCTTTAAGAATGTCTCCACACAGGCAGCCCGGTGGCTCCTTTGATTCCGGTACGGTAATCGATAAACGGGACTGGGCGTCAAACGCAGAGAATTCCTTTCTGATGGCAAGACCGCTGCCTCCAATGGTCCGAAGTCCGCGCCATTCCATGTCTGCTGGCTCAAAGATGGTGTTCACCATCAATCTGGCCCGCCCGTTGCCTTCCCAGGTGACGGCCCGGGTGTAGGCGTTTTCCACTTCCGCCCGGCCTTCACTGATCTGTCTGGCCATGAGGATCAGGGCCTGGAGGATATCGGTGGGTTCAAAACCGCCGACCACGCAGGCCAGGTGGTTCTCTTCCGCCAGAGGTTGATAGGCCGCCGCGCCGATGATGCTGCTCACATGTCCGGGGCAGAGCAGGCCGTCAATCCCCAGGGCCGGATCACCGAGCAGGGCCATGAGCGGCGGCAGCATGGTCTTGTGGGTGGAGAAGACCATGAAGTTGTCAATCTTATGCTCCCTGGCGGCGAGGATGGTGGCGGCAATGCCGGGAGTGGTGGTCTCAAAGCCGATGCCGGGAAAGATCACCTGCTCAGCCGGATTCTGACGCGCCAGCTCCAGTCCGTCCATGGGTGAATAGACCACATCAATCTGCGCGCCACGTGCCCGGGCATGGGCCAGCGTTACGCCATTGCTGCCGGGCACCCGGAACAGATCGCCAAAGACGGCAAGGTGTGTTCCCGGCAGCTCGGCCATCTGCAGGAAGGCGTCAATATGGGAAGCCGAGGTGACACAGACCGGGCACCCTGGGCCGGAGATGAGCTCGATCTCCGGCGGCAGCATGGCGCGCAGGCCGCTGCGGAAGATGGCCATGGTATGGGTGCCGCACACCTCCATGACCCGGAACGGCTTGGTGGTGGCCGTCTCCAGCTCGTGGAGCAGATCCGCAGTCAGCTCAGGATCCCGGTATTCGTCAACATATTTCATGGGTTATGTTTAGCTAATCTGGTTGAGCTTCTAGTTGTCCACTCCAACTACCGCTTCAGCCGCAGCTGGTATGGAGCGATTTTTGTGTTATTGCTTGAGCGATAGCGAGTAACATAAAAATCGCGTAGTACCGAATGTTGGATGTAAGTGCTTGTTAGGCTTTAGCGCTATATTTTATGTTTTTACTAATGCACCAGTGATTCTAATTAGGGATTTCATCTCTATCACCCAGCGAAACGAATTATCAACAAGCTCCACATAAAATGCCACTGGGGTGATTATATCAGGCTCATTAGGTCTTGCTTCCGTTGCTCGTCGTACTAAATTTTCACGAACCCTCTTAGCTTGCTTTTGGGTTGAGTTTAACCTTTTTACTGGTTTGTCAGGCAGCTCAGGAATGCGAATCGGGCGCTCAGATAAGTCATGCAATACCCCGATTAGAAATCGATCCCAGTTCTTATCATCTAGCAAAACAGGGTCAATATTGTACTTACTGAAAAATTCAAATAAATCTCGCTTTAGCTTTCCCATTCCAAATGCAACAGAAATATCCTCGGCAACTTTGTCGTAGCGATCTTTCTTATCGCTATCCTCAATCAGTAAGTCATCGAAAATAACGTAACCCGCCTTTTGGATAATCTCATAGCCTATAGTTGATCTATCTATCTCGTAATGTTGGTACCAATTGCACACCATTGAAAGAAAAGGATATTGTGGCTTTATCGATTTCTTTTCCAAAACAATCCTTATATGAGAAAACTGGAGTTTAGAGTTTCACAATGATTCCCATCATTACGATGGGGGTGGGCAATTTCCCGCTATATTGTTCTCTGACATAGCAAAAACCGGATATTCTGCGACCGATTGCTTGTCTGGCGACAAGTCAGACTCAATTG
>JBDRQE010000012.1:0-17834 GCA_043826415.1 Pseudomonadota bacterium
GAAGTTTGATTTTACGTCTGCGGTCGGCTTTGTTCATACCTTCAAGTTTGACCATCTCGTAAAAACTCAAAAAAGTCTGTCATCTCGAGTGACAGCGAGAAATCTTATTCCTCAACCGATGGATACTATTAAGATTTCTCCCGAGGGTCGAAATGACATTATGGCAATTTGTACTTTTTACGAGACCATCTTTTTATACCATTGTTCCAAAAACTGAAGCCACTTCAATGTTCCTTCTTTCCCTGCAAGGCCCAGGCCTTTGTATAAAGTCCATTCAACCTTTTTTCAAGCTCCAGACGATATTTCTCCAGTTGCTCATCTGGAAGTTCCGGAGGCACAAAAAGGGGCTCACCATAGAAAAAATCGACCTTGGAAAAGGGCAGCGGCAGGGCTGTTCCATCCCAGGAGCCAAAACGTTTATAACGGTTGCATGACCACGTCAAGGGCAAAACCGGGACCCCGGTTTTAGAGGCCAGAATCAGAGAACCTGCCTGCACGATCCTGGGCGGCCCCTGTGAACCGTCAGCCACCAGAATGGCGTTTTTCCCCGCCCGTACCGCCCTGATCAACTTTATGACTGCCTGCATTCCCCCTTTTTTCCGGGAACCACGCACCGTTTCATTACCCATCTTCTCGACAATGCGACTGATATACTCGCCATCCCGGCTGGCACTGACCATGGCCACCCCGGACTCCTTGCGAAAAAAGTAGAGAACATACAGGACCCCATAATGCCAGAAGCTGGCAATGGCAGGAGTTCCCTCAGCCTTGATCCGATCCATATGTTCCTGTCCATGGACTCTCAGCCGGCAGGTGCTGAACCATATTCTGATCAGCCATACAAAAATAAACGGCACCGCCTTCAGCGACACCGTATACCAGAATCCGTCTTTCATCGTCGTTCTTCCTCCATCCATGGCGCCAGCGGCACCAGGATGTCCGCTTGCCTACGCAATCTCAATCTCCAAACGACGCAGGGCCTTGATTCGATCCCGCAGGGCGGCCGCCTGTTCAAAGGCAAGCTCTTTGGCCGCAGCCTGCATCTCTTTTTCCAGTTTTTTGATCTCTTTTTCCAGATCACGGATAGTGGTATAAACAGGAAGCTCTTCTGCCGCCTGCAGAAGATCCGCCTGATACCCGGCCTGATAGCCGCTTTCAGCAAGATGCTGCTGCAGACTGTCCTTGACCCGTGAGCAGATAGTGCTCGGCGTTATACCATGTTCCTGATTATATTGTTCCTGAATCTTCCGTCGCCGTGCCGTCTCATCGATCGTCCGCTGCATGGAGCCGGTGATGGTGTCGGCGTAGAAGATAACCATGCCGTCGGCATTTCTTGCCGCCCGGCCGCAGGTCTGGGTCAGCGACCGTTCAGAACGGAGAAAGCCTTCTTTATCGGCATCAAGGACTGCCACCAGCGACACCTCGGGTATATCAAGCCCCTCACGCAGCAGATTGATCCCCACCAGAACATTATAGTCGCCATTGCGCAGATCGCGGATCAGCTCCACCCGCTGCAGAGTCTTGATATCGGAATGGAGATAGCGAACCTTGACCCCCAGTTTTTCGTAATAATCGGTCAGATCCTCGGCCATGCGCTTGGTCAGTGTGGTCACCAGCACCGCCTCATTCCGCTCAGGTCGCTCCTGCGCCATCCCTGGCACCCGCGACACTGAGCCGTCCATGGCTGGCGTTCGCAGGCGGATTTCCTCCAGCAGATCATCCACCTGACTGGTAGCCGGACGTACCTCGATCCGGGGATCAAGCAGGCCGGTGGGCCGGATGATCTGGGCCACGATCCGTCCTTCCACCTGCTCGAGTTCATACGGGCCGGGAGTGGCAGAAACAAAGATCACCTGTTTGATCCGGGCGTTAAACTCCTCAAAGCGCAGGGGCCGGTTATCAAGGGCCGAGGGCAGACGGAAACCGTAATCCACCAGGGTCTCTTTGCGGGAGCGGTCGCCATTATACATACCGTTCAACTGCGGCACGCCGATATGGGACTCGTCAAGAAAGAGCAGGAAATCATCCGGGAAATAATCGATTAAGTTGGGCGGGGCCGCACCAGGCTCCTTGCCGGTCAGATGGCGGCTGTAATTCTCAATGCCGCTGCAATAGCCGAGCTCCTGGATCATCTCCAGATCAAACATGGTGCGCTGTTCCAGGCGCTGCAGTTCCACGAGGCGATTCTGCTGCTGATACCAGGCCAAGCGCTCCTTCAGCTCCTCTTTTATCGCCGCCATGGCCACCTGCAAGCGGTCACGCGAGGTAACAAAATGGCTGGCCGGAAAGACCGTATACTCATCAAGTCTCTGCAGAACCACCCCGCGCAGGGGATCAATCACCGAAATGGCCTCCACCGTATCGCCAAAAAACTCGATTCGGATCGACACCTCTTCTTCATGCACCGGAAAGATATCGATAACATCGCCCCGCACCCGGAAGGTGCCGCGATGGAAGGAGATGTCATTGCGCTCATAGAGCATGAAGACCAGGCGGCGCTGCACCTTCTCCATGGCCTGCTCTTCATCGCGGCGCAGGAAAAGATGCATATTCTTATATTCATCGGGTGAGCCCAGGCCGTAGATACAGGAGACCGAGGCCACGATCAGCACGTCGCGCCGGGTGAGCAGAGAGCGGGTGGCGGAGTGACGCATCATGTCGATGGCGTCATTGATAGCGGAGTCTTTTTCGATAAAGGTGTCGGAAGTGGGGATATAGGCCTCCGGCTGATAGTAGTCGTAATAGGAGACGAAATACTCCACCGCGTTATGGGGGAAAAGTTCCTTGAATTCGGCAAACAGCTGGGCGGCCAGGGTCTTGTTGGGGGCAATGACCAGGGTGGGCCGCTGCACCTCCGCCACCACACTGGCCATTGTAAATGTCTTGCCCGATCCGGTCACCCCCAGCAGCATCTGGCTGCGTGCCCCGTCCTCCACCCCGCGCACCAGGGTGTCGATGGCCTGCGGCTGATCACCTGATGGAGAAAAAGGGGTGACGAGTTGGAAGGGGATATCCATAATCAGGTATTACTTGTAAGTTTTAAGTTTTAAGATTTCAATTTTAAGTGTTAAGATGCCAAGCAAGCTCAGTGAGGGAACAGCTCATGGCCTGAAAATCATTTAAACTTTAAACATTAAACCTTTATTTCTCAAGCAATGAATCGTTTCCCCCATCTCCCCCCTTTGCCCCTGTTGCTTTACAGCTACCTGGCCACCGAGATCCTGGCCCCGTTTTTTGCCAGTTTTCTGATCATGAACTCGGTCTTCTTTCTGGTCAAGCTGATCCCCTTTCTCAATGTGGTGCTTGAGCTCAACATCGGCTTTGCCGACTTTATCCGCCTTTTCTCCTACCTCTTCCCCAACATGTTTCTCTATTCGATGCCCATGGCCGCCATGATGGGCATGATCATCGCCTTCAGCCGACTCTCCAGCGACACCGAGATCCTGGCCTTCAAGGCCAATGGAATCAGCATTTACACCATTCTTCCCCCCGTCATCATGGTTTCCATAGCCATTGCCGGTATCACCGGATACTTCTCGGTAAAGCTCATCCCCACCGGTGAGATCGCCATGAAGCAACTCTTGTTTCAACTGGCCAAAGAAAAAATAGATAAGGGGATCAAGGAGAACGCCTTCACTGAGGCCTTAGGCGATGTCGTGGTCTATGTGCAATCCATCGACAAAACCACTGGTCAATGGCAGAACGTCTGGGTTTCCGACATGCGGGACCAGAAAGTCCCTTCCATCACCATGGCAAAATCTGGTTCCATGGTTGGTGACAGCAGGAAAATGCAGGTGACGATCATCCTGGAAAACGGCAGCCTCAACCGCCCTGATGGTAGTTATACCCAGACAGTCACCTTTAACCGGTATCAGATCAACATTCCCCTGCGTATTCCCAGCATTATTGACGGCACCGATGTCACCCAGCAAGCCACCGGCTCCATGACCATGGAGCAGTTACAACAGGTGAGCACGCAACTTGGCCGAGAGAGCAAGAAAGGCCGGGAAGCTCTGGTGCACTACCACAAACGCCTGGTCCTGCCGGTTGGCTGTTTTATCCTGAGCCTGCTGGGCCTTCCCCTCGGACTTCAGGCACGCGCCGGCAGAAGTGCCATTGGCATTCCCTTTGGCCTGGGAGGATTTATCCTCTATTACGTGCTGTTCACCATAGGAAAAAATATTGCTGAGGAGAGTTCACTCTCTGTCTGGATGGCAATGTGGCTTCCCAATCTCATTTTCCTGGCGTTTACCGTGCTGCTCCTGCGACAGACCGCCAACGAGAGACCACTGATCCCCAGGATACTGAGCAATAGCTGGGCCGCTTTTGTTACCAGGCTGATGCCTCCTCTCCTGGAAAAATTACGCGCCTGGATCCACCTGCCCGTAAAGACATTAATACAAAAATCCACCCTCAATCTGCGGCAGTATAATAAAACCCGGGAAGAGCTCCTTGGTCCCGACCATCTGACATCCGGGACCGTCCATGGAAACATCAAAAGCATGGTCTGTCATGTCCCTGGATGTGAATCCTACTCCTGCCGGCAGTGCACTATTGAATTTAAAAATATGGAAATAGCTCGACAGGCAGGTTTTACCCCCTGTAACACCTGCAAGGGTATTCTGGCGAAGTACAGCCCTTCATCAACGAGTGATAAAACACTCCCTTGAGTGTCGTCTTCCCTCTGGCCCATCAGATTCAGACATGGGGTTCATACTTGACACTGGGATTCAGGCCATATAAGCTGGAAAAAGAAGTTGAGAAACTCGGCAGAATGCTGTCAGCACTGAAGATATGCGCTGACGATCAGACACCATAACCATTTGCGGCTTGGCAGCCTCAAAGGCACTTACGTCATGAATCACGAATCCTTTCTTTTAGACCTTGTCTCCAGCCTGCCGGAGATAAACGGCGCATTTCTCTTTTCCCCTCGGACTGGAATCCTGTCCCAGCGTATTGATGCTTCAATACAAAATTTCGATCCATTGGCAATAGGGAAAAAAATGACCGGTATTGCCGACAAGGCCTCTGCTCATTTTCATGATATCACCCATCTCCAGGCTACGTTTGACAACATAATCCTCTCCGGCCGTCTGCTCCCTGAACAGACATGGCTTTTCCTCCTGCATACACCGGAGTTGTCCAGCGGCATGATTCGAATGGCTCTGCAACTGGCCTTGAACAACAGTGCTCAGGAAAACGATGCCCCGGCTCTACAACCTGAACCACCAGCTGAAAAAACAGCGCTCATTGAGCCGCAAGTCACAAAGGAAGTCATTGCCGTTGATGTCGAGTCATTGATGGCCCCCGGGGCACCATTGGCCAAGTACTTGAATGCCCTGCAGGATGAACTTGCCAAATGTATCGGGCCGGCAGCGATACCTGTTTTTCAAGATGTCCTGACCGCATGGAGTCAGGAACACACCCCGGCACTGCATACCCTGAAACAGCTGATTCCTCTGCTGAACAGTGAGATCGACGACAGTGAGGATGCCAAGATGTTCAATAACAATATCAAAGAGATACTTCCAAAGGAGTAGCATCATGGCCTCTGCTAAAGATTTTGCCCGCCTAGAACAGATCAATGGTGTTGCCAACTACATCCTGGTGCGCGGTGATGGACAGATCATCAGCCAGAACATGGAAAATGCAGCATCCTTTGCGCCAATCATCTCCTTCGGTGGAACCCAGTGTGATACCCTCAGCACGGATATGGGCGGGAATCGTTACATTCATCTCTGTATTGAACGTGAATTCGGCAACGATCTTCTGATCTTCTCACTGGGCCGCTACTACCTTGGAATCTTTAAACATTCCGAAAGTGAACGTCAGGAAATCATTGACAATATAATCTATTTTCTTCAGAATCTCTGATAATGACGCCTTGATAATCGCCAGTTCAGTACAGAGTCTATGAAACTTCCATACGCCAGTGAAATGCGGGAACTTGACCGACGTGCCATAGAAGAATATGGCATCCCCGGCATAGTCCTCATGGAAAACGCGGGGCTCGGCACCGTCTTGATGATGGAGAAGGAGCTGGGCCCGGCTGTGAACCACTTTGCCCTGATCCTGATTGGGCCTGGGAATAATGGCGGTGACGGTCTGGTCATCGGACGTCACCTGTACCAACGCGGCTGTGAACCGATCTTTATCTTTCTGGTAGCCCCCGACAAACTGCAGGGGGATGCGGCCACGAATCTGCACATTGTCCAGAAACTTGGAATCCCTCTGCATGTACTGGATTCAGCGGCACGTGTCCAGATTCTTCCCACCCTCTATCAGCAACTGATATCCCGAGGCAAACACTGCTATGCCGTCATTGATGGACTGTTTGGCACCGGACTGACCAGAGAGATCAGCGGCCACATGGCTGAGCTGATCCGACTCGTCAATCAAGAGACATTCGCCGCCTCCATTCCCCGGATCGCGGTTGACATCCCTTCCGGACTGCACACAGATAGTGGCAGGATCCAGGGAGTCTGTATCTCTGCGGATCATACCGCCACTTACGGTTGCGCCAAACCAGGACAACTGCTCCATAACGGCCCGGAACTCTGCGGCAACCTGCATCTCATTGATATCGGCATCCCCCCTGCGGCTTTTGACACACTACCTATTCAGCAGCAGGCCGTTACTGAACAGGGTACCGCCCTCTTGCTTGCCCGGATACAGCGGAAAACAACATCTCACAAAGGGAGCCACGGCCATCTTCTGGTCCTGGCGGGCTCCACCGGCAAGACCGGGGCAGCCATACTCAGTGTCAAGGGGGCCCTGCGCGGTGGCTGCGGTCTGGTCAGTCTGTGCTGTCCTCTGGATCTCAACAGCATCTTCGAGAGCCGGCTCATTGAAGCCATGACCATCCCCCTTCAGGCCTCACGGTCGACCATCAGCATCGAGGATCTCTCAACTGTTGAAGAACAGCTGCAAGGGAAAAAGGCTATTGTCATAGGCCCTGGACTGGGCATGACGGAGACAACAGCCCAACTGGTACTGCACCTTTATCGTACCGTACAAATACCTATGGTCGTCGATGCCGATGCTCTCAATATCCTGGCACAACATACAGATCAGCTCAAGCCCCCACCCGCCCCCCGGATCTTCACCCCACATCCCGGCGAGATGGCCGGAATCCTCGGTATCTCCACAGCTGAAATTCAAAAAGACAGGATTGAGGCAGCCCGGATGGCCTGTCAGCTTTTTGATCAGTCAACCCGGCAGTGCGTCGTCATCCTCAAGGGGGCCGGCACGGTCATCGTTTCAGCAGGAGGAGAGGCCTGGATCAATACCAGTGGCAACCCAGGAATGGCAACAGGAGGGATGGGAGATGTGCTCAGTGGGATCATCGGGGCCCTGATCTGCCAGGGGCTTTGCCCGCACGAGGCCGCCCCCTCTGCAGTTTATCTGCATGGCCGGGCAGGAGATATGTTAGAGAAGACGATTGGCACAGGGTACACGGCCACAGAACTTGCCGATACAATACCCCAGGTTATCAAGCAGCTGAGTCATTCAAATCAACAAGGAGTTTTTTCATGCTGACAGCCCGCGATATAATGAACCGTGATATTATTACCGTGACAGAGGAATCAACCATCAAGGAACTGGCCAGGATCCTGACCAGTAACCAGATAAGCGGCGTACCAGTCATCAATGACAGCGGTAAGCTTGTCGGCGTGGTAACCGAAAGTGATCTTATTTTTCAGACCAAAAAAGTCCACATCCCCACCGTTATCACCATCCTGGATTCTGTCTTCTACCTTGAGAATCCTGACAAGCTGGGCGATGAGATAAAAAAAATGGCCGGCAGCAAGGTGAAAGATATCCTGACCAGCTCCCCGGTCACTGTGACCGAGGAAACCCCACTGGACGAAATCGCGACCATCATGTCAGAAAAGAATTTTCACACCCTGCCGGTTGTCAACAAGGAGACATTGGTGGGAGTTATCGGCAAAAAAGATATCATCAGAACTCTTATCAGTTAAGCCGCTGTAAAAAAATAACATGGCCATTGAAGTAACCGGAGCGGCATAAGGAGCCGTAACGAAATTGATATATGACAATCTCGTAAAAACTCAAAAAAGTCTGTCATCCTATGCTTGCCGACTGTCATCTCGACTGCAGAGAGAGATCTTTATCCACATCGGTGAAGATTCCTCACATGCGTTCGGAATGACAAAGGGAAGAGCAGATGTCATTTCGAGTGACAGCGAGAAATCTTATTCCTCAACCAATGGATACTATTAAGATTTCTCCCTCTGGTCGAAATGACATTATGGCAATTTGTACTTTTTACGAGACCATCATATATATGGCCATGTTATTTCGTAACGGCCCCCAGGCTCCTCATCTCCATCTTGTTACGCCAAGCGCAACAAGGCATTGACGATGGCCACGGCAACCGGGCTTCCTCCTTTGCGGCCAAGGGAGGTGATGAAGGGATAACTTTTCTGCGAAAGCAGTTCTTTAGATTCAGCCGCATTGACAAAGCCCACCGGCACCCCCACCACCAGGTCGGGGCTGATTATTCCGGCCTCAATGAATTCCATCAAGGCCAACAGGGCGGTGGGTGCATTGCCGATGGCGACAATCCCCACATTGTCATTCGCCGCCATGGCCATGGCCGTCTCTGAGCGGGTCAGCCCCTGGCGGCCGGCTCGCTCAGCAACCTCCACCTCTCCCACCCGGCAGATCACCTGACCACCGAATTTTCCCAAGAAAGGACGACTGATCCCGGCGGCAGCCATGTTCACATCAGTCAGCACATTCTTGCCCGCCCTGATGGCGGCAAGTCCGGCAGCAATCGCCTGTTCATGAAAACGCAGGTTGTCCGCAAAGCCAAAATCCCCAGTTGCATGGATGACCCTGCGCAGGACGGCAAACTCCTCCCTGGAATAGTCGTCAACCGATCTGCCGCTCTGCCCTGCAAACTCACGTTCAATAATCCGGAAACTCTCCGCCTCGATCTCAAGGGGTTTTACCTGTTGTAATGTGACCATCTTTATCTCTTTTGATTCTCAATAATATAATTATAAAACGCTTCCACACTCTTTGCTGTCCGGCCAAAATGGAGATGGATATAGCCCCCTGCTGTATTTCCCACCCTGAATCCTTCTGTCCGCCCATCTTCGAGCTGGTAAAGAGTCTCAACATCCGGACCCATCCGCTCAATCCGCGAATAATGAAACTCATGCCCGTGCAACACATCACCCTTTTTCCCCCACAGACAATCCATGCGCAGGCGTGGCTGGCGATACCCCAGACGGGAGAGCCGACTCTGCATCCGTACCGTTGCCGGAAAGACCCCGGCCATGGCATGCGACTTGCCATCGAGATCGATCAACTCTTCACACAGGTACATGAATCCTCCGCATTCCGCATGCACCACCCCCCCAGCCCTGGCCCAGGCTGCAATGGCTGAACGCATTTCCACATTCCGGCTCAAACCTTCAGCATGAAGTTCAGGATAGCCGCCACCAAGATAAAGAGCATCCATGCCTTCGGGAAGTCTTTGATCGTGCAGGGGGCTGAACATGAGCAGCTCAAAACCTGCCTTCTCAAGGATGGCCAGATTGTCTTCGTAATAAAAGCAGAAGGGTAAATCACGGGCCACACCAATCTTCAGCCGCCTGCCTCGCACCACAGGAGGAGAAAGAACCGGAGTGCCGACCCTGCTGGTACCCAGAGACAAGAGAGAGTCAAGATCAATATGCTTCTCAATAGCGGCAACCAGCCCGGCAAGCTGCAGTCCATCGAGCGGCGATTCTTCACCCATGTGCAGACCAAGATGGCGGTCAGGGATCTCAAATCGGCTGTCACGGGGAAAGAAACCCAATATTCCGGCCTGGCAGGATTGCTCCACGGCGCCGCGGATCAGTTCAACATGACGCTCAGAACCCACCCGGTTAAAGATTACCCCTTTAATCCGTACGCAGGGATCATAGACCTCAAACCCTTTGAGCACCGCAGCCACGCTCTCGGCCGCTGATCGGGCGTCAATGACCAGAACAACGGGCAACTCCAGTGCCTTGGCCAAGGCTGCCGAGCTGGAGAGCCCCCCGTCAAAAAGGCCCATCACCCCCTCCACCACCCCAACCACGCCGGCGCCATGACCGGAGAGCCGCTGATTAAAGATATGCCGGCAAAATTCCGGGCCGCACATCCGCAGATCAAGGTTGGACGAGATCCGTCCCGTTACCATGCGGTGCAGAGTGGGATCGATAAAATCAGGTCCGCACTTGAAGGGCTGCACCGCCAGCCCCCGGGCCGCAAGCGCTGCCAGAATTCCAAGGGTAATTGTGGTTTTTCCGGATCCGCTGCTGGTACCGCCAATGAGAAAAGTTGGTATTTCGGTATCAGAAGAGCTCAGATCAGTGTCTTTTTGTGGTACCATCATCATCCCAATACTATCGCTCTGAGCAGCAGCAGAACAAGCAGAAAAAGAGCAGATCCAACAAGCATCAGCCGATTTGTGATCAGGATATCACTAACTGCAAGCTCCCGGTTTGGCTCCCCTATGGTTGGCTTGGCAACAGCCTGGCCAAAATAAATGGATTCTCCGCCCAATTCCACCCCCAGAGCCCCGGCCACGGCAGCTTCCGCATGACCGGAATTGGGGCTGGCGTGACACAAACGGTCTCGGAAGAAAATCCGCATGGCATTCTTCCCATCCAGGCCAAGAAGAAAAGAGGCCAGCACCAGCAACAGACCGCTCAGACGGGCGGGGATAAAATTGACCACATCATCCAGCCGGGCTGCAGTCCAGCCAAAGACAAGATATCGCTCATTTTTATAGCCGAACATGGAATCCATGGTATTCACCGCCTTATACCCCATGGCGCAGAGGGCTGCCGTCACAACCGGGCTTATAGTCATAAACTGGGCACAAGCCCCTCCTATAACCGCATAAAAGAGTGGGGCCGCCACCCCATCCACCATATTCTCAGCCACCGTTTCCACCGAGGCCCGAATCACTCCCTGCCGGTCAAGGGCTGCCGTATCCCGGCCCACAATCATCGCCACCGCCTGTTGTCCAGCCAGCAGACCGGACGTACCCTCCTGTTGCAGGGCCGCATAAACCTCCCGGCTATGACGGATCAGATCCCGGGCGGCAATGGAGGTATAGAGCAGAAAGATGGCCAGACAATCCGCCAGCAGGGGTGAAAACAGCGCGGAAGCCAGCAACAGCGTGGCAACAAGGCCAAGGCTCACTCCCAGGACAGCAAGGACAGTCGCTGCTCCAGCCAGCCGCTTGTTGGCGAAAAGCAGGCGAAAGAGAGACTCAAAGCTGACACAGAACCAACCGATAATCCGCACAGGATGGGGGAACCAGCGGGGATCGCCCAGAAGCAGATCAAGGACCAGAGCACAGAGGATCTGCAACTCGAAAACCGGAAAAAACATGGAATGCTCTACTGTAAGGGCACGCCGCGCGCACCAGGAAGAATTGGATAAAATAACATTTTTTGTCTGTCTTCAAACTTGACGGTCTCGTAAAAAGTACCAATTGCGAGAATGTCATCCTATGCTTGCCGACGGTCATCTCGACAGCATGGAGAGATCTTTATCCACATCGTTGAAGATTCCTCACATGCGTTCAGAATGACAAAGGGAAGAGCAGATGTCATTTCAACCATCGAAAGAAATCTTAAGAGTATCCATTGGTTGATGAATAAGATTTCTCGCTGTCGCTCGAAAAGACAGACTTTTTTTTGAGTTTTTACGAGAACATCAAACTTCTGAGGATGAACGTGGTCAGAATATATCAATCATTGAATATTCTGTCCATCCATATGGGAAGCTGACTCAGGCCAAAGCCTTTTTCAGAGGACAGTTTTCATCTAGATCCTGCCCTTGCCGATATGCCTGCAGAAGTTCAAGAGATTTGATGGCAAGCAACCGGCGCATCTCTCTCCTTTTCCCTTTAACCCGGGCGATGCTCATCGAATCATAAGCCGTGGTCTGGTGGCGCATCCAGGCGATTACAGCAGCCTCAGCACGTCCGGCAATGGGGATACGTCCGGTTCGAGCCACTGTGCCGCTGCCCACAGGGGTTGCGTGGGCACTGATTTTTTCCCCGAGAAGTTTGGCTTCGACCTGATAGCGCGGATGAAAAGCAAGGAAACGGATGACCTCAGCACAGAATTCAGCGACAAAGGCATCCTGTCTGGCCTCGCGCCTGGCAAGTTCGCCTTTCCGCCTCCTCTCATATTCGGGGCTGGATCTCCTGGCCTCTACCTCCTGCTGCGATGCCAGAATATGCGACTTTTCAGCCCAGATCCCCTTGGAAATGAGCCTTTTGCCTTTGCGCACCTGAACGACCCAGGTCTCGCCCATGGCCTTGACACTTCTGGTGAGTGCGGCATCTCCGGCCGGGAGAAAGGCCCAGTCCTCGGGGGGATTTAACCGTTCACCTGCTTCCGAAAGAACCGTTCCCGGCACCCGCCCGGGCTGAACTAATCGATGACTATGTGCCATAATTTCAGGGGACATCAAGAAGCAACACCTGCTTTTTACTCATTTATTACAGCCACTTATGCAGAAACTGACGTTAAATCGCAGTAGTTATTTTTGCCCGACGACATAAAGAATGTGAAAAGGGAAAGAAGTAACCGGAAAAAGCGGCGACTCTGCAAAGAACTATTCTGCCGACATGTGTACTTCCACCGCCCTGATGGCATCGGCGGCAGAGCTGGTTATCCCGCCGGTATAGCCTGAACCTTCGCCGATGGGATAGAGATTTTTGAGCGTGACGGATTCATATCTCTCATTGCGCTGAATCCGCACCGGGGAAGAGGTTCTGGTTTCCGCCCCGAGCAGCATCGCCTGACTGGAAACAAAGAGAGGGACCTCCTCTCTCCATTTTTGAAAGGCGGCCGACAACTCCTCCACCACAAATCCGGGAAAGATCTCTTTCATATCAGCTGAAACCACTCCCATCTTATAAGAGGTCTGATGCAGGCCGACAGAGCTGCTCTCACCCAGAAAATTCATCAGATTCTGGGCCGGGACCTGCCAGTTGCCACCGCCGGCGGCAAATACCTTGCGCTCGATATCCTTCTGAAACTCTATCCCCGCCAAGGGACTTGCTGATAGATAATCATCCACATGACAGCTCACTACCAAAGCGGCATTGGAAAAGGGTGATGACCGGTGTGAATAGCTCATCCCGTTGAGAACCAGCATGCCTGGCTCAGAGGAGGCATTCACGACCTCACCGCCCGGGCACATGCAGAAGGTATAGACCCCCCGCCGGATCTGCCGGTTGGTATAATTCAAAGAATAGGTGGCAGCTCCTAAGCCTGGAAAGTCCTTATATTTGTCACCATAGCGCATCAGATTAATGGTCTGCACAGGATGCTCAATTCTCACCCCCACCGAAATCGGCCGCTGCTCAAGGGCAACCCCCTTGGCATGCAGCATCGCCACGGTATCACGGGCCGAATGCCCCTGGGCAATATAGATGCTGGAAGCACGGTATTCCTTCTCCCCGTTGATGATAATACCGGTGGCCCTGTCCTCTGAGATCAGGAGGTCTGTCATCTTTGAGCCATACATGATCTCCCCGCCCCGCTCAAGGACGTACAGCCGAATATTACGAACGATCCGGCACAGGACATCCGTACCCAAATGGGGCTTACTGATGTAACCTATTTCAGCTGGTGCACCGAATTTGATAAAGGTCTGCAGGACTCGATTGACATAGCTGGTATTATTATTGCGCCGGGAAAAGAGCTTTCCGTCCGAATATGAACCGGCCCCCCCTTCCCCGAACTGGATGTTGGATTCAGGATCGAGCTTCCTCTCTTTTATAAAGCGTTGCACATCAAGGGAGCGTTCCTCTATTTTTTTCCCCCGTTCAAAGATGAGGGGTTTGCACCCATACTCTATCAATTCAAGGGCCGCAAACATACCGGCCGGACCAAAACCTACAATGAGAGGCCTCTCCTTCCTCTCTGCGACATGCCGCTTTGCTTGTATTGTTTTGTTATATAGTGGGAATTTCTGTCTATTCACAAAGTTGTCATCAGTCGCGACAACAAGAGTGACATTGTAAAAAAACTGTTCTTTGTCAGCCAGCTCAAGGGATTTACTTAAAATTTTGACGATGGAAATATCCCCTTCACCTAACGTCATCTTTTGGGAAGCAGCATGGATATAGGCATCAACCCCGTCTTGTTCGATGGCAATGTGCAGATTGCTGATTATCAGATCCAAAAAAACACCACTCTTTCTTTTATACCATAACTCCGAGGTGGCTGAGTTATTTCACCTCTCACATAATGGATGGTCTCGTAAAAAGGACAGATTGCCATAATGTCATTTCGACCATCGGGAGAAATTTTAATGGTATCAATTGGTTGAGGAATAATATTTCTCGCTTTGCGTCGAAATGACATCTGCTCTTCCCTTTGTCATTCCGAACGTATGTGAGGAATCTTCAACAATGTGGATAAAGATCTCTCCCTGCAGTCGAGATGACAGTCGGCAAGCATAGGATGACAGACTTTTTTGAGTTTTTACGAGATTGTCATAATTGCTTGACCAACCAATATCGCGGCCATCTCTTTTTTTACCAATTAGTTTACTTCCTCACTCAATATCATCCCCCGTTCCACATTGCTATTTTAAAGTGGTTATCTCCCCCTGACAACAGATGCCATTATTTTTAAGACTAAAATAATCCACGGGATGCCATGAAAGAACAAGTCAAACCAATCCAGCGGCTTGATCAACTGTCCTTTTATCAACATTGATAATTTTTCAATAATATGAGGAGGGCTAAATGGTGCCAGCCCGAGGGTTGCACACAACAGTAGAACCATCCCCCAATTGAATTGATCAACTACAGATAATATGCTTTTCATCGATCTTCGTCCTTATAAGCTTCTTGTAAAATGAGAATTTTTGTTCAAAATCAGGGCATGCGAAAAATTTTACCGCAGGCATATGGCAGCTGCAAAATGAAATTGCTGAAAGTATCGTGCTGGAAGAAGACAGAGAAAATTGGATTTTCGTACTCAATGAAGCTCTGGTTCAAGTAAATTATCCGGTAAAACCAGACACAGCGTCAGGAGTTGATCAATATGCTGAGCCAGACAGAATACCCCTTTTCCATGAAGTCCTTTTGGAGCAAACTTCATGGAAAAGGGATACGTGGCCAGGGATCGGAGTCGATCTTTACGAGAAATGCTGGTTAATTAATCGGAGATGATCTTGAAAGAGAGTTTCACACGAGCCCGAAAGATAGCTCCTTTGCCATCTTCACCAATCTTCATATCCAAGGTAACAACTTCTGCAATTCGCAGGTCACGCAAACTCAGCCCGGCTGATTTGACGGCATTCTGGGTAGCTTCTTCCCATGACACGGGGCTTGATCCGACCATTTCGATAATTTTGTAAACACTCTCAGACATAGCATTCTCCTTGGTTAAGGTTAGGGGGAAATACTGCTGAACACACTACCTTCTGAATGTAAGCAGGCCTGCTGTTAGTACATTGACAAAAAATCTGAATGCAAGGTTTGGGGATTTGGGCAGATATAAAACTCCACTACAATATTCTATCGTGTAGATCAGGAAAACTGAAGGGAAAATATATGATAGCTGATTTAATATTAAGACGGGGAGTGATGAGGCACAAATCACGATTTTTCTCAGCCGAATACCACCTGTAAAAATGCCTGAACCCATAACCTATTTCATCTTATTTTCAGGCAGATTCATCAGAAAAAACGGTAGATGACCGCGGTTACCACGGCCCAGAGCAGGATCAGGATTGTCCCGAGTGCACAGGCAGAACTGAGCAGCCGATGACTGAGTACTTCACGACGCTTTTCCTGATACCCCAGGAGCAGTCCACAGAGGGCTCCTGCCGCCATGCCGCCGCCATGGGCCCAGTTATTGATCCCAGGCACCAAGAGACCAAAGACGAAGATGCTCAGGGCCCAGCCGCCGATCTGCTGAAACACCTGCCGGCCATAGCTGCCGCCCCGGCTCCTGCCGTAATAGAGGGCCGCGCCGATCAGGGCGCAGACCGCAGCCGAGGCGCCGATGGTAAAAGGGACTCCGGCCAGATAGGAGAGCAGAAAACCGCCGATTCCGCCTAGAGAATAGATGGTGAACATTCGCGCCAGACCATATTCCTGAATAACCATCGGGCCGACCTGGCGCAGGGCGATGAGATTGAAGATGATATGGAGCAGGCTGCCGTGCAGATAGTTGGCTGAAACCAGCGACCACCAGCGGTGCAGGGTGTCGATAGGCATGGTGCCGGTCGCTCCCAGCAGCAGAAGGCTCCGGTTGTCCGGCGACAGAAAGCCGAAAGGGCTCATGCCCATGCCCAGGCCGCCGGGGTTGATGATCAACGAAAGGACAAAAAGAGCTATATTAAGGCCGACCAAGCCCTTAAGAAAAAGCTCTGGATCCTGAAACAGGCGGAGAAGTACACTATTCTTCCACCAGGAACCTGGGGACTTGATACCGCAATAGGGACAGAAGGATTCATCCCGGCTGATGAGGCCGCGGCAGTTGGGGCAGAGCTGAGAGTTTTTGCGAGGAGTGGTCATATGGCTACTTGATTGGTTGAGATGATTATTTCTTTGCCTGAAACTCCAAAGGAAGATGCCCAATAGATATCAGTTTAATCCTGACGTTGCTCATCTCCCTCCTTTACATATCATAAACGACCAAGCTCACTTTGCGCCGCCAAGTACTTTTTCCGGATAGGCCACAAACCGTTCTCGGCGTCAAGGGAAGCGCCTTGTTAAGCCTGTTTGAAGCAGAGCCGCGGCATCAGCGCGAACACTCCCCAGCCCAGATATTCGCGTGTGTAAGCTACGTGGCGCTCAGGTTCCGAGGCCAATTTGGATTGCACCTCTTGGGCCAATTCATCATCAGGATTGGCTTCAAGCCATCGGCGCATGGTGAGCCATTTGGCCGCCTCGTATCTGTCCCATCCGTCCTGGTTGGCCAGCACCATTTCAACAACGTCATAGCCCAGACGGCCGAAGGAGGCGACCAGTTCCGGCAGTAAAAGGAAGTCAGAGATTGCGTTGGCCAGACACCCCCTGGCGATATCTTCAGTTGGCGGCAATTGCCGCCAGTAAGGTTCGCCGATGAGAATGATTCCTCCTGTGCGCAGGCTTCGCGCAAGAAGTTCGATGGTGCCAGCGATTCCTCCGGCGATCCAGGTAGCCCCGACGCAAGCGGACACGCTGAACTTCTCGTCGGAGACGTAACACGCAGCATCGCCATGAATGAACTCGACGCGATCAGCGACCCCCAGTTGTTCAGCGCGGCGCTTCGCTTGCTCGCTGAACAACTCGCTCATGTCGATGCCTGTGCCGCCAATACCGTAGTCGCGTGCCCAAGTACACAGCATCTCACCCGAGCCGCTACCGAGGTCCAGAACGCGGTCCTCCGGCGTCAGGCGCAAGGCCGCACCAAGAGTGGCGAATTTTCCAGGTGTGAATGGGTTATGGATGCGGTGAGCACTTTCGGTGATGTTGAATATTCTTGGGATGTCCATTGTGAAAAATCTCCTTACGGATGTGGATATATTCGGTCACGGCTTAACGCCAATGCTCAGCGGCGCGCGCCTTTGGCGCGTCCGCTGGAGCTATTCGTTAGGAATCATGACAGGCCAAATAAGGCAAGCGGTATACCAATTACGATATTTAGCAAAAAAAATAATCCATAAAGGTGTTGAAAAGTAGCTGACGGAACCGGATTTATAGTTATCCAGCAGCTCGTGTCAGCTGATTTTTTTGCTACCTTTTGCTTGTGTTGACTCTCTTCAATCTTGCCGGAGTGTGTTTAAGCTCTTTTAAGTTCCCG
>JBDRQE010000013.1:0-27583 GCA_043826415.1 Pseudomonadota bacterium
ATCCTACGCTTAAAGCTCTATGTTACCATACAGCCTCCAAGGACTTGCTACCCGGTGGCTGGCCTGCCTTCCGGGGCGGGGATCACACCCGCTGGACTACACGACCTTGCCCGGCCGCACAATAAATCCGTCCCCTTTTTCTCGGTGACCATATCGGGCAGTGAAACTGACGATTATTGTCACTGATTGCCAAATTGTGTCGCCTGGAGTTGTTCTTCTGGCCATGCAAGCAAGGAGCGACGTGGATGGTGAGGGGTTCGCCGGCGAGAATCCGTCACCATTTCGGCACATTGAAGATTGTGCATAATCCCTTTGACAAATGGCACGGATTGTGAAAAAGTGATGGCAAGGAAATAAAGTGTTCATGGACGCCAAGTCCGCCACGAAGTACCCTTTAACCCATGCCCCAGAGGAGGGGAAAAATCATGATGAACGAGTTGAGAAGATTACAGAAAGACAGCCAGGGCTTTACCCTGGTGGAGTTGATGATCGTTGTCGCCATTATCGGTATCCTGGCAGCGATTGCCATTCCGCAGTTTGCGGCGTATCGCCAGCGAGCATTTAACTCTTCAGCCACTAGCGATGTGGTAAATCTGCAAAAATCTCAGGCCACTATGTTTGTAGACTGGCGAGGCTTTGGTTACACTGGAGCCACTGCAAATGCGGCAGCTGCAGCAATGTTGAATGGTCCGGCCACAGCTGCTACACATTTCATTACAGATGGAACTAATGGTCTTAATATCGGATTAAGCAATGGCGTATATATGGGCTGCGTAGTCGGAAACGGCGTCGCTGCAGCTGCTCCGTGGTCGGCATATACGGCGGTAGCAAAACATGTAAGTGGTGTTCGTGCTTTTGGTGTGGACAGTGATAGTACTGCAACCTATTGGGCCGCTACTGCTGCAACATATGGACTCGAAAATTATGTTCTACTGATAGGTGATGTACCTGCAGTAGGAGCTGTCGGAGTTAATGCTTTAGGCGCCGCGCCTTGGACTGCAATGTAATCAGTTAATCAGTTGAATTGTCGCTTTACTTTCGGCGGTTTCTTATCAGGGACCGCCGTTTTTTTTTATGTCTTGACAAAAAAAGTCCGCAAAAGGAAAATTTGGGGAAATTCGGGACACTCCACAATTTCAAGAGACGTCACATAAAAGGCAAGGAGGGGTGCAAAGTAACTTTTGAGCAAGAAAAAACAGCTGACATATTGACTTGTTTTTTTCCTCTGTTAACAGGTATAATTATCTATCGATATTGCGTTTCAACGTAACGACTTTCAGTTCTGTCACCTTCCCGCTCTCAAGAAATAACGAATCGCGCGAGATTCACCCATACCCATGATCCACTTTCAAGCTGTTTCCAAGACATACTCTAAAGAAATCGGCGCTCCGGCCCATACCGCCCTTGATGGTCTTTCCTTTACCGTGAACAAGGGGGAGACCCTGGGCCTGATCGGTGCCAACGGGGCCGGGAAATCCACCAGCATCCGCCTGCTCATGGGCTTTATCCGCCCCAGCCAGGGGGCAATCCGGCTCTTCGACGGTTCTCCTGACATCCCTGCACTCCGGCGCAAGATCGGCTATCTGCCGGAGGTCGCCAACTTCCCGGCCAACCTCAATGTCCTTGACCTGCTCCGCTTCACCGGCAGCACCTGTGACATCCCGGCGGCGACCCTTAAGCAACGTTCCCAGGAGCTGCTGACCCTGCTCGATCTCTGGGAGGTGCGGCGGAGGCCTCTGCGTTCCTACTCCAAGGGGATGCAGCAACGGGCCAACTTCGCCATTGCCTTGATCAACGACCCGGAACTATTGATCCTCGATGAACCCATGAGCGGGCTTGACCCCATGGGCCGCAAAAAGATCATTGACCTGATCGGCCGGCTAAAGGCAGCGGGCAAGACCATCCTCTTCTGCTCCCATATCCTTGAGGACGTGGACCGGCTGGTGGACAACATCCTTCTCCTGCATAAGGGAAAACGGCTCTTTTTCGGCCCACCCGGCGAGCTGGCAGCCGTTGAGGGTCAGGCATCCATGGCCGAGGCCTTTATCAGCCGGGTCAAAAAGGAGGAGACACATGCTTAGTCCGCTCCGCCGCGTCAGCGCCCTGGCCCGCCTCATCATCCTTGACGGCCTGCGCCGTCACGCCCTGATCGGGCTTATTCTTTTCGCCCTGGCCGGGATCACCGGCGGCCTGCTCTTTTTTGACTTCATCCCCCGGGATATCGGCCGGGCCTCCAATGATTTTCTCTTTTCCCTCATTTGGCTGACCGGCTTCATCTTCCTGCTCTTTCACGGTGTCCAGGTCATGGCCTGGGATACTGAACGCGGGGCCCTGCACACCTTCATGGCCCGCCCCATCTCCCGCACCGAATACGCTTTGGCGCTTTACGCGGGACTGGCTTTGCTCTTGCTGGCTTTGAATATCATCCTTGGAAGCTTAGGCTGGGGAGTACTGAAGATCATCAGGGGATCGGTGGACGCAGCTTCCTACTTTCAACATCTCTCATTCACCTCCTTTCTTCTGGCCGGGGCCGGCCTCTACTGGATACAGCTCATGCTTCTGGCGGTTATCCTGCTGTTTTCCAGCGCCGTACGGGGCAGCTTCCCGGTTTTGCTCCTGACTCTCTGTTATTATTGCATCTGTACCGGACTGCCGGTGGTGCGAGAGTCGTTCAACCAAAAAATGGGCGCAGGTGAAGGACAAGGGGTCGTTACCCTGCTTAAATGGCTGACTGGAGTTTTCCCTGATTTTTCCTGGCTGGATTTCAAGACCCTGGTCGCCTCCGCCGATGCCGTCCCGGCCACCTCCCAACTGCTCCTTCCCTTTGGCCTGTCAACCCTCTATATCTTCATTGTCCTGTGGCTGGCCTGTGGCATTTATAAACGGCGAGACCTGCAATGATGATCGTCCGCGCCCTTGTCTTGACTGGTCTTGTCGTGCTCTATGGTCTTGTCTTTACCGTTCAGGAGCAAAAGGCCCGGGACCGGGCAGTCTCCCTGGAGATCGCCCTGCCGGTCAACTTTTACCGGATCGCCGCCGGCTATGTCCGACAATTGGCGGCGGAGATGCTCTTTATCCGCACCAGCGTTTTTCTCGGCGGCGTGCCGCCGGGAACCCCCGCCACCAGTTACGCGGAGCCTTTAGGCAACAACTTTGAGGTCATGACCCAGCTCTACCCCCGCTTTATCGATCCATATTACTTCTGCCAGGGATTTCTGACCCCCATTTCGCCTGAGGCCGCCGCCAAAGCCGCCACAGTGTTTGAGACCGGCATTGCCGCCTTTCCGGAGGATCTTGTTCTGCGTTTCTTTTATGGAACCAACTTCTTTTTGGCGATGAATGAACCGCTCAAAGGGGCCGAGGCCTTAGCTGAGGCGGCAAAACTACCCAAGGCCCCACCCATGTTTGGACATTTGGCCGCCCTGCTCTCTGCCCAGGGCGGTGACATCACTGCCGGTCTGATTTCACTGAAAACCATGCTGGCAGGGGAAAAAGATGAGATGGTGCGCAAGCGTTACGAAGAAGAGATTGTGATCTTTGAACAGGCCCTGGAAGTACAGAGGGCTTTGAACGCCTATACCGTTAAATATGGAGCCGCCCCCCAGGCCCTGAAACAACTCGTCCCCGAATTCCTGCCGCAACTGCCTGATATACAGGACTCCTTCGTTCTCATCTATGACCCGCCGAATATCCACCTCAAACGCCCGGAAAAAAAGAAGAAAAGCGAAAGCGGTATTCCTTGGAAGTAATTATTCCCTTCAGCATAGGTAAAGGGTAATTCGGGTAATTCGGGGGTAATTCGGGGTAATTCGGGACACTCCCCTATTTTATTATTGTTCTGTCGTTTACTCCATGATATGATTTTTTCATGTCAAGAGTCGCCCGCATCATTGCTCCAGGTTATCCGCATCACATCACCCAACGTGGAAACAATCGAGCAACGGTTTTTTTCGATGATGAAGACCGACAGACCTATTTGAACTTGCTGGTCGGTTACGCACACAAATATTTTCTCCAGATTTGGGGCTATTGCCTGATGGACAACCATGTTCATCTACTCGCAGTACCAGAAACCGAAACATCTCTCGCACGTGGCATCGGCCTGACCAACCAGGTCTATACCCAGTATCTCAACCGAAAGCTGTCCCAGTCCGGTCGCATCTGGCAAAACCGTTTTTACTCGTGTGTAGTGGGAAACGAACAGCATCTGTGGACTGTGGCACGCTATATAGAACGCAATCCGTTAAAGGCCGGACTGACAGAAAGGCCGGAACTGTATCGTTGGTCTAGTGCCAAAGCGCATTTGACAGGCACAATCGATGCGATTCTGAGCCCGACACTCTGGCTCGCTCCTTCAGAAAAGGCTGCGTATCACCAATTTGTCGTGACCGAGAACAATGACGGAATGGATGACGCGCTTCGTAAGGCAACCCGCTGCGGCCGACCATTCGGTTCAGAGGGTTTTATTGCAACACTGGAATCTCAGATGGACCAAACGTTAAAGCCGAAAAAGGTGGGACGACCGCGGAATAAAATTGGGGAGTGTCCCTAATGACGCTAGTTTAAGCGTTTTTTACAACCGCAGGGCGTAAAGTTGGGACTGTCCCCGGCCTTATCGGGGGCTGTCCCAACTTTACGAGTTTGAGGCAACCATGGTGCCCCGCGCCGCAAAACTCTGATCTTCAGGCTTTTTGCAACTGCTGTCGCTTCAACTCGCAAAAGCCTGGGACAGCCCCCGATAGGGCCGGGGACAGTCCCGGTTTTGCTGGCCTCTGCCCTTAAACTAGCGCCATTCGGGAGTGTCCCTAATTTCATTATGATAGATAACTATTGGAATATGAGAGCGAATAAAGGCAAGGCCATGATGCTTGCCCGTAGGCAGTTGTCTGAGTTGGTCTGGGATGCAGTCAACCTTGAAGGGATCAATTTCACTTTACCCGAAATTCAGACGCTACTTGGAGGTATTACCGTTGGTGGCCACAAACTTTCAGATCAACAAATAGCCTTGAATCAGGCAAAAGCATGGCGGACTTTATTTGAATGGATCGAAGGAGAAGAGTTTGAACTTTCAGCAGAAAAAACATGTGAACTTCATGCGATTGCGGCAAAAAAAGAAGCTCTGGAATGGGGGCAATTCCGATCTGGTGGCGTTACTATAGCAGGCACGGAATATATGCCGCCGGATGCTTCAAGATTGCCGTTTGAATTTGACAACATGGTAAAAGAGGCACTCTATCTCACAGATATTTACGACCAGGCCATTTTCGTTTTTCTTCGGATGGCAAGAGTACAATTTTTTTATGATGTGAATAAGCGGATGGGACGTTTTATGATGAATGGTCTGTTATTAAACGCCGGATTCCCAGCTATCAACCTTCCGGCAAAACGGTAATTGGAGTTTAATCGCCTCATGTTGACATATTATGAGTCGGGCGAACAACAACCGATGAATACTTTTCTGCGTACCTGTCTTGACGAACGTGTGATTAAAATAATGCTGGAAGGGTCTTGCTGATTTATAAATTGTATTCTCTCGACTGAATTCTTTTTCACGGCCTGTATTGGCCATAAGAGGTCAAAAAGGAGACTTGCCCCTTATTTGACCCTTGTCCCCGCAAAGCAAAACAACCCGCTCCGACCGACCGTTCGCTTCAGAGGGTTTTGTCGCAATACGGAATTTCAGATGGACCAAATATTGATGCCGTAGAAGGTGGGACGACCGACCGTGGAATAATATTGGAGTAAAATTAGGGAGTGTCCCTGGTTTTCCCGGACGGGACTTCAACCCGCTTGATATTCAGTTGTTACTGCGAACGGGAGTGTCCCGAATTCTCACTACTTTTCCTGTCCACGGAACTCCCTCTTCTTCATTCCCCTGTGTATGCAATCAGTAGGCGTAAGTTGATGACAGTCTGGCATTTTCTTGCGTACCAGCACCCTGACCTTGAATCTCGATCTGGTACATATAGGGGATGTGTTGCGGCGTCACGGTTCCACTTTGATTGCTGACCACTCCACCGCCACCCAGAATATTTGAGGATGTGCCGCTGTTCCCGCGACTGGTGTAACGAATGGTGGTGTCGGCGGTGATGGTTCCGCCTGCTCCGGCAAGTTGGAAGCTTACTCGCCCATCATGCGGCGTGGCCGGATAGCTGCCCATGGTTGTGAGCTTGGTATTAAAGTTCGTATCGGCCACATTATCAGGGTTGGTAAAAATGCCGCCATAGACTCCCATTCCCACCATAGCACTCAATCCGGTTCCACCTATCCCGCGATGGATAATTTCCTTAGCAAAAAAATCCTGGGCGCCTCGCGCGGCTTCAAGGGCGGTCTGGTAGCGTTTTTTGGAGCCGCTTGTCCAAATACCTGTGCCCACAAGATTGAGAAGGGAGACAATCATGAGCAGGCCAATAAGCCCCAAAATCAAGGCCGTGACCAAGGCGATGCCCTTTTCATTGCCGAGCTGAGAGGAGATTGTCGGTGCCTTAACTTTCTTTGCGGTGTGCATAGACATGGCATTTCCTTTTATATTCATTGTAAATTTCTGGGGGTTACCGCCAGGCTGTATACCTGCCAGCGATAATTGGCCCAGGTTGCACCTATATTGGCATTCAAATTAAAAACTCGGCCGGCATTGGCCTGCAAGGTGACACCATCTGCCGCAACCTCGCCAACATTGATATTCTGGGTTGGATGAATATAATTGCGATCTACGCCACCCTGGTGAGTTAGGATATAACAGCGAACAGATTTGACCCGCTGGCGAACCTCTTCCGCATTCATTCCTGCCAAGCCGTTGGCATTTGCTCGTGTATCCCAGCCGCCATCAAGCGGGGTGCTGGTGTCCAGGTAATAGACCACTTGAAAATCAGCGACACAATCAACAATCGGCAATGCTGCAAAGTTATTGTCGGCCTGATTCAGTGTCCACTTGGTCAAAACCCCGGTGCCTGGGGCGCAGTGAGCCGGGACATTGGCGTTGTTTATATAGTAGTCCGTGCGGTTGAATGGTCTTTGTGCAGAGGCCGTGTCATTAAGGCCATAGAGAAGATAGCGTTCTCCGTCGGGATCGAATCCGGTTTCCGCTGGTGCGAAATTATCCAACGCTGCGGGGGTGGTTGTAGCAAAAAAATTATTCAAGGCTGCCCCATCGACAACAAGCTGACGATCATCTCGGGGATTGATAACAATAACCCGGTCAGTTGCATTAAAAGGCTCAGCACCCATAGATTGTATGGTGGCACTAGGGAAGGTATGGGTGCCATTACGCCATAACCAGCCCCATTTCTGGCTGGTTGTTCCACTGGTCACATTCATGGCCTTGACGACCAGATAATCGGAGCCGTTATTCATCCCATATGCCGTGGCATCCACGCTGCTGAGCGCCCGTGGTGGGGCGTTTGTGGTGGCGTCATCCGTGGCATCCAGGGTCGTATCGCCACTTGGCTCATTATAGGGGTTTGGCATGCCCGCGAAATTCCAGGGCAGGCCAAAGCCGGCATGTTCAAGATCCGAGCGCAGCAAATCAAGGCCGATGCCTGTTTCCAGCTTGGTCTCCGAAATGCGTGACTCTTTGGTGTTTGTCTGCAAAACCGGTATAAAACTGCTGAATACCATTGTCATCAGAATGCCGAAAATTGCCAAAGCGACCATCAGCTCTACCAAGGTAAAGCCGGATGCACTCCGATGGCGATAAGTACGCAATTGTTTCATTTTGCCCTCTTTATAATTCTTCATTGTCACATTGTTCCACCGTTGCATTCGGCACCACTTCCCCCCCCCTAAATCCCCCCTGAATCAGGGGGGAGACATTATTCTCTTCAACGGGGGAGCTGGCTCCCATGCGCCGCACGAAAATCAGGGGCGCAAGAGAACAGGGCCTTGCCTTCATGAAGAAGATAATCAAAGTATGTTGTCATCACGGACAAGCACGGTGCTGAAGGACACCTGGCGATTTCTGCCAGTGGGCGCCTGTGCCGGGCCGCCACCAGGGTCATCCCAGCCTATGGCGACATCAACGCGTTTCAGCGCTGTCGCCGTGGCATTAACATTAGTAATCTGTCGTGATCTCCAATACTGTATGGCCCCGGCCCGTATATTCACAAGCACTGTGGGCTGCGCGGCCCATGGTGTCGTACCTAGACCGTCGGCATTGAGAGTAAATGGCAATGCCTTCAACGCGTTCAGATCATCCGTCGCCAACCGTACAGCCTCGTCACGAACCGCAGTCGCCTTGTTGACCCTGATGCTTTGAATCATTCCGGCGGCCACGCCCAGCATGATAATCATAAAGACCACCAGGGCGATCATGATTTCGATCAGGGTAAAGCCTCGTTGGTTCTGAATGGGGTGATTATTGTTGAACACAGGCACCTCCTGTCATACGACCGATATTGATGCGCGTTGCAAAAACAACTATACAATCCACACCTGGCGCAGAATTTCCAGGGTGGATAATTTGCAGGGTTTGATTCGCAACGATATTGATAATCCCCCTTCGGTCGAAAATAATCGGATTTATTGCCGACTGAATAACAAATCGCGGATAGTTAGTGGTTATTGTCGTGTCGCCAGCATTAACAACACTATCACCATTGTTATCATTGGTCACCTGCACCTGATTCGCCGCCAGAGTGACAATGCGCTGGGTATTAGTGTTGGCCGCGTCATTTCTCGCCCGCATCAGCAGGGCGTGAATCTCCTTGGTGTAGGATTCTATGCGATATTTATCATTCATTTGCGAGAAGTTCAGGGTGGCTATGGCCGCAAAAATTCCAATGATAGCGATGATGACCATCAGCTCGACCAGGGTGAAACCGCCTTCGCCGCTCCCTGCCCCCGTTCGTAAAACACTGGGGTCTAGGAGCGGCATTATAGCCGCATCCTGCGGTATATTGCAAAAAGCACCGTGCTTATGACCATGCGCCTGTAATGAAAGAGTCTGTCTCGTGTCCATCATATCATTGTTCCTGCACATGCATGAATTTTTTGATCGGTACTGGCGGAGAAATAACCATCAACCCCTGACCTGTTGGCGGAATCCCCTTAAACCCTACAGATTTACGACCATCATTTTCAGTAAGGGCATCAGCAAGATTCAGTTCCCTGATTTCACCGGTGGAGACCTGCACCAAAGCTTTCCCCTGCATCTCGAAAGACACACTGCTACCAGTCTTATAATCCAGCGCCCAGAGATACGAGGTGCCGCCGAAGCTGCAGACATCTGAGTTTGGAGCAAAAGAAAGGAAATAAATAGCGCCCAGTGGGTCAGGTGTCGGGTTTGAGATAACACGCTCAGTGCTTAAAGGATCCGCCGCCGCCCCCATGTTGATATACCAGCCTTTATCCGTAACATCCAAAGTTGCTGCTGGTGATGACGTCTGGTCGCCCAGGTTTGCCAAAGTCAATGAACTCGAACAAGTCGGCAATATTGAATTGGTTGTTCCATCATAACAGGGTTCTTCAACACCATACAACCTGCGCTGTGTGGACAAATCATCCTGCTTATAAAAATACCGGCCCTCAGCAAAATACAGCCAGAGTTTTTTATTTTTTCGGTCCAGGAGATTTGCCACCGAGGTGGTCACCGGCCCGATATTGTCAATTACCTTACTTACCGTCCAGTTAGCTGGATTAATGTCATCATTGATAACCAAGCGCACTATCCCGCCGTTAGTTGTGTCTTTAACATAGCCAATATACACGGCATCGTCCTGGTAATTTCCGCTATCACTGGGGCGCGCCTTATCAAGGTCAATCGCACTGGAAGAGAGAGCGCCGGCAAAGGCATTGGTGATGCCGGTATCAATAGTTCGGAGTAACGTTCCTGTCTTGTGATCAAGAACGAATATTTTCAAATTTTGGTCAGAAGTACCCTTAAACTCCTTGTTGACGATGGGACCGGTGGAGCCAGAAACCAGGATAGTAAACCAGCGGCCGTTAGTGGTGACGCATTGCCCCTTTACAGCTGTCTCCACACAGTCAGCATTTGAAGTACATACATCATTGCTGATTGCACACCGCTTATCACTGCCTCCAACCTTGACAGTCATTGAGCCGACATTTGTTACCCCCAGCTCGGGATGAGAAAACTCCCATAAAAGTTCAGGCGTTGTCTGATCCGTAACATCAAGTGCAAAATACGATGACCAACCAACCGACTGCCCCCCCACAGAGAGCGGCGCGGGAACTCGATCAGCATCAGAGGTTGACTCATCACAAGTGGCACCACCAATTCCAACACTGCCTACCAAAGTTGCCCGCCAACTTGTTTTGGCAACATCCAGGTCGTTCGTGTCAATTATCGTCGTGATTTTTGGACAATTCCAGTAATCCGTCTGGTTACAGGTCGATGATTTATTGATGGCGACATCTGATAATGCCGTCGGTCCATCTACCATATAGACATGGCAATAATCATTATCTTGAAGGTATTGGAGATAAGGAAGAACGTTCTTCGGTATAAAGGCATAAGCCTCAGAACCAATCCCGCCGGCGCCGGTAATCCCTTCCTGTTTTGCCGCTTCATACCAGTTTTTTCCCGTCCACTTCTGGAGGAGCTTACCAAGTTTGAAAGCATGCAGCATACCATCATTGGCACCCACAAAGACGAGCTGCCGGTTCTGATAATCGTCACTTTTAATATAACTTTTGTAGCTTTGATCGTTATAGCCAAATGGAGAAGCAAGATTAAAGGTATTCAAATTCGCCGGTCCCATAATACGCGGGGTGGAAGAGATAATATCACCCAGTTTCCAGACATGGGTTTCCGGCGTAGTGCTGCAACTGTCTCCACTTGGGCAGTCAGCATCACTTGAACACGGGCTTCTTCTGGCAGCACACACGCCCGAGCTCACAGTTCTGCTTCGTCCTATATAATTGGGATATGTTGTTCCACAATCGCCAGGCGAGCCGGAAGCGTCCGTGCAATCATAGCCGCGCACATAATTGATGGTGGCGTTGGCTGCCGCAGTGCTCGATGTTTTCCCTAAATAATCATCAAGATCAGCAGTTTGTGTCGTATCAAATGGTATGAGAGCAGGCGGGGTCAGTGAAGTATAGATATTCCTGTCTGCGGGATTCGTCCACCAGAGGTTAAAGCCGGCCCGCCAGATGGCAGCGGTGTTTTCAATCGGCACCTTTCCCTTATCTATCAATGAGCTGGCATTCCCATTTTCGTCCTGAAAACGATAGGCATTCGTTTTTTCTTCAGTCGAGTCATAGGCTATCGCTGCGATATAATCTTGCTTAAGATCGAGCAGAGTATAATCCGTCCCCTCCCGGATGGTATCTTCACGGATATTTGCGTGGGTAAAATATGGGTCCATATAATACCAGTAATTCATCAGATCGCTTATCCAGGAGACCTCTACGCCTCCTGCAAACGCCCTTTTAGGATAGAACAGCGCCTGCATGAGATTGGCGCCACTCCCCTCACTGGAGCTGAGCACGGATACCGCAGTACCCGAAGAGGTGCGGCGCAGCATATCAAGAATGGCGTTCTTAATCGATTCTTTGATTTCAGAAGCATTGGTTGCGCTGTGGAACGTATCGGGAACGTCCTTGGGGCTTTCGTTGTCCCAGTCACTTGATGATGTCGGCAATGCCGTACAGGCGCTGCCTTTTCCCCAGTCGCTGCAATCATCGGCGTCACAGGTTCCAGCGGGATACCCGGTCAGACTGTCCGGCCAGCCGCTTGTTTTGTTAAAGGAGCCATACATGGCCACATTGGCAAGAGACTGTCCACCGGTACCACCCAGGAATACGCCAATGGAATGGGTGGCATTGACATTTGTCGTTTTGTTCGTCGCCAGATTAGTAAATGTCTGATGCATTTCATATGCAGGCTTCACCGGATCAGACCGCCAGTTGTCAATGGAGCAGGAAGGTGAGTTCCACTGCCCATCCGACATCAACAGGACAAAGTTTTTGGCGCAGGCGATTTCCTTGCAATTCGCTCCGCCACCATCACAGACATACATGGGGTTCTTCCACCGGTCGCCATCACCCTGCTGCACAGGAATGCCGCCAAATTCAGGATCCGCCTGTTTGAAATAATTAAACGCATCCCACATGGCCGGACCAGTGGGGGTGCCGCCATTAGGAGCCGTGGAGTTTATCGCCGTAATAAGGTTCATATAGGGAAATTCGCTATTGGTGCTGTTGGGGGCCGTAAAATCACCCATATACACCTGCCCCGCTGACCTGACTGTACTGCCGCTATAAAACAGCGCCCCCATGCGAGGCTTCAGGCTCATGGCCTTGAATTGATAGACCAGGCCGTCCCAGACCCGACTCCAGGGAACTTTTACCTTTGTACCGTTCGTTGACAGCAGAATGCAGCCGCCAATCGTGTTGTTGCACGCCTCCCCGACCTTTCCGCTGTTACCAGGCTGCTCCCAGAGTTCGGGATCGCAGTGGCTGGCGTTGAATGTACTATTTCCAGTGCAGGAGTTAGGATTGCCGCCGGTCATGGCCCAGCGTACGAGATCCATTCTGGACATTTTATGATAATTCAGGCAACTTCCTTGATAAACAGAACTCGTCGAGGGATTAGTTGAGTTTCCAGTGCATGCCACACTGCTATTGATCGTCTCCTCCCAATATCCATCAGTGCTATTGTAGCGGTAATTTTTATCCCACCGGAAATATCCCTCTTCATTTCCATTGTAAACAGGCACAGGCACCGCCGTTGACGCATAATTATACGCCTTCCAGCTCATGGAACCGCTGGCATCTATAACAGACATGACATTCGGCTCAACCGGCGATACGATAAACGGCGGCGCCGCGCAATAATTATTTACGACTAACCTGTTAGCGGTGCAACTTGCATTGGAACCGCCGGCAACGCCGGTACATCCCCAATTCCAATAATTGCCGTTCGCGATAACTGCGGATGCCACACCAGTGTCACACAACCCCGATGTTGGTTGCGTTTCGTAGGTGCCGCCATTTGCGCTTCCACAATCGCCATTGACAATGCGCTCATTTGAGCAATTCACCGTGACACCGCCATTGGTTCCACTACACGTCCAGTTCCAACTGTCTGCTCCAGCGGACGGGGTTGATGCCGTGCCCAAGGAACAGAGGTTTGTCGTCGGAGCAGACTCGGTTGGTGTGCTTATTGCTGCGCCACAAGAGCCATTATCCATATCGTTGGCCCAGCAATTTGCTGTGGTTCCAGTATATGTGCCAACGCAGGTCCATGTCCATCTCGCGCCGCTATCTATCACTGCGGAAGGCGTTCCCGCCATGCAGAGAGATGTTGTCTCAGGTTCAAGTTCATATGTCCCCCCCTGGGCTGTACCGCAGGAGCCATTATCTCTGTCGTAAGCCCAACAGCTTGCCGTGTCTCCAATACCGTCCGTGCATGTCCAGTTCCAGGTATCGCCACTGTCAACAACAACTGAAGCTGAACCTTCACTACAAAGACCCCATGTAGGCATACTCGTCTGATTAGTTCCTTGCGTAGAACCGCAGTTGACAATATCAGCGGTACAAGCCCTCGTGGTTCCGCCGTTGACGCCTGCGCATGTCCAGTCCCAATGATCGCTGCCGTCATCGAAGACCGCAGTTGGCGTGCCGGCAGCACACAGGTCTGTGGATGGAGGGTTTACATAGTCAAGGCTTGTTGCTGCGCCACAAGAGCCATCAATGCGCTGAGTTGCTGAGCAGGATGTCTGCTCCCCCTCCGTATCTATGCAATGCCAGGTCCAGGTATTCCCGGTAAGAACTAATGCGTCATTGATTCCATCGGGATCACACATGGCCGAAACAGAGGGCTCAGTCGTTCTGACCGTTCCGTTTGCGCTTCCGCAACGAACTCTATTTGCGGCGCAATTTACAGCTGTGCCTGACGAGCGGCATCTCCATCGCCAATAATCTGTGGTATCTGAACGAGTGCCATAGGTTGAACCGGCGCCGCACAAATCAGGATTGTCCGGCAAGCGTCCTTCTGGATTTGTGATATACTTCTCACCAGCTGCCGTTCCGCATGTGCCGGCACTCTGTACATCCTGGCTATACAGAAGGGCCAACAGAGAAAGTGACAAACTGGCGACTGTTTTGATGAAAAAGGTATGAGATAGCTTCATGGGGCATCCTCCAACAGGATATAAAATTGCGGCCAGACCGCATCAAGGGCATATGTACCCTACTCGCCAATAATAGTTGCGCTCTGTGCTTGTGGGCAGGTATTGACATCAATCATAAAGCACGATTCTTCCCCCGGAACAAACCTGTCCATCCGCAGATTTCTCGCGACCTTGAACGAATTCTCACCCAAACACCCTTCTGAGACGACCTGGACGACAATGCTCCTACCCTCGGTATTAACTTCTTTTACTGTCCCGCACAGATAGAGCTCATCATCGGCAAAGGCGGTTGCGCTTACGCCCAATCCCATAACAAAGACAGAAACAACAAACAATAACGTCATCTTCAACGGTTTCATACTCCCCCCCTCAAAGCGTTTATAAATAAAAAAAGAATGCGTTCACTAAAAAAATTATGCAAAAAATATGCCGACAAAGCATCATACCTTTCACATACAACAGAGTGCCTATAATTTCAATATGATACAACCCATGCTTCACCCTAAAAGACAATCGACACAACATCAATTAACGCTCATACTGCTATTCTTCCCCTTTTTGGTGTTAAATATTTTTACAATGAAGGGTGGCAAAGGTTCCGTCAAAGTCATAGCTGTCTTCCATTGACGCACAAGACAATGATTTCCAATCAGCCCTCACGGACTTCCAATTGATACATAATGCCTGAACGTTCAACAAAAAAACTTCACAGCCATACTGTTAAAGAGGGTTACCATCTTAGAATCTCATATTGTAGAGGGGCTCATCTCCTGTTTCAGCAGGCAACAGGAAATCCGGTGTTCGGGTTTTCCTGCGACATCATAGCGAATGGTGTCGGGTTGGAGCAATTTGTTCATTACACAGCCTTCGGCAATATTCAGGGTGAAGAAGCGATCTTCGTTTAAGCCTTCATTGTGCAGCAGGGTGTCGTTTTCAATACGCCAGGCATGAATAGGATAATCCTCACACAGGGGGCAGCGATAGACCCGGCCATTGGGGAAGATAAAAAAATTATCCGCCACCACCCCGGCACACTCGAAAGGTTCGCCCTCCTCGAGAAAGACCTTGGGAAAGGTGACATGAATACCCTGTCTCGCTGCCTGTCTCGCTACCTCCGGCACAATCCGCAACCACTGTTCAGGGCTTACCTGCCATCCCGTTTGACCTTTCTCCTGAGTAACGATACCGCCTTCCTGCGCAGGCTTTCCCCGCAGCCCGATCACCTGGATAAAAAAACGCTTAACCCCCAGCTCACCAAGCAGAGACACCATGCGTGGCAGATGGTCGATATTGAGGCTGGAGACGGTATAGATCACACTGACGGAAAATCCGCGCGTTACAGCCTTGCGCAGATTGGCGGTACACATGGCAAAAACACCTTCCCCCCGGATGGGATCATTGACTGCGGCATCCGGACCATCCAGACTGAAGCTCAGATAATCGAGCAGTTCAGGGGTGGTGTGATCAAGGAGGTCATGAAAGAGATAGCCGTTGGAATCCACGGTTACCGCAAAGCCGCAGGCCTTGGCCTTGGCAATCCCATGCACCAGATCCGGATGGAGGGTGGGTTCTCCGCCCAGAAAAATCATGTTTGACTTCTGATCAGGACGGGCAAAAAGCTCTATCCACCGCTCCATGGTCTCACGGGGCAGGGTCACCCGGCCATGCTGCTCAGGATTGATATAGCAATGACGACAAGAGAGGTTGCAGGCAGTGAGGATATGAAAAAAGACGTTTCGTTCGCCGGGGACAAAGCCGACCGTTCTGGCTATTGGGATCATAGACGTTAAAAGGTGAAATTCAGGGGTTCATTCAAACCATTTCATTATTGGACGACACACTTTCATTTTCGCTTTTTTTAATTATAGCCGAATAAGTACTTTTTTGCTTCTCATACAGATTCTTTTGATATATACCAATTCTATTGTTTATATCTTTATCATATATGAGAGATGAGAGATGAGGGCGTTTATCAAATTATAAGAGAGACTTACATATGGCTCTGACTTTACCAAAGAAGTTATCACTAAATATCAAGATCATGGGAATGGTCGGATTACCGATGTTCCTGCTCCTGCTCACCTTTGTCTTTATCTATCAGCGTGTGGTAGTTGACATGACGGAAGATAGTAACCGCATAAAACATCTGGCCGACACCATCGCCCTGAACGGGGCCATTGACAAACAGGCTAAGCATCTGGAAAAGCTGATCACCGGTGTCCTGAACACCAGCGAGATCATCACCTTCCTTGCCAACCCCCAGGACCAAGCCGCAAAAATGGTGTTATCCGGGCTGTTTCTCTCCTTGGCAGAAAACAATATCGCCCGTTTCACCCTCTATTCAGCAAATAAGCAAGTACTGCTGGAAGAGGCAGGGACGCGACCAAAGCGGGAAACCACACTGCCGACATATCTCGAGAAGACGTTCGATGAGGCAGTCAAAGATTTCAATTTTCATTACTATTTTCGGGGCAATGATGGACTTCTGCCCGCCTTTCCAGTGGAGTATTGCGTGGTCAGCGTGGTAACCGATGATGACGACAATCCGATCGGTTATATCGAATTGGCCCTGAAGGCGGCAACCTGGCTGGAGGATGTGGCGACTTTAACCGATACTATTATTGCCCTGTACAACCCACACGAAAAAACATTTGCCGCATCTAGCAGCAGCGAACTCACCACGCCGCTAATCCAACTTTTCGCAGCCGAGTCCGCCTCGCGTACTTTTATCCAGTTCAATACAGATAATATTTGGTATCTCTCCGATCTGTTACCCCTGCAAAACCCTGACGGGACAACGGTATCCTTCCTGGTTACAATCAGCGATACCACCGCCCAAGTCAAGGCGTCCAGGAAAAATCTGCTCTTTGCCGTAACCTTGACCGTGCTCATTATTGTCCTTACCCAAATTATTGCCTTCATTAGCGTGCGACACAGCATTATCCGACCGATCAGGAAGGTGGTGGATTTTGCCGCCAATATGGCTGCCGGCGATATGACCTCATCGCTTGAGATCCGTACCAATGACGAGATCAACGAAATGGGCACGGCCCTCAACACCATGCTGAAACACATTCGCCAGCATGCCCAAAAAGCGGAGGCCATTGCCGCCGGCGACCTCTCGACTAGAATCACCGTTTATTCAGAAAAAGACATCCTGGGTCACTCCCTCCAAAAAATCAAGATCAACCTGGGTGAGATTGTCGAGGGTCTGCAAGACAAGGCTAACAACCTCCTGGCTGAGTCCAAATACATTACAGATATCGTAAATAATTTAGTAAATACCTCCACCATCATCGGTGCACGGGCCAGGGCCATGTCTCAGTCATCAGAGGCCATCAGCCGCAACATGGATATCACAACCAACGCCACGGTTCAAATGTCCGCCTCGATCCAGGAGATCAGCGAGAATACCAACAAGAGCGCCAATACAACTGAGGATGCCCGCAATATTTCAGCACAAGTTGCGGAGACCATCGATAGACTGCAGGGAGCGGTGGTCCATATCGCCAAAGCCAATCTGGCGATCACCGGTTTTGCCGATCAAACCAACCTGCTGGCCCTCAACGCCACCATCGAGGCTGCCCGGGCCGGCGAGGCTGGCAAGGGCTTTGCCGTTGTCGCCTCCGAGGTCAAAGAGCTGGCCAAACAGAGCATGAGCATGGCCAAGGTCATCCATACCGATGTCAACGATATCGAACAGTTTACCAATAAAGCGGTAGAGGCCATCGCCCGGATCCAGACGGTCGTTATTGAGGCCAGCGAGGCATCCTTGGTGGTGGCCTCGGCCGTCACCGAGCAGGCCGCAGTCGCTGAAGATATTGCCGGAAATATCTCGCAGACCAACGAAGAGGCACAGACTTTTGTCAAGGCCATTGAGGATATCAACACCTCGATCAGTGCCTCCGAAGTGACCTATCGCGACCTGACCGAATCGGCGACCAAGCTGTCCCAGCTCGCCGCAGATCTGGAAAAGACCGTTGAGACCTTTACCCTGGAACCAGGATAGAGAGGTTTTGCAATTGCCATGGAATTATTCAAGCAATCCGCTGCATAGTGCGGCGGATTGCTCCCACCAAGGGATATCATCCTGCGGATTACAGGGTACAAACCACTCAGACAAGGAGGTTATATGATTACGGTGTCACTGAAACGGATTGTGGTAGGATTGATAGCAGGTTGTCTGCTTTTGAGCCTGCAAGCAGGGCCTGGCCTGGCCCAAGAGGTGGACAAGGGCAAGATCCCAGCTGATCAGCTAGCCGCAAGCTTCAAGCAGCTGGCCTGGGGTTCACCGGTCTGGGATGTGGATGAGGCGGTAGCCCAATTGAAAAGCGACGCCAAGGTGCTATGGGTGGACACCCGGCCGGAGAGCTTTTATAAAACGGGAAGCGTACAAGGCGCCATTCTCCTACCCTATGACAAGCAAGGGGTTGCGGGCAATGTCCTGAGCCAGGAGACCCTGGATAAGGCGGTGATCGATGCCGGATTGAGCAAGGACAGCGCAAAGGTGATCTTTTTTTGCCAGGGCCCTAAATGTCATCGTAGCTACAATGCTGCATTCATGGCGGTGAGTGCCTGGGGCTATAAGCCGGAAAATTCCATCTGGTTCCGTGCCGGCTATCCGTTTCTATTCAAGGCCGTCCAGGATGATGTCAAGCTGAAACGGAAGGCCAACAAGTATCTGAGCGAGGCGGGAATCAAGCAATTGTAGGCAGCCCCTGTTGGACCTACCCCTCGATTTTCCACAGGGTGACCACGCCGATTCCGGCGTGGTCACCCTGTTTTGTTCCTGGCTGTAATTAACCGCTCAATGTCGCATTCCGTATACTTGCCAAAGTCCTTTGACAAGCCTCTATACCTTGAAACTGTCCTGCTCCAAGGTGTACCTGGCCAGGAGCGAGCCTTTCCAGTAAGGGTTGTTCGGATTACGGAAAAATTGCTGAAAAAGGGCCAGGCTTTGCTGCCTGAGCACCGAGGGTACGACCTGGATCTCCATGGCCGCATAAAGAGGATTCAGCGCAGTCAGAGGCAGATTGGTACCTCCGCCCATCACATCCTCATAGGCATAGACGATCTTTCTGATCCCATTGAGGATCAAGGTGGAAAAACACATGAGACAAGGTTCCATGGTGGCGTAGACCGTCACCTTTTCAGGCGCAATGGCCGCTTTCAGATCCAGAAAGGCTCGCAGAGCCAGCATCTCGGCATGATCCATTTCGTTGACCTGACCATTTCCCCGGCTACAGGAATGCGCCCTTTGCCCCGAGGCAATGACTATCCCCTTATGTGTCAACACACAACCTACCGGGAATTCTCCCTGTTTGAGAGCCTCCTCAGCCTGGGCCAAGGCTAACCTCATCAAACCCTCATCGTCTTGCATTAACGCCATATCCAAAACAATTCACCAAATCATAAAGCCTGATGGTCTCGTAAAAAGTACAAATTGCCATCTGCTCTTCCCTTTGTCATTCCGAACGCATGTGAGGAATCTTCAACGATATGGATAAAGATCTCTCCCTGCAGTCGAGATGACCGTCGGCAAGCAGAGGATGACAGACTCTTTTGAGTTTTTACGAAATTGTCAAGTATGTATAGCTGCATTATTTCACCAACACCAGCGGCAATCAATAAAAAAACAGCCAACCACACACCGGTCAATATACACTATTTCCCTTGATCGCTCTTATTACGTGGGGCTACCGAATCGAACACGTACCGCTCAACCGTGATTTCAATCACGATATCAGGCTTAAAGAAAGCCATGATTTCCTCCATGTTTTTTTGATCATACCCTTTCCATAGATAAATAACCTTCTTGAAGTTCTCTGAGAAGAATGGTTCCAGGGCGACCGTAAAAGAGTCGCGGAAGACAACCGCCGTCAGTTCAGCCTGACCACAACCCTTGGCAAAAGAGACTTTGTCTGAATCCTTGTTGATGTTACTGAGACCGTAGCTGAAGGGCAGGGCATGGCCACAGGGAATAAAATTCCGGAGTTTCGGAAATGATTCATTCAGGTCTTTCTCTTTCAGTATCATGCGAGCCAGATCCCCTTGATACCCGGAACTGTCATGCATACCAGGCACATCGTCAGTAAAGGTAAAATTAGTCCTGAAGGTCTTGCCGGGAAAAATATCAGCTATCCGCTTGAAGATAGCCTGGAAGGCAACATAAGCACCGAGCATATTCCAATGAGTGTCGTTTTTATAATAGAGGTTTTTTGTCCCCTTGGACTGACGGAGGACATCATGGAGGTTGACAAAATACGGCGGAGGCTGCTGACCAAGGGCTGTCAGCATCTGCTCAAATCGGCTGATTCCTTTGATCACCATCGCATTTTCAAGCAAGTATTCAGGATAAATGGACTGCTTACCCGGACCCACTGCCAGGATATAGGCAATCCCCTGTTGTCGCAGCCAGTTAACCTTTGTATCCTGAGCACTCAACCACTGCTCCAGTTGCCCTTGAGAAAGCGGAGTCTTTCCCTGAAAATCTTCAAGAACATTCTCGGCAGTGTAGAAATACCAGTTGTCTAGACCTTTAATAACTGGAGCGTTGACTCCAATCTGGTCGAATCGTTTTTCCATCTCGCGCTGATAACGATGGATAAAATTGTCACGGAATCCGAAGTGATCCTTGAGGTAGTTATCAACTTGGGAGAAAAAGGTATCTAATCCTTTGATAGTGGTCGGCAGGGTCGGTGCAACCGTCAACAACCGCTGTTCGGTGGCAGACCAGTGCTCCTCCGGGGATGTAAACATCTTGAGAGAAGGAGTGAAAAAAACCCCAAGCACCATGATAATTACAATCCAGTTGTAAAAGGAACGGAAGGTGAAAGAAGATTCCATTTGATCTTAGAATTTCAGGTAAATAAATGGGCTATAGACACCAGCAGCTATGCTGATAATGGCAAAGTAAAACAAGGCCGCAAGACCAGCCAGCTGAGTAAGATGAACAGCACCATCAACGCAGATGCGAAACCGACCAGACCTGACGATAACCGTGTCCCGCCATCGCCTCAGGAGCGGCATGATCGGCAAGGAAAAAAGCAGGGCTGTCACCAGTTCCAGCTGGGCCTTTTTATCCAGAAATTGAGCCGGCGAAGAATGACCACCGGGCAGAGTATCCATTCCGGACATAAGGGAGAAAAAACGCAGGGCATCGGCCATAGTCTCACTACGAAACAGCACCCAGCCCACCATAATAATGAGCATCGTCTGCAGATGCTGGAGGGGTATCCACAGTTTCTTCCGCCATTGTTCAAGCCTGGAACGTTCCAAGACAAGAAAAAATCCGTGGTACAGGCCCCAGCAGATAAAGGTCCAACTCGCCCCATGCCAAAGCCCGCAGAGGAAAAAGACAACGAGGAGATTCAAGAATGTCCTGCCGGTTCCTTGCCTGCTCCCGCCAAGCGGGATGTAAAGGTAGTCACGGAGCCAGGTTGACAGGGAAATATGCCATCGTCGCCAGAACTCCCGAATTGACCGCGAGCTATAGGGATAGTTGAAGTTTTCTGGAATATGAAGGCCAAAGAATCTGGCGATACCGATAGCCATATCAGAATAGCCGGAGAAATCAAAATAGATCTGGAGGGTATAACAAAGAACCCCAAGCCAGACCAGAGAGGGTGAAAGCTCCCGAGCAGGCAGAGCAAAGATCTGATCGGCAATCAGGGCCAGAGGATTCGCCAGCAGTACCTTTTTGGCAAGCCCCATAAGAAAGCGCTGACTGCCATCCACAAAATCGCGGACAGTGCTACGACCAGTGCGAAGTTCCTCGGCAAACTGTGGATAGCGGAGAATGGGCCCTGCAAGACACACTGGAAAAAAAGAAAGATAAAGAGCGAAGTTAAACGGATTTTTGGCCGGCTTCACCTGTTGCCGATAGATATCAACTAAATATGAGATGGCCTGAAACGTAAAAAAGGAGATACCGATTGGTCGGTGAACGGGATCAATGACCAGCGACGGAAGATGGAGAAGTAACAAAAATGGATTAACAGTCTCTACAAAAAAATTTGCATACTTAAAAAAAGCCAGCATGACAATATTGAGCGATACCCCGGAAATGAGAATGGCCCGAGACAATCGGCCATCTTTATGGGTATCGATCATCTGGCCGCAGATGGAGTTAATTATAATGGATGCAAGGAGCATCAGTACATAGATGCCTTCTCCCCAAACATAAAAGAGTAGACTGGCAAGAAGGAGAAGAAAATTCCGCCAGCGCCAAGGAGCCAAAAAGACAATGGAGAGTACCCCTGGCAGGAAGAAAAAAAGAAAAGTGACAGATGAAAAGATCATGGTCAGTCGTCAGATGTTACGAATCATGAAAGGTGTGTCGATGGGAATTGTTTGTAACATAGCACCATGAATATATATTTGTTCCACCTGATGCAGGCAGATCCGCCCCTTTCAACTTTGTTCTCACAAACTGCGACCGGAACGAAGCACAGCCCCGGCAACCGCAAGCATGGTCTGTTCCTGAACCAGATCATGGCCGTTGTCGATAAAAGGCAGATAGATAAGCTCAGTGGCCCGGGGATGAAAAGAGAGAGCAGGCAGAAGGGGCAGGACATCCCTTTTATTCAGAGCAGCTTCCGCCAGGACTGTCTTTAACGCCTGTACCGCCTCTGTTCGGGAAAGGGTTACCGGATGCAGACCTCCGGCCATGGTGGCCTCCCCTGCCGGCAGACGTTTTTGGGTCACGGTCATATTTTTGGCCAGATTCAGAAAAATATGAGGCCGGATTTTAAACGCCGGAATCCAGAAGCAGAGGGCCATACGATCATGCTCCGGCCGCACCACCAGAGGCTGATTGGTCAGCCTCAGAAAATCTCCAAAGTTTTCCATCACCACACCGCTCGCCTTGACCTCTATCTTCCAAAACGGCAGATAGCTCACATCCTTCTTGTGCCGGGAAGGAACCAGCCGCCAGGAAAGAGAGCGAAACTGACCGCCTGCCTCCTCCCAGGAGCTGTGACAGTTATGACAGGAAAGAACCAGACTGTCCTGCTCTCCTTCCAAAGCCTTACCACAGGATGGACACAAGGTGGCCAGAAAATGAGGCACCCACTGGCTCTGAAAACGGCGGCTCTTTTTCTTCAACTCGCCGCTGGGACCACTTGGCGCCAACCTGCTATTGGTCACCGCGTCATAAAGGACATTGTCATGAATATAGAGAGGCAGATAGATATAACTGATCGTCTCTCCAATATAGGCGCGATGATAAAAAGGCTCCTTATTCTGCTCTGAATCAAGAACCGTCAACTGGGCTGCCATTTCGACAATGGATACGGCTTTCACCGACTGACGGAAGAAATAGCCGACATTCTCCTCGCCGAGCAGCGACACCTTCATGGCCTGCGGTCTTAATCCGAGGGTCAGCGGCAGGGCCTTGGTCTTTACCCCCAGATGGGTGATATCAACGATCCGGTGCTGCACCTCCTTCCCTTTACAGTAAAAGACACTCCCCTTGAAACGGAGGTACGGCGCATAAAAAATTTCTTCCCTGGGAATATGCTCCGGGGCCTTGTCCGGCAGGACAAAACGGGTCAAGCCACGACTGACCCGGTAATTCCGCACTCCACAGAAGGAACACTGCAACAACCTGTCTGCTTCATGCAATTCAATGGCCGCCCCGCAGGAAGGGCAATTCTGTTCAACGGTGAGATCCATTTATCTTGCTGACCCTAAGCCGCTGTAAAAAAATAACATGGCCATTGTAACGCCAGGAGCGGCATAAGGAGCCGTAACGAAATAGAGATAAATGGCCATGTTATTTCGTAACGGCTCCTAATCAATACGCTGCCCGCATTGGTTGCAGAACATGGCGCCGGGAAGATTTTCGGCCTTGCAATAAGGACATGAAACGACCTGCGGCTGCTCCGTGGCAGGATGGCCGCACCGGGAACAGAATTTGGCATTTAAGGCCAGATTCTTCCCGCAATGTGCACAGTGACTCAAGATGACCTGTTGATGGCCACATAATGGACAGAAACGGGCATCTGCCGGAATCACATTCTGGCATTCAGGACATGAAGTGGTCGCATTTACCGGCTTCTCTTGAGTACCGGAGCCTCCCAGACCATGGGCAAACATGGCAGGCATCATCATGCCCAGACCGAGCCCGATCCCGGCCCCGGCCTCTCCCTGATTCTCCGCAGCCTTTTCCATGGCCATGGCCGCCTTCATCTTCACAAACTTGTCAATATCATGGATCACGTTGAGACGACCCTTGTCGTCAATAGCCTTCTGCACCTCTTCCGGCGGGGTAATCGAGGTGATATAGAGCTGGCTGAGCTGCAGCCCAAAGTGCCCGAAATCGCCAATCAACCGTTTCTGCAACTGCAGGGACAACTCATCAAAACGACCCGGCAGATTGAGGATGGTATCCAGGACCTCGCCCAGATAATCATTAAAACGGGAGACAATCACCTCCTTGAGATAATTGGCAATGGCCTCTGTGCTGATACGCCCCATAGTGCCCACCATAGAGTTGATAAAGAGGACCGGCTGCACAATCTGGATATTAAAAACGCCATGCGCCCGCAGACGGATCAGCCCCAGCTCGCTGTCCCTGAAGGCCACCGGACTCATGGTCCCCCATTTCAGGTTGGTGAAATGCTTCATGTTGACCATATAGACCTCGGCCCGCAAGGGACTGTTGCCGCGCCACGGCACCGAGAGGATCTTGGTGAGCAGCGGCAGATTACCCGTTTTCAAGGTATGACGCCCCGGCCCGAAGGCGTCACAGGCCTTACCCTTATAAAAGAGGACTCCGGCCTGACTGTCACGCACGGTGAGCTGTGCCCCCCACTTGATCTCACCCGAGCCTTCTTCAGGCAGGCGATGGACCAGCTCCTGGCCCGTCTCATCAAACCACTCAATGTTTTCAAGAAAAATGGCGCTATCAAAGGTATTCATAACAAACACTCCTCATATCAACAGTTTTTTGGTCCAATTGCATCTTCCGGCTTCCGCCTTGCAGAGCGGACAGGATGGATTATAGTATACTGCAACCCCTTACTCCAGACAAAACTCCAGGAGATATCAGAAAATGGACATCAAAGACCAATGGACAGTGGAAACAGCTATGGAGGTCCTCCAGCATAAGACCGTTGATTCAAAACTCTGGGCCGAGGCCGTTGAATGGTTGATCCTCTTTGGACCTGAAGAGGTCCGTGAGCTGCTCCTGCAATCATCCGGCACAGCCACCAGCGAGTGCTTCCCGGATCTCAAGGCGACAGGCTACGCCCCCGACGGCCAACCCTGTTACAACGTCGCCGAGATCGCCAAATCACTGCAGATCAGCGAGAAAGAGGCCAAGGAGATCATTGCCAGAAAACAGGAAGAGCACAAGATGCCCCACTTCATCGACGAGGCCGAAACCCACAAGGTGCAGTGATAGACAAAAAAAGGCCGGCCCTGGCCGCCAACAGAAAGGATTACAGAATCACGAAACGTGAACAAACAAAAAATGGAGACTATGCCGCACTTGGTAAAGGGCTTATGAAAAAGGAGTATGGGGGACTTCTGGTCGCCTGTCAATTCATCCTCATTCTCCTTTTGGCAGCGACTACGCATTGGAGCAACATCCACATTCCGGCCCTGCTGTTTTTTATCGCCTCCCTCCTGCTGGCCGGCTGGGCCATCAAGGTTATGCGCCTGGGGAATTTCAATATTCTCCCGACAATCAGAGACGGAGCTATTCTTGTCACCCACGGCCCGTATCGCTATATTCGCCACCCCATGTACGCCAGCCTTCTGCTTGCGGGAGCGGGCCTGCTGCTTATCTCCTGCAGTTGGATGCGTCTGGCTGTTTTCCTTGCCTTATGGCTTGTCCTCTATCTCAAGCTCAGAGTTGAAGAAAATCTCCTTGTTGGCCACTTCACCGATTACTCCCTCTACAAAAAACGCTCTCGCATGTTGTTCCCCTGGTTCTAAATTGCCCCGCCCTTTTTGGTCACCTCCTCCTCAAAACTGTACATGGTAATTTTTTGGAATTCGGCCTGAAAACCTCAAGGCAAAAGCCAGATTTGTTTTGATTTGTTCAGAACGACTCTGTTAAGATGTCTTAACGCTACACTCAACCCGAGAAATATCCCCCCGCCGTACGCATTATATCATCAGCGGTTTTATATAACCACCAGGCAGTATTTGACAGAAGCGAACTGAAATTTTCGATAGATCCAGACAATAAATGCATTCAGCGGGCCTGGACGGCCCTGAAAACCAAGAGAATGAAAAATAATTTCCTTTTTCCTAGACCCTTCTCATGAAACCTCACTATGACAGACGCATTTCCCTTCCCGGTTTCTCAAAGATTTTCCGCAGCAGCAGGCAGATACAATTCCTTTTCTTGTGTTCAAAAAAGAGTCGCCTCAGTGTTATTAACCTATATCCCATCTCACATTCACTGTCAGAGAATACTTGAGATTGGCTGCGGCACAGGCCACCTGACACGATTGACACATCAGACATTTCCCGATATTGATCTTGATGCAATAGATATATCGGAAGCAATGATACAAGAAGTCCACAAAGATTTTGCCCATCAAAAAAATATACATTTCATAGTGGCCGATGCTCGTAATTTTAGCAGTTTCAGTTCCTACGATTTGATCTTGAGTAGTTCTTCGCTACAATGGGCTACTCCATTAAACACATGCTTTCAGAACCTCTTGTTACTCCTGCAACCAAAAGGTCTCCTTGTCTGTGCTCTCATGATCAAAGGAACGTTAGCGGAACTACATGAAGCTCGTCAACGAATTGCCCCCCAAAAGCTGCCCGCCATTCATCTTCCAAGTAGTAACGATGTAGTAAACCACCTTACCGATACAGGATTCAACATCTTGCAAAAAAAGGAACTAACGTTTCATGAAACATACCCTTCAAGTCGTGCTTTTTTACTTAGCATTCACAATCAGGGGGTTACCGGAGGAAACCTTTCTCGCTCGAAAACAGTACTGACCCGTGGTGAACTGCAACAACTCATTACAGATTACGAGACCCATTATAGCACGAACGCTATCAATAGTGACGTGCAAGCGACTTATCAGGTTTTATTTTTTACTGCCACAAAATCATTGGTTTAAAAACTTCCTCTACAACTGATAAACGTTTCACGGCTATGAATTCAAAAAGCCTCATATTACTTACGACCTGTAAAATATACGCCATGAAGCTGCTTACGCGTCTTACTTCATGGCGTAAACAGCTTGCGGCAAAAGACGAATTGCATTCTACGCATAGTATCATATGGGGTATATTCTTTTTTCTCATGCTCACTTTACTCTTTGAGGTCTGCATCGGGAAATGGGAAAATCAGCTTAATCCAGAAAAACGAAATAAAGGTGTTGAAAAGTAGCTGACGGAACCGGATTTATAGTTATCCAGCAGCTCGTGTCAGCTGATTTTTTTGCTACCTTTTGCTTGTGTTGACTCTCTTCAATCTTGCCGGAGTGTGTTTAAGCTCTTTTAAGTTCCCG
>JBDRQE010000014.1:0-3524 GCA_043826415.1 Pseudomonadota bacterium
GTATAGAGTCGTGGCATTTGTTGAATTGTTTCAATGACAGCTTCCACACAATCGAGAAATTCAAAGCCTAAGCCTCGACGCTGTTGTTCGTACCATGCAAAGGCAATCTCAAGATCGTTTTTTGCCCGATCGGTATAGCGTGGGGTCAGCCTTGACTATTGGGTATTTTCTCCCCGCCGATTTTTGTCAGCAAGGGCAAATGGTGACAAAAAAACAGCTTATGGCCTGACAAAAATTGTCACCTCGGTTGCGTCATTTGTAGTTCATGAGACCCAGAAGCAGGGTCATACGATTGAGGGGAGATTCCTGAAAACCGTAATGAAGATAAAAATCTCTTGCCTTGTCGGAAAGTGCATGGACAATGAGCGCTCGAACGCCTGCCTGTTTGGCAACGGCAACGGTTCGGAAAACCGCATCCTTTAGCAAACCCGGTCCGACACCCTTGTTCTGCCAATGGAGATCAACGGCAAGGCGGCCCAGCACCATGACCGGTATGGGATCCGGCATTCCGCGTTTGATTTTTCCCGGAGCATCCCCGCGTCGTACACTTCCGGTAGCCAAGGCATAAAAACCAATAACATGCCCGTTTTCAGAGACGACAAAGGTTCGTGACGCACCTGATATCTCATTGACCAGCGCCTGACGCTGCAACCATTGGTTGAGAGTCTGTGCGCCGCAATCGAAATGATCAAGACAGTGCGCGACTGTGATTGGCTCCGGACCGATTATTCTTCCCATGGAGCTTTTGTTGCCAGGAGCTTCTTAATTGACTCGGAGACAGGAGCGTTCAAGGCAGCCTCAAAGGCCTCAAACTCATCATCCCGCAGAAAGAAAAGCCGCTGATCCAACAGGACGTTCTCAGCCTCTCGGCAGGCCGCATCCAGCATGAAATCAGACCGGCTTTTATTTAATGCCGCCGCCGCCTTATCAATCAGGATTCTCTGTGACGCCAAAGCTCTGATATTGATTGGCGCTTTACGAGTTTCGACATTTTCAACATTTGCCATAATAGCACCTCCGCTGTGTATATAAAGACAATACACAAACGCGCCAACCTTGTCAATGTGCGAGAAAATATGGTATCAGGTCTTGAAAAATAACTTTTTGAGGAGCGATGGGGGTGGGAACATGAAAAAAGGGGACGGATTTATTATCCAAACCCGGGTACAGAATAATTTTTCGCAAACCACCGCATAAGGGGCTGTAATTCATTAAAACCAAAAGGGACTGGTTTTAATGAAACAGTCCCTAAAAATTCTGTACCCTACGATCGATGTAGCGAGTGACTGGCTGAGCGTGTGGAAACATCATCAGTGACATTTCGCATTTGTGTTGGAGCATAGTTGCGTTATTGGCAGGTTTATGGCCAGCGGGCAGGATCTTGTCTGTTGTCAAAAATTGCATGGACAACAAGCTCTTTCTCTTCAACAGTGTAAAAAATTGAAAAAGGAAATCGACGAATCAGGGCGCGCCTGATGTGGTCGTGATGTTGGGTATAGAGTCGTGGCATTTGTTGAATTGTTTCAATGACAGCTTCCACACAATCGAGAAATTCAAAGCCTAAGCCTCGACGCTGTTGTTCGTACCATGCAAAGGCAATCTCAAGATCGTTTTTTGCCCGATCGGTATAGCGAAGTCTCATTAATGCGATTTCCGCAACTGATTGTGAACCTCTTGCCAGTCAAACAGCTCCAGTTTGCCCTGTTTATATAGGTTATATCTCTTGTCAAGTTCACTTTTTTGCCACTCCGGTAGAGGTAATTTGTCATTTTCCAGAGCTATTGCATCCCAGATGTCCTGAGCAAGAAGCAATCTTTGTGGAATACTTAGCATTTTTATCTCATCGGCGATTTTCGCAGGCTCCATTTATTTTCCTCCAAAGAAATGCGGGATACTCCATCTATTATCAAAAAATATTTCTTATGTGTCATGTATTTTATATATTAGCGCACTGCGACCGGGAAGACAAGAGAGGAGATTTCCAGAGAAAACAGGGGCACTCCCGTTCGCAGTAACAACTGAATATCAAGCGGGTTGAAGTCCCGTCCGGATAGTTGTCCGTTCGCCCCGGTAGCTCAAGGGAGCGGCGTTCTGGTAACAGGGGGTCGTGAGTTCCCAATTGGCAAAGCAGCAGGCCGTAACGCAAGTGAACCTGTATGTAGCCTCGTTAACCTAATGAAGATGCCGACCCAGTGGGAGTATGGGGAAGGCCGATGTCACAGGCCCAGATAACGGAAGCGGCCAGTGGAATCTTCCGGGGTTGCAGGGATGGCATGTTGCGGATGATATTTAGTCCAGTGCTGGAGACCCGGTGCGGTGATGCCCAAGGAGCATCAACCGGCGTGTATAAGGAGACGAAAACACGTTGGTCCGTATCGGGAGTCGGAGGGGTTCATAGTACCGTTTGAGGACATGGGACAACATAACCCAGTCCGAGGGAAGGGACCCTGCTTTGTTCACGCAACCAAAACACGGAGGATATGGGGATTGCCATGTCGCTAACAACCCCGGAAAATATCAGGACGTTGCAGAGGAAGCTCTATTGTAAGGCCAAGCAAGAATCGGCCTGCCGCTTCCATTCTTTGTACGATAAGGTGTATCGGGCTGACATCCTTAGTCACGCCTACCATCTTGTCCGTGCCAACAAAGGGAGCGCCGGCATTGACGGCGTCACCTTCGAGGCCATCGAGGAACGGGAAGGGGTCACCGTCTTTCTGGCGGAGCTGGAAGAAGCACTGAGAGACAAGACGTATAGATCCGATCCCGTCAAACGGGTCATGATACCAAAAGCGGATGGCAGTCAGCGTCCTCTTGGTATTCCGACCATTCGGGATCGGGTGGCTCAAATGGCCGTGAAGCTGGTCATTGAGCCGATCTTTGAGGCGGATTTCTGCAATACATCTTACGGATTCCGTCCGAATAAGTCAGCCCATGACGCAGTCGATGATGTGGCCTACAGCCTGAACACGGGTTACACCGAGGTCATTGATGCCGATCTTTCCAAGTATTTTGATACCATCCCCCATGCTAACCTCATGGCCGTGGTTGCTGAGCGTATCTGTGACGGTGCAATCCTGCACCTGATTCAGATGTGGTTCAAGGCCCCGGTCGTGGAAGTGGGCAAGGATGGCAAGAAGCGGAACGTCGGCGGCGGTAAGGGTAACCGCAAAGGGACACCGCAAGGCGGGGTCATTTCCCCGTTGCTGGCCAATCTCTACCTGCATATACTGGACAGGATATGGGAGCGGCGCAACCTGCAAAAGCGGCTGGGTGCCCGCATCGTCAGGTACGCTGATGATAGTGTGCCACGAAGGCACGCACGGGTGCGCAGCACCCAGTGCAGCCATGCTGCATAGAAGATGAGGGTTGCCCCCTGTGTTAGGAAAGATGTCGCCTCTATTTTTATTAATTTGTGTGTTAATATAGGGGCAAGGAGAAACATCGATTATGGCCATAAAATATTCTAAAGAATTTAAAGACAGCATTATCGCCAAGCTTCTTCCGCCATCCAATACAAGTGTCCT
>JBDRQE010000015.1:0-3506 GCA_043826415.1 Pseudomonadota bacterium
TAACCGGCATCCGGATGTCCGTGATGACGAGGTCAGGGCTAAACCGGCGGAAAAGATCGAGGCCGGCACTGCCGTTTTCGGCAACCAGCAGCTTGCCAACCCGCCGTCGTAGAAGCTGTTCCAGCTCGGACCGGGTGACATGGTCATCCTCCACATAGAGAATGGTCAAATCAGGACCTTGTTCGGATTCCTTCATGGCTTACTCCTTCTTAGTGCAACGCCCACCTTATTGGTATGCAAGCCTGAGCCCTCCCAATGTTTATTTTATTCACTTTGATTTCTGCGGCAACCTGACAATGCATAACAGGTTTTCCATCCATCATGCATCGGGTAGGTACGTCATTGAAATCAGACTTTGAATTTATTGATAAGAGTTTCAAGCTCGGTTGCCAGATCAGCCAGACTATGGGCACTCAACTGGACCTGACCGCTGCCCTCTCCCACTTGAGCCGACTGTTGGTTGATTCCGGCGATATCACGAGTGATGTCAGCAATAACCACCGAGCTTTGGGCCACATTCTCATTGACCTCAGCAATACCCTGAGACGCCTGTGATATATTATTGGCAATCTCGGTGGATGCGGCCGATTGTTCTTCAACGGCCGTGGCAATACCATTAATCACGCTATTAATCTCGCCGATCACTACCGAAACCTTTTCAATATCGGCAACCGTCGTCGAGGTCGTGGCCTGCATCTCGCTGATCTGATTCTTGATATCCACAGTGGCAGATGCAGTCTGACGGGCCAATTCCTTGATTTCATTGGCTACAACGGCAAAACCCTTACCAGCTTCTCCAGCCCTTGCCGCTTCAATGGTAGCATTTAAGGCCAGCAGATTAGTCTGTTCCGATATCTCGGTAATGGTTTCGGTTACCTTACCAATTTTCATGGCTGACTCACCCAAGACAGTCATTTTTTCGGAAGTGTTCCGGGATTGGGTAACTGCTTCTTCAGAAATGGAACGGGCTTTCTCAGCATTCTGGGCAATTTCGTTGATCGTCGATGTCATCTCCTCAGAAGCAGAGGCAACCATATTGACATTGCACGAAGACTGCTCCATCGCGGCGGCAACCGACTGGACATTGGTACTCATCTCTTCGGTGGCAGCGGCTACAGCACTTGAGCTATCAGCTGTTTCACGAGCCGAAACTGATAACTGCCCGGACACTACCGCCAGAGCATTTGATGAGGAGGTGAGTCTATGAACTCCACTCGCAATATCATTGATAATAGCATGCAAATGCTCTGTCATTGTTTTAAATGAGTAGGCTAACTGGCCGATTTCATCATTGGAAGAACATATAATCTGGATATCAAGCTCTCCATTGGCAACCTGTGCTGTCTGCTTTACCAACACTGACACCGGAACCGTTATAGAGCGGGCGATGAATAGAGCAGAAAAAAGAGCCGGCACCAGCAGTATACAGAGAGCCACAATCATCACGATCATGATCTTCTGCATCTGGTTATCAACATCATCTATATAAATACCAGTCCCCACGATCCAACCCCAGGGCTGATACAACTCAACATATGAAAGTTTGGGCACAGGATTACTGTTCCCCGGCTTCGGCCATGCATATTCGACAAACCCCTTACCCCTTTCCTTGCAGACCTTAACCATCTCCCTGAACAGAAACTTGCCGTTAGGATCCTTGTTTTCACTCAGATCCTTGCCGTTCATCTCCGGTTTCATCGGATGCATAATCATCATGGGAGTCAGGTCGTTGATCCAGATATAATCCTTTTCATTATAACGGATCGCGGCAATACGCTCGACAGCCTGTTGCTGAGCATCTTCTTTGGTAAGCCTTCCGGCCTCAACCTGCTTTTGATATGATACCACCACACTGATAGCCTCCTGCACCAAATTACTGATAGCGGTTTCTTTTTCCTTCATGATAAGATCATGGATAAACGGCACCAATACAAATATCATTATCAGCGTCATTACCAGTGCAGTCAGAACCGGAATACTCATGATTTTTTTAAAAACACTTAAGTTTTTATACATTTTTATCATCCCACAATCTCCTTTAATTTGTAAGTTAAAGTTATGCTGACTACTTCTACTTTGTCACATTTATCCGGCCACAGTTTTTCCCCTTAATCCCCCATGAATCAGGGAAGAAACTTTATTCCCCGACCGGCCCCTTCCCCTCTTTATCGAGAAGGAGTGGTTGAGCAGGTGTTCTTTCAGATAATGTGATCACCTTCTCTGAGTTCTCTATTCTCAGTTTTGCCTGACGTAAAAAAAACCATCAAAACCTTGCAACTTATTGAATGACTGATCGTTTTTACTCTTAACGTCTCAAGTTTCTGCCTTGTTTTATCTTGCTGTAATAACCAATGAAATTATGCCTGCCAAAGTTCCTGTTTCTTCCTTGGGATCAGTTTTCTATGCAAAAACACGTTTCGTCGAGGTTAATTCAGCCTCTTTTCGACATAAGTCATGACACATAAATCCGCAACACATTGTAATACTGAGAATAATAACAAGTCAGAAACTTGAGTTAAAGCAATACAGAAGATTTACGCCATGGTACTGTTTCATAAAATAGGCCTTGCAGAAGAGAGAGGAGCAGGTAGGACCTAAGTGCTCCTCTTATTTTCAAATATTGATGGATTTGTAAAAAGTCGGAACCCAGGGAGTATAGAGCATAGAACATGCTTAACTCATTGACATAAAACATATTTCTTCTTGGCTTGTTACGAGATTTTTAACAATATAATTGATTTTAAAAAAAATAATATAAGGAATAAATGGGTAGGTAATAGGTACAAAATATACCTATTTAATAGGATGGAAAACTATGGGGAAGATGTTAGCCTAGAAAGGATTGTAGGTTCTGTTTTTTCTTTGTAAGGCCAACTTTTTTTCGAATATTTTTTCGGTGCGTTGCAATAGTCATGACTGAGAGGTGGAGAAATTCAGCAATTTCTTGGGTCGTTTTTCCATTTTTTATTAAATTCACAATTTGAATTTCTGAGGGAGTAAATTGCCTATAATGGAAATCTGTTTTTTGAAGCAGAGGAGACATTATTTGTTGCAAGTTCAGTGTTAATATTTCGACACATGTTCTTTGCATATTGTTTAAGGAGGATTTTTTTAACTTTTCCAGGGTAGGCTCAATTAACAAAGATAGATTATCTACCATTGTTAATTCGAGTATTTCTCTTTCTGCTTCATTGTTCTGTATAAGTACCTTTAACGCTATGACTGTTTCTCCAAGTTCTTGTGTTTTTAAGGAGAGCAATTTTTCCCGTCCCTGGTGATATCGTTTAAGCTCTTTCTGGGCGTTAATATCACCGATGCACTTTTCAATGGAACTGATTAACCTATTGATATCAACAGGTTTCAGCACATAATGATCGATCCCTATTTCGATCGCCTCCAGAAGATACGAGGTATCACTGTGGGCCGTCGTGGCGATGATCCTGATCTCAGGGTTTATCTCCCTGATCGCCTGCGCCATCTGCAGTCCGTCCATAACCGGCATCCGG
>JBDRQE010000016.1:0-40000 GCA_043826415.1 Pseudomonadota bacterium
ATTTCACTGATAACACCAGCACCAACAGTCCGTCCACCTTCACGAATAGCAAAGCGAAGGCCAACATCCATGGCGATAGGGGTAATCAACTCGGCGACAACAGAAACATTATCACCGGGCATTACCATCTCGGTTCCCTCTGGAAGGGTCACGATGCCGGTTACATCTGTTGTTCTGAAATAAAACTGCGGACGATATCCATTGAAAAACGGAGTATGTCGACCGCCCTCTTCCTTTCCAAGAATATAACACTCAGCCTTGAATTTGGTATGAGGAGTAATGGAACCAGGTTTTGCAAGCACCTGTCCACGTTGGATATCTTCTCGCTTGGTACCACGAAGAAGGACGCCAACATTATCACCGGCCTGACCTTCATCAAGGATCTTGCGGAACATCTCAACACCGGTAACAGTAGTTTTGACGGTATCAGTAATGCCTACAATGGAAACTTCATCACCAACATGGACAATACCGCGCTCAATACGTCCGGTGGCTACTGTTCCACGACCGGAGATAGAGAATACATCCTCAACCGGCATCAAGAAAGGCTGATCAATCTCACGCTTGGGCTCGGGAACATAGGTATCAATAGCTTCCATCAGCTCCCAGATACACTTGGCAGCCTCGGGATCATCAGGATTCTCAAGTGCTTTTAATGCAGAACCATGAATGATCGGCACATCATCGCCGGGAAAATCATACTTATCAAGAAGCTCACGCAACTCCATCTCTACCAGCTCGATGAGTTCAGGATCATCCACCATATCGCACTTATTAAGGAAGACGACGATACAGGGGACACCAACCTGACGGGCAAGAAGTATGTGCTCACGGGTCTGCGGCATGGCACCGTCATTGGCTCCAACCACCAGAATCGCACCATCCATCTGGGCGGCACCTGTAATCATGTTCTTTATATAGTCAGCATGCCCAGGACAATCCACATGGGCATAATGACGATTCTCAGTCTCATACTCAACATGAGCAGTGGCAATCGTGATTCCACGCTCTTTTTCTTCAGGAGCCTTGTCAATCTCACTGAAATCAGTAAACTTAGCCCAACCTTTGGTGGAAAGTACGCGCGTAATCGCTGCGGTCAGGGTCGTCTTACCATGATCAATATGACCCACAGTACCAACATTGACATGTGGTTTTTTTCTTTCAAATTTTTCTTTTGCCATAGTCGTCGTCTCCCTGACCATAAACTGGTTTAAATAGCATTCAAGATGGAGCCCACAACCAGAGTCGAACTGGTGACCTCATCCTTACCAAGGATGCGCTCTACCAACTGAGCTATGTGGGCCTTATCTGTACAATCGAAATAAATCTTCTGGAGCGGGAAACGAGACTCGAACTCGCAACCCTCAGCTTGGAAGGCTGATGCTCTACCAATTGAGCTATTCCCGCCTGATACCTAATGCAGAACGATAAAGAGATGGTGGAGGGGGGAGGATTCGAACCTCCGAAGGCGCTGCCGACAGATTTACAGTCTGTTCCCTTTAGCCACTCGGGAACCCCTCCAATCACTACCTACCTTAATTATAACAACCTTACTGCTATCACTTCAGGACTTGGCCCACAGATTATGAGGCCATGTCATTACATTTTTGGAGCTGGCGATGGGACTCGAACCCGCAACCTGCTGATTACAAATCAGCTGCTCTGCCAGTTGAGCTACGCCAGCATACAAAGACAACAAATATACCTACAATAAATAAGTAAAGCAATCTTTTTTTTATTTATAGCTAATTTTGTTCTTCTCAAAATGACCTGATATAAATATAAAAAAAGGCCATGTCAAAAAAAGACACGGCCTTAGCATCCGAAAATCATCTATTAATATTTACATATTAACGGGATTTTTGCCAAATGCACTTTCTCTATATCTTTCAAAAGCCATGGCAAAAGTCCGATACACGAGATGAGCGAACTTAGTATAGGGCATATACAGAAAAAGCATCATGACAGATACAAGATGAATAAAATAAATAATATATCCAGGAGCTGCAAGTCCTGCCCAGCGGGCAATCTCAGCAAGAAGTCCGGTCACACCAACAGCCATAATTTCCCAAATCAAAAACCAATCATAAAATGTTGGGGTCAAACCTTCTTCAGCCTCTTTCTTAGAACGATTCATCCACAGAATGCCGATTCCGACAATCATGGCAACGGCAGAGACATTGGCAAGAATTTTAACCGGGTTCCATACTGACATAGGACCATGCAAGAAGCTGAGGGCTGGGATCAGAGCAAGGACGTCGTTGGCGGTCGCAGACCAGGCGGTAACAATAAAGAGACCGATAAAGGAAAGCATCAACGGTTTATGTCCCTGGACCCGATCAAGGTTTTCCTTACACTCTCTAAATCGTGTGTGTTGAATAATTTCCTGCACTGAAGGCCAGAGGAACTCAGTCACAAACTGTACTACCGTAGGTCTGAATTCACTTTTAATGCCAGCATTTTCTTCCATCCCTTTCCACATAGCGGAAACGCCCTTAAAGGCTGAAACAACAGCCAAACCAGCAGCAGATAGCATGATCATGTCAATTACAAAAACATTTTTAGACAACCAATGAAAATTCCAATGACCAAAAAATTGTTGGTAGCCATGGGCAGCAAAATGTTCGGCAGAGGGAATAACAAGACCACCCGAGACTAACCACAGAACAAAAATGATTACAGTGGGAATTGCTATCAACATGGGCAAACCCTTAGAGCTTGAAGCCAGTTTGGCAAGTCCTGAAGGCCAGCCATAAAAGGTATAGGCATAGGCCCTGATAGCCCCAAGGACATCACCAGGCTTAGCACCGCGAGGACAGTATGCAGTACAATCGCCACAATTATGACAAAGAAAGACATCAGGATCAGCAACAAGTTTATCCTTCAATCCCCATTGCGCCCAGATCATCTCTTTACGTGGAAAAGGTTTGGTATCTGTGGAAAGTGGACAAACTACAGAGCAGGTGGCACACTGATAACATTTTTTCAGGGTGTCTCCACCAGCACTTTTAAGATATTTAATAAATTCTAAATCTGGTTGAACATTCATTCTTCTCCCCCTGTTATATTATCAAATCTTTTGTTTAATCCTAAAGAAAAGAACTCAATCTCTTCTATCAAAAAAAAACATGATACTGGTGTTCATCACTTTTTGCAAGGGTGAGCACCAGTATCAGCTTAAACAGGACTAGAAGCCCTTAAATGGATTAGGACCAAGGTCAACAATCTCATCAACAAAATCATTTATAAGCTGTGGAATCTTATCATACTCTGTAATTGAAACCTGTTCAGAACGGACACGCTCGGGTTCAAGTCCAAGGGTAGAAAGAGAATCACCTATGTTCTCCATACGCTTGCTGGCAATTTCAGAACCTTTGACGAAATGGCACTGGTAATCGTCACCATATTTACAACCAAGGAGCATGGCGCCGTCCATACCAGCAGAGAGTAAGTCGCGTACCCAGGCCATATTTACAGAACCAAGACAGCGAACAGGAATAACACGAATCATATGATTGAGTTTATTTCTTCTCATACCAGCCATATCCAAAGCTGGATATGCATCATTTTCACAGGCAAATATCACTATCCGGAGCTTGTCTTCATCGTCTTCAGGAACCTCAATGGCTTTAAGCATCGAACCAATAAGATCAATATTATAATCCTTGAAGCCAATGATACGCTCAGGACAAGCACCCATACAGGTACCGCAACGACGACAGCGAGTCGGATTCGGTAATGGTGTGCCCTTGGCATCATCGTCAAGCGCACCGAACGGACACTCTTCAGTACAGCGTTTACACTGGGTACAACGTTGCATAAAGAACTCAGGATAGGTCTTATCACCTGAACGTGGATGCACTGCAACACCACGATCGGCAGACTCAATACATTGAATAGCCTTCAATGCAGCACCCGTAGCATCATCGATGGTTTCTTCCATATTCATGGCCTTGCGTACACCACCACAAGTATAGATACCGGTACGACGAGTCTCATAAGGAAAGCAAATAAAATGAGAGTCAGCATAACCGTCAAAGAGATCAAGATCAAGAAAAGCGGGGCCCTGGCGATAGGCAAGATTGATTGTATTCTCACTTTTGGTGGTAGGTACCATACCGGCAGCTAACACGACAAGATCAACATCAAGGCTCAGCTCTTCACCTAAAAGGGTATCTTTTGCAGTAACAGTGCATCCATTTCCTGCAGCTACAACACCTGTCACCGCAGCCTTGGTCAGGAAGATGCCATCATCCTGCTGAATCCCCTTATAAAAGAGCTCCATATGACCGGGAGTGCGCATATGCTGATAGAGGATATAGGCCTTGGCATCAGCATTGTTTTCACGTACATATTTTGCCTGTTTCAGGGCAACCATAGAGGTTACAGAGTTACAGTAAGGAAAATCCTGATCGTGCTCATCACCGCCTGGACTCATGACAAAGGCAACTGAGTTAATGCCGGAAAGTTGATTATCCTTCGCCATCTTTTCAAACTGAGCGTTGGTGACAACCTTCTCATTAGCCCCATAGCCAAGATGCGTGTATTCGGAAACATCTGCAGGAACCCAACCGGTGGCGAGAACAACTGCGCCAAACTTTTGTGCATCAGGATTACCTTCTGCGTAGGGCTTGAGACCAGCATTAGGATCTTCCATCTTACCCTGGCTGATAAGGTCCTGCTCATCAACACCAACCTTAGCTGGTGCATCCCACTCTGATTTCGAGCCGGCAGCCTTCAGCGTAACACCAAAATCACCAGGTGCACCACCGATACGGGCCACTTCAGTGTTGGTCTTCACTGTAATATTACTGTCGGCCTCAACTGCTGCAACCATTGCGCCAATAGAATTTGGTTCAAGTTCTGCATATGGAAGCTTGGTTGGAAACTGTTTTGCCCAACCAAGGGCCTTACCGCCAATATTTTCGGCTTTTTCGATAATTGTTACTTTACTGCCGGCCTTAGAAGCCTCCAAGGCTGCAGTCATGCCGGCAATACCACCACCCATCACCAGGATTTCCTTATTCAGGGTTTCCATCTGAAACGGTTCAGGCAGTTCAGTTTTCTTGGCACGAGCACAGGCCATGCGGACATAGTCACTGGCAGTCTCCTGCAACCATTCCTGATGTGCATCTTCTTTTCCCTCTTCAGCAGTACCAGCAGACCAGATAACCTGCTCACGCAGATTAGCCCGAATAGTAATTTTATCATCACCGAAATTAAACTCATTCTGCATGACTCGGGGAGAACAAGCACATATCATTACGGTATTAACACCGTTCTCACTCATATCCTTTTCAATAAATGCTCGTCCATCTGCACCACAGAGGTACGAATGATCCTTGCAATCCATGGCCATTTCACTGGTTACTACCTTCGTCAGCTCTTCAATATTAAGAGCCTCACCAATGCCACAACCTGTACATATATAGGCACAATACTTTTTATCCATCGATTATGACCTCCGGGAAACCTGAATTGCCTTTAAGGCAGCAGCAGTAGATGACTGGTTAGTGGTGACAACATCAGCAGCCTTACGAGCACAACCGGCTGCAATCATCCCCTTTTCTGGATCAGAGATTATAAAACCACTGTTATCCATTGCCAAAGCAACTGGAGCACCCTGAACTGCCAATGAGGGCTGCATTCCGGTTGCAAGAACTGCCATATCAACTTTTTGTCTGATTTTATCACCTGTTACCGCATTTTCAGCAACAACAGTAACGCCACCATCAGCCTCAGGAATAATCTCAGCGACTTTCCCCTTGATAAAAGTCGAATTTGGATCTGCCATCAACTTCTCCCGGAATTTTTCGTATTTGCCGGGAGTACGGAGATCAATATAAAAGACATAAATCTTAGCATCAGGATAACGCTCGCGGATATAGGTCATCTGTTTAAAGGTGGCCATACAGCAAATATAAGAACAAAATTCAAGATGATTTTCATCCCTTGAACCGGCACACTGTACAAATGCAAAAGATTCTGGCTCTTTACCGTCTCCGGGACGAACAATGGCTCCATCGGTAGGTCCACCGGGTGCAGCCATCCGCTCAATCATCATATTAGTGACAATGGCCTGAGACTGGCCAAACTTCAGGTTTTCCATTTTTGTCGGGTCATAAGGTGTCCAGCCGGTTGCCCAGATAATAGCACCAACCTTAATCACCTTCGTCTCTGGCTGCATCTCAAGATCAACAGCATTATATTTACAGGCTGCTTTAACTGCTTCGGCCCCTGCAGCTGACAAAGCTGCCTTATCAATCACGTAACGACGCGGAAAGGCCATTTCATGTGGAAGATATGCTGCCTTGCACTTATTCATACCGAAGTTGAACTCATTGCCAATCTCATCTGGACAGGCATTAGTACACTCCCCACAGGCAGTACAATTGGCATTGACATATCGTGGTGTTGTTTCCAAAGTTACTTCATAATTCCCGGGCCCACCAGTTACGGACTTAACGGTAGTCATGGTAAAAGGACGAATCCTGCGATTATCCTTCACCCGTTTAAAGTTGATCTCCAAGCCACAACTAGGCGGGCACAACTTGGGAAAATACTGATTCAGCTGTGCTACGCGTCCACCAAAGTAGGCATTTTTTTCGACCAGAAAAACATCATTTCCGACTTCAGCGGCTTCAAGGGCCGATGTCAGCCCACTGATACCACCGCCTACGACCAAAATTGCACCTGAAGTGCCTTGCTCGTCAGTCATACCATTCCTCCATGAGTACTCTTAATATTTTCTTTGAAGGTCTTTTACTCCGCTCACTCCAGCATGAGTGAGTGCATCAAAGACATCAATTCCTAACCAACTCAATCCTCTTATCCTACAGCACTAGCTAAAAATAGCAGATCAAAACAGCTACAAAAAATGATATAATCTTTTTTGTAGCTCATCCAGATCAAAGGGGTTTTTACACTCTTTGGCCCGAATCAACCACAACATATAGAAAAAATCTCCAGGAATCCGAAGACTCCTGGAGATTTTTTTATTCCATCATGAATCCTTGATCTAAGATCTTAGATCCAGGGATCGGTCTCAACGATGTTGATACACTCAACCTTCTCACACAGCCACTCCTGGGTCTCAGGGTTGAAGGTGGAGTTAACGAAACACTTCCAGTTTTCGTCATCACAGGTTGGGAAATCTGAGCGATAGTAGAATCCTGGATAGCGGGACTCTTTACGGAACTCGATGTGACGAATATGGGTCTCTACACACCAGATACGATGGTAGTTCTCCCAAGCACGCAGAAGCTCATGCAGATCACCCGCTGCCATCTTTGCAGCATCCTCACGAAGCATTCTCAGAAGATCAAGACAGATGTTCAGAAGCTTTCCAGAGGTCATGTAATAGGTAGCAACACCACCACCATACTCATCGGTGGCTTTCATCAAACGCATCATGATACCTGCAGGTTTACAGAAATTAGGATTCACGTTTGAAGAGGTAGAGGCGCCAACATGCTCATGATACAGTTTTACTGGTGCATAGATCTCATCAGCAAGCTCCTGAGCGGTTTGTTTGAGCTCAGGCTTGAAGGAGGCGTTGTCACGGCAGAATTTCACCATCTGCTTGGCAACAATACGACCCTCTGCATGGGCACCGGAAGAGAACTTATGCCCGGAAGCACCAACACCATCACCGGCAGTAAAGAGTCCGTCAACTGTGGTCATACGGTTATAACCCCATTTGTACTTGTGGGCACGTGATGGATTTGCAACATCGGGAACCCAAGACTCTTCCGGACCAGAGGTCCAGATACCACAACAACCTGAGTGAGAACCAAGCATGTAAGGTTCGGTCGGCATAATCTCAGATCCAACCTTCTCAGGCTCGATATTGGCACCGGCCCACAGACCAGCCTGACCAACTGACATGTCAAGGAAATCCTCCCAAGCCTCAGACTCAAGATGCTTCCAGTATTTCTTAACACCCTTCTCGTCCATACCACCAGCTTTCTTGGCATCAAGGAAGGCGTTCAGAGCAACGTCGGTCGCCATGTAGATTGGACCACGTCCGGCTTTCAGCTCGTTGAGCATAAGATGGTTACGCAGACAGGTAGGAGTAACAGCAGAGGCGCCATAAGGCATGAACTTCTCAAGCTCTTCTTTTACTGCTGGGCTGTTGGCATAGAACTCACCAAGACCGTTCTGTACTTTGGCCTTAAACAGGAGGAACCATGCACCAACAGGGCCATATCCATCTTTAAAACGAGCTGGCGTGAAACGATTCTCCATCATGGTCAGTGTAGCACCAACCTGGGCGCACATGGTATAGGTGGAACCGGCATTCCATACTGGATACCAGGCACGTCCTTTACCCTCACCAGTGGAGCGTGGACGGAAGATGTTTACCGCACCACCGCAGGCAACCAGAGCGGTCTTGCAACGGAAGACATGAACCTTGTTCTCACGGGTAGAGAAACCAACGGCACCAGCGATCTGGTTTGCTTTGTTCTTATCAAGAAGCATCTTCACGATAAAGATACGCTCAAGACAGTTGTCAGCTCCAAGAGCGGTCTTGGCTGGCTCAGCAACGATACACTTGTACGACTCACCGTTGATCATGATCTGCCACTTACCGGTACGTACAGGGGTACCACCCTCACGCAGGGTTTTGGCAGGGGCAGCACCGTCAAGGTTGTTGCCATCAGCATCAAGCTTCCAGATCGGAAGACCCCATTCTTCGAACAGCTTCACAGACTCATCCACGTGACGCCCACAGTCATAAATCAGATCCTCACGAACAACACCCATAAGGTCATTACGAACCATCTTTACATAGTTCTCGATGGGATTCTCGCCGATATAGGTGTTGATAGCAGAAAGTCCCTGAGCAACAGCACCGGAACGCTCCATGGAAGCTTTATCAACAAGGGTAATCTTCATGTCTGCAGGTGCCCACTTTTTAATCTCAAAAGCTGTACCACAGGCTGCCATACCGCCACCAACGATCAGAACGTCAACATCATGCTCGACGATCTCTGGGTTCACCACGGCAGCAATTTCACCATTTGGTTTATTTGGTAATGCCATATTTAAATCTCCTTAAATATTAAAAGAGTTTGTGTGCAATTCTTCTCAACGGTTAGAGCCAGAATTATTTTTTAGGGGTTGGCAGAGCAGACTCAAGAGCCAGACACTCATCATCCAGGTTAGCGCCCATGGTACCTAAGTATGCATTAGCTGCACCCTCAGAGGTGGTACGAATTGGAAACTTGAAGCGCTTGATATTACCATTACGGAACTTAACGGTCCACATGATATCAGCAGCACTGCGCATTGGATGCACCTGACCGCCCATGGGCACAAAGTCATCATAACCACGAACAAAGATTGCGCCCTGAGGGCAAATCTTTACACATGAATAACACTCCCAGCAGGCATCTGGCTCCTGGTTGTAGGCACGCATTTCCTCTTTGTTAAGCACCATCAGGTCGTTGGGACAAATGTACATACACGCTGTCTTGTCTCCGCCCTTGCAACCATCGCACTTGGAAGGATCTACATAACTTGGCATTAAACTACCTCCTCAGTTTATTTTTACTTTTGCGACCCAGAACCGACTGGGCCAACTTAACTCCTACACAAAAACTTACTCCACAACCCTCTTCGCCAGTAACGAGAGGGTCGCTTACAAAGACTCAACCACTTAAAATAAAAGACAAATTCATTCGCCAATGAATCATACCCATAAAATGAACGCTCACTCATTTTTCTTAGAGTTATTCTTATAGTTTGTTGCCGATTAATTGTCAAGAAAATTAATCACTGAAACTGAAGAGGCCATTACGAAATAATCTGGCCTGTTACAGGCAGTTCGTGACGATTCCTTCTGCCACGTCAGACATACATGTGATCATGATTTTTACCTACGTTATACTGGCAATACTTCCACCCAGTTTAATATGATTTCCTGACCAGAACCTCGCGCGCCCGTGCACCATCAGCCGGGCCAACAATCCCCTCTTTTTCCATCATTTCAATCAATCTGGCAGCCCGATTATAACCAATCCGCAAACGACGCTGGACCATTGAAATGGAAGCCTGCCCTGACTCGCAGACCATGGCGATTGCCTCATCATAACGTTCATCTGTCTCATCATCACCTGGCACAACACCACTGCTTCCCTCATCGACCTCCGCGACAACGGAATCATCATAACTGGCACTTCCCTGTTTTTTCAAAAAGTCCACTATCTGTGTCGTCTCAGCCTCTGAGATATACGCACCATGAATTCTCTGCAGAGCCCTACCTGACGGCAAGTAGAGCATATCACCTGATCCGAGGAGATGCTCAGCACCAGCACTATCTATAATTGTTCTAGAATCAATTTTAGAGGCCACTTTAAAGGAAATTCGAGTGGGAAAGTTAGCCTTGATCAGCCCAGTCAGCACATCCACAGAAGGCCGCTGAGTGGCAAGGATTAGATGCATCCCCGAAGCCCTTGCCATCTGAGCCAAGCGGGCTATGGAGGCCTCCACATCTTTCGAGGCAACCATCATCAAATCTGCCAGCTCATCGACAATAATGACGATGTAAGGTAATTTTTCTGCGCCGGTCTCGTTGTAGGAATCAAAGTTTTTAACCTTTGCCTCTTCGAGCAGCCGATATCGGCGCTCCATCTCCCGCACCGCCCATTGCAAGGCTCGAGAAGCCAGTTTCGGCTCCACTACCACCGGATGCAATAAATGCGGAATCCCCTCATATCCCGACAGCTCAATGCGCTTAGGGTCGACCATCAAAAGCCGAACTTCATCAGGCGTCGCATTATAAAGCAGCGAAGAGATAATAGTATTAATGGCGACACTCTTGCCTGCCCCGGTAGCGCCGGCAATCAACAGATGCGGCATTTTGGCCAGATCAGCAATGACTGGATTGCCAACCACATCAAGACCAAGAGCAATGGAAAGTTTAGCCACCGAGGAACGATATTTCTCAGTAGTCAAGAGATCCCGAATGTACACCACCTGCCGATCTTTATTAGGAATCTCAATCCCCAGGGCCGCCTTGCCAGGCACGGACCCCACCACCCTCACAGATTGTGCCTTCAACCCCAAGGCCAAGTCATCGGCCAGGGCTACAATCTTATTAATCTTCACTCCAGCAGCTGGTGCATACTCATAGGTGGTCACCACCGGACCTGGCGAGATACCAACCACCTTGCCTGAGACACCAAAGTTGATCAGTTTTTGTTCCAACTGTTTAGAGATTTTATAATATTCTTCTTTATCTACCTTCTGCTGCACCAACTCAGGTTTTTCGAGCAAGGACAAGGGTGGCAGACGCCATTCTCCCCTGGCAAGTGGTCGCAAGGCAAAGGTCTCATCATCACCTGACATCTCAGGCACCACACGTGATTCCTTAACCACCGGGACTCCACTTAAAAGGAGAGGAACAGTCTCACCCGCTGCCTCTCCCCTCTTTACGGACTTTTTTTCCCTGACCTGCTCAGCAACACTCCCTTGTCGCCTTTCCTCCTGGCGAATCTCCCGATTCCCTTTCATATTTTTGAACGCGGACCAAAAAAAAGAGCCAATGGTATAAGGGGAAAGGCGGGTAGAGAGCATGATGGAAATAACAAAAACCAACACTAAAAAAAGCACGGCACCAGGGCCACCTATCACCGAGCGCAACAGATCCAAGACAGTCTTTCCAAGAAAACCGCCTGCCTCCACACTCACAAGACCCTGCAATGACAGTGAAGAAAATAAACCGCAGGCAGCAATAACCGCACCGGTCAAACCCGCCGTGATCTGCGGCAAACGATTAAAGGTCATGCTGGGACCAAAAAAAAGAAAAGAACAGAAAAGAAGAAGTGCATCCAGAAGATAGGCGCCCACACCTATAAATCCCACGAGAAACCTGGCCAGTACCCGGCCTAATTCACCACCCCAGTTTGCGCTGGTGGAGAAAGATGTGGACAACAGACTGATAAGAAGAAAACAAGAAAGAAAAATTCCACAAACAGCAACCGCTTCCTGTTTCAACCCAGGCCTTGTCATGATTGGTGTTTGATTCATAGAGGGGGAGGTCAGTTTTTTAGAGACGACTCAGCGTCATCCTGCGTTGCCTCGTCTCTTTCGTTCACCGATTTTTTGCCATCAGTGCCTTGATCGGCCTTACGTGCTCCCTGGGTGGCACCACTGCTGCGGATTACAACACGCACCGCATCAAGAATACCATTAATAAAGGGCGGCGAATCTTCCGTTCCATAGCGCTTAGCGATCTCCACCGCTTCATTGATGACCACCTGGTCCGGAGCATCTTCACTGAACAGCATCTCATAAACTGCGATACGTAAAAGGTTTCTATCAGTCAGAGCAATCCTTTCCATACGCCAGTTACTCGCACTTTTCCTTATCAAGGTATCAATACGATCAAGATGCTGCATAGTCCCCCGCAGCAACTCAAGTGTGTAGGGGAGCGCCAGCTTCTGTACCGAATAGAGGGCACAAAAGCGTTCAAAACGCGCATCAAAATCGTCTTGCAACTGAACACCGTCAGGAAAAAACTCCTCCTGAAAAAGAAACTGCATAGCAGTCTCACGTGATTTTCGACGTATTCCCATAAAATAAAACGATGATGCGCAAAAGAGTGAATCAATATTATTAACGTCATGTTTTAGATGGTGAATTATTCAACCATAAAACAGTTGAGCAACCGTTAATAACGATGAGTTGCTAATATTTTAAAAGTATTTTGTGGCGATCGATACAACCTGCCTGCCATAGATGAGCAGTTACTGAAGGTTCACTATCAGGTTTGCCATTTCAATAGCGGCCACGGCAACCTCTGCACCTTTATTTCCCGCCTTGGTGCCGGACCGTTCAATGGCTTGTTCAATTGTTTCCGTGGTCAATACTCCAAAAAGGACGGGCACCCCTGTTTCCAGACCCACCTGGGCTGAGCCCTTGGAAACCTCATTGACCACTACATCAAAATGGGGAGTAGCACCGCGAATGACCACACCAAGACAGATCACCGCATCATACTTCTGAGATGAGGCCATTTTCTTGGCGATAAGGGGAATCTCAAAGGCACCGGGAACCCGGGCGACATCAATATCTTCCTCCAAAGCTCCGGAACGCACCAAAGTATCGAGAGCTCCTTCCAATAACTTCTCCGAGATAAAAGAATTAAACCGGGCGACGATAATTGCGAATTTTTTACCATCCGCCTTCAGGTTTCCTTCAATCATGTTTGCCATAGCATTACCACCTTTATTTCGTATATATAGAGTGGCCTCTCAAAAGAGAGAGGCCTTTATTTTACCCATTTTATTCATCCTCTACTTCCATCAGATGCCCCATCCGATCCCGCTTGCACTGCAGGTAGCTCCTATTCTCCTCACTGGCCTCCATCTCAATGGGGAAACGCTCCACCACCTCAATGCCATAGCCCTCAAGGCCGATGATCTTCTTTGGATTATTTGTCAGCAGGCTCATTTTTCTGACACCGATATCACGGAGAATCTGAGCCCCGATACCATAATCACGGAGATCGGCCTTAAAACCTAAATGAATATTGGCCTCAACTGTATCCATCCCCTCTTCATCCTGGAGATTGTAAGCCTTCAATTTATTAACAAGACCAATCCCCCGACCTTCCTGCCGCATATAAAGCAGAACTCCAGTGCCTTCCTGATCAATCATCCGCATTGCCGCATGTAACTGTGACCCGCAGTCGCAACGGGCTGAACCAAAAACATCTCCGGTAAGACATTCAGAATGAACGCGAACCAAGACCTTTTTCTCTGGATCAATCTGCCCTTTCACCAGGGCAATATGTTCCAGGCTATCAACATCATTGGTATATACCACAGCCCGGAACTCTCCGGCATGTTCCGTGGGTACCCGGGTCTCAACCGCACGATGCACCAGAACATCCTCACGCAGACGATAGGCAACCAGATCAGCAATGGTGGCAATCTTCAGATCATGCTCTGCCGCAAACTTCTCCAGATCAGGCATCCGGGACATGGTCCCATCATCATTCATGATCTCACAGATAACCCCGGCCGTGCTGCAACCCGCAAGACGGGCAAGATCGACCGACCCTTCTGTCTGGCCAAGACGAACCAGCACCCCGCCCGCCCGGGCCCGCAACGGAAAAACATGACCGGGATTCACGAGATCATAAGGCTTGGCATCAGGCGCAACCGCAACCTGGATGGTACGGGCTCGGTCCGCTGCCGAGATACCGGTGGACACCCCGGTGCGGGCCTCAATACTGATAGTAAATCCGGTGCCGAAGGGACACGTGTTTTCACTAACCATCATCGGCAATTGCAGCTTGTCCACGAGGTCCGGACTCAGCGTCAGACAGATCAACCCTCGACCATACCTGGCCATAAAATTAATGGCTTCTGGTGTCACAGCCTCAGCAGCCATACAGAGGTCTCCCTCATTTTCCCGATCTTCATCGTCAACCAGGATGATCATCTTCCCGGCCTTGATATCCTGTATTACTTCCTCAATTGGACTTACTGCCATGATCAAGTACCTTGCGTTAAAATAAACTATCCCTCAACCCCTTCATTCAAGAAGGCGCATTGGGGAGCCGTTACTAAAAAACTTGCCTCACTTATCTTTTTACGATCATTTCGTTACGGTTCCTGCTGCCGTTTTGCTTCCTCAGGTATGGTTCATTTTTATATTACAGCCGCCTAGCTCCAAAAGAGCATCAAAAAAATCCATGCTCTGCCAGGAAGGCAGGATTGATTGTGCCCTGTTCCGGTCTGGAAGCAGGAGAGGGCTGAATGGTTAGGAGATTTTCCACATATTTACCGATAATATCCACCTCAATATTCACCCGGCTACCGATCTTCAAGGAACGAAGAGTGCTCACCTGCAAGGTATGCGGAATAATGGAGACCTCAAATCGTCCCGCACTACAGCTGTTCACCGTCAAACTAACCCCATCAATAGTGACCGATCCTTTTTCAATCACATAGCGATTCCATTGCTCAGGCAAGGAAAAAGAAAAAAGAGTAAAGGCCCCGGTGGTCCGTCGCTCTCGCACTGTGGCTACACAATCAACATGACCTGAGACAATATGCCCTCCCAACCTGTCGGACAGGCGCAGGGCGCGTTCCATGTTGACCGGATCACCAACACCAAGTTCTCCGAGCGTGGTGCGCGTCAAGGACTCTGGGGACACATCCACGGTAAAACGCCGGCCCTGTATGCCATAGGCTGTCAGACAGACACCACTGATAGCAATAGACTCCCCTTCCTGCGGGTCAGCAAGATCGAAACCGGCCTCAAGATCAAAGGCCAAGCCACCGCCAGTGGTTCGTCTCCCGCGCAATATACCAGTCCCCGCGACAATGCCTGTAAACATGACCTACCCCTGAGCCGTTATTCAAAAAAAGTTATAGCTTAAAATAGCATAAGCGCCATATGGGTGAGACAGGCCGATACATAATGGTTATTTCGCAACCGCATCTGGCCTGCTTCAGACTGCTTCTTCCAGCGCCTGTGCCTTCTGGAGAAAACGCTCGGCAATATTATTGTGTTTATATCTGGCATGGATAGAGGCGATCGTCCGGTACCCATCGGCAGCAGTAGCTTTATCACCGGCTTCAATATGGATGTCAGCCATCAGCTCCAAGGTCTCCACTGCCCCTTTGGGATTATTGTTCCGATTATATGATTCCAACAGATCAAAACAGAGTTTAACGGCCTGAGGATACTGTTTTAAGCCCTTATGTACCTGAACGAGCTGTTTGGAAAGAGCCATAAGACTCATGGGATCATCATTTTTTTCACAGATGTCCCAAGCCCGCTGATAATGGGTTAACGCTTTCTCATATTCTGCACGTTGCAGACAGATATTCGCCAGTTGATTCGAGGCATTGGCGATCCCGTTCTCATCGCCCTTTTCCTCAAAGGCGAGGAGGGCATTATGAAAAGCAAGGGCAGCCTGGGACAGTTCGTTCTTCTCTAAACATTCCTTTCCTTCATCATATTGTGCCTGAGCAGGATCAGAGGATTTTTTCTTCTGATCGACAGGGGCGATATTTTGAATAGGTTGCAAAGTGGTCTTGGTCATTGCTGAACATCTCCTTCATGAATCCTGGCCAAGGCCTCCCGGGCCAAGGCTGAAACAGTATAGTTAATACATTTTGCATCTTCCCAGATTGACAATTCCGCCATATCCTCAGTAAGCGCCATCAATTGCAGCGCTGCCTCTGTGGCCTTGATACGACCCAACAGACGAGCGATCTGACCACGCATGGCAGGATCGGGATGACTCATAAAATGAAACAGATTGAAAAAAGGGGTCTCACGGATCAGATCCGGCCGCACCCTGGCAATTTTACTCAGCGCCCAGACAACTTGGATCTGTGTGGAGCTATCCCCCATATAATTCAGTAGATGACGGGTAAAGGCGCCAAAGATATCGGTCCGCCCAGAAATGATTTCTCCCAAGGACTCTACCATCCCCCAGGGTGTGGCAGCGGAATCGGAGCAGGCCTCAAAAAGTCGATGAATGAGCTCTGAAACCTGGCCGGGTTCCCTGGTGGCCACCCGAGAACAAACCTGGCCGATAATCCAGGCAATCCGCCATCGCTGTTGTTCATCCGGCTGATACAACAATCGTTGTAACAGACGCAGAGTCTTCTTGTCATCAAAGCAGAGGCGGACAAGGGTATCAATATCACCAAGATCTGTATACCGCTTCACATCCAGTTTAGTGGCCTTGACCTTGTTTCGCTTAGGATCCAGAACAGGCTCCATAGCCATGGGCTCCTGTTCCGGATCACCAACCAACTGTTGGGCCTGGGCTGCTTTTTTCTCTTTGACGCGTTTGGATATCTCAGAGATAGCCGTATGCAGACGTACAAAATAGAGAACCCCCCGCACGGGTCGGCCATCAATATTCTTCGTATTGACAACCTGGTGGGTCAACTCATCATAATCTTCCACCCGGCCGGTCAGATAATCATCCTCAGGCAACAGATCCCAAGCAAAATCCCAGTTGTTATCACAGGCCAGAACCAGAGTTTCCACAATGGCCGACCCGATATTGTGGCCAGTGGGATCACAACTGTAAACCGCACCACACTCACAACGTCCCACCTTGAACTCATGCATTTTCCGTTCTATGCCATCCGTTGCCCTTCCTACTTTCTGGCCACAGAATGGGCACCACGGTGGTGTTGTTAATCGTTGTTTGCTCATATCAATTCATTACTGATCATGCGTTATCTTGCAGGGAAGCCATTATGCCAACTCTTGATTCAACCGATTCGCAAAATTAGGATCCACAGAATAACCAAGTTCGCTGGCCTTTTCCAAATGTTCTTTAGCCAGCGCGAACTCTCCGCTGAAGAAAAGGGCTACTGCCAGATTATTTTGGCCCAGAGGGGAATCAGGGTCAAGCGCCACGCCCTTACGCGCCGCCTTGAGAGCCCGTTCATCCTCACCTTTCATGGTCAGTACCGAGGTCAGATTCATCCATACTGTCGCCAGCTTTGGATTATACTGAATAGCCTTATCATACGCCGCTATTGCCTTATCAAGTTCATTACGCTGCTGCCAGATTAACCCCATATTGGCGTGGGCCTGAGCAGTCTCAGGCATGACCCTTATCGCCTCTTCATTCAATTCCTGGGCTTTGGCCAGATCACCCTTGCCAAAATAAATGGCCCCAAGGTTAATCATACTCTCACCACTCATAGGATCAATGGCAATAGCCCTTTCAAGCATTTTGATGGCATCATCCACACGACCGGCTTTCAGATAAACCAGTCCAAGATGATGATGAGCCATCACATTATTAGGATTCTGCTGACATTTCTTCTCAAATTCCTCAATGATCTTTGGTAAATTTTCCTGCAACTCTTTTGATTCGGACATAACGCACCTCTATACTTGCATCAGACAGGTCGATCTCATCCACAAACATCCGTTTATCAGATACCTGTATGACAACCCCATCTCTAATTTATGGTTACCTTCAACTCACTGCAACAAATTGGACAGATGATTTCCTGGAAAAAATGTGCTACTAAAGTTTTTCACCAAGTCATAAAATCGCTTACACTATAGACACCTTCAACACACTTGCAAGAAGAAAATCCACTCAGGGAGTATTACAAATAGAGAAAGGGATTCTATCGGTTACCAAAGAATCCCTTTTAGCATATGCAAAAATCACAGACACAAATCAATCATTCCAACCCATTCCGCATGAGCTGTGAACGAGACAAGGAGAAGCCCGAGGCTGCCAAAAATGCGCAAGTCATCAAGGTAGTCTCAAGGCAACATTTTTTTCTTGAGCAACAAAATTTCCAGGTTTTCCCTTTAACTATTAAATTTTTCTTCACAGGAAAAAATTAGTTCATTCTGCTGTACCGCCAGCACCTGTTTTGCCTGAACCACATCACGAGCTATCTGAGCTGCAAGCTCCTGAACTCCTGAAAATTTCTGTTCTCCACGCAGGAATTGCAGCAGATTTACCTTGATAGGTTTTCCATATATATCTTGATTAAAATCAAAAATATGGGTCTCGGCAACCAGCTTTTCCTCGCCAAAGGTAGGATTATAACCAATATTCAATACCCCCCCGTAACATTTTCCGTCACAGATCACCTGGCTCACATAGACACCAATCTTAGGAATCAGGTCTTCCGGCTCCAGATGCAGATTGGCCGTAGGAAACCCGATTTCTTTACCGCCCCGCTGTTTACCGACCTGAACCTCTCCCCGTATCTGGTAATAGCGCCCGAGCAGCTTTCTCGCGTCAGCCATACGCCCTTCCGCTATCAACTCCCGAACCTTTGTTGAACTGACCAGCATTCCGTTTTCATAGTGAGCATCAACCACAGTCACGGGAAACCCTTTTTCCCGGCCCTGCTTCTGCAAAAAATTGATATCACCAGTCCGCCCTTTACCAAAGGCATAATCATACCCGACCACCAGTTCTTTGACTCCTATACGCCTTGTAAGGATGTCATCAACAAAATGAACGGCCGACGTGGCAGCAAACTGCAAAGTAAACGGTACAATCACCAGGACGTCAATTCCGGCATGACCAATCAATTCTATTTTTTGGGCACAGGTAGAAATAAGTTTGATCCCCTCGGGCCGAAGAACCTGTAAAGGGTGAGGGTCAAAGGTAATGGCAACACTGGTCCCATGGTGGCGGTAAGCTCTTTGCACCACTTCAGCAAACAACATTTGATGACCGAGATGTACCCCGTCAAAGTTGCCGATGGTGACACAGGCATAGGGATAGGTGCTTTCGATAGCCTCAAGTTCTCTGAAAATTTCCATTACATCCTACTTCCTTCTTTTTTTTAGACTGCCAGCAAGAAAGTCTTGACAAAAATCGTCCAGACAAGCATATTGCACATCGTTGTGCCGTAGTGGCGGAATGGCAGACGCGCTAGGTTCAGGTCCTAGTGAGGGTTTCCTCGTGGAAGTTCGAGTCTTCTCTACGGTACCAAATTGATTAAAGGGTTACGATCTTGAAAGGTTGTAACCCTTTTTTTATTGCTATCCCTCTCCTCACTCACTCAATCGACAAAAAAACATTCCGCAGACACACCCACTGCCGTATAGCATGAAACGCTCTTTCCCGCAATCCTGATAACAGCCCACGGTTCTCTCCCTTTGAGCTCCCCCTCCTCCGACAAAACGCCCCCAACCGAAACCCACTATTTGCCAAAACAGTATTCAATGGCTACAGTGCAGGCTACAAAAACAGTGTTTATCCCACCATTTTTTATGAACACCTTTATTCTCTCGAAACAGATACGGCCTTCCAGACTGAAATGACACCAGATCGCCATATCCTTACAAGCAAGCGGGAAGAAACCGCAGCCAGCTGGTCCCTGGTACTTTCAGCAGTCCAGATCCCCCACCATATTCACTGTACAGACAACAGCTGGCAACTCTGGGTAAACACTGACCATGAGCTGAGAGCAATCTATGAACTGGAAAGCTACTTCTCAGAAAATAAAGACTGGCCGCCCCCTCCACCTCATCCAGACAATGACTTCACTCCTCTACTGCAACCCCCGACCCTCCTCCTGATCGGGACCCTGATTCTCTTCTTTTCCATAACCGGCGTCTGGGAAGACCACTCCCGCTGGTTTATACAAGGTGAAGGAAACGGTCAACGCATACTTCAGGAGAGAGAATGGTGGCGCCTGGTAACTGCCCTTACCTTGCATGCCAATACCGCCCATCTCCTGAGCAATTGCTTCATCGGAGGGTGGCTCATTCATTTTTTCTGCCGCATTACCGGTACTGGACTTGGACTCTTCTCTGTACTTTTCACAGCCGGTTGCGGCAACCTGATCAACGTCCTTCTACATGGCCCAGATCACACCTTTGTCGGTTTTTCAACGGCCGTATTTGCTGTCATTGGCATGCTGGCCGTTCTCACACACCGCGCCAGGAAAAAAGTCACTGGATATCATTTTTTCATCCCCATCATGGCAGGGACCGCGCTGCTGGCCTTACTTGGTAGTTCCGGTGAGCACACTGACCTTGGCGCTCATCTTTTCGGACTGCTCTCCGGGCTGATTTCTGGACACATGCTGGGAAGCGAACCGCTCCACAGCATGCGCCACTCTCTTGCGGTGCAATGTATATTCTTCTTCCTCTTTCTATCCCTGCTGCTTAGCAGCTGGATGCTGGCCCTCCGCCCATAGGCAGACGACCAAGTTTCCTTGACAATATGAATTATCCTTGTATCTTAAGAGATCTGATCATTTCGTCACAACTCGTTACCTTATTTAAGGATCTCACTTATTCGGTGATTTTTAACTAACGGTTTCTTCAAAGATGTATCATTATGATTTGCAACCCTTCAGCAAAGACTGAGTCTTTACAAACATTTTTCCACAATATAACACAATAGCCATCACTCCCATTCTACAGCCAAAACAGGAGAACAACTTTATGTCCAACCAGGATCAACAGCCTCCATGGGGTCAGAAAAAAAATCCCCAAACCCCTGAAGAATGGGTGGCCCTCTTCATTAAAAAGCTACAAGACTACTTCTCGGATGCAAACAAACCAAAGATGAGCAGCTCAGGACAGGGTGATCCTGCTCGGCCCGGTAACCCCGCAGCCGGAATCGGCAAACTCCTGACCTTCATCTTTGCCATCCTTATCCTTCAGGCCATCTATGCTTCTTTTTACAAGATCTCTCCCAGTGAAGTAGGGGTTGTCCTTCGTCTCGGACAGTACTCCCGCACCACCGAATCCGGACTCCATTTCAAGGTCCCCATGATCGACACCCTATACAAGGTGGACGTGCAAGAAATCCGCAAAGAAGAGTTTGGTTTTCGCAGTCGTACTCCTGGACAACAAAGCACCTTTGAGCGAAGTGGCTTTGAAATGGAATCACTGATGCTCACTGCTGACACCAATGTGATCAATGTCGCCTGGATCGTTCAATATCGGGTCAGCGACCCCTTCAACTTTCTTTTTAAAGTTAAAGATGTTCGTCAGGCGGTGCGCGACATATCAGAGAGCATCACCAGAAGAGTGGTCGGCAATATGGATTTTGACTATGTCCTCGGCAATCGGGACCTCCTGGCTGCAGATGCAAAAAAAGAACTACAGGCACAACTGGATAAGCTGGAAGCAGGAATCGCCATCGGCACGGTCCAATTTCAGGACATCAACCCTCCTGAGCCTGTCAAGCCTGCATTCAACGAAGTCAACGAGGCAGACCAGGACATGAAACGGTTAGTCAATGAAGCAGAAGAAACCTACAACAAGATTATTCCCAAGGCACGCGGCGATGCAAAAAAAATGATTGAAGTAGCCCATGGTTACGCCTCAGCTAGAATAAATGAGGCTGAAGGCGAAACCGGACGTTTTCTGGATATTCTCAAGGAGTACAAAAACGCCCCTGAAGTTACTCGCAGACGAATGTACCTGGAAGCCATGCAGGCAATCATGCCTGAAGTAGCATCTGTTTATGTTATTGACGAAGATCAGAAGTCACCCTTACCCCTGCTCAATCTCTCCGCCACTCAAGGGATGACAAGCCCCAAATCAATACAACAAGGAAATTAACATGAAACAAATAGCTCAATTTTTCCTGGCAGGTCTCGTCCTTCTGGGTATTGTGGTCATCTATGATGGTTTCTTTATCCTGGTAGAAGGAACGCAGGCGGTAATTACCCAGTTCGGCGCCCCGGTCGGCGCCCCGAAGACTACGGCAGGACTGCATCTGAAAGTCCCTTTTATCCAGCATGTCAATCTGTTTGACAAAAAAATTCAAATCTGGGATGGCGACGCAAACCAGATCCCGACAGGGGATAAAACCTATGTTTATCTCGACGTCACTGCCCGCTGGCGCATCACAGATGCTCTAAAATATATGCAAGCGGTCAAGACGGAAGCTCGAGCCCAATCCATGCTCGACGATATCATTGACGGTACGGTTCGGGATATGGTGAACAAGAATAATCTTATTGAAATTATTCGCAGCTCTGACTGGACTGCCGAGACCATGACCTCCATCGATAAAGACCCCGGGGCCGCACCCAAACGCGGCCGTGACGTAATCACTAACTATATCATTGAAACAGCCGCCAAGGCCACCCCGCAATACGGTATCGAGCTCATTGATGTCATGTTTAAGCGGGTCAACTACATCGAGTCTGTACGCGTCAAGGTGTACGACCGCATGATCTCGGAGAGAAAACGTATTGCGGCGGAAAAACGCTCCACCGGCGAAGGGAAAAAGGCCGTGATTCTCGGCACGGTTGATCGTGAGTTAAAGGTGATTACCTCCACGGCCCAACGTGACTCCATCGGCATACGAGGCAAGGCCGATGCCGAGGCAACCAAGATATTTGGAAAGGCCTACAACCAGGATCCCGAGTTTTATTCGTTTACCAAAACGCTGGAAAGTTACCAGGAGATAATCGGAGACAAGACCTCCCTTGTCCTCTCTTCAAACTCAGACATTTTCCAATATCTGAAAAGTATCGACGGGAAGAGGTGAAACAAATCACTTCCCTATCAGCAAGTGTTCCATCCTATTCGTCTGGACCTGACGAATAGGATGGACATTGCTCACTGGTATAGGGGACACGTCCCTTCTCCTTGAGAATCCTCTCCAATCTTTCCAACTCTTCGTCATCTTCCAGCTCCTCAACCCCTAATTTTTCAAATCGGCAGCCGCAACGACTGAACTGCCCATCGCACCAAGGACAGACCTCCACTGGACAGCCCAGAAGATGACATTCTCCCACTTTTGCCGAGCAGACAGGGCAGTACATAGCACCAGTCAGGCCCACAGGGACATACTCTTCACAACTTATGAGATCAGGATATTTCTCAAAAAATTCCTCCGTATCAGGGTAACCGAACAAAGCAAGAGCTTCTGATTCAGCAATCTCATATCCGTACTCACCAAGGAAAAGCGCCTTCTGCTCCGTAGCAAGATACAGATAACTATGCCTGGCGGTATTGAGTCCCAACAGGAAAATATCATCTTTTTTCTCGAGAAGACTAATCCTGGCAATGGCTTCTTCATGGACCTCGGGAAGAGAGGAATAAAAAGTCCTCATCAGCTGCAAGGCAAGAAAATCTTTTTTATATCGTTGCAGAAATTCCAGGGCATCCTGCCGTTCACTTTCCTGCACCCCGTACTGGATGAAAAGTTCCACTTCCTTGACAAAGGTCTCAATTTTTTTGGATAATGTCATCATTTTTCACCTTATATCCCGTGAAGATTCTCCTATTTTTTTGATCCAATATGCTGTCTCAGCAACAATATCCGATGCCTGACTAATAGCAGTCACCACAGCTATCCGCTTGACACCAGCTGCGCACAATTCTCTAATATGATTTGATTTAATTCCACCCATCACCGTAAAAGGCAGGGAACATACTTTCGTAAATTGCCCCACAGCCTGAGGTCCGATAAATTCCCGCAGTCCTTGTTTCGTTGTTGTGGAATAGATCGGGCCTATATTAAAATAGCTAACAGGGCAAGCGCCCTTTGCGACAACGTCCCCCAATTTTTTTACCTGTTCAGGAGTATTACAGGAGAGACCGATCAAAAAATCAGGTGCCAAATTTCTAATCTCAGCTGGAGGCAGATCGTCCTGCCCCACATGCATCCCATCCGCGTCAGCAAGAAGCGCAATATCCAATCGATCGTTCAAGAGAAATAGCGCCCCAGCCTCTCTTGTTTTTTCGCGAAAATAACGGGCTTTGGCTAAAAGTTCAGAATCTGTGCTCTCCTTATCCCTGAGCTGCACAATTCTAGCACCACCCGCCAAAACCCCATCCAACCACTCCTTATCGGTTCTTCCGGCAGCCAATTTCTCACAACTCACAGGATAAAGCGTTACCTCCTGCACAAATTGCCGCAACCTTCGATCATAAAGATCATGATTCGAGCTCGTTCTCATTCCATTACACCTCAACACTTACAACTCTATTATATTTTTCATTTATCCTGAAAGAAACAGGCCTAAACTGCTTATCTTACAATAAGAAAATCTATGAGCAAAAACAGTACAGCAAAACAGTTTACTCTCTTCCATAAAAAATCGCATTATTTTGTAGCTATATAAGAAAAAGCAGTGTATGTTTTATAAAATATTCAAATAAGTCTAGGCATATTCTTTTCTCGTTACATCTCCGCTGTGTTTTTCACATCGCTTAATGTCGTTAAAGTTTTTTGCTGATTACTTAATAGAAACATTGTTGATCTTTTTTTATCTACATGTTTTCTTCGGCATCACCGAAACTCTAAACGGTAAAGAGTGCAATTATTCCTCCTCATTTGCAACAACACAAAAATAGAATAGAAATCAAGACAAGGCCGCAGGAGAATACGGCTATGCATTGGTCAATATTCGATCAACAACACAACCCCCTTGATAACATATAAGATACACTGGTCAGAATTGAGTGCTCCTGTCCCTTTTGGACATCTTTCATTCCCCAAGACCGGAACATACTTTTCTGAACAAGAAAAGACATACATGCTTTATTTACTTTCAGGTATATTAATACTGGAACATAATAAGCACCAAGAGCAGTAGTAAATCAAAAGGAGTTTTAATGAGTTTTACAGTTTTCAATTTTCACCCTCACATCAATGCCGCCATTCAGGAATGCGGCTACACCGTACCAACACCCATTCAACAGCAAGCAATACCTCCTGTTCTCGAAGGTCGTGACCTTCTTGGCCTGGCTCAAACCGGAACCGGAAAAACGGCAGCCTTTGTATTGCCTACCTTACAACGCCTTCTCGTTGGTCCCAGAAAAAGTATCAGGGCCCTGATCGTCGCTCCTACCCGGGAACTCGCTGAACAGATTCATAGTTATATTGAGAGAATGGCCCATCTGACCAACCTGCGCAGCGCCGTAATTTATGGTGGTGTCAGCAAAGTCACACAGGTAAAAAAAATTCGTGCTGGTGTGGAAATTATAGTTGCCTGCCCCGGACGACTGCTTGATCACATGAATGACCGGGCAATCAATCTGGCCAGTGTTGAGATATTAATCCTTGACGAAGCCGATCATATGTTTGACAAAGGCTTTCTACCGGACATTCGCCGGATATTGAAATCTGTTCCGAAAAAGCGACAATCACTTGTCTTTTCAGCAACCATGCCCCAAGAGATACGTCACCTTGCCGAGGATATTCTTACCAATCCAGCCACTGTACAGATCAATCATACCAAAGCAGCAGCATCCATCAGTCACGCGTTGATTCCAGTTGAACAAAAACGCAAGACGGATCTGCTGAAGAACATCCTGGAAAAAAAAGGGATGACGACCACTCTGGTCTTCACCAAGACAAAATACAAGGCCAAAAATGTCGCCCAGCAACTGGAGAACTCCGGTTACCGTGCAACCTCACTGCAGGGAAATTTGTCACAGAGCAAGAGACAACAGGCCTTGGATGGCTTCAAAAATGGCACCTACAATATCCTGGTAGCAACCGATATCGCAGCCCGAGGCATTGATGTCTCTGGAATTTCTCATGTCATCAATTACGACGTTCCCGATACCGCTGAGGCCTACACCCATCGCACTGGCCGTACTGGTCGGGCAGCCTGTACCGGCGAGGCATTCACCTTTATAACTGCCGATGACGACAAAATCATCAAGATGATTGAACAGTATCTTGGCAAAAGAATTCTTCGGGAATCCGTGTCCGACTTCAAACTTGACGCCCAGGACCGGAACCCCGCGTCCAAAGACGGTGCAGCAAGATCGTGGCAGAAGAAGAGAATAAACGCAACAACTGGTGCCCCTAAGCAGAAGAGGGTTTTCGGCACCTCAACATTTTCAAAACGATAAGCCGTCTTGCAAAGTTACCGTGCCATTGATGCACGGTATGCGGCATAAGGAGCCATAACGAAATGGATATGACTTCAGTGAGTATTTTGTAATGGCCCCATAAAAAGCACCCAAGAATTACTTGAGGTAAGCACGCCAGACTCTATATCAATAGTTTGGTGTTATTAAAAAAAGGTTTCCAGATGGAAGCAAGTACAAAGGAGTAGTAAAAATGGCAGAAGGTACAGTAAAATGGTTTAACGATTCTAAAGGTTTTGGTTTTATTGAGCAGGATGGCGGAAAAGATGTTTTCGTTCATCACTCTGCAATTCAGGGCGACGGTTTCAAGTCTCTTGACGAGGGTGCACGTGTCAAATTTGACGTTGTTGATGGAGCCAAAGGCCCAGCAGCTGAGAACGTCGTTAAACTGTAAGAACCGGCAACTAAAAGGTCCCTTGAGGGATATCATTTTTTTGATACCAAGGCACCCTAAAATAAGTTTCCAAATGGAACAAAATATAAAGGAGTAGTAAAAATGGCAGAAGGTACAGTAAAATGGTTTAACGATTCTAAAGGTTTTGGTTTTATTGAGCAGGATGGCGGAAAAGACGTTTTCGTTCATCACTCTGCAATTCAGGGCGACGGTTTCAAGTCCCTTGACGAGGGTGCACGCGTCAAATTTGACGTTGTTGATGGAGCCAAAGGCCCAGCAGCTGAGAATGTTGTCAAGCTGTAAGATCGCTTAGATAAAAAAAGCCCCGCATACGTGCGGGGCTTTTTTTCTGATATCTATGCATATTAAAAAGATTCACTGGATATTACACAGGAGATTGTTTTGGCTAAACGTACAAACTATCAGTCCGAAAAGAGGTCCAAGGAAGTAAATCGACTTAAGAAACAGAACGAAAAAAAAGAGCGAAAAAAAAATCCTGAAAACGACCCACCAGAAGATATACCCCAGATAGAAAACGAGTTCCCACCGCGAGAAACAGATTAAGAACGAAAGGTCTTGAATCTCTCAATACTGTCTCAACAAACCACTACCCCGCTCCCAAGAAAGACAAAAATAACTCACACAGGTTTGGCCAGGCTTGTTCCTCTTTCAAAATTTACCACGAGAGGCACATCCAGAGCCAGGACATCTTCCATTGCCGGTCTGACAATCCTTATTGTCTCTTCTATCTCAGTTACTGGTAATTCAAAAACCAATTCATCATGAATCTGTAGAAGAAGGCGGGCTCCAAGCCGTTCCGTCGCCAGAACTTTGCTCACTTGAATCATGGCCAATTTCATAATATCGGCCGCCGTTCCCTGAATAGGAGTATTAATGGCAGTACGTTCCGCAAACTCCCGTTCTGACTTCTTTTTTGAGTTAATTTCAGGCAAGATCCGTCGCCGATGCAGCAGAGTGGTCACAAAACCATCTGCCCTAGCCTTTTCTACAATATCTGTCATGAATCGCCTGACCCCGCCATATAATTGGAAATACCGATCAATAAAGGTCTGGGCCTCCTTCCTGCTGATATTGAGCTGACTGGCAAGCCCAAAACTACTCATACCGTAGACAATACCAAAATTGATGGTCTTGGCCACCCGCCGCATCTCCGGAGTAAGCAACAGCGGTGATATGGAAAAAATTTGAGCTGCGGTCCGGGCATGGATATCACCACCATCTCTAAAGGCCTGCAGCAATACGGGATCCTGTGAGTAATGGGCAAGAACCCGCAGATCTATCTGCGAATAATCCGCCGATAAAAAAACGAGTCCTTCCCCCGGAACAAAGGCACCCCGGATACGACTTCCCTCTTCCGAACGCACAGGGATATTCTGCAGGTTGGGATTACTGGAAGATAGTCTGCCCGTAGCCGTTACCGTCTGATTATAAGAGGTATAAACCCGGCCGGATTGCGGATCAATCAGATCCCGCAACTTCTCCACATAGGTTGACTGCAGCTTGGCCAAATTCCTATAATTCATAACCCTTGCCGGCAACTCATGGCTGACAGCCAATTTTTCCAGAACCTTGATATCTGTTGAATAGCCTGTCTTGGTCTTGCGACCGGAAGGCAGATGCAGCTCATCAAACAAGATCTCCCCCAGTTGCTTCGGAGACTGAATATTAAACTCCCTCCCGGCAAGTCGATATATTTCCTGTTCAAGCAACACTAGCTTTCCCTTAAATTCAACAGACAACTGATCAAGAACCTGGGTGGAGACACAGATTCCGGCGAGCTCCATTTCAGCCAGGATTGGAATTAAAGGTATCTCCACATCCAAGAAAAGTGCCGCTAATTCCAGATTCTGCAGAACAGGCTCAAACTCCTGCCAGAGTCTCAGCGCCCCATATACGTCCTCACAACTATAATCCCTTGCCGCCCCAAGCTCAACAAAAGCAAAGGCATCCTCACGCGTATCACCTTGAACCACAGCTGTAAACGGGGTGAGCGTGAGCTCAATATCCAGACATAAATCATCAAGTTTGTAGGAACGGCGAGTAGGTTCAACCAGATAAGCCGCTATCATGGTGTCCATAAGCAGCCCACCAAGGCGCACTCCACAGTTCTGGTGTATCACCGAGTAATCATACTTGATATTATGCCCAAGCTTCGGCAGTTCACTCGCCTCCAGAAAGGGCCGCAGGCTCTCGGTCACCAGAGCAAGATCAAGCTGACCAGACACGCGTCTCCCTTCCTTGTTCAGATGATTCAGGGGAATGTACCAAGCCTTCTCCAGATCGATACAGATCGAGATGCCAACAAGTTTTGCCGCTCGTGCACAAATCGAGGTTGTCTCTGTATCAATGACCAGCAGCTTGGCTTCTGACAAGACCTGTATAAGCATCAGTAATTGATCTTCAGTCTGAACGAGAGAGAAGCCCTGAGTGGGCACAGGCTGCCCCGTCTTTTTCTCGTCCATCAGACTGGTGAATTCAAGTGTTTTATAGAGACTCTGCAGTTGCTCGGTATCAGGAGGAAGGAATTTATAGGCCTCCAGGGTTTCAGGAAGCTGAAGATCTTCCTTGAGGCGAATCAGCTCTCTGGACAAAAAAACAGCTTCCCGGCTTTCACCCAGACGCTCTTTCATCTTGGACTTTTTCATCCCATCCAAATGGGCATAAATTCCCTCAAGTGTTCCATACTGATTGATCAAAGATTCTGCAGTCTTTGGACCTACACCAGGAACGCCCGGGATGTTATCAGAGCTGTCCCCTATCAAGGCAAAACAGTCCAGTAGGCGTTCAGGCCCTACATTATACTTATCAAGCACGGCCTGACTATCCATCACTCTATCCAGCATGGGCTCCCAGACAGTGATCTGCTCACCGACAAGTTGCAGCAGGTCCTTGTCACCCGAAACAACAATCACCTTATGTCCCTGCCGGCTCAGTTGTCGGGCTGCAGAGGCAATGATATCATCGGCCTCTACCCCTGGTATTTCGAAGGAGCAGATATTCAAGGCCCGTACCAGCTCTTTGATATAGGGAATCTGAACCTGTAGATCTTCCGGCATGGTGGCCCTGTTCGCCTTATATGCAGCGTACATCTCATGGCGAAAAACCGGTCCACGACTGTCGTAGGCAACTGCCAGATAGAGTGGATTCTTCTCCCGCAGAATACGGCGCAGGATATTCATGAAGCCAAATACGGCATGGGTAGGCAGTCCCTGACTTGTGACCAAGGGGGTAATTGCATGGTAGGCCCTGTAGATATAGGCACTCCCATCAATGAGAAACACTTCGCTGTTCACAAGGGACTCCTTCAGAAGAAAAAGGGGGGGGGAACCACTCAAATAGAAAGCATCTGCTCAAGGGCTTTACGGGCCAGAGCAGCCACATCCGCTGCCACTCGGATCTGATTCACCACAGCGCCTGCAGCCAAATTATCCAGAAGCCATAACAGATGCATGGGTTGATTGCGGGCCATGGTTGAACACTGGCAAGGCGACGGAGCAAGAAGATGTATTTCCTTATCCAGGTGTTGTTTTTGCAGACGATCAACCAGATTGGCCTCGGTGCCGATGGCCCACTTGCTTCCGGCCGGGGAGTTATTGACTGCCGTAATAATAGCCTCTGTTGAACCATACCGATCAGCAATCTGGACAACATCACTTGCACACTCAGGATGAACCATAATCTGGATATCAGGCATAAACAAACGCCATGCGCGTACGTGATCCGGCAAGAAACGCATATGGACCTCACAATAGCCATCCCAAAGCAGAACCCTGGCCTGCCGCAACTGCTCTACACTGTTTCCACCCAAAAGCTCGCCGCGACGCCAGACAAGAACCTCTTCAGCCGGTACTCCAAGGGCTCTTGCCGAGTTGCGTCCCAGATGTTCGTCAGGAAAGAAAAAAACCTTCTTCCCTGTGGTCAATGCCCAGGCGAGTACTCGCTCGGCATTGGAAGAAGTACACACGGAGCCTCCCCGCTCTCCCACAAAGGCTTTAATTGCGGCAGATGAATTCACATACGTCACGGGAACCACAGAAAGTTCGTCCGGGACAACTCCTGCCTGCACCAGATCGCGGTATGCCATGCTCACCGCCCCCACAGTTGCCATGTCAGCCATTGGACAGCCAGCATTGAGATGGGGCAACATCACCTTCTGGTGAGGTCGGGCAAGAATATCTGCAGACTCTGCCATAAAGTGGACACCACAAAAAATGATAAATTCCCGATCATGAATTGCTGCAGCCTCACGGGCAAGTTTCAGCGAATCGCCAGTAAGGTCGGCAAACTGAAAAAGACTCTCCTGCTGATAATGATGACAAAGGATGAGCAGACGGGAAGCCAATTCTTTTTTCCGTTCCGCTATCCTTACAAAAATCTCCTGCTCAGACAGACTAAAATATCCAGCCTCAATATCGGATTGCTGTAAAGACATGTAGAAACTCCCTCATAAAAATCATTCTTCGATGGGTCATCTTTAAAAAAAACAAGACTTTAAAATTACCTGTACACGTGAATATATTCATAAAAATTGACTTCTACCACTGCCCGTCCTGCGTGGCAAGAAGAATGAAGAAATTCCCCGCACAGAACAAAAAGAGCCCTGCACAGAACTATTCCATGCAGGGCTCTGATTCGTTCAATCTCTTTTTATACTATCTAGCGACGCGCACCCATGAGGCCTGAGGCCCTTTATCACCGACTGTCTCACCGTACATGACCTCATCTCCTTCTACCAATTTATCCAAGGAGATGTCTTTCAAGGCATTTTCGTGAAAATAAATTTCCCGTTCATCAGGGGTAACAATAAATCCATAGGATTCAAAAGGTGACACTTTACGCACCACCCCAAAGCTACCAACCTCAATACTCGCATCCAGCCCCTTTTGATCTTTCCGTTTTTTCCGCTGGATCTCTTTTAACTGAAGAGACAGGACATCAAAGGCTTCCACCAGCAGAGCGTTCATACTTTCACCCTTTCTGGAGACGACAACTGTATCATTTGGTACCGTTGCAACCAGCTTGAGTTCAAAGCCTCCCTCTTTATGGTGTTTCGTTGCCTCAATGGACACACGAAGATGCAACACAAAGTTCGCATAATGACGTACAATTTTTTCTTTTTCTTCTTCTATCCGCTCCTGCCAACCTTTTCGCAACTCTACGTTCCTGGTTTCTACCTTCAGTTCCATACAGTTCCTCCATGTATTCTCTAATGACGATAGCAACCTCGCCACTATCAATGATGCACCCTAAGGTACATTGCCTGGCAAGTTTTCAGTCAACTTGCTCACTAAAAACTTACCTTCACTTTCATTATATTCCTCTAAAGATGATAAGCAAGTCCCTCGTAATTATTTTATCGCCATAAAACAAAAATAATTACCACTCACCTTCACTGCCATTGAGTTCCTCACATATCATTACAACCTTCAAGGTCAGAGCCTGCCTGACAACGCCGCATACTCACATTCATCAGTATTCCAAATCCAAGCAGAGTCGTCAACAGAGATGAACCGCCATAACTGAATAATGGCAAAGGTATTCCAACCACAGGGAGGAATCCGAGAATCATCAGCAAATTAATCACCGCTTGCCAGAAGATGAGCGCCACCACACCAAAGGCAAGAAACAAACCGAAGCGATCTCTTGCTGACATGGCTACATGCAAACCCCAAAACAACAGGAAAAAATAGACCCCTAAAAAAAAGAGACTCCCGGTAAATCCCCACTCTTCACACCAGACAGAAAATGCAAAATCCGTGTGCCTCTCCGGTAAAAAATGAAGATGCCCTTGGGTTCCCTCCATATATCCCTTGCCAAAGAGACCACCACTCCCCACAGCAATCTTGGACTGCAGGATCTGATACCCTTCTCCCAATGAATCCTTCGCTGGATTCAACAACGTTTCGACCCTCTGTTTCTGGTAAGGTTTCAGTACGTACAACCAGCCCACCACAGCCAATGCGATACCCGAAAATCCTAAGATCAGATATGTCGACCAGCGAAGTTTAGCAAAAACCGTCATAGAGATAAAGATGATAACAAACATCAATGCCGTACCCAGATCCGGCTGAATCAGAATCAAGAGAAAAGGAATAGCCATTAGAATAATGGGCGTAATCAGATCCTGTATAGAATAACCGTTTGCCACCTCTTTTCGTGAATAATAACTGGCCAGCGTTATTACCATCATCAGCTTGGCAGGCTCAGAAGGTTGCAACTGAAAAAAACCAAGATTAATCCAACGTTGAGCCCCACCGGCACTATTACCAACAAAGATAACAAGCGCCAGCAGCAATATGACCAGAAGATACACAGGATAATTCCACAAATGAAGCTCCTTGTAATCAAAACTGATCAAAAAAATGATCCCCGCCACGCCCAGCAATAAAAGATACCCCTGCTTCTGGTAAGGCGGCATTCCCCCAAGTGATGGGTACGAAGCACTGTACAGGTTAAGAAAGGCCATGCCACAAACCACTATTAACAAAGACAGGAGAACCCAGTCGAAGCTCCTTAAAAAACGTCTATCCACACGAAACATTTTCCACCATTCCAATAAGCCATCGTTCAAAAGTAATGACTACATTTCAATATCATTAACAGCATAACAACAGGCCGGAATCAACTGACAACGCCAAACATGCTCAAAGGAGTTAGAGAAGCAAGCAAGCAAACTCATTGCAGAATGGCCTTTCTGATTGCCTCCACAGCCACCCTGTCAGCGAAATATTTCTGCATAACTGCCTTGGCTACAGGTGCCGCCCCCGACCCCCCATGCAAACCGTGCTCAACCAGAACGGTGACAGCTATTTCAGGATCTTCGGCCGGGGCGAAACAGGTAAACCAGGCATGGTCCCGATATTTATAAGGAATATCCTCTTCCTTAAGATGCTTGTACTGTTCCAGACGCACAACCTGCGCCGTTCCGGTCTTACCGCCAATATTTACACCTTCAACTCGTGCCGACCGAGCTGTCCCTCTGGCCCCTTGAACAACCTCAACCATCCCCTCCCGAATCAGGTCCAGATATTTTTTTTCATCTTCCTTGAGTTCGCCTGCAAGTTTTGGGCTAAAAGACTCCACAACATTTCCATCAGCATCGGTGACACTTTCGATAAGTTGCGGCACATAGCGTTTCCCTCCGTTGGCAAGCGTTGCCGTCATCTGACAGAGCTGAATCGGAGTGAGCAGATTAAACCCCTGCCCTATAGCCAGAGATAAAGTCTCTCCGTCCTGCCACTTCACACCATATTTTTTTTTCTTCCACTCTTTTGTCGGAATAAGGCCACTCTTTTCATATTCCAGCTCCACCAGGGTCTTTAACCCTAGTCCAAGCTTATTCGCATATTCCGCAAGAACATCAACCCCAACCCGCATTCCAACCTGGTAGAAATATACATCACAGGACTCACTTAAAGCACGCTTCAAATCCACAGTTCCGTGCCCACCATGTTTCCAGCAGTTATAACGCCGATTCCCAAAGGAAATATAGCCGGGACAGAAGAAGGTTGTATCCTTGTTGATAACCCCTTTAGCCAAGCCTGCCAGTGCTGTCACCATCTTGTAGGTCGAGCCGGGTGGATACATGGCCTGCAATGTTTTATTAATCAATGGATGTTTGGGATTATCCAGAAGCGCATTCCAGTTTTTACTTGAGATACCACCTTCAAAGTCCGGTAGATGCAAACGCGGTGTGGATGCAAGCACTAGAAGCCTTCCCGTTTTCACCTCCATGGCAACTACAGCTCCTGCTCTTTCATCTGCATCCATGGTCTCTTCCGCCACCTGCTGCAGATTAATATCAAGGGTTAAACGCACCTCTTGCCCCGGAACAGGTTCCACATGGGTCAGTATCTGCTGTTCAAAACCACGGGCATTCACTTCTGAAGAATCGCTTCCTTTTTCCCCGCGTAATTCTTTTTCCCGGAGCTTTTCAAGGCCCATCTTACCAACCAGATCTCCACCCCGGTAAAAATCAGTATCTGGCTTTTCCAACTCCTTTTTACTGATTTCCCCCAGATAACCAATAATGTGAGCGGCCATATCCCCATAATGGTATTCCCGACGGGGAAAGACCTCAATACGAATCCCTGGAAATTCATTATTATGTGTTTCCAGATAGGCCAGGGTGTCCCAAGTCAGATTTTCTTTCAGGCGAATGGGAATATGTTTCTGCTTACTCTCCGCCTCTCTGATTCTTTCCCAGAGAACGGAGACATCTTCTTTGAGTACCACTGACAATCGTTTTAAAAGGCTATCGATATCATTGGAATCTTCACGAACAAGCACAACATTGAATGAAGGCCGATTCGTCACCAGTTCTTTCCCATTCCGGTCAAGGATATCCCCGCGTGGGGCTGCTACCTCTCGGATTCGGACCCGATTATTCTCAGCCCTGTTTTTATACTCCTCTCCTTTATGAATCTGGAGAAACCAAAGGCGCAGGAGAATCATGGCAGCAAAAAAAACAATCACCAGCCCAGCCCCCAGTATTCGCTTTCTCAGAGCATCCAAGGCAGCCTGATCGTACTCGGAAATCTCGCCAAGTTCTTTCAGAAAGGTCCATTTAATCATTTTTTTAAGCCCACACAAAAGCCCTATCTTCGAAAGTAATTCCCCGATCGCTTGCGCAAAATTCGAGGTGGAACAAAATGGAAATGCCGTTTGAGCATATACTCAAACAAGCTGTTATACAGGAGGAAACAAGGAATTGTTGCCACAATCAAAATGAACGTTTGCTGCAAAATTTGCAGCCATGACCACTCAGGCAAGATTCCCGGCAGAACCAACGAATAGATAAAATAAAGACAGCAATATTCTACAATAAAGGCAATACCAACCAATGGAATCTGATAGGCAACCTCTTTAACTGGACTATTTTCTTTAAAAATCTTCAGAGAAATGAAAAGAAAGAAATAAAGCAGAGGATACGTCCCCAGATAAAGGCCGGAAACAACATCCATTATCCAACTGAAAAGAATAACAAGAAGCAGCCCACGCAACCAGTCAAAACGATATGCAAGAAAGGCAATCAATATATAGAGAAGATCGGGGTTTCCTAACCAGGGGGGGAAAAACTGAAAGATCGACGTTTGAGTTAGAACCAGAGTTATACCAACCAGCAAAAAACTGAGTATCAACATACTATCTACTCGACAACAGGCTCAACCGAGAGTCCCATCTCTTGAGCTATTTCCTGCTTTGCGGAAAGATCAATAAAGACCATCTCTAATTGTCCAAAATCAACAATGGGAGCGACCTCAATTTCCTGAAACATTCCTCTCCGTTTTGAGCGTAAGGCAGACACAGTACCCAGCGGAATGCCTGAGGGAAAGACACCGCCTATGCCGGCAGTGACAACACGATCACCAACTGCAACATCTGCATTTTTGAGAACATAGTAGAGGACATACCCTTTATCGGCTGCCCCTTTTAGAATTCCACGCACCCGATTTTTTTGAATCATGGCATCGATGGCACTGCTCGGTGCATTAGAGAGAAGAATTTTGGAGTAATTGTCAGAAACCTGAATAACCTGTCCGACCACACCCAAAGAGGTACGAGCAACCATACCTTCAATCACCCCGTCACTTTTTCCCCTGTCCACAATCAAGGTTTGGAACCAGAATGAGGGGTCTTTGCCCACTACACGCGCCGTAAGGGAAGGAAAATTCTCTTCTTTTTTAAATTTTAGTTCGTTTTCCAGATAACGATTCCTGGCATAGGCTTCACGATATTGATCCAGTTGCTGCTGATAATCTTCAATCACCAACCGCAAACGCTTATTATCCTCTCTGATACTCCACAAAACCAGATAATCATCAGTCACTACCTGAAGAGATCTGAGCACACGAGAAACGCCGCCCTGAACTGGGCCAAGCCCCTGCATTATCATCTGTTGAACCACCCCATATTGGCCACCCACTGTAGAGCCAAACAAAAAAAGGGCAGAAAGCAGCAATACTCCACAAAGAAAGAGTAATCTCGCCGTCACAAAACGAGGCTGAGTTTTTTTAACGTTGGATGTTTTTTTCAAAACTCGTTTTTATTCAATGACGCTCACCATCAATTGGTGGCACATTTCTGATGACACATTTTTCAATATCGAACACACACGAGAGGCACTTTAAAACAGCTTTCACTCAGCAAGAAAAAGACACACTTCCGGGATATCCACAGGGAATTGTACACACTTTCATTGCACTGTAACTTCTCGCAGAATGTGCAAGTTATCCAGGGCCTTACCCGAGCCAAGGACAACGGAGGAAAGCGGATCATCCGCCACAATAATGGGCAGACCTGTTTCCTCATGCATTCGTTTATCGAGGTTTTTCAGCAGAGCTCCTCCACCAGTCAGCACAATACCCTGATCAACGATATCCGCTGATAACTCAGGTGGCGTCACTTCAAGGGCCTCTTTCACCGCGTCAATAATCACATCCACCTGCTCACTGATCGCAAGTTGAATCTCGTCAGCTCCAATGACGATTATTTTAGGAACACCTTCAACCAGATCCCGTCCTTTAATCTCCATGGTTTCATAAGGCAGTTCTGGATCAACGTTGCCAATGGTCATCTTGATCAGCTCCGCAGTCCGCTCGCCGATGGCAAGGTTATGCTTCCGTTTAATATATTGAAGGATTGCTTCATCCATCTTATCACCCGCAACCCGCACAGACTTAGCATAAACAATACCTGACAGAGAAATCACTGCTACCTCAGTGGTGCCGCCACCAATATCAACAATCATATTGGCAGTTGGCTCGGTAATGGGAAGGTTGGAGCCAATCGCCGCCGCCATCGGTTCTTCTATCAAATAGACCTCACGAGCCCCTGCAGATTCAGCAGACTCTCTTACCGCCCTTTTTTCTACCTGAGTAATACCGGAAGGAATAGAAATGATAATGCGCGGATGAACAAGAGTCCGGCGATTATGCACCTTATTAATAAAATAACGAAGCATGGCTTCAGTTACCTCAAAATCTGCAATTACTCCATCACGAATTGGACGAATGGCCACAATATTCCCCGGTGTCCTGCCAAGCATCTGCTTTGCCTCCTGACCAACGGCCAGGACTTTACTCCCCCGAGCATCCTGCCGCACGGCCACCACAGACGGTTCCCGCAAGATAATCCCTTTGCCCTTTACATAAACAACTGTATTTGCTGTCCCCAGATCAATCGCCAGATCATTCGACAGCCAACCAAACAAAAAATTAAATGGTGAGTACATGAATCATTCCTTTATGCAAAAACGTACAGACACGTCAAACAAAGTTTCAACAACGACAACAATCTCAACAATCTTTTGGAATGTTTCGACACCATACCAGACAAAAAACCTTCACCGGAGAGCAACATTCTGTGCTTTACCCAATGGTGGTAAGAGAGTCACTCCCTCCAGCATTTCCTCTCAAAAAAATTATTTAATATTACCAAAGTCCCCTACTATAAGCAAGAGATATACCCCGGCCACTCACAAGCCACTCTGAAAATGAATGATCATCTCCTCAATGACATAAACTGCACAGGAGCCCCCTTACAACGAATCAAAATAATCGAAACGTATTCCGTCAAAATTTCTCAATAAAAAAATAAGTGCTAAAGCAAAAGAGTTGACACGTTCTGGAAATACTGGTATTTAGTTTTTTGTTTTTAAAATATGAAAATACTAATTGGGGCTGTAGCTCAGCTGGGAGAGCGCTTGCATGGCATGCAAGAGGTCCGCGGTTCGATCCCGCGTAGCTCCACCATTACACATTTCAGGCCAGTTATGGGTTCATTCCGTAGCTGGCCTTTTTTTTGGTCGAGTTACCATACACCAACGACTAACATCCTCATTCCAACAGCTAACCAGAAGCTTAAACTCCCTTTAGATTTATTATGCTTGAATTACGATTTATCCGAGAGAACTTGGAACTTGTGAAGGAAAAGACCGCAAAGCGAGGTCTGAGCTTAGACAAACTGATTGATTTTTCAACCATCGACCAGGAAAGGCTCGCCCTTCTTGCTGAAGTCGAAGCACTGAAGAATAAACGGAATACGGTATCAAACGATATTGCCTCTCTAAAAAAGGGGAGTCCAAAAGACATCGCCAAGGCTGAACCCATGGTCCTTGAAATGCGAAAAAACTCAGAACGGATCAAGGAACTTGACACCCAACTGGCAGAGATACAAACCCGTCTCCAAGAAATTGTCATGGCCATCCCCAATCTGTGCGACGATTCAGTGCCCGTCGGCCAAGACGACAGTGACAATCTAGAAATCAAACAATGGGGGGAAAAACCCGCATTTTCCTTTCAACCTAAACCTCACTGGGAAGTTGGTGAGGCCCTGCAAATCCTCGACTTTGAACGGGCTGCCAAAATAACCGGTGCACGATTCGCTCTGCTCACCGGACTGGCTTCCAGACTTGAACGTGCCCTTATTAATTTCATGCTCGACCTGCACACTCAGCGCCACGGCTATGAAGAAATCCTTCCCCCTTTCCTGGTAAATTCTGCCTCCATGACCGCCACAGGCCAGTTGCCAAAATTTGAAGAGGATCTTTTCCGCATCAAGGGGTGGGATCTTTACCTGATCCCAACTGCTGAAGTGCCGGTCACCAACATTTTTCGTGATGAAACCCTGGAAGAAAACAAGCTTCCTGTCAAATTCACCGCCTACACCCCTTGTTTCCGTTCGGAAGCCGGCTCCCATGGCCGTGACACCCGAGGGCTGATCAGGCAGCATCAATTTGACAAGGTTGAACTTGTCAAATTCACCAGACCGGAAGAATCAGCCCAGGAGCTTGAATCACTGCTGGCTGATGCTGAAGAGGTGCTGCAGCTCCTAAACCTGCATTATCGCGTCGTCAAACTCTGCAGCGGCGATCTTGGCTTCTCCGCCACGCAGACCTACGACATCGAGGTTTGGTTACCGGGCCAAGAAACGTATCGAGAGATATCCTCCTGCTCCAACTTTCTCGATTTCCAGGCCCGCCGCGGCGGTATCCGCTACCGTCCCAACGGTCAAAAGAAGAGCCGATTGGTTCATACCCTTAATGGTTCTGGGCTGGCAGTAGGGCGTACCCTTGTGGCCATCATGGAAAACTATCAGCAGGAAGATGGTTCAGTGCTTATTCCAGAAGTCCTTGCCCCTTATTTTGAAAAAAGGTTTTAAGCATGACACTTTTTTATCTTTTCCACATTGAAGCAGAAAGACAAACAAGCTATATTTAGTGAAAGTTATCATTACATCAACACGTCG